>NZ_LJSB01000063.1:0-484 GCF_002742565.1 Pseudomonas sp. 2995-3 | reverse complement strand
ATTTATATACTTCTTTAAAACCTAACTTAGAATAAAGATTTATAGCTGGATTATTGGTTAATACAACTTGTAGATATGCATGTTTTGCACCATTGTTCTTACCCCAATTTAAAATAGTGGAAATCAACTGTTTTGCATATCCTTGTTTTCTATATTCTATATTCGTAACTATATCAAACATCCCAATATATCCGTCTTCTAAAACTCCCATTCCACAAGCAATAGGTTCATTTCTGTCAGTAATAATAGATACATAGCAAACCTCTGGAACAATACTTTGTAACATCTTTTTTAATGTCATCTTATCAGTTGCATTTACATGATTTAATGTACAAAAATTAATAAACCAATTGTCATCAAAGTGGTGATGAATAATAACATTACTTACTGGAATCCACTCGTCCACTTCATTTAGTGATACCATTTGAATACTTGTTAATCCCTCTAATATATAGCCTTCTCCATCAAGAATACTGTCCAAGTC
>NZ_LJSB01000062.1:0-324 GCF_002742565.1 Pseudomonas sp. 2995-3 | reverse complement strand
TCTACAATCTCTATTTCAAAGCCTAATTCTTCAAGTTTATTGATCGTGGATGGGGCTCCTTGTTTCTTTTGGATCACAACCCAAATCTCTCCGTTATCCAATAATGCTTCATAGGCTTGTTCATACAGATTAAAAATCACGTCTTTACCTGCTCTTATTGGAGGGTTAGTAAGTATAGCTGCAAACTTATCTATAATACCTTCCATTAAATCGTTTTGAAAAACTTTGGTGTTATTTAAACTATTAAGTTCTCCGTTTAGTGATGATAATTCAACTGCTCTTTCATTGATATCCACCATTACGATGTTTCTCTCAGGCATTAAT
>NZ_LJSB01000061.1:0-244 GCF_002742565.1 Pseudomonas sp. 2995-3 | reverse complement strand
ATAGTAGGCAGTCCACGAAAGGAACGTCGGTATGAAATAATGACTTCTTTGGTGTAAAAAGCCATACTACCAGCTAAAATAGACAGTTTTACAAGAGACTTGACCTTGATTCTGTGAGTTCTAGTAGAGAGTGGCTTGGAATAAAGAATAGCTTATTCTTATGTGAATAACGTTTTATTAATCAGTTTTATATTTCTCTTCCCACTCTCTTCTCCAAGTTTGATAATCATAGTCTTCTCCATGT
>NZ_LJSB01000060.1:0-339 GCF_002742565.1 Pseudomonas sp. 2995-3 | reverse complement strand
TCTTTTTTACCAGATTTAAAATCCTCTAGAAGTTCATCAACAATATGTGCACTTTTAGGTGGATGACAATTTTGTACAGAGCGACCAATCACTGACTTAGTTCTGTGAAAAATTGGATCCTTTCCGTGCGAGAAGAATCTCACTACGTCATTTTCATCAATATAAGTTATATCAAGAGGTAAATGACTCATCATAAGTTCCATTTGTTTCACAGAAAGAAGACCAGTTTCCATCTTTATTATTCCTTCTTGGAAGAAAGATGTATCTTCTGTTATTGATTCTCGTTTTGGTTGCCAAGGATCAGGTGCTTCAATAAAGGTATACCCTATAACATCCCCT
>NZ_LJSB01000059.1:0-324 GCF_002742565.1 Pseudomonas sp. 2995-3 | reverse complement strand
CAAGAAGAACTGTTGACTTAAGCCGTCCCACTCAACTCTTCTCGTCTCTTCGCACGAAGAACTGTTGACTTAAATGCTCTCAAATCACCCATTAAGTTCTTTGTCTGATATTGGGAAAGTAAATGGGATTGTTTGGAATCTATGAAAATGAGGTAATTGGTGGATATTCTATTCCTGTTAACGTACAAACTCGCTAAGGAGGTGTATATAACCTTCACGGTCTAAATGCTGAAGAGGTCCATGGTGAAGACTTTGATTATCCGACATGGCACACTGAATGGGGGGAGATGTATGGGAATTAAGTGAGGGTGAGGACATTCTAAC
>NZ_LJSB01000058.1:0-412 GCF_002742565.1 Pseudomonas sp. 2995-3 | reverse complement strand
GATTAAATCACTACCTAAGATTCATCAGCGAGATAAGCGCCTTTACTCTATTCCTGGAAATGTACCAAAACCAGGTTCCATAAAACAAGGTTGCCGTTTTGCTGCAAGATGTTCAGAGGTGTTTGATCAATGTTATGAACAAGATCCAGCTTTACTCGAAATAAACGAGGGACACAATTGTCGTTGCTTCCTCTATGAAAAGGAAGGGGAGGTCATCAATGTCTAAGGCTTTACTAGAGGTAAAAGCATTAAAAAAATATTTTGATGTTAAAGGTGGGATACTCTCCCGAAAGGTTGGGGATGTCAAAGCAGTAGATGATGTATCCTTCGAAGTCTATGAAAAAGAAGTCTTAGGAATAGTAGGAGAATCTGGTTGTGGTAAATCCACAACAGGTAAAACCCTGCTACGTCT
>NZ_LJSB01000057.1:0-298 GCF_002742565.1 Pseudomonas sp. 2995-3 | reverse complement strand
CCTAAATCACGAGTTTTCCGTTGCTTATATGCAGGTGTATTTCCGAAAACGAAGATTGGTTCCTGGTTAAAGTGAAAATCCCATAAATAATGCTCAGGATCCTTTGGTTGATCCCCAGGCCAAGGCATCGGATCTTTTTGATGGAGATACTGAAGGATTTTCCAAAAATATGTTCGATAATACTCTAAAGAATTTTCCTCCTGCTCAGGCTCAACAAACACAAATAATCCGTGTCGTGTCTCATTTCCCCCATCAAATAAGCTAAGAAAGTCACTTAAAGTATCTGGCAGAGTGGACC
>NZ_LJSB01000056.1:0-321 GCF_002742565.1 Pseudomonas sp. 2995-3 | reverse complement strand
TATCAATATCAAAACAGACACGATAGATGTTTCCGTTCAAATGGTTTGGAACGAGATGAGCATTGGCGAAAAAATTCGTCATTCTATCGATAATAGAAAATAGATCTGTATCACTCACACGGTTTACAACTCCGACCAACATTAAATCATTTATCGTTTCAAGGCTCTCATCTACTCTGGCTTTTCCTTTAGCCAACTTCATATTTAACCTAATAGATTCCACATTTATTCTATGGTTACTTCTGAGTGGATTTGGGTGTTTTCGATATTTACCAGGAGGTACACCATAAATTTTTTTGAAGTTCCGAATAAACACCTCTT
>NZ_LJSB01000055.1:0-233 GCF_002742565.1 Pseudomonas sp. 2995-3 | reverse complement strand
GTCCTATGATGATGAAGAGCACAACCCCTGCTATAAAGTACAAATGCCATGATCTGTTTTTATGTTTACTAAACAGTGCATCCACTCCTTTTTTTGCTGCCCAAAGATAGATGGATGATTTTCCTAATACTGATAAAACAAATAAAGTTATTCCGAGCGTTTCAATTCGCTCCACGTTTGATAAAACTACAGCTTGATATAAATTTAATAAAGGATAGAGTAGATTTTCAAGC
>NZ_LJSB01000054.1:0-318146 GCF_002742565.1 Pseudomonas sp. 2995-3 | reverse complement strand
AAAAGACCGCTGACTTCGTCATCGAAAAGGATGTAAGGGCCGGAGCAACAGCAACAGCAACAGCAACAGCAACGGCAGAGCCATACTCGGTCTAATGTGGGAGCTGGCTTGCCTGCGATGGCATCAACTCGGTGTGCCTGATGTACCAAGGTGTCTGCATCGCAGGCAAGCCAGCTCCCACAGAAAAGCAGATCCCAGGTGTATGCAAATCCGCTTTTTGCTTTTCGCTTTTCGCTTTTCGCTTTTCGCTTTTGATTCAACCACTCAGGTCGGCTTTCAGGCCGCCGTGCTCTGCTTTTGATCTTGATCTGCTTTTGATCTGAGGCGCCCCGTTAACCACGATGGCCGAACGCAGGCTTGAATCCGTGGGTAACCCGGCAGGACGCCGGGTTAGCCGCGCTGGGCCAAGGATGGCCCATCGCGGCGGCCCACGGATTCAAGCCGGAGTGCGGGCATGCCGAGCCTAAGCGAGGCACCGAGTGGTGGGGCGAAGACCTTTTGGTTACTTTTGGGGCGTTTGCCAAAAGTGACCCGCTGTAAGAGCGGAACCATAAGCCGCCGTTACCCGAATAACGGATATGTACACCGACAAACCGCCATCGCAGGCAAGCCAGCTCCCACACTTAAAGCCCCTAACCCTCAAATCAAATCAACGCAACGCCCGCCGCAGTACCTTACCCACCGTAGTCTTGGGCAACTCAACACTGCGAAACTCCACATACTTGGGCACCTTGTACCCCGTAAGATACTCCCGGCAATGGGCCAGAATCTGCTCCTGGGTCAAGCTCGGGTCCTTGCGCACCACGATGATCTTGACCTTCTCCCCCGTCACCGGATCCTCCACACCAATCGCCGCCACCTCCCCCACACCGGGATGCAGGGCCACCACGTCTTCAATCTCATTGGGATACACGTTAAACCCCGAAACCAGGATCATGTCTTTCTTGCGATCCACCAGACGAATATACCCACGCTCATCCATCACCCCAATGTCCCCGGTGGACAACCAGCCCTCGGTATCCAGCACTTCAGCCGTTTCCTTGGGCCGCTTCCAGTACCCCTGCATCACCTGCGGGCCACGCACTTGCAGTTCACCTTGCTCACCAATGTCCGCCAGTTCCCCATCCTCACGCATAAACCGCACCCAGGTCGACGGCAACGGCACACCGATGCTGCCGGTGAATTCCATCTCACGCATGCGAGCAATGTTGATCGGGCTGATGCTCACCACCGGCGAGCACTCGGTCAGCCCATAACCTTCAATAATCGGCAACCCAGTGACCTCCTTCCAGCGCTTGGCCACCGCCGTGTGCGTGGCCATGCCGCCAGCAATCACCATGCGCAGGTCAGAGAAATCCCGCGCACAGAACTCTTTGTTTTCGAGCAAGCCGTTAAACAAGGTGTTGACCCCGGCAATGCCGTTGAAACGCTCCTTGCGCAAGATCATCTGCACCCGTTTCACATCCCGTGGGTTGGCAATCAGGATGTTGCGCCCGCCCAGGCACATGAACATCAGGCAATTCACCGTCAGCGAAAAGATGTGATAGAGTGGCAGCAAGGTCACGTTGGTTTCCTGCTTGTCCTGGTCCAACTGATCCCCGACCCAGGCCTTGGCTTGCAGCAAATTGGCGATGATATTGCGGTGGCTGAGCATCACGCCCTTGGCGTCCCCCGTGGTGCCGCCGGTGTATTGCAAAAACGCCAGCTCATCGAGGTGCATCGCCACCGGAAAATGGTTCAGCGCCCGTCCCTGTTTCAACACGTTGTTGAAGCGCACCGCGCCAGGCAGGTGAAATTTTGGCACCTGTTTTTGCACGCGACGCAGGATGAAGTTCATCGCCGCGCCCTTGAAGGTGCCGAGCAGATCGCCAATGGCCGCCACCACCACGCGTTTGACACGGCTGCCCTGCGCGACTTTTTCAAAGGTGTGGGCGAAGTTTTCAAAAATCACCAGGGTTTCGGCTTCGCTGTCCTTGAGCAAATGCTTGAGTTCATGGGAGGTGTACAACGGGTTGACGTTGACCACCACCGCACCGGCCAGGATCGTGCCCAGCAGGCAGATCGGGTACTGCAGGCAGTTGGGCATCATCAGCGCCACCCGGTCGCCCTTTTTCACGCCTTGGCCCTGTAGCCACGCGGCAAACGCCTGGCCTTGCACCTGCCAGTCGGCATAGGTCATTTCGGTGCCGATGCTGACGTAGGCGACCCGCTCGCGGAATTTTTCCAGGTGCTCCAGGAACACCTCGCGCAGCGACGGGTAGGCCTCGATACCGGCCTCGATGTCCGCCGGCACGCCCGGCAAGTAGGCGTTCAACCAGACCCGTTCGGTGTGTTCCTGGCTTACAGCGTTCATGGCAGTCTCCTTATTGTTGTTTTTGATCAGGCTATTTTTCGACGATGGCGGTGATGCCCAGCCCGCCTGCTGCACAAATCGAAATCAGGCCGCGCCCACCACCGTTCTCATGGATGGTTTTGGCCAGCGCCGCCAGTTGCCGGCCACCGGTGGCGGCAAACGGATGGCCACAGCCCAGGGAGCCGCCATTGACGTTCATCTTGCTGCGATCGATGGCGCCCAGTGGCGCCTCCAAGCCTAGACGCTCGCGGCAATACTCGGGGTCTTCCCACGCCTTGAGCGTGCACAGCACCTGGGCGGCAAAGGCTTCGTGAATTTCAAAAAAGTCAAAGTCGGCAAACCCCAGCCCCTCACGCTTGAGCATGCGTGGCACGGCATATGCCGGGGCCATCAACAAGCCTTCGGTGCCGTCGACAAAGTTCACCGCAGCGGTTTCGCCGGTACGCAGGTAAGCAAGCACCGGCAAACCCTGTTCGGCAGCCCAGGCTTCGCTGGCCAGCAAGACCACTGAGGCGCCATCGGTCAGCGGCGTGGAGTTACCCGCCGTCAGCGTGCCGTTCTGGCGATCATAGGCGGGCGAAAGGCCGGCGAGTTTCTCCAGGCTGGCATCGGCACGCAGGTTGTTGTCACGCGCCAGCCCGCGATAGGGGCAGATCAGGTCATCGAAAAAACCGCGTTTATAGGCCGCATCCAGGCGCTGGTGGCTGGTGAGGGTCAGCTCATCCTGGGCCAGCCGTTTGATCTGCCAGCGCCTGGCCATTTCTTCGCAGTGTTCACCCATGGACAAACCGGTACGCGGCTCGCCATTGCGCGGCAGCAGCGGTTTGAAAAACATCGACGGGCGCACCTTCAGCAGGGTCTTCAACTTGGCGCCCATGCCCTTGGCGCGATTGGCCGCCAGCAAGGTGTGGCGCAGCGATTCGTTGATGCCGATGGGCGCATCGGAGGTGGTGTCGGCGCCACCGGCGATGCCCACTTCGATCTGGCCGAGCGCGATCTTGTTGGCGACCAGCAAGGCCGCTTCCAGGCCAGTGCCGCAGGCTTGTTGTACATCGTAAGCGGGCGTTTCGGGCGACAACGTGGTGCACAGCAACGCCTCACGCGCCAGGTTGAAATCCCGCGAATGCTTGATCACCGCGCCCGCAGCAAACTCACCCAGGCGCTGGCCGTGCAGATGATAGCGCTCCACCAGGCCTTGCAGGGCCGCCACCAGCAGGTCCTGATTGCTGTCGTGGGCATACACGGTGTTGGAACGGGCAAACGGGATACGGTTGCCGCCGATAATCGCCACGCGGCGGGTCGGGGCCGGGTTGAAACTGTAGTCACTCATTGATGGCTCTCGTTCCAGATAAATAGCCCGCGCATATGCGGTTTATCACCGGCAACATTGCGCACTTCAAACTCACGGCGCGGCCCGGTCACCGGGCGGCTCCATTGCGCGACCTGGCCGGGCAGGAAGATCGGCAGCTTGAAGTCGCAATGCGCTTGCGCCTGATCCAGCCCGCCCGGCGGTTGTTGCGCCGCCAGTGCGCGGCCCAGGGTCCACATGCCATGGGCGATGGCGCGGCGAAAGCCGAAGATCCTGGCGCCAATCACCGAGGTGTGAATCGGGTTGAAATCCCCCGAGACCTTGGCAAACCGGCGCCCCAGGTCGGCCGGCAGCATCCAGCGCTGGGTGCGCAACAGGCCGTCTTCCTGCAAGGGCAGCGCGTCGTCCCAGGGTTCGCCGAGCGGGTCTTTGACGTCGCGGCGCAGGTACAGGCTGTCGCTTTCCCACACCAACGTATCCGCCGCAAAGGCGCGGGTGGCGATGCTCAGCGCCTGGCCCTTGGGGTGCGCCACCCAGCGCTCGCAGTACACTTCCAGGCGCAGCGCCTGGCCTTCGCGCAAACGCTGGTGCTGTCGAATGCGATTGGCCAGGTGCACCATGCCACTGGCCGGGTACGGAAAGCTCGGCCGGGTCAGCAGCATCAAATGCAGTGGGAACGCCAGCACATGCGGATAGGACAGCGGCACGCCCTGCTCACGGCGAAAACCGCAGGCGCGGCCATAGGCGGCGATGCCAGCAGCGCTCAGCTCCACCGCCGAGCGCACCAGGCGCGCGGTGGGCAGCGGCGGCGGCCCGTCAAGCTTGGGTTTGCGCAGTGCGCGCACGCCGTCCAGCAACAGCTGGGTGCGCGACGGTGGCGGGTCGATGATCTGCGTCACATAGTCCATGGTTCAGGCTCCCAGCAGGCTTTGGCCGCACACCCGTACCACCTGGCCATTGACCCCGCCGGACGCCGGGTGCGCCAGCCAGGCGATGGTCTCGGCCACATCGATCGGCTGCCCGCCCTGGGACAGTGAGTTCATGCGCCGCCCGGCCTCACGGATCATCAGCGGGATTTTCGCGGTCATCTGGGTTTCGATAAACCCCGGCGCCACCGCATTCACCGTGACTTGCAGAGCGGCCGCCTGGGGTGCCAGGCCCTCCACCAGGCCAATCACGCCCGCCTTGGAGGTGGCGTAGTTGCTTTGCCCGAGGTTGCCAGCGATACCGGAAATCGACGACACGCACACAATCCGCCCGCCAGGGTTCAAGCCTCGCCCCTCCAACAGTGCGCTGCTGAGCTGCAACGGCGCTTCGAGGTTGACCGCCAGCACACTGCGCCAGGCGGCTTCGGTCATCTTGGCGATGGTTTTGTCGCGGGTGATCCCGGCGTTGTGCACCACCACGTCGAATGCGCCGTATTGGCTGACATGCGCCTGCAACAGCGCGGCCGCATCGGCTGCGGTGATGTCCAGCGGCAAGGCCGAGCCGTTCACACTGTCGGCGGCTTGAAGCAGCGCTGCCTGGGCCTGGGGCACGTCCACGCACACCACATGAGCACCGTCGCGGGCCAGCACCTGGGCAATTGCCAGGCCAATGCCACGTGAGGCGCCGGTGACCAGGGCACGGCGACCGGCGAAGGGTTTGTCCCAGTTCACCGTGCCCTGGGCGTCCACGGGTTTTTCCAGGCGCACCACCTGGCCCGACACATAGGCCGAGCGGCGCGATAAAAAGAACCGCAGGCTGCTGTCCAGTGCGTCTTCGGCGCCCGGCGCCACGTAGATCAATTGCACCGTAATTGCACGGCGCAATTCCTTGGCCAGCGAGCGCACCAGCCCTTCAAGGGCACGCTGGGCGATGGCCTGGGGCAAGTCCTGGCAATGTTCCGGCGCCGTGCCGAGCACTACCACGCGGCCGTGCTGGCCGAGGCGCTTGGCATTGGCGTGGAAGAACAGGTAGAGCTCGTCGAGTTGTTGCAGGTCGAGCACGGCCGTGGCGTCGAACACCGCGCCCTGCACCTTGACAGTGGACGGTGCCTTGAGGGTTGCCGGCGTGGCGGCGACGGTATCGGTGTCTTTGAAGAGCTGTTGCACCTGCGCACCGAGGCGCCCTGCCCCGGCGACAATCACCGGGTTGGCCAGGCCTTGCTGGCCGCTGCGGTGGCGTTGCAAGGGCAAGGGGTGCGGCAGGCCGATGGTTCGGGCCAGGCGCCGGCCCCAAGGGGAATTGACGAAGGATAGGTAGTTGTCACTCATAAAACATTCTTTCCCTGTAAACCCGATCCAGTGTGGGAGCTGGCTTGCTGTGGCGAGGGAGCTTGCTCCCGTTCGACAGCGTAGCTGGAGCCCGCTTCTGGGGGCGCTTCGCACCCCAGCGCAAGCAAGCTTGCTCGCCACAGCAAGCCAGCTCCCACACTGACCGTGTTAACTAACTGAGGCGTTTTCGCTTTGGCTGCTGCGGCGTTTGGTCGTCGGCTCCAAGGCTTGCTTGCGCTGCTGCAAAGCCTCCAACAAGCCAAAATCCTGCGGGAAGTCGTCAACCTGAATACCGTGGTCGGCATATTCCACGTAACGCCCGAGCAAGCTGTCTTCCTCATCACTGATCAAGTCCAGCGCCCGCGCCTTGACCCGCCAGGCGGTAAAGGCGGTGGCGGAAATCGGCATCGGTTCGATCAGGCCTTGCTTGATCGCGGGCTTGAGCCGCGCCTCGATCAGCTCCACCTGCGGCAACAGCCGGAAGCCCAATTCGCCATAGGCGAGCTTGTCGATTTCCGGGCGCGGAATGTAGGAATTGGCCAGCAAGCGGTCGCGGGTTTCGCCGGGGGTTTGCACCACATCGGCCACCTGGGCCAGCAGGCGGTCCGAGGGTTTGTGCTGGGGAATACCGAACGGGAAACTCAAGGCACGCACCACAGCTGCCGCCGGTTTCGACGGGTAGTTGTCGAGTACTTCGGCTAGGGCTTCATGGGCGCGCAGCAACGCGTCCTGGGCCGACCAGTGCACCAGCGGCAAGTCGGCCTGGGGCCGCCCGTCGTCCTCAAAACGCTTGAGCACGCAGGACAAGATGTACAGCTGCGACAGAATATCGCCCAGGCGCCCGGTGATACTTTCCTTGCGCTTGAGCGCACCGCCGAGCACACCCATGGACACATCCGAGATCAATGCCAGCACCACCGACAGCCGATTGGCCTGGCGGTAGTAGGACGCCAGCGCCGGGTCGGTCTTGGCCGGTGCGGCAAGCAGCCGCCCGCCTGTCAGCGAATGCACCGCAGCGCGCACGGTATTGGCCAACACGAAACTCAGGTGGCCGAACATCGCGCTGTCGAAGGCTTCCAGGGCTTTGCGTCGATCCGGGTTGTGCGCCGCTTCCATCTCGCGGAACACATACGGATGGCAACGAATCAGCCCCTGGCCAAAGATGATCAGGCAGCGGGTCATGATGTTCGCGCCTTCCACGGTGATCGCAATCGGGCTTTGCTGGTAAGCGCGAGCCAGGAAATTGTTTGGCCCCATGCAGATGCCTTTGCCGGCCACGATGTCCATGCCGTCGTTGACGATCATCCGCGCGCGCTCGGTGACGTGGTACTTGGCAATCGCCGAGATCACCGAGGGCTTTTCACCGGCATCCAAAGACGCCACCGAGACCTTGCGCACTGCATCGCAGGCATACAAATGCCCGGCCATGCGCGCCAAGGGCGCCTGTACGCCTTCGAACTTGCCGATGGGCAGGCCGAACTGCTTGCGCATCGCCGCATAAGCCGTGGTGCCACGTACCGCGACCTTGCCCAGGCCGACGTTGGCCGACGGCAGCGAAATGGCGCGCCCGGCTGCCAGGCATTCCATCAGCATGCGCCAGCCATTGCCGACCTGTTCGCGGCCGCCGATCACCCATTCCAGCGGAATGAACACATCCTTGCCGGTGGTCGGCCCGTTCTGGAACACCGCGTTCAGCGGCCAATGCCGACGACCGCTGTTCACGCCCGGGTGGGAGGTGGGGATCAACGCACAGGTAATGCCCAGCGAACCAGCCTTGCCGAGCAAGCCATCCGGGTCTTCGGCACGAAACGCCAGGCCCAGCACCGTGGCAATCGGGCCGAGGGTGATGTAGCGCTTGTCCCAGGTCACTTTGAAACCCAGCACTTCCTCGCCCTCATGCACGCCTTTGCAGACGATGCCCAAGTCTGGAATCGCCCCGGCATCGGAACCGGCATACGGGCTGGTGAGGGCAAAGCACGGGATGTCTTCGCCGCGTGCCAGGCGCGGCAAATAGTAATTGCGCTGGGCATCGGTGCCGTAATGCAGCAGCAGTTCAGCCGGGCCGAGGGAGTTGGGTACCATCACCGAAATCGCCGCGGCCGAGCAACGCGTCGACAGCTTCATCACCACCTGCGAATGCGCAAAGTGGGAGAAGCCTTTGCCGCCGTACTGCTTGGGAATGATCATGCCCAGGAACCCGGCGTCCTTGGTGTACTGCCAGCCTTCGGGGGACATGTCCTGCCAGACTTGGGTGGTTTCCCAGTCGTTGGCGATGTCGCAGAGGGTTTCCACTTCGTTATCGAGAAACGCCTGCTCTTCGGCGCTCAGGCTGGCAGGCGCGGCTTGCAGCAAGCGCTGCCAGTTGGGCTTGCCGCTGAACAGCTCGGCGTCCCACCACACGGTGCCAGACTCGATGGCTGCGCGCTCGGTGTCGGACATCGCCGGCATGATCGTGCGAAACAGACCCAGGGCCTTGCTGGTCAGCAGTGTGCGGCGCAGCGGCTTGATCGTCATCAGCACGGCGGGCAGTACCACCAGAATGGCCGCGACGCTGGCGCCAAAGCCTGCGACCACATTGAACAGATAACCAAGCGCCAGCCAGACCAGGCCGACGCTCAGCCACAGGGCAGCAGCGGCTTGTCGATAGGCCAGGGCAATCGCGGCGGCGACACCCAACAATAACCAGATAACCATGGGGATACCTCTACTCAATTCAGGGTATGGCATGCGGGTCGCTCGTTCGGGATGAACGAGGGCGTAAAACCACACTACAAACTTGAAGGGACAAATTCAAATTTTGTTTTGAAATTTTTATTTAATGCTTTGACGAAAAAAAATAGGCTGATCGAGTCAGCCAGTTTCTGCATTGGGAAAACATTAAAACCAGGACATTTGCAGCACGGGTGTGAAGCGCCAGAAAGATGCGCTGACTGACCACTTCACACCTGAGCACGCACAGATTGTGGGTTAGAACTTATACGTGGCCGACAGGCTTACCACCTCCCCTTTGCTGTCCACCTTTCCATCCAGGCGCGCAGCCCCAAGGCGATCTTCGTTGACGGTCTTGAGCTTGACCTCCTGTACAAACTGCCGCGAGTAGGCGCCGTCAACACTCAAGCCTGGAACCGCTTTGATGTTGTAGCCAAAACCCAACGAGGCGAAATAACGATCACCGTCAGGAATGCGCGGGTCACGCGTGGAGTCACGGGTAGGCGTCTGATCATAGGCAACACCGGCACGCAGAGTGAAATCGTCAGTGAGCTTATAGTCGCCGCCCAGCGAGTACATCATCACGTCTTTGTACTTGTAAGGAATCGACACAATGGTATTGCCGTCAGACTTCAACGTCAGGGCCTTGAAGGACGACCACTGGGTCCACAAGGCACTGGCGCCCAGGGTGAAGCGGTCATTGAACACGTGTACCCAGTCGATGGCAGCAGTCGCCGGGATGTCCAGTTGCGTGCTGGCGTTGGCACCGTCCGGGAACAGTTTCAAGCCTGGGTAAGCGCGCTCAACCAGCGTCAAGCCGTCGCCGCCTACGTCAGTCATCAGTAACCGACTTCCTGGGTCGGCATTGAATTTGTACTTGCCCTCCAGCTTGTTCTTGATTTTGGCGTGGTAGTTGAAGCCAACGGTATCCTGGTCGGTGGGTTTCCACGCCATGCCGCCAAACCAGCCCACAGACGTATTATCGACCTTGACCCGAATCAGCGATTGGCCCACTCCGGATGGAAAGGGAATACCAAAGCCGCCCAGCCCCGGTGAAACTGCCGCTGCTGCGTACAAGTCGACGTTCTGGCTGACAAACCCACTCGTATGCTGAACGATGGCGCCGCCACCGATAGAGAACTGGTCGTTAACTTTGAAGGACAGCGAACCGGTCAGTCCCACGGTTTCGATTTTGGTGTCTACGGCAAAATCGCGGCCTTTCCAATCCGGGTCCCAGGTCGACTTCATCCCCTGGGGCACCACCTGGCTTAGACCAACACTGAAACGATCGTTAATGGGTATCACCAGGAACCCGGTCGGCAGCCAAGCGGTGAACCCGCCTTCGCCACCATCACCCGTACGCGGCGTAGAGGTAACGCCACCAAACTCGTCCAATACCCCTACAGAAGCTGGGTCGCCTTTGTAATCAGTGGCATTGCCTTTGAACTTAATATTGACGCGCGCATAAATGACGTTTTGCTGCGCGATAGTTTGATCGATAAACGCCATGGCAGCCGGGTTGTTGTACGCCGAGGACGGGTCGTCCTTGAACAACGAACCACCACCGAACGCACGACCCCAACCTTGGGCACCAAATGTAGGAGTCGAGAAGCCACCGGCCTGCACCGAACCGCCCGCGACCATGAGACCGCCCAACAATGCCAGGCCGATAAACGTCTGGGCCGGTTGTTTCTTATTATTCATGCTCCACTCCTTATTATTTTTATCCACCACGGCCGGGCCTACCGTCCCTGGTTTTCCTCAACAGGTGCCCCGAGAGGGGCACCTGCATTTCAACGTGTGATCATCACGTCCAACGCGTTGCTATCAAGGATTTACAGTGAGTGCTGGGCTTGGAGCGGCGTTCAGAGCAGTGATTTTGCAGCTGCCGACCGTTTGAGCAGATGGAACGGTGATGGCGTGGGTGTTGTTGTTGTAGAGCACGTTGATAGTGACTGGGCCACTGGCGCAGTTGCTGACAATCTTGAAGTTGACGCCGGACACGGTACCCGCATACACACCTGCACCGGTGCTCGTGGAGGTTGGCGTCAAGGTCCAAGGCAGACCCAACAGCACCGGCACGCCACAGAGTGGGTTGGCACCACTGACAGTCGCGCCCGTAATAGCAGCGGCGGAACCGTCGGCGGCCACACTACCGGTGAACACGATATTGCAGGAAACAGGCGCACCGAACGACGCTGGCGACGACACCGCAATGGTCCCGGCAGGCGTGGAAAAGCCCGTGCCTGCAGGAGAAATAGTGGCTGCACTCGCCATGGAAGCAGCACCCATGCAAACAGCCAGAGCAGTCAACGACACGAGAGTTTTCAAGCTTTTCATTGTTTTTCCTCACATGTTATGGCGAGTCAGTTCGCCAGGGGTAATGGCCATGATCGAGAGGTCACGGTGAAACTGCAGAACTTCCCTTTCCAGCCAAATTTCAATACCTATACCGCTACAGTTTTAGAATTCGTTTATTCGACCACTTTGAAGTTCGGCGGCATCTTGATCGACACCGTCTTGATCTTGCAGTCTTCGCCGATTGGCACATTCGTCGCTTCCAACTTGCCGGTGGCGTTATCCCAAGTACCGTCGGCGGTCGACGGGCCGCACTTGCCGCCTAAACCGAAGGCATGCACATCCACGCTGATGTTCGACATCGAGCCGCTTTTAGTGTCTTTGGCAATCAATACCCACGGCAAGTTGATGGCCTCGACGCGGCTGCATTTCAGGCCGCCGTCGAATTCAACTTTATCGACATTCACCGACGCCCCATTGGCCGCGACCTTGCCGGCCACTTTGATGGTGCAGTCGGCGCTGATCAACGCACCCTTGGAAAAGCTGATCGGGCCTTGGGCCGTAAAGGCGCTGCCGGCCGGCTCGATACGCGCAGCCTGGGCTTGTTGGTAAACCATCAGGCCCAGTGCGGCCAGAATGACATGGGCGGTAAAGGTGGCAGGGCTTTGCATGGTGTACGTCCTTCCCTTGAAATTATTGTTGTAGGGTCAAACCACTAACTTGCAATAAAACCGATGAATCCTGGGCGATGAAGGCCTGCGCGGTACACAGACCCCGAGTTCAACCACACAGGCGTTAGTTCAGATTAAAACGGCGTCGCGCTGTTGCTGTACTTCTCCAGATACTTCAACCGCTGTGACGGTTGAAGATTGGTCAGGGTGATATCCCCGGCATAGTGGTTCAAGACACGGTGGTCCATGCGCCGTCGCCATAAGTACGGCACATAGGCCCAGACAATCATGCTGGCGTAACCGTAAGGCAGTTGCGGTGATTCATCAAAGTGGCGCAACGACTGGTAACTGCGGGTCGGGTTGGCATGGTGATCGGAGTGGCGCTGAAGTTGGAACAGAAAGATATTGGTGACAATCCGATTACTGTTCCACGAATGCCGAGGCGAACAACGCTCATAACGACCGTTGGGCAACTTCTGGCGTTTAAGCCCGTAGTGCTCGACATAATTGACCACTTCCAGCAACGAGAACCCGTAGATGCCCTGGATGATCAGGAACGGAATTACCGCCGCGCCCAACCAGGCAATCATCGCGCCCCACAACACCAGGCTGTACATCCAGGCGCTGAGCACCGCGTTCTTCCAGTGCAAGGCCGGCAGGCCGAGTTTGCGCAGGCGTTCGCGCTCCAGGTTCCAGGCTGACACGGCGCTGAACCACACCGAGCGCGGCAGGAACGCCCAGAAACTCTCACCGAGGCGCGAGCTGGCCGGGTCTTCCGGGGTGGCGACGCGTACATGGTGGCCACGGTTGTGTTCGGTGTAGAAGTGCCCGTAGAAGGTCGGCGCCAGGGTCACTTTAGCCAGGAACACTTCCAGCGGCTTGGGCTTGTGCCCCAGTTCGTGAGCGGTGTTGATGGCAATGCCGGTGGCAGCGCCGGTGGACATCGCCATGCCCAGGTAAGTGAACCAGCTGACCGCACCGTGCAACTCAGTACGCGCGGTAATGAAGGCGGCGGTTTTGGCCAGCCAGCTCGACGGGTCCAGGTGGGCGGTGGCGTTCAGCAGACCGCCGCTGATGATCCAGTCGATGCCGCCGGCGGCGAGCCAGCCGGTGATCACCACCGACGAGATGACGAACAGCACACCGGTGTAGACGATCCAGCGGTAGTAGCTTTGGGATTCGAGGTGGTTGACGGCGGATTCGGGTGGGTTGCTGACGTCTTCACCGAGCAGGCCGTCGATCAGCGGGATAAGGCCGAAGATCACCAGCACACCGACCCACCACAGTTGCTGTACGCCGGTGGTAATTGCCAGGGCGCCGGACAGCAAGGGGGTTGCCAGTGGCATGATGCCGAGCCACCAGAGGTGACGCTTGCCGTCGGTCCAGACGGTTGGGCTTGCCATAGTCTGATTCATGGCAGCCTCCGAACGAGGCAGGTTGGGTATGCGATAAAAGGCGTTTTTTTCATTATTTTATTCGCTCTTAGGCATTTCAAAAACTGTTTCAAATTACACATTGAAATAATTTTTTAAAATTAATAGCGCGGAATCGTTAGGTCGTCAACTAGTTTCTCGAAGGCTTTTTAACGTGACCGGGCAGTCTCTTTTTCAGCCGTTTGGTCAGGTGTCTAAAGCAGGCATCGACGCCGTTGAACCGCGAGTCGGATTGCACAATCATTTACCCAACTACTTACCCAGCTACTTACCCACCAGGGCCAATGGCCGTTGCGAAAGCGGGTCGTTTTGCGGCGGTTTGACGCGCTTGGCAATCTGCTCCACCACCGCCACCACACGCTCTGTGGCGGTGATCGGCAGCATATGACCCCTGCCCTCCACCACTTGCAGCTTCAGCCCCGGCACCTTGCTGGCCAGGGCCTGGCCGTGCTTCTGGAAGTCCAGCACCTTGTCGCGCGCGCCATAGATCAGGCCGATGGGCAAGGTCAGTTGCGGGTAGCGCTTGACCATGTCCGGCAGGTGATCGTTGACTGTGTTGATCTCGGTGGAGGCGGCGTAGAAGTTGTCCGGGCGCATCCCCAGCAGCCCGCCGCCACGGGTGGCGAAGTCCGGTGGCGCGGTATCGGGGGCGAACACGCCCTTGACCACCGAACCTTTGGTCAAAAGCCCCACGGGCAGGGTCAGGGTGTGCGACACCCAACGACGCAACCAGGCCGGGCGTACGGCCAGTGACAGGAACACCAGCGGCAACAGGCGCTGCGGGTGGGTCAGCGGCGCAACCAGGACCAACCCGGACACCGCATGCGGATGATCAAGCGCCAGCGCCAGGGCAATTGCACCGCCAAGGGAATGCCCCAGCACCAGCGGCTTATCCAGGTCGAGGGTCTTGATAAACGCGGCGATTTGGCGGGCCTGGGCCGGCAGGTCTGCCGCCGTGTGTGCGCCCCGGCTGGAATAGCCGGAGCCCGGACGGTCCAGCGTAATCACCCGAAAGCGTTCACGTAATTGCCCGGACAACGCATAGGTGAGGTTGCGACTGCTGCCCATCAGCCCGTGAATCATCACCAGCGGTGGGCCTTTACCTTCTTCGACATAGTGAAAGCGCTCGCCATCGACCTCGACGAAACGCCCGTTGATCGGAACGGTGGTTTCTATACGCCGTGTCATCCAGGCACTCAAGCCCCACAGCAGCGCACTGGCGCCCACCAACACACCCGCAGCAACAACCCATTCAACCGCCATAGCTCGGTCCTCTGCTTCCCTGCTGCTGCTCCCTGACCGGTATTGGTCAAGGCCTCAGCCACCGTCCACACCCTGGACCCGGACTTGCTGCATAGCGTGCGCGTCTGTCGGACAAGGCGCACATTGCGAACAAGGTCCTAGCGTAGGCGATATTTTCAGGTAGATTATTTAAAATCTTTTTTAAAATAATTAATTCATTTTTTCTTTGCAATGGTGTTCTATCTAAAAGACAAAACAAAAACAGGAGCACATCTGATGCCCATGAGGGACAGCCTATGAATGCCCACACTGATTCCATCGACATCGCCATCATCGGTTCAGGTTTTGCCGGCCTGTGCATGGCGATCAAACTCAAGGAAGCCGGGTTTACCGACTTCTTTATCGCCGAGCAGGCCGACACCCTCGGTGGCACCTGGCGTGACAACCACTACCCTGGCTGCGCCTGCGACGTGCAGTCCCATGTGTATTCGTATTCGTTTGCGCCCAACCCCAACTGGACGCGGCAATTTGCGCCACAGGCGGAGATCCGCGCTTACCTTGAGCACTGCGCGCAGCGGTTCGGGCTGGCGCCCTATTTGCGCTTCGGCATGGGCCTGCAACGTGCGGTGTTTGATGAGCAGCAGCAACGCTGGCAACTGAGTTTCAGCGATGGCCGCAAGATTAGCGCGCGGGTGTTGGTGTCGGGCATGGGCGGCCTGTCACGCCCGGCGTTGCCGGATATTCCAGGGCTGGACAGCTTCAAGGGCAAACGCTTTCACTCCCAGCACTGGGATCATGACTATTCGTTGAAAGGCAAGCGCGTGGCGGTGATCGGCACCGGCGCCAGTGCGATCCAGTTCGTGCCGCAGATTGCCCCGCAGGTGGCGCACCTGGACCTGTTCCAGCGCACGCCACCGTGGATCATGCCCAAGCCGGATCGCGAGATTTCAAGGCTCGAACGCTGGGCCTTCAAACACCTGCCGTTTACCCAACGCCTGGTGCGCGGCGCCTTTTACTGGGCGTTGGAAGGCCGCGTGGTGGGCTTTGCCCTGCACCCGCGGCTGATGAAGATGGTGCAGAAGATCGCCCTGCGTCACTTGCGCAAACAGGTGGCGCGCCCTTCCCTGCGCAAAACCCTGACGCCGGACTACACCATCGGCTGCAAGCGCGTGTTGATCTCCAATGACTACTACCCGGCGCTGTCACGCAGCAATGTCGAGGTGGTCACCGACACGGTGCTGCGCATCGAAGCCGATGGCGTGATCACCAGCGACGGCATCAAGCACCCGGCCGACTGCCTGATTTTCGGCACCGGTTTCCAGGCCACCGATCCACTCCCCCGCGACTGCATCATCGGCCGCGACGGTATCGACCTGATGGACGCCTGGCGCGACGGCGCCCACGCCTATAAAGGTACGACGGTGCCGGGTTATCCCAACCTGTTCCTGATTGTCGGGCCTAACACGGGCCTGGGGCATAACTCGATGATTCTGATGATCGAGGCCCAGGTCGCCTACATCCTCGATGCGCTCAAGCACATGCAGCACCAGCGCATTGCCACGGTCGAGGTCAAACCCGCCATCGAGCAGGCTTACAACCAACAGTTGCAGGACAAGCTCAAGCACACCATCTGGAACACCGGTGGTTGCCAAAGTTGGTACCTGGACCCGCGCACCGGCAAAAACACCACGCTGTGGCCCGGCTCAACCTGGCGTTTCAAGCAAATCACCCGGCACTTTGCCCTCAAGGACTACCTCGCCAACCCGTTGCCGGCCTCCGCGCCGCGCGCGGTTGTGGCCCCGCAACCCACTGCAGAAGGCAGCCTGTCATGAAGTCATTCAATGGCCGCGTGGCGGCAATCACCGGCGCTGCCTCCGGCATGGGCCGTGCCCTGGCCCTCGCATTGGCGCGCGAAGGTTGCCACCTGGCGCTTTCGGACAAGAACAGCCAAGGCTTGGAACACACCCTCGCGCTGATCAAGTCTTCAACCTTGTCGCCGATCATGATCACCACCCACGTCGTCGATGTGGCCGACCGCCAGGCCGTGCAAGACTGGGCCGCACGCTGCGCGGCCGAGCATGGCCAGGTCAACCTGATCTTCAACAATGCCGGCGTGGCGCTGTCGAGCACCGTCGAGGGTGTGGACTATGCCGACCTTGAGTGGATCGTCGGCATCAACTTCTGGGGCGTGGTGCATGGCACCAAGGCGTTTCTGCCGCACCTCAAAGCCAGCGGCGAAGGGCATGTGATCAATACTTCCAGCGTGTTCGGCCTGTTTGCCCAGCCGGGCATGAGCGGTTACAACGCGACCAAGTTTGCCGTGCGCGGCTTTACCGAATCCCTGCGCCAGGAGCTCGACCTGCAAGGCTGCGGTGTGTCCGCCACCTGCGTACACCCCGGCGGCATTCGCACCGATATCTGCCGCAGCAGCCGCATCGACGCGAACATGACCGGCTTTCTGATCCACAGCGAGCAACAGGCCCGCGCCGACTTCGAAAAACTCTTCATCACCGACGCCGACCAGGCCGCCAAGGTGATTTTGCACGCCGTGCGCAAGAACAAGCGCCGCGTGCTGATCGGTCGCGACGCGTATTTTCTCGACCTGCTCGCCCGGTGCCTGCCGGCGGCCTATCAGGCCCTGGTGGTGTTCGCCAGCAAGCGTATGGCGCCCAAACCGCGCACGCCGGTGTTCGAAACCAACGACGAAACCCGACTCTGAACAGGAGCACGCACCATGCTGCCGATCCGTCGCGATATCCGTTTTGCCTTGCCTGCCGAGCGCATCAAGGACTGGCACGAACAAGGCCCGTTCATCACGCACTTTTTCAACGCGTTGTCGCTGCTGTTTCCCCAGGGCGAGCTGTTTTTCATGGACAGCGTGCGCCACTACCGCCAGCGCATCGACGACCCGGCGTTGAAGAAAGAAATCCAGGGGTTTATCGGCCAGGAAGCCATGCACAGCCGCGAACACGTGGCCTACAACGATCACTTGCAAGCGGCCGGTCTGCCGGCGCACACACTGGACAAGCGCCTGAAGTTCTTCCTCGACCTGCAGAAGAAACACCTGCCACCGTCGTTCAACCTGGCGGTGACCATCGCCCTGGAACACTACACAGCGATGCTCGCGGAAATCCTGCTCAGCGACCCGTCGCGTTTTGGCGAGTCACTCAAGGGCTACCAGCAGATGTGGTACTGGCACGCCCTCGAAGAAACCGAGCACAAGGCCGTGGCGTTCGATGTGTGGAACACCGTGATCAAGCCTGGGCCGATGCGCTATCTGTTGCGCACCGGCACCATGTTGACCACCACGCTGCTGTTCTGGCTGGTCGTGTTTGATTTCCATGTGCGCCTGCTGTTGGCCGACCGCAAAGCCGGTGGGCACCTGAAGGGGTTCTGGCGCATGCTCAAGTTTCTATACGGGCCCAAGGGCGTGTTCCCACGCATGCTGCGGCCGTGGTTGCACTATTTCAAACCGGGCTTTCACCCCTGGGACCATGACAACCGTGCACGCCTGGCGGGTATCGACGACCTGGTCGAAGCGATTGAACAAACCCGGCGCGAATACGCGTCCGCCCACGCTTAAGCCTGAGCCGCCGCACGCCTGCGGACAAAGCCCGGTAGCAGGTCGCCGGGCAGCGCCTTGCTGAAATACCAGCCCTGGATAAACAGCTCGGTGCCGGTATTCAAAAAGGCCAACTGCTCGGCGGTCTCCACGCCCTCGACCACCACGCCCAGGTTCAGCGCCTCACAAAAGCGCAACATGCCGGTCAACACCTGGGCGCCTTTGGGGTCGCGCTGGGCCACCACGAAACTGCGGTCGATCTTGATAAAGTCCACCGGAAACTGATGCAGGTAACTCAAGGCCGAAAACCCGGTGCCGAAGTCATCGATATACACCTTGGCGCCGATCGCCTGGAGCCTCTGGATGGTCTGGCGGGTGGCCTGGACATCACCCACCAATGCATCTTCGGTGATTTCCACCGAGATCTGGCCACAGGCCTGGGCGAGGATCTCCACCAGGCGCTCGCCATAGCCTGCGTGAGTGAGCGTGGCGCTGGAAATATTGATGGTCATGGGCAAGGCAAAGCCGATCTTTTGCCACTTCTGATATTGGCGCACGGCCTGGGACGCCACCCACAGATCAACATCCGGCATCAACCGCGCCTGGGCCAGCCATTGCAGGAACTCCCAGGGTGAATGCACCGTGCCCTGGCTGTCCCGCGCGCGCATCAGCGCCTCACAGCCGGTGCACAGGCCGGTGCGGGTCGAGACTTGCGGCTGGAATTCCAGGTAGAACTCGTAATCGCTGATCTGCTGGATACGGCTCAGTTCGACTGCCTGACGGGCGGCCGCCTTGTGGGACGCCAACACCGGGTCCAATTCCAGCAGGCGGCCTTTCTCTTCGAGACCACGGAAGGTCATGTCCAACGACTTGAGGTACACCGTGCCACCCTCACTGGACTGGCGATGAATCGCGCGCACATACGGCGCATACACCAGCGTGCCCAGCCCCAACAGCACCACTTGCAGCACCACCGCCGCCATGTCGCCGTGAGTGCTGAGGTAGGCATTGAGCAGCACTGGCGCGGTAAATGGCACGCTGGCCACCGCCGGCGATACCCAGCCCAACTGCACCACCGTCAATGCCAGCAGGGTGTTGAACGCCGGCACCAGCAGAAACGGGATAAACAAGCGTGGGTTAAGGATGATCGGCAAGCCGAACAACAGCACTTCGCTGACATTGAACAACGACAGCGGCAGACTGGCCATTGCCAGCAAACGCATGGTTTGGCTTTTGGAAAACAACAGGATCGCCAGCAGCAAACACAACGCCCCGCCCGACCCACCGATAAACGCGAAAGAACCGAGCAGGCCACTGTTGAGCAGGTACTTGACCGGTTCACCCGCCGCCAGCGCGGCGCCATTGAGCACTACGGCCTGGTCCAGTACATCAAACAGCGGCTGCATGGCGTACACACCGTGAATGCCGAAAAACCACAGCAGCGAATTCATCAAGGTCACAAACAATCCGCTGCCATACGGCGTTTGCAATGCATCCAGTACCTGCGGCCCCTGTAGCTGCGCCACATAGGGAATCTGCAACATCAACGACAACACCACCACCAGCAACAGCGCTGTAATCGCGCCGGGCACCACCATGTTGATGGTGCCGCGCAGGTTGTGGCCCACCAAGTCTTCGTTGACCAGCCGCGTCCAGCGGAAACGGTGCAGCCAGGCGATCGTCGGCACATTCAACAGCGGCGAAGCGATGGCGATAAACAATACAAACGTCGCCGATGCTCGCGGGTAGTCGCGCAATACAAAGGTGGCGATCACCACGTGGGCCAGGCACAAAAATGCCACTGGCAATTGTGGCAGCCGGTGTTGGATGGCGAGCATGTAGCCAATCGATGCCGCCACCAGCAGCGGGATCACCGAACTGATCTGGTTATGCAACCCCGACAAAAAGGCCACCACCTGCGGATCGAAGCCCAGCACCTTGGCGCATTCAGCCAAGATCAGGAAACCGGCAGACACCAGCAGGCACGGCAGGATCCACAGCAAGCCTTCACGGATGGCACGCAATGATTCGGTACTGGCCAAGGCCGCCAGGCGTTGGGTGAGGAAAAGTTTGAACAGCGTTTGCGCCATGCCCCGTCCCTCTGCCCGTATAGCTTTCTGCCTATGCTTGGCAGTGCCCAAAAATTCCATGTAACGCTACACGGCCACCTACCGGTAGCGAAAGGCTTTTGCCGCACTACAATTAATTATTCAGAATTAATTTCAGATTGCGCGGTGTATCGGGGCCGTCGGGTCAGCGCTCAAACCCGTTTTCTCGATGCCCAGGCCAGCGACCCTGCCCGCCTGCCCGCCAGCTGATTGCAAAGCCTTGTGCGTGACCCCATCTATTCACTTCATCCCATCAGGAGTAAGCCCTTGTCAGAACCCGGTGATAACCACCAGCGCGCCCTGGACCGTTTCTTGAGTGAACACCCCCAGGTGGCTTCGCAACTGGATACCCTCAACCCTCTGGCCGCCCAAGCCAAAGGCGAAACCCTCGCGCAGTATCGCGCCGAGCGCTTGCATGAAGCTTTCGAGGCCGAGGCTGAGCGCCAGAATCTGTTTGCCTGGGAGCTGACGCTCAAGTTGACGGCCGAGTCGGCTGAAACTTTTGAGGCTCAGCGCCTGGAAGTGCATAAAGAAGTCGCCCAGATGGCGGGGTTGGGGTGGGAAGAGTACTGCCGGCTGCATGAGTTGGCTGGGTAGGTCATGTGGGAGCTGGCTTGCCTGCGATGGCATCAACTCGGTGCACCTGACACACCGAGGTGTCTGCATCGCAGCGGTGCGACGATTCGACAAGCCAGCTCCCACAGAACAACCGATACACAGCGTAGGCCAAATCGATACCTTGGCAGGCACCCATAGCTACCTGAACCAGCGCCATCGACAACGCGCCATAACCTCGCCCAACGCCTCCACGCTGATCGTTCGGCGCTCAGGATCCATCGCCAACGCCAAGCGCAAGGCTGGCCAACACGCTGCGGGCAGCTGCCGGGGGCGCTCCAGCCGCTCAGTGGCCCGACGCTCGCCCAAGCGTTTGCCATGGGCCAACTCATACACCACACACGCCACCGCATACAGATCAGCACTCGCCGTCAATGCACCGCCCGCCAACAACTCCGGCGCAGCATAAGCCGGTGTCCAGGCATTAAAACGATCACGACTCACACTCGCCAGCCCTGCCATCGCCTCCGCCGTCGCCTGCCCGAGGCCGAAATCGAACAAACGAATGCCCTCTTCACCCACCATGATATTCACCGGCTTCACATCCCCATGCAGCACACCTTGACGATGCACATACGCCACAGCATCCAGCAGCTGCACAGCCAGAGGCTGCAACTCACGCCACGGCAAGCCATCGGGACACTCCAGCAGCAGCCGGTCCAGGGTCATACCGTGCATTAACTCCATGCTGAAAAACGCGATCTGGCTGCTGATATCCACCTCAAACGCAAACATGCGTACCACGCGCTCATGCTGCAGGCTGCGGGTCAGGGCAAACTCGCTGTAGAGCAGCACATGTGCATCGGGCGCCAGGCGGAGATTCTCACCGAGCACCTTGATTGCCACGCTGGAACAGGGCTCGCCAAACTGCTCATGCAGCAGGTCGCGCGCCCGGTAGACCACACCCATGCCGCCCGAGCCCAACACGCGCTCCAGGTGATAACGCCCCGCCAGCAAGGTGGGCATGCCAGGTGCCGTGGTCATACGCGCACCACCACGGCCGTCAGGTCATCCCGCGCCGGCCCGCGTAGCGCCGCCGTGAACAGCCGCGCCACCACCTGTTGCGGCGTACCGCTGTCCATGGCGCTGCCCAGCTCGGCGTGCGTCATCGCCTGGTACATACCGTCACTGCACAGCACAAACACATCGCCTGGGTGCGCGCCCAACTCCAGCACCTCGAGTTTCAGCGGGTGCCGCGCGCCTACGGCGCGGGTCAATGCCCTGGCGTCGGGATGCGCCTGGGCCTGCGCCAGGCTCAATCGCTGCTCATCCATCAATTGGCGCAGCAGTGAGTGATCGCGCGACAGCTGATACAACCGCCCGCCTCGCCACAGGTAACAGCGGCTGTCCCCCGCCCAGATACACGCTGCGCGCCGGCCCTCCAGCAGCAGGACCACCACGGTACTGCCCATCCTGTCGTCGCGACCTGCGGCCGGCGGTGAGGTGTTATCCCCCCAACACTGATTGAGCCGTTGCAGGCATCGCCGCACCGCATCGATGCGCTGATCGAACGTACCGTGGACCGGCAACGCGGCAAGGCTGTCGACCACCCATTGGCTGGCCCTGTGTCCGGCCCGGTGGCCGCCCATACCGTCGGCAACCGCCCAGCAACCTTGTTGGGGGCAGTCGAGGAACGCATCTTCGTTGCGCTGCCTGGCCTTGCCACGTTGAGTACGTGCCGCGCTGTTTGCGGCGGCTTGCGGCGCGGTCACAGCCGCTCCGGCAAACGGAACGTGCGCCACGTGTCCATCTGAAACGGGCTGGGTGTGCGCTGGCTGACCAACAGGTAATTGGCACGCAAACCAGCGAGGTCGGATTTGAGTATCTGCGCATCGCGCCCACTGGCGGGCTCGCTGTGCAGCAAGTCAAAAAACCGGAACAACGACCAGGCCCCGCTGTTCTTCTCGATGCCCAACGGCCGCTGTGCACCTCGTTCCAATACCAGGCTGCTGCGACCATTTTCCACCTCGCTGGGCCACTGGAACGTCACAGGCACAATCGGCCCATGACGGTACTCCAACTGCTGACCGCCAAAGCTCAACACCGCGCGGCTGACCGCCTGATCCAGGCTATAAGGTGCCAACGTAAATCGAACCGACAACTCGCCTGGGTCGCCACCAAAAAAACCACGGCGGATGGTCTGCGCTTTGCCGAGTTGTTCCAGCAGCGCGCGCGACATTGGCAGGCTCTGGCCTTCCAGGCCGCGCAAGCGATAACGCCCGCCGTCGGCGCTGATAAACGGGCGCAGGTAGGTTTCATGGAACCTTGCCAGCACGCCCTGGGGTTTAAAAAACTCCTCGAAGTCGCCCAGGGCCACGTCGCTGCTGGCATGGGCATTGAACGGGTAACGCTGGCGAATAGCCTTGGCATACAGGCTATACACCTCGCTCTGGTAGCGTTGGTTCACATGCGTATAGGCCTCATCGAACAAATGCCGCCAACTGTCGTCGGCAAGGCCCTCGACCCAACCTTTGAGCGGCAGCGGCAAACGTGCGGCAATATCGCGTAACTGTCCCAACCCAGGTTGTTGCCCTTCCATACGCCGTTTCACCATCTGGAAAGCCGCCTGCTCCGGTGACCCTTCGCGGTTCAGCGCTGCCATTTGCAGGTGCACAGCATCAAGCTGGCGCAACGCCTGGGTCAGTTGCTCACCCGGGTTTTGCTGCTCATCAAGCAGTTGATGCAAAGGCTCGAAACGGCGTTGCAAGGCGCGTCTTGCAGCGTCATCGCCTGTGGGCTTGGGCAAAACACCCGCGCGTACACGGGCAGCCATCGACTGAGCGATAGCCGCCACGTCACCGGCCTCGTGGGGCACCGCTGACATTGGGTCATCAGTGGATAGCAAACGGGTATTTTCACGCACCTGCTGTAACAACAACACCAGTGGTGATTGCGCCGAGGTGAGGCTCGCCAGTTGTTCGGCGTCCTGGCGCAGGTTTTCGGTTTCGCGTAATCGGATCTGGCCCAGGGCCTGGCTCCACGCATCGGCGTACTCGCTGAAATAGCGCTGTTCGAGCTCGACTATCAACCGGCGCAACTCCATCGCACTGAGGTCAGTCGCCTGCCCCAGCACCCAATTGTCCAGGACAATCGCGTTAACCAATCGCGGGCCTTGCTGGTCGAAATACTGCACATAGCGCTTGCTGTAAAACCCGGAAATCGGTTGGTCCAGCGCCATGAACACAGTGCCGTCGGTGAGACGGCTGGGCTCCAGCGTGTGCGATTGCTCGCGCAGCACGCGATATACCACGTCTGCCAGCGACTCTCCGCGCAGCACCTGGCGAGCCTGGGCGACCAGTTCATCATTGAGTGGCGCGGCAAAAGGTTGTTCAAGCAGCCGGCCGAAGTGCTCACTCAGGCGCGCCTGCGTCGAAGCCTCACCGGCATAGCGCTCGGACCACCGAGTCGCCACGCGCTCCGCCAGCCACCCGGCATCACGTCGCTCGCGCAGATTGAGCATCAGGTAGGCGCGCAGGTTATCCAGTAACCGTTCGCGATCCCCAAGGCTCGACCGCACCTGTTCTTCGAGCAGCGAAGCGACCTGGGCGACCATTTGCTGCAGGGCGTCGTTGTAGGCACTGACCAACGGTGGTCGGCTCACTTCACCCTGAAACAGTCCGGCTCTCTCCAGCACGCCGGCCTCTGACACCGGCGGAAACACCCGGGTGGCCGCCAGGCGATTGTCCAGCAATGTCAGTAACCCCAACGTATGGTCCGCATCGTCCGGGGCTGGCGTATTAACTTGACCTAACTGCGCCAACAGCTCCAGGCGTTGGTGGTTGATCCCATAGCTGTGCACCCAGAGCATGCCCGCCGCACCGATGACCAGTGCTACGGCGCTCGCCCATCCCGCCTGCTGCCAACGAATGCGTCGGTGCTCCTCGGCGTGCAGCCCCGCAAGATCGGCCTCGGCGAAAATCACCTGGTTGAAAAGACCTTGGACAAAGCGTTCGTGCCGCTCACCGGCACAGGTCAAATAGAAACCTCGCAACCCCTGGATGCGCTGATTGCGATGGGCGCAGAACGCAACTTCGATAAACAGGCATAAACGCTCACCGATGCGTGCCACCTGGGGCACAAAACCCAGCATCCAGCCACGGCGCTCGACATTGCGCTCCTGGTGCAGGCGCTGCACCAGTTCGCCACTCAGGCGCTGCAGCAACGTTTCGAACACCTGACGCACCTGCGCCATAGGCACACCCGTGTGGCTGCCAGTGATCAGCTCACCGAGTACGCCCTCTGCGGCGCTGTCGTGCGGCGTATCAAAAAACGCGGTAAAGCCTGGGATGTGGTCAGCGTGGGTCAGCACCAGATAAACCGGAATATCGATATGCAGCGTCTGCTGGATATCTTGTAACCTGGAATGCACATGCCGTGCATGGCGCTCCAGATCATGCTCATTGCTGCCCAACAGGGTGTCCACCGACAACGTCACCACCACGCCGTTGAGTGGACGTACTCGCCGCCTGGACTTGAGCAGCCCGAGTAATGTTGACCAACCTGCGGCATCGACCGCGCGGTCGGGCTGGTCCAGGTAGCGTCCGGCACTCTCCATCAGGACGCCCTGATCGGCGAAGAACCAGTCACAGTAGGCGCTGGCCCCTGATGATGCGGCTTGAAGGTGATCCGGCGGGCGCTGCAAGCCATTCGCTGCCAGCAAAGCGCTCTTGCCGCTGCCTCGCTGTCCGATCAACAAGTACCAGGGCAGTTCGTTGCGTGAGCGCACGCTGCGCCCGAAATAGTGGCGAGATGTTTTCAAGGTGTGCAGCGCGTCCTTGAAACGGGCGCGTACCTGTTTGCGCTCATCCTCTACCAGCCCCGGATGCTGACGGTCGGCCCGGCTTTCGTCGGTTTTGGACCTTGCGCTGTGGCGTGCGCCCGCAATGACCATCGCCAGCCCCCATAGCAGAAACAGCCCGCTGATAGTCACGAGCCGAGCCGTAGCACCTTGCCAGAACCGGTGGTCATCCACCGCCAGCACAGGCCCGAAAAACCACACCAGGCACGCGCTGGAAAGCACCAGCAACAAGCTCCATACCCAAACGATGCGCAGCAGGTTACCCGCGCCCTTGAAGAATGCGTTCATTCAATGTTCCCAGCGTTACAAGGGCGTCGGAGTCAGTTCCGGCGCCGAAGATTGAAAGGATTGCAATGCATGGGCTCGCTCCTGCTCCAGTACCCAGGCAGTTGCCGAATACATCGCCAGCAAAGCGATCAAGCCCAACGCCACACACCAGGTTGCGGAGAGTGTGCGCAGCCGTTTGCGGCGTGCCGGCTCCGGTCGGGGAACAGAGGCGGACACAGACACCGGGTCGCCACGCACGTGTCTTATCTGGCGATACAAGGCGTCACGGACGCCCTCAAGCTCGGTCACGCCGCGCTCCATGACCCTGTATTTGCCTTCAAAACCCATCGACAGGCACAGGTACATCAGTTCCAGCATGGCCAAGTGCTTTACGGGGTCGCGAGACAGTCGCTCCAACAGCTGGAAAAACTTTTCGCCGCCAAAGGTTTCGTTGTGAAAACGGCTCAGCAGACTGATCTTCGACCAGTCGCTGCGACTTCCCCACGCCGTGGTGACTACCGCTTCATCAACGACGCTGCACAGCACATAGCGAGCAGCAATCACCTGAGCGCTTTCCATGCCTTCATGCTGGGCGCGGACCTCGAAGCGTGTGAGGCTTGCGGCCAGGCGCTCATTGAGCGTCTGCAGGTTTTCCCGACCGCTGCTGAGTTTAAGTTCAAGCACCTCGCACATCAGTTCCCAGGCCGCTGTCACCAGCGGGTTAAGGCCCACGTTGAAACGTTGAGCGCCCTGCACAGCGGCGGCGTAGACCATGCGGTCTTCCAACTGTTCAAAACGCGGTGGCGAGGGAAAGTCCGTCACCGGGCGCTGTACCGGGCCGTGGCCGTTACGATCCAGCAACACGGTTTTTTCATCCAGCGGGTAATCACTGTCCATGTTCATGCTGTTCAATTCCTGATAGCCCAGAAGGTCAGTTCCAACTCGCTGAACTCGCCGCCGACATGGAACGCAAAACCACCCGATTGCTCCAACTGCGCGATATCCCGGGCACTGAGTTCGAGCATGAAATAGGTTTTACCGGAATGAAAAGGGATCTGGCGGGGCGCCACCGGCAGTGGTTTGACCTTGATGCCCGCCAGGTGCAGGTTGACCAGTTCGCGGATGCGCTCTACGGGACCGATTTTCAGATGGGCCGGCAAACGATGGCGCAGTTCTTCCGAGTCGCATTGAGCCGCGACTGCCAGGATGAATGTCGCGGTGCCCAGCAGCTTGAGATCGGCCACTGGGCAGACCATTACCCCATACTGGCGCTGTTGCAGTACCAGCTCCAGGGCATGCTGCTCAAAGACCATCGACAGCACTGTGCGCAACCCCGCCATCAACCCACGAAAACTCGTGCCCTGGTCGCCGTGGAGGTAGCGCACCTGCTGGGTGGCACGTTTGCTGTCGCTGGCAAACGTCGCCAGTTCGCCCAGTATCGACAGCATCTCGCGGAACAACGCCTCTGAACGCACTTGCGCCTGCACCAGATAATGGCGCAACACCGGCTCGGTCCGATTGATCAGTTGCAGCATCAAAAAGTCCGCAATCTGCGCACCCGCCGTGGCGCCATTGCCGCCCATCCGCTCAGCAATCGCATCCCCCCGGCTGGCGAGCAGGCTGATCACTTCTTTGAGGCAGGACGAAACAAACCCCGAGCCCTGCACATAAATAAACGTCGGGGCAAAATCAGGCTCCATACGCAGCCCCTCTTCAGCAGAGCATTCCAGCACCTGGGCAATCTTCAGCTTCACGTAGACCTCATCCCCCGGCTGCTCACCCAGCAACAGGCGCAAATCCGGCCGTGCGCAACTGATCTGGCAACGAGCGTCCCGGCCCGCATTGGAGTCCGCCACTTCAATGTCACAGGCGATGTAGCGCGCCAACACCTCCGGCGCCTCCTGCGTGCGGGTTTCAACCTGATTGCCGGTCGTCATCGGTAACGCCAGGTACACCGATTGCCTACCCGCGTTGGCCGGCACCTCCAGCACCAGTGGCGCCATGGCGGTGGTCAACTCGAAAAGACTGCCGTCCGGCAAAACGCCACTGGCTTGATTGACCACCAGCTTGCCCAGGTTCAGGTATTGCAGGTCGATGTCCAGGCTCAGGAAACCCCAGGCATCACTGCCCAGCAAGCGAGTTCGATTAAGCTGCTGATGGTAATAACGGTCGTTATGTTGCAGGTGCTGGGGGCGCAGCAACATCCCTTCCTGCCAGATGACTTTATGAGCCTGCATATCAGTTCTCCTCCAGGCTGGCGAGCGGGTCGCCAGCACGGATACCCGCCTGGTCAAGCACCAGGTGTGCTCTTGTGACTTGCTGTGGCGCCAGCGCCAGCACCCATCGCCATTGCACATGGGGTAAATCGCGGTACGCCGCAATGATGCCCACGTAACGGCTTTGCGGTTCGCTCCTGAGTTTGAGGGCCACCTGCTCGCCGGGGCGCAGCTCCAGCTCCTCGCTGCTCACCCAGTCTTTGGGCAGCGCCTGCTCGGCATGCCCATACAGGGTAAAAAAATCTGCGTTTTCGAATGCCACTGGATGCTTGAGTTCAAACAGCTGCACCACCACCGGCGAGGGGCGCCCATGCAGGTCGGGGTTCACTTCGTCACTGGCGGCCAGCGTCAAGTCGAGCTTGGTCAATGTGGAAAACGGTGACAGGTTGCTGCAACCACCCAGCAGCACCAATACAACCAAAAGAGGCAGGGCGACACGGGTCATGGGCATCCTCCCGAAGGTGTGGCAAACAACGCCGAGGCCAGGCGTACCTGCTCCTCATAGGCCTTGGAAAAGTTGCCGCGCAACAGGTCCGTATTCGATGCATTTTCTTCGACCACTCGTTGATAGTGGCGCTGGTAGGCCCGCCAATGCGCCCTGTCGGCAAAGAACCTCGGCACCTTGTCATCGCGCTCAAAACTGGCCAGCAAGTGACCGGGGGCAAACGTCGCCAACGAGGTGCGCAGCGCCGTGCGGCATGCAACGAGCAGCGCGACCTGATGCACTTGCATTTGCCGGTACACCTGCGTAATGGCCGCTTCGGCGCAGGGTTGCGCCAACTCGCCCGTGCCCAGCAACGACGCCAACGCAGAGTCAATGCACAGGCTGTCTTTCAACGCGTTCGGACGTTTGATCAAGGTGCTCGCGTCCAGGTCCAATTCGTTGTGCAGTTCGTCGTGAGTGCGCAGGTTCTGTTGCAACCCATCAATCGCGTGCCTGAGTAAACCCGCAACCTTAATCGCCAACGCCTCGCGGCCAGCGCAATCGAGCGCATGCGCACTGACGCCCAACGCTTTGGCGAACTGCGCCCAGAACACTTCGTAAGCCTCGGGCGCCTGCGAGTCAGGCAAGACAGGTTCGACCCTCTCTACCAAAACGTCTGCCTGTGCAGGTAAGGCCAGGTAGTCGCGCTCAACATCGTCACCAGACATCCAGGCACTCGGTGCCTCTTGCACGTCGTTCAAGGCGTCCAGCTCGCACAGCGGTGCGCCGTGCATCGACTGGCGATCCCATTCTTGAACGGGGTCCAGGCCCAGGTAAGCATCATCGGGTATCACCCCGCCCGCAGTGGATAATGGCTGGCAATGCGACGCCACGCGCTCAATCAACCGCGCACGGATAGCAAATGGCCCCAACTGGAAAACATCACCCTCCACGATCAACCGCGCCTGCCCCTTTTGCAGCGACTTGCCACTGCTCACCGCACGGATACCGTTACTGCTGATATCCGTCAGGAAATAACGCGCGTCACGGTACGCGATCAACCCGTGGTGACTGGAAAGCAAGCGACTGGGGTCAGAAATACTCCAGTCGCAACCGGCTCCACGACCGACCACGCCGCCCACTCCATCGAACACCTTGCGCGGTGGCGGCTCATCGCTCCCGCCATCACACACTTCAAGCACTAATTGCATGAAAGGCTCCATTTCATTGGCCGCGACGGGTCGCTTGGGAGTCACCCAAAGGACGATAGTCAGCGTCATCAAACACATAATTGGCGCTGCAACCGCTCAGTAAACACAACACAAGCAGTACGGCTCGCCATGGACGATCAGGCATCGGGGTTCTCCCAGGTAGATAAAACAAACGGGGCATCGCAGAGCCCATGAGCACGCCAGCGTGAATACGCCATTCAGCATTCGCCTCGAGACGCGCCCATGGGGATATTCAAACGCGCAAGCCGGTACAGCAGCGTGCGACGCGCGACCCCAAGTTCACGCGCGGTGCGCGTTCGATTGCCACGGTTCTTGTGCAGGCAATCGATCAGAAAGACCCGTTCCACCCGCTCCAGGCGCTGACGCAGAGTCGCTTCGGCGGTCGTACCCGCGGGAGCCGACGACAGCGACAGGTGCTCAGGTAAAATCACCCCGTCATCACACAGCAGCACCGCCCGTTCCACCAGGCATTTGAGCTCACGCACATTGCCTGGGAAGGCGTGGCCGGAGAGCTGATCAAGCGCGGCACTGGACCAACTGACCACCGGTTTTTCGAGTGCCGCGCAGACCTTTTCAGCAAAGTGCCGGGCAAGCTGCAGCACATCACCGTCACGCTCACGCAAGGCCGGTAATTGGATAGGGAACTGTGCCAATCGGTAATAGAGGTCCTCGCGAAAAGTCCCCTGGCTGACCATTGCCAGCAGGTCGCGATGGGTGGCGGCGATGATTCGCACGTCGACCTTGTGGGCGGTATTGGCGCCCAGGGGGCGCACCTCACCTTCTTGTAGAACTCTCAGCAGCTTTGCCTGCAGGGAGAGTGGCATATCGCCAATCTCATCCAGCAGCAGTGTGCCGCCATCAGCCGCGTCAAATAGCCCAGCATAGTTACGCTCCGCACCGGTAAACGCGCCTTTGCGGTAGCCGAACAGCTCACTCTCCAGCAAGCCCTCAGGGAAGGCTGCGCAGTTTTGCACGACAAACGCTCGCGTGCTGCGCGGGCCGGCGGCGTGAATCGCACGCGCCACCACCTCCTTGCCAGTGCCGGTTTCACCGTGCAACAGCACGGTAAAAGGCGCCTGCACAACCTTGCCGATGAGGTGACAGGTCGCTTCCATCGCGGTGCTGTTGCCGATCAAGCCATAGCCGCCTGTGACGGGCGCACAGCGCTGGGCAACAGCAGTGATGCGCCCAGGATGGGCAAGCCGGCGCAGAGTTAATTGGCCGAGGGCAAAGCTACCCAGTTGGCCCAACGACACGGCGTAGCCCTGAAATTGCGTCGGGCGCAGGCTGGCACAAAGCAGGACGCCGCACACCGCCTTGCTCCGGTTGAACAAGGGCAGGCATGTCAGCGCGTGCCAAGGCAACGTCGCTACGGGGAGAAAACCGCTGTCATAGGCGCTGTTGCACAGTTCATCAATGGTCAGCTCCCGCCCCTGGTTAAGGACGTAGTGCAATAACTGCTGGTGTTGAACCTCCACAGTTGCAGCCCGCTCGCCTGAGGGTTCCCCGTCAGGAAAGTATTGAGCGATCAGCCCCAACTGGCCGGTGGTTTCCTCCCGCGCATACAGTTGGCACAGGTCACACTCGCTCAACTGCGCAGCGGCCGTGACGCAAAGCTGCGCCAACGTCGATTCCTCACGCTCAAATCCCAGGCGGGTGAACCAGCCCAGCAGTTGGTCGGTGCAGGCCTGCGGACAAGGCAACGGCTTGAATGTGCTGTGCGTCATTGGCTGAACTCACACACAGGCACACCGCGGCCATCCAGCGTCGCGTGGGTGGCAGAGAGGAATTCGCCAACGGCCATCGCACTGAGCAGGCGATCAACGATCTGCGGCAGCAGGTGGGACTCGATCCACTGGTCGATATAACGCGCACCACTGTCCTGGTGCATACAGCGTTCGACCATGTGCGTGACCAGTTCGGCGCTGTAGCTGAACACCAGTTCACGCGTGTGCAGCCGTTGGCCAAGGTGCGCAAGCTTGAGCCTTGCAACGTCCTGTAACCGTTCGCCTGCGAGCGGGTAATACGGCACGACACGCATCCGGGCAAGCAGAGCCGGCTTGAAGTGAGCGCGCAATACGGGGCGAATCACTTCCTCCAGCACCTCAGAATCAGGGCGCTGGCCATCGGCGCACAGTGCTGTGATGCAATCGCTGCCCAGGTTGGACGTCATCAGGATCAGCGTGTTACGGAAGTCGATTTCGCGACCTTCACCGTCATTGGCCAAGCCCTTGTCAAAGACCTGGTAGAACAGGTTCAGCACCTCTGGGTCGGCCTTCTCGACTTCATCGAGCAGCACCACTGAATAGGGGCGCTGGCGCACGGCCTCGGTCAGCACCCCGCCCTCGCCGTACCCAATGTAACCGGGAGGCGCTCCGATCAATCGGGACAGGGAGTGTTGCTCCTGGTATTCCGACATATTGAGCGTGATCACAAACCGCTCGCCGCCGTACAGCAAGTCCGCCAGCGCCAGCGCCGTCTCGGTCTTGCCGACCCCGCTTGGGCCGGCCAGCAAAAATACGCCTACTGGGGCCTCAGGATTATTAAGGCCTGCAGCCACCGCTCGCAGGTTGCGATCAAGCGCCTGCACCGCCGGTTCCTGCCCAATAATTCGCTCGCGCAGGGCATCGGCAAAACCCGGGATGCGCTCACTGTGCTCCAACGCCAGTTGCTCGACCGGAATACCGGTCCAGCCGCTGATGACCTGAGCGACCACACGTGGGCAGACCTCGTGACTGGCTTGCTGCTGTTCACGCTGCATCCAGCCCTGCTCGGCTTGCTGGCGCTCAAGCTCCAGGGCGTCCAGACGCCGGACCAGTGTTTGCAACGCTGGCTGGTCAACTGACAAGCCTGCTTGAACATCGCGCTCAAGCGCCACGCGCTGCTGTGTGCCCTCGGCCAATTCAGCGCACAGCTGCTGCAACACCTCAGGCGCCGCCGTCAGGCTAATGCGCACTTGCGCACAGGCTGTATCCAGTACATCGACGGCCTTGTCCGGCAACTGACGCCCCGTCAGGTAACGAGCGCTCAGTTGCGCTGCCGCCACCACCGCATCGTCGCGTACATAGACGCCATGGCTGGCTTCATACACCGGCACCAACCCGCGCAAAATGGAAACTGCTGCCGCCACACTCGGCTCGCCAACCTTCACCGGCTGGAAGCGCCGTGCCAGCGCAGGGTCTTTTTCGATGTATTTTTTGTACTCGGACCAGGTCGTGGCTGCGATTGTGCGCAATTGACCGCGCGCCAGGGCGGGCTTGAGCAAATTGGCGGCATCGCCTCCACCCACCTGCCCGCCGGCACCCACCAGGGTATGTGCCTCATCAATAAACAGGATCACGGCCTGTGGTGAGGCGTTGACCTCGTCGATCACACCTTTGAGCCGCCGTTCGAACTCGCCCTTGATGCTGGCGCCGGCCTGCAACAAGCCCATATCCAAGGTCAGTATGCGTACTCCCTTGAGTGGCTCGGGCACCTGTGAGGCAACCACTCGCAAAGCGAGCCCTTCGACGATGGCGGTCTTACCCACGCCCGCGTCTCCCACCAGGATCGGGTTGTTCTTGCGCCGACGCACAAGGATATCGATCAATTGACGGATCTCTGCGTCGCGGCAAAGGACCGGGTCGATACGGCCTTCGCGGGCTTGATGCGTCAGGTCGTGGGTAAAGCGCTCCAGCAGCGACTCGCCTGTTCGCAAAGGGCCAGTTCCAGATCCCTGGCTCAACAAAAAATCCAGCACCCGTTGCGCGTCCAAACGACTCAGCAATTGCTGATAACCACTGCCCGCGTGTTGCAGTGGATGGCGCAGAAGTGCCAGCAATAAAGCACCGGCATCGACTTCAACCTGCCCCAGTTCAAGGTGGCCAACCATTAATGCTTGTTGCAACCACTGCACGAGTGCCGGGGCAAACACCGGGCTGCGCGATGCACTGTGTTCACCTTTGAGCTGCAGCATGGCCTGAAGCTCGCCTGGAGCGATCTCGGCATCCGCCAGAGCCCTGGCCAAAGGACCATCAGGGTGTTCCAGCAGTGTCAGCAGCAGGTCCTCAACCAACACTTCCTTGCCACCGCGCGTAACACATCGTTCAGCTGCCCGCGCCAAGTCAACGCGCGTTTGCGGGGTCAAGGTCCGGATCAGTTGTTGCAGGTCTACATTCATCATAATCATCAGTCCCTAATCAGAGTGGCTGGCCAGAGTGACCACACCGTCGGCACGCTCGTACCCCAACCAACTGGTCCAACCGAGACGGCATACGTTGCGCTCGCCAATATGCAATGGCCGCACTTCACCCTCGGCCAGTACCAGGCGCACGTCATAGTCCAATGGCACCCGCAGCATCAGGCGAACCAGCGAGCACAACGGTTTGCACGCGCTGCCGGCGGGTAGAAACGTGTGAAAGCGCTGCCAGCTCAAGCCCTCGACATGCACCCTGAACTTGCCGCTGCGATCGGCAACCCGGTGCCCGAGCAGCAGGTCTTCGCCAAGCACGTTATTGGCCGTACCGAGTTGATTGCGTTGCTGTTGGGCGATGACCACCGTGCGTTCAACCCATTGTTCAATGAACAAACGACTGTGCTTGAAGTAATGGCGCAGCACCGTTTCGATCAAGGTTGCCGAATGCGCTCGCAGGCTCAGCAGCCCCAGGTACGGCAACAACCGCTTGCAGTCCAATTGCGCCGCGTCTCGAATCTGGCGGCTGCCCAGCCCGACCAGCGCAAACATCTGCGCGGAAAAAGCATCACTTGCGTCGGTGCGAAAACTCGCTCGATAGCGATACTTACGCCAGATCGGCAACATCAACCTCTGCAGGCGGTGGTGAAATACGTCGAGAAAGCCACGGCTGACGCTGCCACTCGCCTGCTCTTGATAAAACCCAGGCAATGGCGAACCGGCGCCAAACAAGCCGAGCACGTTAAGACGCAGGCGCGCGCGTAACTGTCCGTGCTCGACAAAAAAAACCACCCGGTCAATGTCGTGCCCAGGGAAACCCAAGCTTGGGTTGGCCTGGAACTCGAGCAGGTCATATAACGCGTCGTCATCCAGTGAAGGATGGCTGTCGCGCAGGCGCTCGATCACCTGCAGTACCGCCTGGAATAACGAATACTCGCGAATTGTGCGTGCTAGAGCAGTCAAAGCAGGGCCTGCCGACCCATCCGGGGTGGCCATAGATACACGTCTCCTTGTGTGCTGGTGACCCGCAGTTCGTGATACGAATTGAGGCCGGCGTATAGGGCAAAAAACTCATTGAGTGCCGAGGCGAAGACAAACAGGTCGCCCTGGCCGGCAAAGCCGTTGACGTCAATACTCAAGTCGACCTGCAGGCCGCGTATCGGCAGCCCACGATGTATTCGATCGACGGCTTGATGACGGATGGACTTCAACGCATCCAGTCTTCGCTGGCTGACGTTGTGAGCCTGTCGATCGTGATAGCGCGGCAAGTCGTATGTCTGGAGGATGACTTTCAAGGCACGGGTATCGGTCAACGAGAGGTAGTTGAGCGACATGTTGCTGATCAGTTTCCAGAGGAAGTCCTGGTCCAAAGGCGGAGCAAAGCTTGCCGTCGGCGCACAGATATTGCGAAACGTCAGGAATTCCGGGGTTTGTTCACAGGGCTGATTGATCTCTCCCACCTGCAGCAGCCGTGGCAAGTTGTGGTTGGTGCAGGTCAATTCAATCGAAAGGGTTTCCTGCTCATTGCCTGGGCCAGTGCCAAAACTCAACCAGGTATCCAGTTCGGCACTTTGCACCGACGAGCGCTGACGAATGCTGTAGCTGGGCGTGCGCGCCGAAGTGGCATTGCCACTGCCATGCTCGAAGGATTCGAACGGCACATACGCCTGGTAGCCCAGCCCACCCGGGCGCCATCCGGTCACCTGGTCCACGGAAAAGACCGCGGCATTGCCCCGCGCTATGCCACCCGGCAGCAGCAGGTACTCATCCTGCTTGCCATCGAGGCGAATGGGCACTGCATCGTGCTTGAACAGGTTGGCAATCGGCGTGCAATACAGCTTTACGTTGTCCAGAGTGGGGCGATGCGCCGCATGCGCGGGGTGGTTTAACTTGAAACGCAGCTCTATACATCTCGCCTGCTTGCGCAATTCATTTGGCAACGCCTCTAACGCATCCAGCCCCAGTACATCGACAAACAGATACTTGTCCGTAAACGCAAAATATTCCTGCAGATGGCGATAACCGCAAAAGGTGTTGGCGGGATAGGGAATCAGTGCATGCTCCTCATCGAACCCCACCGGTTTTACCTGGCTTGCAGCAAGCCGCAGCGACAACGGCTGGCCATCGCGATCCTTGATCACAACCCCTTCGTGGTCAAAGAGCCGCAATTCGATGCCTTCCAGATGACGCAACAAGCTCAGGTACAAGCCTTGGCTCACCTGTCGATCACCCGCCAGGTGCAAACGCAATTGATCGAACGCCAACTGGCTCAAATTGCCCTCGACGCTCATCTCCATATGCAGGTTGAGGAGCGTTTGTGCTCCCTGGGACACGTACTCCAGGCGACTCAGTTGCAACGCCAGCACCTGGGTGGCGTAGCAGGTACGAAAGCGGCAGCGCTCACCATTGACCAGCACGCTTTCAACCGGCGTGTCCCGTTCTACGCTCACCGTGGTGCACGCATGTTTCAACGGGTCAAATTGCAAGATACTGAACGCCGGCAGTGGCCGCATATAGTTGGGCCACAGCAGATGCATCAATGAGTGAGTCAGCTCTGGAAGCTCGTCGGCAAGCTTCTGGCGCAAGCGCCCGGTCAGAAAGGCGAAGCCTTCCAATAGACGCTCTACATCCGGGTCTTGGCCTGAGTCGGCGAGAAAAGGTGCCAAGGCTGGGTTGCGTTCAGCAAAACGCCGCCCAAGTTGGCGCAAGGCACTTAGCTCACTTTGGTAAAAGTGGTTAAAGGACATCAGGCAGCACCTCAACCCGACCACCACCGGCCAACTGCGCGTTAAAAACCACTGGTTGCACAACGCCGTCGATGAGCAGTGTTGCCTCAATCACAAACGCCAGGACCAAGGGGTTGCCGGTATCGGGTAAGCCCCTGACACGCACATTCGAAAGACGTGGTTCGTAAACCTGGATGAAACGCTCAATCGACAGGCGCGACTGACTCAATGACTCATGCAGGCTCAAGCGCATGTCATTGAGGTCGGGCAGCCCATAGTCAGGCAGCGTCAAGACACTGCCTGCACGTGTGCCGAGCATGTTCTCCAAGTGCGCGGCAATCGACGCTACACTCCCGGCCCTGGCGGATGCCAGGCCTTCGAGACGCTCAAAAAGGCTGCGATAGTCGGGTATCCCCTGCCCCTTTCTCATTCTTTGTCGAGTTTGCCGACGAGGGACAGGGTGAAGTCCGCGCCCATGTACTTGAAGTGCGGTCGCACACTGAGGTTAACGCGGTACCAGCCAGGTTCGCCCTCAACATCACTGACCACGATGCGGGCAGCCCGCAATGGGCGCCGCCCACGCACTTCGGCGCTGGGGTTTTCCTGGTCGGCAACGTATTGGCGAATCCATTTGTTGAGCTCCAGCTCAAGGTCGGTACGCTCCTTCCATGAACCCAACTGCTCACGCTGCAACACCTTGAGATAATGCGCCAGCCGGTTGACCACCATCATGTAGGGCAGTTGTGTTCCCAGGCGGTAATTCAACTCAGCTTCCTTGCCCTCGGCACTGCTGCCGAAATACTTGGGTTTTTGTACTGAACTGGCGGAAAAGAACGCCGCGTTATCACTGCCTTTGCGCATGGTCAGGGCAATAAAGCCTTCCTGTGCGAGTTCGTACTCGCGACGGTCAGAGACCAGCACTTCGGTCGGGATCTTGGTTTCAATTTCACCCATGCTCTGGAAATGATGCAGGGGCAGGTCTTCCACTGTCCCACCGCTTTGCGGGCCAATAATGTTCGGGCACCAGCGAAACCGGGCAAAACTGTCCGTCAGCCGGGTGGCAAAGGCAAACGCGGTATTGCCCCACAAATAGTGTTCGTGGCCGTTGACCACGTTTTCCTGGTAGGCAAATGTCTTGACCGGGCACTCAAGGGGATCGTAAGGGGTACGCAACAGGAACCGCGGCACGGTCAGGCCAATGTAACGAGCGTCTTCGCTCTGACGAAAGCTTTGCCATTTGGCAAATTGCGGCCCCTCGAAATGATCCTTGAGGTCCTTCATGTCAGGCAGACCGGTAAAGCTTTCCAAACCGAAAAAGCTCGGCCCTGCGGCGGCAATAAACGGTGCATGGGCCATGCAGGCAACACTGGAAACGTATTGCATCAGCTTCACATCCGGCGCGCTGGGCCCAAGGAAGTAGTTGGCAATGATGGCGCCCACGGGCTGGCCGCCGAACTGACCATACTCGGCACTGTAGATATGCTTGTAGAGCCCGGACTGGGTGGTTTCCGGGGAGTCTTCGAAATCGTCCAGCAGGTCCTGTCGTGAGACGTTCAGCAGTTCGATCTTGATGTTCTCGCGAAAATTGGTGCGATCGACGAGCAGTTGCAACCCTCTCCACGAAGCTTCCAGTGCCTGGAAATCCGGGTGATGAAGAATTTCATCCATTTGCTCGCTGAGCTTCATGTCGATCTCGGCGATCATTCGATCGACCAGACGCTTCTTGACCGGCTCGCCGCTGTTGTGCGGTTTGACAAGCTCTTCGATAAACGCCGAGACACCGCGTTTGGCAATGCTGTAGGCCTCGTCATCCGCGCTCAGCAGTGTTTGGGCAATGATGGTATCGAGAATGCTGTGCTCGTCAGCCACTCGGGTGGGTAGCGGATGCTGTTGGGTGGTCATGGCGTCAGTGTCCTTTACTGAAAATGTCAGGCGGTGGGGTCACTCAACCCCAATTCGGTCAATACACGTGCGCGGGAGTCGTCATCCGCCAGCGCCTGTTCGATCGCCTTGCGAAAGCTCGGCGTGTTACCCAATGGCCCCTTGAGGGCCATCAGTGCTTCACGCAGCGCCATGAGTTTTTGCAGCTCCGGGATCTGCTCGACCAGGTTCGCCGGGGTAAAATCCTTCATCGAGTTGACCCGCACCTGGACCGACAGTGCTTCGATATCGGGCAGTTCCTGCAGGCGATTAGGCACACTTAGCGTCAACGCCAGTGCCTGTTTGGCCAGCACGTCATCAAAGGTGTTCTTGTCGATACCGATAGGCTTGCGGTCTTCGAGCTTGCGTGGGTCTTCGCGCTGGGCGAAGTCACCCAGCACCAGCAATTTCAGAGGTAGCTCAACCTCTTCCTGGGCGCCCCCGACGGCGGGCTTGAAGGTGATATTGATGCGTTCCTTGGGTGCTACCGAACCTTCTTTGGCCACGGTAAATCTCCTTTTTTCGAGGGGGTTCAAAAGCCTATTCAAGTACCGCTTCAACATCGAAGTGGCAGAGCCTTCGGTGGGTAGTTTCCTTACGCTCGCGTATGGCCTGGCTTTGCGGCAAAAGCTCGCAACAGCGATACAAAAGCTGCGCAACCTGCAGTGCCAGTTCCGGCTCCCAGCGATCCAGACCGGCGCGCTGAAGCTCGTGGTCCAAGTCTTCCAGCTGCACCTTCGCCAGCGCTTGCTTGCCTGCCGATACGCACAACCGCGCCAGTGCCAGACGCCAATGAAAACGCGCGCGCTCGCTGCGTGCGGTGTGCATGCCCTGCTTGAGTTCGCGTATTGCCTCCTTGAGCCCGTCCTTACGCAACCTGGGCATGACCTCTTGCAAGGCCGCTTCCCAGGGTTCGGCGTTGGCATCCACAACCACGCCGGACGGCGCAGGCGGCTGCAAGTGTCGAGCGACCTGAAGCGTGATCCAGTCCCGGGTGGCGGTATCGGCAAACGGCGCACCGTCGTGAAATTTGAATTCGGGCAGGTCTGGCAAACGTTTCAATAACAGCGCGAAGCTGACTTCCAGTTCGGTCTTAGCCAGATCGGCCTGCAAGGCGTCAAGGCATTCCCAGACCATGTGCAAGCCGTCAAACCAGAACAACGCACCCGCCAGGCTGGCCTCAAGTTCAAGCAACAGGTCGCCGTAATGCCCTTGGGCAAAACGCTTCCGGTAGCGCTTGAGCTTGTCGGGCGTCGGGCCACGAAGCACCGTGAGCCGGTCACTGTCAGCGTCCGGGTAGGTGTTGAGTGCCAGCCAAGTCAGTGTCCGGTTAAGCCGCAAGGCGCGCAGGTCGGTCGCATCCTGGCGCAGCCACCAGTTGCATAAGTGCCGGCCACGTTCCTGTAAGGCGCGCAGTGACTTGTGGGCCTCTTTTTCACTGGCTATCGTCTGGTTACCCGTTTTGTCGTGACCCGTTGCCGACTCGGGGATCAGCAGCCGCGTCGTCGCCTGCTTGACCTGAGCAGTCACACGCGCCGAACCGGCTTCTGACAGCTCCACTTCTACGGCCTGCGCCAAGCGCTGCGTCAATTGCCTGCGCAGCGGCAATAACGTCGGTGCCTCATCACTCAAATGCGCAGACCAAAGCTCATCGAGGTGCGTCAGGTGCTCAAGCATGCGGCGAAACAATGGCTGCTGGTCCTTGAGCGAAAAGCTTTGTGCAAATACCTGCTCCAAGCGTAGCGCCAACCAGCCCAGTGCTGCGCCACGGGTGCGTAATTTTGCCGGATAGACAACCGCCCAATGGTGCTCGCATAAATGACGTATCAACCCGAGGCCCGCCACCAGCCCCGGCAAGGATTCACGCTGGTACAGCGCCCAAGTCAACCAGGCCGCCACCCGCAGATCCTTGGTGTGCTGACGCAGCAGGCACTCGCTGATGTGCATGACCTCCTGCCAGTCCGGCTGGGTGCTGACATGTATCGATTGCACTTTGCCAAGCTCGGACTCCAAGGCCTCATATTCACTTGAAAAGCGCATATCGCTGCCTGCAAAGTTACCCTGCGAACAGGGCACTAAGGCAAGTTCAAGATAATAGCCACACAAAGCGCCTGAATAATCCATTTTGGGCCGCACACCATTTAAAACAATTAAATTCTGCACACCTGAAGCACACTCAGGCGCAAAAAACACGATTATAAAAACCTCGCCACTCTCTCCACGAAGTTCGCAAACACTAGCTGGACAAATAACATCCGGCAAGTGTCAAATCGGCACTTAAGGATTTTCCTACAAACCCCTAAATCATTGGCGTGCGCACCATTTTGCGCAGCAAAACCAGCACGCCATGCTCAATTAACCCTCTCCTCCAATAAGCACACGAAAAAACTAGACGAGCAAATTAATGCACACTTCTGCGCAACCAATTTCATTTAAATCGGATTAAAACATCCACCTCCTTAATGAAATCAAGCTCAATAACAAGCAACCCCCTGCTTTTACTGGGCTTGTTAATTTCAGGCACGCTTCTTGTTATAGGAACTTGCCCAGCCGGCACAACTGCCGCTGGGCACTACTTCAACCATCAGGCAAGGAAACCCGTCATGCCAACACCCGCATACCTTTCGATCACCGGTGTCAAACAAGGACTGATTACGGCAGGCACATTTACCCAGGACTCGGTAGGCAACATTTATCAGGAGGGCCACGAAGACCAGATCCTGGTCCAGGCTTTTTCGCATCAAGTGATCATTCCCCGTGACCCGCAATCCGGTCAGCCAACCGGCCAAAGGGTTCACAAACCGCTGATGATCAGCAAGGTCTTCGATAAATCATCGCCCCTGCTGTTCAGCGCGCTGACCAGTGGCGAAGAAGTCAAATGCCAACTGCAATGGTTCCGCACCTCCTCGGCCGGCACCCAGGAGCACTATTTCACCATCGAGCTTGAGGGTGCGACCATCGTGGACATCCAGTCACGCATGCCCAACTGCCAGGCACCGGAAAACGCGCACTTCACGCATTTGGAAGATGTGCATTTCACCTATCGCAAGATTATCTGGACGCACGAAGTGGCGGGTACTTCCGGCTCGGACGACTGGCGTAGCCCGGTCGCCGGCTAACCCTGGGTGACGCAGAAACGCCGGCCATGGACGGCAGCGTTTCTGCACGCTTGCTACACCATTGACAGTGGATGCTTGCGCTTGGGTGCACCGAACACGCGGTCGATCGCATCCAGATCGTGCTCATCCAGCACCAGTTTCGCGGCACTTGCGTTCAGCCGCACATGCTCGGGGCTCACCGCCTTGGGAATGGCAATCACACCCTCCTGACGCAGTACCCAGGCCAGGGCGATCTGTGCGGGTGTGGCCTCATGTCGGTGGGCAATTTGCTTGAGCGTCGGGCTGGACAGCAGTTCGCCGCCCTGGGCGATTGGGCAGTACGCCATCAGTGGCAAATGGTGCTGTTGCCACCATGGCAACAGGTCGAACTCGATACCCCGCTCTTCGATGTTGTAGAGCACCTGGTTGGTGGCACACGCGGGGGATGCAAGTTCCTGCAGGTCGGCGATGTCGAAGTTGGAAACACCCCAACGACCGATCTTGCCTGCCTCGCGCAGACGTTCGAACGCTTCGACGGATTCTTCGAGCGGGTACTGGCCGCGCCAGTGCAACAGGTACAGGTCGATATAATCAGTGCCCAGCCGCTGAAGGCTGGCGTCACAGGCACGCGGCACGCCCTTGTGGCTGGCATTGTGAGGGTAGATTTTACTGACCAGGAACACCTGGTCGCGCTTGCCACGAATGGCCTCGCCTACCACCTTTTCGGCGCCACCTTCGCCGTACATTTCAGCGGTGTCGATCAGGCTCATGCCCTCGTCGATACCCAATTGCAACGCGGCGACTTCAGCTTTGCGCAGGTCCGGGTTTTCACCCATACGCCAGGTACCTTGGCCGATGACAGGCACGGGAATACCGGCCAGATCAATGGTGCGCATAACAACCTCCTGATGAGTTGGCGAATTAACAGTGTGGCACTGACCGGACAAAAGGGTTCAATCGAAGTATGGTTAGCCTTTACCCAATCACCAGGCAGGACCTGTAATGCTGTTTGTTGTCATGCTCGGGGGCAAGCACCCAAGGGCCAAAATCGAAGTTCACGATGTGGTGTTCGCAGTGGCTGACACGCTGAAAGCCACCTACCCGCAATTGCGCGACGGCTGGTTCGGCAGCCCCAAGGGCATGCATATCGACGCCTGGATGGCCGTCGATGGCGTAGACGGCTGGAAAGTCGAACTCAGCCAAATGGCGCCGCCTGCAGGTGCCCATCACCTGTACTTCATCAACCTGGGTGGTTATGAAGCCAAGGTGTTCGGCGAGGCCCACCATTACTTACTGGTGGTGGCTCGCGACAAACAGGAAGCCAAGCGCAAGGGCCAGCAGCAGCTATTGCAGCACTGGTCGCAGGCCCATACCGATGGCGTGATGGATATTGACGACTGCCTGCCTATCGATCTGGTGGACGGTCGCTACGTTCACCTGGCGCCAGGCGCGCACCAGCCGGTCATCCAGCAGAACGACTACATCACCCTGCCCTGAGCCTTTACGTGCAGGGCGCCAAGGCTTTGCCAAACAAACGATTGCCATGGGTTTCCCCTTGGAAGGTATAGGTCGGCGAACCCAGCACCGCGTACCCCCGTCGGGGGTAAAAACCCAGTGCGCGTTCATTGCCCACCCACACGGTTGCCCACACGAAAGACGCCCCGCCCATCACCGCGCGCTGTTCTGCCGCCTGCAGCAACCGATAGCCAATTCCCTGGCCGGTAAATCGCTCCTGGATGTAGAGGCGCTGCAACTCGGCGGCATCTGATGCTGTGATCATCGAATGAGTGGCGTGGAGTTTGATCTGGGCAAAGCCAACAAGGTGGCCATTCGACTCAGCCACCACCAGCGAGAGACCGGGTTGTATCAGCAGTTGGGTGATGGTCTGCGGCGCAAAGGCTTGCAGCGCCTCTCTGGCAATCGAGGCGCGGATACCTTGGGTCGCGTAAGTATCGAGAAACACCTGCATACCGAGCACGCCGATGCATAAGGCGTCCTCGGCAGTGGCATCCCGAACAGTAATGGGCGGCGGGTTGATAACAGGCATTGAGTCTCCGTACTCAAGGGGTGCAGGGATCAACGTTTTACCACGAATGCAGCCAACAGCAATTGCCTCTACCGATGGGCCGCAGTAGGGTTTACGCCTCGCCCAATCTGCAGGAGCCCGCCATGAGCTTTTTTTCCGACCCTGATGCCGTCGCCCGCTACGCCGAAGGCCCTGTGCGTCTGGTACCGGGCTTCGATGGCTTGCAACGGATGACCATCCTGCTGCTGCGTGAAACTGTTCCAGCGACCGGCAGCGTGTTGGTATTGGGCGCCGGGGGCGGCCTGGAGCTAAAACGGTTTGCCGACGCCGAGCCAGGCTGGCGCTTTACAGGCGTCGACCCGTCGGCCGAGATGCTGAAGTTGGCGCAGGCGATACTGGGCCCTTTAAATGAGCGCGTGCAGTTGCACGAGGGTTATATCGATACCGCCCCATTGGGTCCCTTTGACGGCGCCACCTGCTTGCTGACCTTGCACTTCATTCCAGAAGAGGAACGCCTGCAAACCCTCAAGGCCTTGTGGCAACGGTTGCTACCCGGAGCACCGCTGATCGTGGCGCACCACAGTTTCCCCCAGGCACCGCAGGAAAAAAGCCGCTGGTTGAAGCGTTACGCCGCGTTTGCGGTGGACTCGGGCGTGCCGGCCGAGGATGCAGAGCGCGCGATTACCGCGATCAGCGCCAAATTGCCGGTACTGTCACCCGCACAAGATGCAGCCTTGATGGTTGAAGCCGGGTTCGAAGGCGTGGAGCTGTTCTACGCCGGCTTCAGTTTCAAAGGATGGGTAGGTTATAAACCGCGCTAGCGCTTACCAACTACCAGATGCCCCACCGCCACCACTGGAACCACCGCCTCCGGACGAACTGCTGCTTGAACTGGAGCTTGAACCCGAGCTGCCTGAGCTTGAGCCAGACCCGCCGCCCGAACCCGAGCCGCCATCGGAAATACTCTGCAAAAACACTATAAACGCCACCACCGAAGCGGCGGGTATGGCGATGATCCAGCCTTGATAACCGTGCCCCAGCAGTAACCCGACTGCCACATACACCGCTACCACCGCCGCCACCCGCACGAAGAAGAAGCGCGGGCTATTCTTCCAGGATTGGTGGATAACGAAAAACAGTCCCATATACAACGCCAGCACCAACGCGCAGCCAAACGGCCACACCAGCCAATGGACGAAGTTGACGGCCACGAAATGGTCGACCACCAGCAGCCCGGCAACGTAGGCCAGCACCCCAATCACGCAATAAAACACGGTGCGAGCCAGCCATAAGGCGCCGAAAGTCGCGCCGCCAATCAGCAGGGTCAGCGGCAACACCAGCAGGTACATCGGCCAGTCGCGACCGCCCCCATACAGCGTCAACAGTACCGTAACCGCCACGGTGGCGATTAACGCCGGGCGCCACGGCAGCTTGCCGGCGGCGATCAGCACACCGCCGACGCCTCCCAAGATAAACGCCAACAGCACCGCAATGGCCTGCGGGTTGACCTCAGGCCCCACCGGCTTGGGCAGGTCGCCGCCGTCTACCAGCACGCCCAGGTCATCGACGGCCTGTTGAATCCCTCCCGCATAGTCACCCTGGCGAAACGCCGGGGTGATGTGCTCTTCGATGATGCGGTGGGCCAGCAGGTCGGTGACCGTGCCTTCCAGGCCGTAACCTACTTCGATACGCACGGTGTGGTCGTTTTTAGCCACTACCAGCAGGATGCCGTCATTGACGTCCTTGCGCCCCAGTTTCCAGGCACGGAACAGTTGGTTGGCAAAGTCTTCGATGGTTGCGCCGCCGGTGGTGGGCACCAGCAGCACGGCAACCTGGGCGCCCTTGCGTTGTTCGAGGGCGGCGAGTTGAGCCTTCAAGCGCTCGGTTGTGCCGTTATCCAACGTATTGGTGAGGTCGATCACCCGTTGATCGAGGGCGACCTTGATCGGCGAAGTGTCCGCCTGGGCACTGGTCAACAGGCCGATAAACACCAGCGCCAGCAGACTCAAGACGGATTGGCGCAAATACAGCCGCATGTTTTGTTACCTGAAGTTTCTTCGAGGAGGCGTCGACTTTACCTTATAGACGTATAACGCGTGACCCCACGCCCGCGACTATCTAAACTGCCCACACATATAGCAATGCGCCATAGCTGAGAACCCCATGAACCTAAAGCACCGCAACAACGTCAGTGTGATGGGCAACGGCACGGCGACCTTGGTGTTCTCCCACGGTTTCGGCTGCAACCAGGCCATGTGGAATTATATGACGCCGCACTTTACCGAGCGTTTTCGCGTCGTGATGTATGACTTGGTGGGGGCTGGCCTGTCGGACCTCAGCGCATTCGACAAGACCAAATATGCCGCGCTGGGCGGTTATGCCCGCGATTTAAACGAGATTATCGACGCTTTCGCCAGCGGCCCGGTGATCCTGGTCAGCCATTCGGTCAGCGCGATGATCGCCACCCTCGCCGACCGCCTGGCACCAGGCCGTATCGCCGCCCATGTGATGATCGGCCCGTCGCCACGCTATATCGACGACGTGGGCTACGTCGGCGGCTTCAAGCGCAGCGATATCGATGACCTGCTTGACACGCTCGACAGCAACTACCTGGGCTGGTCCAGCACCATGGCCCCCGTGATCATGGGCGCCCCCGAGCAACCGGCGTTGAGTGCCGAGCTGAGCGACAGTTTCTGCCGTACCGAACCGGACATCGCCAAGCAATTTGCGCGGGTGACCTTTATGTCGGACAACCGTAAGGACGTGATCGGCCTGACCACGCCCGTGCTGATCCTGCAATCACGTGACGACCTGATTGCACCCGTGGCGGTGGGCGAATACCTGCACAGCGTGCTGCCCAACAGCACCTATTGCCTGGTCGATAATGTCGGCCATTGCCCGCATATGAGCGCGCCCGAGGCCTGCACGAGGGCGATGGACAACTTCCTGGCGCCATGGGCCATGGCTGATGTCGGCTGATCTGTTCGACAGCGCCGCCTGTGCCCTGGCGGTGACGGCTGAAGACGGCACGATCCTGCGCGCCAACACGCTGCTCGGCCAATGGCTGGGGCTGCGCAGTGCCGAGCTGTGCGGGCGGCGGTTTCAGGATTTGCTGACCATGGGCGGGCGAATATTCCACCAGACCCACCTGACGCCGATGCTGCGCATGCGTGGCAGCGTCAGCGAAGTCAAACTCGACTTGGTGCACCACGACGGCCACAAAGTGACCGTACTGCTCAACGCCAGCGCCCGCGAACAGGCTGGCGCATTGGTACACGACCTGGCGCTGTTCGGCACCACCGACCGCGACAAGTACGAGCGCGAGCTGCTCAATGCGCGCAAGCTTGCCGAAGCCTTGTTGCAGGAACGCACCAGCACCGAATTGGCGCTGCATCAGGCCCAGGCGGAACTGAGCGAAGCCTATGCCATCGCCCAGCGCCGCGCGTTGTTTGCCGAGCAGATGGTGGCGATCGTCAGCCATGACTTGAAAAACCCACTGACCGCCATCCGCATGGCCTCGGACATGCTTGCACGCAGCGAGCGCACGCCCAGGGAGCACCAGTTGCTGGGCCATATCGGCCAGTCCTCCGAGCGCGCCCAGCGAATGATTGCCGACCTGCTGGATTTCACCCAGGCCCGGGTCGGCCACGGGATCAGCATCAAGACCACACCCTTGGACCTGCACGGCGTGATCCAGCACGCCGTGGATGAACTGCGCGTGGCCTTCCCCAAGGCCACATTAAAGCACCAGCCCGAAGGTATGGGCCAAGCGTGCCTGGATGCCGACCGGGTGCAGCAGATTATTGGTAACCTGGTGGCCAACAGCGTGGCCTATGGCGACTTGTTGATGCCAATTACCATCACCTCACGCTTGGGCGAAGGTGGCTGCCAAGTGGCCGTGCATAACCACGGTGCCGCGATCCCGCAAACGCTGCTGGCCGGGCTGTTCGAGCCCATGACCCGAGGCACCGACCAGGGCAGCGAGGTGCGTAGCGTGGGGTTGGGCCTGTATATCGTGCGTGAACTGGCCAGGGCGCACGGTGGAGACGTGGCGGTGAGTTCCTGCGTCAACGAGGGCACGACCTTTACCGTAACGCTTTAAAGGTACGCCGTGCCCTGCATGACCGGCTCGACACGGCCGGTCAACACCACACCGCCCTGCCCGTCCCACTGCACAGTGACCGTGCCACCGTCGCATTGCACCTGAACCGTGGCGTCCAGCAACCCGCGCCGAATCCCATTGACCACCGCGCCACAGCAGCAGGAGCCGGAACCCAGCGGCACACCCCCGCCGCGCTCCCAGATACGCAGGCGGATGTGGCTGCGGTCCAGCACCTGCACAAAATGCACATTGGTGTTGGCCGGGAACAGCGGATGGGTTTCCAGCGCCGGGCCCACGGCCGCCACGTCGATGGTGCTGATGTCGTCGATAAAATACGTGCAATGCGGGTTACCCATGCTGCAGGCGGCAGGCGCGCCATCGATGGGCAAGGTGCGGGTGTCCAGCGCGTCAGCCAGTGGTACGCCAGACCAGTCCAGCAAGGGCGCGCCCATGTCCACCGACACTTGCTGGCCGGCGGCCCGCACGCACGTCAGCAAGCCTCGATCCGTGCGCAATACGATGGTGTCGCGACCGGTCTCATGCATCAAGCGGTCGGCCACGCCGCGGGTGGCGCTGCCGCAGGTTTGCAGCGGCGTACCGTTGGGGTTCCAGAACTTGATGCGGGCCAGGGCGTCTTCGCAGTCGAGCACCACCGCCAGTTGGTTGAAGCCGATACCGGTGTGGCGGTTGCCCAGCCGCCGGGCGACCTGCGCAGTGATCGGGTCGTCCAGGCCACGGCGGTCGACGATGATGAAATCGTCGCCATGGGCATGCATCTTCACAAAGGGCAAGGTCATGGGCGGTCCTCGGTCGAGATCAGCCTGCAAGCATACGGGAGTTTCATCCAAGCCGTTTCAGCCGCGTGCTAGCGTTGGCACATCCTTATCCAACAGAACCGTCCATGAACAAAACCACCCTTGCCTTTACCTTGCTGCTGGCCGCGTTGCCCGCCGTGACGATGGCTGCAAGCCTTTGCCAACCTGCGTCGGCAAACCCGGCAGCCCACGCGCTGCTGGCCGCCGCCCAACGGCATTTGGCCGACCAGCCTGCGCCATTGCCGCAGGTGCACACCGAAGGCACCCTGCCAAACCATGGCATTCGCGAGCAAAGCCTGGTTGCTGAAAAGGACTGGCCGCTGATGCGCCAGGCGGCGCTGGCCTGGCGCATCAGCGGTGACCCGCGTTACCTCAGGCAAGTCGACGACTACCTCGCCGCCTGGGCCGATGTCTACCAGCCGGATTTCAACCCCATCGACGAAACCAATCTCGATATGCTGATCACGGCTTATGCGCTTACCGCCGACCACCTGCGCCTGGAAACCCGCGCCGCCAGCCGTCGCTTGATCAGCAAGCTGGGCAATGGCTACATCGCGCATATCGAACAATTCCACGGGCAGAAAAAAGGCACCCAGACCAATAACTGGCAGAGCCACCGCATCAAGTTGGTGACCCTCGCCGCCGCCGCACTCAACGACCAGGCCATGCTTGAGCACGCTCATCAACTGTTTAAACAGCAAGTGGCCGATAACATCCTGCCTGACGGTTCGGTCACCGACTTCCAGGACCGCGACGCCCTGCACTACGTGGTCTACGACCTTGAACCGCTGGTGCAGGCCGCACTGGCGGCCAAGGCCTACGGCGGCGACTGGCTGAACCTCAAGAGCAATGGTGCGTCGCTGGGCGCCGCCCTCGACTGGCTGGTGCCTTACGCCACTGGGCAACGCAGCCACCAGGAGTTCGTGCACACCCACGTTCAGTTCGACAAAGACCGTGCCACAGTAGGCGAAGCCGGTTACAGCGGCACCTGGGATGCCAAAAGCAGTGCGACGCTGTTCTGGCTGGCGGCGCAACTGGATAAACGCTACCTGCCCGTGGCCACGCAACTGGCGGCCCACCCGGCCGATTGGATCAGCGCCTGCTATTTGAAGTAAGCGCGGCTAGACTGGCCGGGCGCCCTATTCAAAGGATTGACCATGCTTATTGTATTCAGCGGCCTGCCCGGCACCGGCAAGACCACGATTGCCAGCGAACTGGCACGTCGGATAAACGCGGTTTACCTGCGTATTGATGTGATTGAGCAGGCGCTTCGGGATGCAAACGTACTGACGGGTGATGTGGGCGCCAGCGGTTATGGCGTGGCGAATGCGCTGGCATTGAGTAATTTGAGAATGGGGCAGACGGTGATTGCCGACTGTGTGAACCCGCTGAAGGAGAGCCGGGAGGCGTGGCAGGCCGTGGCAGCGACAGCGGGCGTCGAGATGCTTGATATTGAGGTGGTTTGCTCTGACCTGCTGGAACATCAGCGCCGGGTGGAGGGCCGCACGGGCGATATTGCCGGGTTGGTGCCGCCCTCCTGGCAGTCCGTTTCAGTACATGAATATGAGGCGTGGGCTGAGACGCCACTGACTGTCGACACTGCAAGTGTGACAGCCGCCGAGGCCGTCGAAGTGATCCTGGCACACATCACCCCTCTGGCGAGCGGGCTTACCGTGGCGAGCAGGCTTGCCCTGCGTTGGGCTGCGAAGCGGCCCTAGTACAGTCACCGCGTTTTCTCAGAGACACATAAGCGTCTGGTTTTGGGGCTGCTACGCAGCCCAACGCAGGGCAAGCCTGCTCGCCACAACAAGCCCGTCTGCCACAGTGAGTTTTTAGAGCACCGCTCCCATCGCCTTCACCAACACCGGGTCACGCCCATAAATATCCGGCGAGTACACCAACCCGCCTTGGCGATCGACTTCCACTGTCCAGTAACCCAACAGCACCGGCACTGGCGTGGCCAGCCTGAATTCATGGGTTGTGCCGGTGGCCAGCAATTCTTCGGTGCGCGTGCGTTCGGCCGGGGTTACCAGCAGGTCGCGCAGCATCATCGGCTGCTCAACCCGCACGCAGCCCGAACTGAATGCCCGTGGGCCTTTGGTAAACAGCGGCTGGCTCGGCGTGTCGTGCAAGTAAACGGAATAGGGGTTGGGAAAGCGCATCACGATGCGGCCCAGCGGGTTGCGCGGGCCGGCCTCCTGGCGCAGCAGAATGTTGCCGGGGTGCGACCAATCCACCTGGTCGGCCGTCAATGGGCGGCCCTGGGCGTCGAGCACTTGCAGGTTTTGCTGGCGCAGGTATTCGGGGTTGAGGCGGATGGCCGGGAGTTTGTCCTCACGCATGATCGTCGGCGGGATGGTCCACGTGGGGTTGAGGGTAAGCCGGGTAATGCGCGACTTGAGCAGCGGCGTCTGGCGTTCGGCACGCCCCACTTGCAGGCGGGTTTGCCACACCGGGATGCCGCTCTGGTAAACACTCAATTGCGCAGCCGCGACGTTAACCACGACACCTTCGGGTTCCAGGTCCTGAGCCAGCCAACGAAAACGTTCGAGGTTGATGCGCAACTGATCGCGGCGCATCGCCGGGCTGATATTGAGTTCGGCCACAGTACCCGTGCCTATCACACCGTCGGCCTGCAACGAGTGGCTGAGCTGGAAGGCCTTGACCGCCTTGACCAACTCGTCACGGTACTGCCGGCTGTTGCCCGTCGGCGCCTTGGCGAGATAACCACCGCTATATAAGCGCCGCGCCAGATCGGGCACGCGCGGGTCCTCCATGCCTGGCTTGAGCAGCGGCCCGGTGGCGACCGGGTCCCAATGGGGCAACGGCTGCAGGCGCACAGTGGCGTAGGTATTGCGCAAGCTGCGGTACAGGTCGGCACTGGGGCGCGCCTGATCAAAGGCTTGCGCCATGTCTTGCAGGCCGGTGGTGGCAAAAGCCAGCACTTGGGTATTGGGGTCGAGGGTGGGTGGCTGGGAATGCCACAGCGGCTCGAAACGCGACTGTTGCAGGCGCCCGTAATGCAAATCCTGCAGGGCTTGCAGGTATTGCCGGCTGCTGCCGATATCGCTGCACAGCACGTTACCCGTGGCATCCACGGTAGGCAGGCTATAGTGGGTGGGGTCCAGGCCATCGTCGGCCAGCATCAGCAACTGAGATTGCAGAGTGTGGCGGCGCTCATCGGACCACAGCGTCACATTGCCCTGTTGCTGGTAGAACGCCTGCAAGCGCGCTTGGGTCGTTGCGTCTATCTGCGCGGCAAGGTTGGGGCAAACGCTGGGCAGTTCAGAAAGGGCCAACTGCACCGGGCTGGTCGAAACCACCGGCACAGCGTCCACCGGCAGCTCATCAGCTGTCGCGACCAGTGGTGCAACGAGCAGGCAAATGCTCAAGTAACATGCGTGTTTTTTGAACAATTGACTTAACTCCAATCCACAGCGGGGGGGATGTACTGTAGATGCTGACTTTAATATGCCGCGCCGGCTTGATCGCCATGACCCTGGCTACGCTGAGCAATGTTACGCTCGCCGCCACTGCCAACCCTCCTACTTTGTATAGCAGCCTGGCGCGCTCGGCTCCAGAACTCAATCCCACTGTACTGAAAAGCGCCCTGAGCGCGGTGCAATGCGCGGTCAATAACGGCGAGGAACGCTCGGATCGCCTGGCCGTCATTGACTACTCCCAGCCCTCTACCGCCCGTCGGCTGTGGATCTTCGACCTACGCAAGAGGTCCCTGGTACTGCGCGACCTGGTGGCCCATGGTGCCAAATCCGGGGAAAACTTTGCCACGCAATTCTCCAATCGGGAAGGCAGCCACCAATCCAGCCTGGGTTTGTTCCGCACCCAGGAGAGTTACTTGGGCACCCACGGCTACTCGTTGCGCATGGACGGCCTGGAGCCGGGCTTCAATGACCAGGCCCGCGACCGCGCACTGGTGATTCATGCGGCCGACTACGTCAACCCGGCGTGGAGCAAGCGCGAAGGCCGAATCGGCCGCAGCCAGGGTTGCCCGGCCGTGCGCCCGCAAGTAGCGCGCCAGGTGGTAGACAAACTCAAGGATGGGCAGTTCATGTTCTCCTGGTACCCGGACCAGCGCTGGCTGAAGTCGTCGACGTATCTCAACTGCAAACCCCAACAGGTGGCGAGTAGTCGTACAATCCGTGGTGGTTAGCCTGTCCCCACAGATAAAAGAGAGCGTCGCATGCTTCTACACACCTCCACCTGGATCGAAATCGGGCAGTTTCTGGAACGCAGCCGCACGGTGGTTATTCCCATTGGCTCCAACGAGCAGCATGGCCCCACCGGCCTATTGGGCACCGACTGGATGTGCCCGGAAATCATCGCCCACGAGGCGCAGAAAAACGCCGACATCCTGATCGGCCCGACCTTCAATATCGGTATGGCCCAGCACCACCTGGGTTTTCCCGGGACCATTTCCCTGCGCCCTTCCACCTTTATCGCTGCCATTGGCGATTGGGTGCGTTCATTGGCCGGGCATGGTTTCGAGAAAATCCTGTTCTTGAATGGTCACGGCGGCAATATCGCCACCATCGAGGCGGCCTTTTCCGAGCTGTACGCCGAAGCCAGCTACGCGCGCCGCCCGGCCGGGTTTGCACTCAAGCTGGTGAACTGGTGGGACCTGGAAGGCGTCAACGAACTGGCTCACCGCCAATTCCCGGTGGGCCACGGCAGCCACGCCACGCCGTCGGAAATTGCAGTGACGCAGTGGGCGTACCCAGAGTCGATCAAGTCGGCTGAGTATTCGCCACAAATCGCCAACACCGGGCCGATCCGCGAAGCGCTGGACTTTCGCGCACGCTTCCCCGACGGGCGCATGGGCTCTGATCCTGCGCTGGCGACGGTGGAAAAAGGCGGTGAGTTGGTGGCGTTGGCAGCCAAGGGGTTGGTCAACACGGTGCACACCTTCAGCAACGAAGCCAAACCCTAGGCCCACCATAAATCCAAATGTGGGAGCTGGCTTGAACGGTGTGAAGGCTCGGATTATTTGCAATCCTGCGCCGCCAACTCAAGCCGCGATGGCTTGATCGCCGACGCCAGTGGCTTGCGCTCATACAGGAACACCTTGGTGCCGTCCTGGGACTTGTAGGCTTCCAGTACATCATCGGCGGCAATCTTGCTGGTCAACACCACTTTGGCATGACGCGAGTTCTGGGTCACCGTCGAGGTAATGCCGTGTTTTTCAAGCTTGGGCAACACGCACTGCACATAGCCTTCAGGGGTCTTACTGGTTTGCAGGGTCAAGCTCGGAGCGTTGGGAGCGGTGATACAACCGGTCAGCAACAAAGGAGCCGCAGCCAGGGCCGGAACGAAAAAAGCGCGCATATAAAATCCTGAGTATAAAAAGAAAAGTTCACATCAACTGGCGCTTACCAACGCCTTGAGCGACACATCGAACTGCTTCAACGCATCAAGCTGTACATCACGCTGCTGTTCAATCTGTGCGGCAATTTCCGGCACCGCCTTGTCATGCACCCACACAGACGGCACCTGTTTGTGCACCGAACCTTCAGCCTTGGCGATGTATTGCAGGTTCGCGTCATAGAACCGTGCAACAAAGCGCGCCTCAACCTGATCGTTACGCTGGGTCAGCAGCTGGTTGTGGGTATCGAGCACCACCACCACATCCGGGTGCGCCTGCACCAATTCATCGAGGCTGCTATAGACCGTTACTGTAAGAAAAGTGCCCTGCAACGAACTCATTAACCAATCGATGGCCAGTTCCGGGTCGGAGCTGTTGACGAACGCTTCACGGATGCGCCCGTCGAGGGCATCCTTGGCGCCGTTCATGGCCATGGCGTGGTAGCGTTCAAGGTAGCTGAGGTTGTCGCGGGTGTTTTCACTGTACAACACCCCCACCGATTGCGCGTGCCGCAGGGAGTCTACGCTACCGACGAGAGGCAGCAAATGGCTTGTACGCAGATCATCGGCAATCGCCGGGTTGACCAGCACCGTGGTGCCGAGCATCAGTATTATCAGGCCCAGCTGGATTATCGTCCTCATCGCGCATTTCCTTGAACAGCGTGTCGATGGCGTGATTGTCCGCTTTTGGCGCAAAAACAGAACGTGTGATCCTTGATGGTGACTATCATTTGAACCGATAGTGTCAGGCAGCCTAACTCCATAAAACCTATAAGGACCACGCCATGAAGCCCCACCAGAAAACCTTCGACCGCATCCGCGAAGCCGTATTGCCGGAGTTTCGCGAGCGGGTCGCCGATTACCTGGTTGAATATGAGAACGTGCTGCAGGACGACACCGCAGACGCCGACCTGCGTTACGCCAGCGCCCAGCAACTGCTCGGTTACCTGCGCGGCTTGAACACCACGCGGGTGTTGGGCATGGCCGATTGGGAAGACCTGGGCCGGCGTGTGGCCCAGGAATGGCTGTAACCCCTAGAGCGCCGGGCGGTGCAGGTTGACCCAGGCCTGCACGGAAGGCCGCTGCCATTGGTGTTGTGCATAGGCCACCAACTCGGCGGGCACGTTGTCACCGTTGAGGATCAAACGGTTGAGCATCACCGCCAGGTCCACATCGACTATCGACCACGCACCGAACAGGTACAGCGGGTTGCCTGCCAATAACGCCTGTGCCGCCTGAATCAACTTGTGCGCGGCCGCCTCACCCGCAGGCGACAACGGCGGCATCTTCTGCCCATAGAACACCACCAGCGTCGAACGTTCCTGGCGAATAGCCTGCAAGTCGCTGCGCAACCACGCCTGAACCTGCCGCGCCCTCGCCCGCTGTTTTAAGTCCGTCGGGTATACCGTGGTCTGGGGCAAAGCCTCATCCAGGTATTCGCTGATTGCAGAGGACTCCGACAAGGCGAAGTCGCCTTCCACCAACGTGGGCACACGCTGAGTCAGGGACAGTTGGACAAATTCCGCCGCCTGGTTTTGCGCCGTGTCCAGGTCAAGGGTGACGGTTTCGAAGGTCATGCCCTTTTCCAGCAGGGTGACGAATACCGACATGGCGTAGGGGCTGGTGAATTGAGCATCGACATAAAGGCGCAAAGACGGTGACGGCATAAAGGCTCTCCTTGGGTGAATGCCCACGCTACGAGATCGGCAGCTGGAAAGACAATGCGCGATTTTTATGGGGGCATTCCAAGTGGGAATGCGAGCCCTTATCCAGCGTTTGCCAACACCTGATCAAATACATAGCCCATCATGTTATTCAAGAACTTCTCTTGCCCATTGTCTACCGTGGTGCCTGAAACCTCAGTGGTGGTAAGTTCAATATCACTGAATGCGATCACTCGGCCCATCGTGCCGCCTACCAACCAAAAAAGCACATTAGCACCAAAAGTAGCCAACACCTTGCTGCCTGGGGGAAGTTGTGTTGCAGTCATTGCAAGTGATGCAGACCCCTTGATTGTCACGCCTGAAGAGTTGCCGAAATAGCTGCTCAAGTTTTCCGTTGTGGAAGACAAGCCACTGTAAACCCCCACAACAGGCACGCCAGCAAGCGTACCGGTATGCCCAAATCGCTGTAAAACATTCAACATGCCTACAGCGGCGCCATTATTACAGGCTAACAGTAAGACGCCGCCTAGCGCTGCATATTCTTTCAACCTATCTGCTTGTGCCACGGTAAAACTACTATTATGTAACCCGACAGACAGCACATCATATTTAGCCTTCAATTCAGCAGCCGTTATAGAGGGAGCAACAATATCTGCCGCGGCATCAATAGCGTCTACAGACTGGATTTTATTATAAGTCCCGTTGGGTCCGTAATTTGCGGGCTCTTTAACCTGCGCCATCAAATTGGGGTAACTTGAATTACCAATGGCGACACTCGTAAAACCAAACTTTATAACCTGCAACTTTACTGGCTTGGTCACGGCCGCAGTCGCCGCCGAACAACAATGACGGTGCACATGAACATGCACGTGTATATGCACCTCTTCACCACTGAGGCAGTTCTTGTGATCTTCACGGCACGTCTCAGAAACTACGACACCACTGATTTCACGCGGGGACTGGCTTGAATCAGACATATTCAAAACTCCTATAAGCTTAGCAAACTTACCGGAACGTTACTGCCGACCGCATATGCGCTTATTCCGCGCTCACCAGCACCTGATCAAAAACATAAGCCATCATATTATTTACAAATCTCTCTTGCCCGTTATCGATCGTAGCGCCATCGACATCAATCACCGCCAGGTCTATATCACTAAAGGCGATCACCCGACCCTTTGTCCCTCCTACCACCCAAAAAAGCACATTAGAACCAAAGGTAGCTAACACCCTGCTGCCGGCTGGAAGTTGTGCGGCGGTTATCACAAGTAATCCTCCCCCCTTAAGTGGCAGCCCAGACGAATCACCAAAACAGTCACTGAAGTTTTCCGACGCAGAGGAGACCCCGGTGTAACTCCCTATAGCACTGCTAACAAAGGAGCCGGTATGCCCAAATACCTGCAGAACATTTGTCATGCCAGCCGCAGTACTATTATCACAGGTCAGCAGCAAGACACCGCCCAAATCGGCATACGCTTTCAACTTGGCAGCTTGTGCCACGGTAAACGTACTCACATGCAGCCCTACCGACAGCACGTCATATTTAGCCTTGAGTTCGGCAGCGGTTACGGTGACCGATACAATATCGGCCATCGCATCAAACGTAATGACAGATTGAATTTTATTATACGTGCCCTCTGCACCATAGTTGGCTGGCAACTTGACCTGCGGCATCACTTTAGAATAATTCGGACTGCCAATTGCAATATTGGTAAAACCAAGCCTGATAACTGGCAATTTTTTTTCGGCCACCGGCACGGGTACGGGTACGGACACCGCCCCCGTCGAACAGCATTTATGGTGTACATGAACATGAATATGCACGTGCGCCACCTCCCCATGATCGAGGCAGGCCTTGTGATCTTCATGGCACTGCTCAGATACAACGGTGCAGCAGACTTCACGCGGGGCTTGGCTTGAATCGGACATGATCGACACTCCTGGGGCCTAAGAGCACCTACCTCAGTAACAGGTAGGTACCCGCCCTCACCTGGGCGGACTCACAGCACTACACGCCGAATCCAATACTCCGTCTACTGTCAGAATTAACAGGGCTGGCGTAAAAAGTGTCTGGCGCACCGAGTGCATTCCTGGCGGAATCAGTCGCATTGATGGCAATATCATAGCTCTTGGCCACGAAGCAAAACCGCCCCGGTATTCGTCGCATTACCCCCATAGCTTTCAAGGAAGATAAGCTTATGAAACAAGCAGTTGTGGTTATCCACGGCATCGGCGAACAGCGCCCAATGGACACGCTACGCGGCTTCGTCGAAGCGATGATCCCTGCCGCCCCGCCCGATGGCACACCGTTTTACTGGAGCAAGCCAGACCGGCTTTCGCGCAATTTCGACCTGCGCGTACTGAAGTCGTCAGGTCGCACCTCCACGGACTTCTATGAATACTACTGGGCCCACAAAATGCAGGGCACCAAGGTCGGTCACCTGCTGGGCTGGCTATGGGATATTTTCAAACGCCCGCGCCGTGACATTCCCGAGGCCATCGTGCCGATCTGGCGCACCACGCGCTGGACGCTGATGGTGCTCCTGCTGCTGATTGCCAGTGGCACTCTAGCCACGGCCTGGGGCGGGTTCGAGCCCAGTGACAATCCGTTCGCACTGTTGCCACTGCTGCTTGGCGCCATCGGGCTAGGGTTGCGCTATTCAGCGCTGTCTTACCTCGGCGATGCGGCGCGCTACTTGAGTCCCAACCCGCAGAACGTGGTGATTCGCGAACAGATCCGCGCAGACGGGGTGGCGTTGCTGCGCGCCCTGCACAACCAGGGCGACTACGACCGTATCATCGTCGTCGGCCACAGCCTGGGCAGCGTGATTGCTTACGACATCGTCGGTTACCTGTGGCATGAACACCACGACCAATTGACCCAGGTGATCCCCAGCAACCGCGAGCTGGCCAGCCGTTATGCCGCCAATGCCACGTTGCAACCGGTGATTAATGAAGCATTGCCCAACGCCGGCGCCGCCCTCGATGGCAGCCTGGGCAGCACCTTGAGGTTCCGCGAGCAGCAGGCCCAGGCATTTATCGAGCAACGCGGCCTGGGCAATCCGTGGCGCATCAGCGACCTGGTCACCGTCGGCAGCCCGATGGCCCACGCCAGCCTGTTGTTGGGCCGCAGTGTGAGTGACTTCAAAAAACGCATTGAACGCCGCGAAGCGCCGGCCTGCCCACCGACCGAAGACACCAAGGGCTATGGCTATAACGCACGCAAGCCAGTGATGCTTGGGCAAAAACCGTTTACCCCGCAGTACCTGCACCATGCTGCGGCGTTTGCCGTGACGCGCTGGACCAACCTCTACTTTCCCGCGCCCTACGGCTTGTTTGGCGATATCGTCGGCGGCCCGGTCAAGCCGGTGATGGGTGCAGGCGTGCTGGATTTACCCGTCACCGTAGGCACCTGGAAAGGCTGGCTCGCCCGCTCCTGGCTCAGCCACACCCAATACTGGAGCGAGCGCGGCGGTGCCCAGGGTTACCTCGGCACGCTCACTCAGGATGACAGCGCAATCAGCCATGGCCAGCGCCCGTCGGCCACCGAAGCCTTGCGCTGGGCGGTCGACCTCAAGGGGTTGCGGCGCTTTCGTCCGGTGGGCGCCAAGGCAGCCTTGGCACCCACCGAGGTCTAGGAGGCCCATGATCGCTCCCACGCAATGGGAACGATCACGGCCTAGCCGGCGAAACCACCGGCCTTGAGAAACTCATGCTCGGGTTGGGTGGTTGCCCTGGCCAATACCGCGTTGCGATGGGGAAACCGCCCAAACCGTTCAATGATATCCGCGTGCTCCTTGGCCCAATGGTAGGTGCTGGCATCCAAATACTGGTTCAGCGCCAACGAACGCTGCTGGTCCGCCGGGTCTTCGGAATGTTCAAACGGCAGATAACAGAAGGCGCGCAGTTCGGGCTCGATCTGTTGATCCAACCCGGCGTCCACCGCCCGCCGCGCATACAAACGCGCCAGCGGGTCGGTGGCAAACATATGGGCCGTGCCGCGAAACGCATTGCGCGGGTATTGATCCAGCAAAATCAGCAAGGCCAGCGCACCCTGCGCCGAATCCAGCCAGCTTTCCAACTCACGCCGGGCGGCTTGCATATGCGTGGCGTGAAAGGTCTCGCGAAAGGCTGCGTCAAACGCGTCGTCCTTGGCGAACCAGCGTTTTGGCCCTGCCTGCTTCCAGAACGCGATCACTGCCTCGGCGGATTGTTCGTTCATGCTCGTCATCGTCCTCTCCAACACTTAACACAAAAAAAGCCGCACAGACTTCATCATCGACGTCGGCGATATCCATCAAGTGTCCCACATGGGCTGCGCAAGCTTGCGCGCGGTCGCACCATTGCACATAGGGTTTACCTGATGATCCACCGTCCTGCCCAGGTTTTCAGCGACTCCAATAGCCAAGTGCGCAACAAGCTGTCGGGTACAACATCAACGGGATCTTTGTCGCCAACTGCGCGATCTCGGTGATGCTGTACCGCTGGAAAAGTCTTGATGCCATTGAGCTCAAGCGCCCTGTGGCCTGAAACTGCGCGCCACCGGGTTCAAGGCGCAATAACGTGCAGGTAGAACGCGTGAAACATGAAATACGCACACCCGGCCAACGCCAGCCCCATGCAGCGGTTGAACCAGGTAAACGCCGCCGCCCCGTTGATCCGCCGCCCCAACAGTGCGCCCAACAATGCGTAAACCCACGGCGCGCCGACCGCCCCCAGCCCCAGCAAGGCCGATACGCCAAAGATCGAGGCCCCGGTAATATGCGCCGCCGGCAACATCACGCTAGTGATTGGCAACACCGCGACGATGCCCTTGGGGTTGAGCAACTGGATCACCAGGCCATTCCAGAAGGTCAAGGTCTTGGCAGGCGTGCTTGGGGCGTCATCCACCTCGGTACGTGCGGTGAACACCTGGTAGGCGAGGTACAGCGTGTACACACCGCCAATCAAAGAAATATACGGCAGCGCCGCCTGGGAGATGATCGCTTCGCCGGTGTAGCCAAACAGCACGAACATCAGCAGCATCGCGCACCCCACGCCGATGTAGAAACCGCTGGAGCGACGCAATTTGCCCGTAAGCCCGGCATTGAGGCCCATCAAATTGACCGGACCGGGGCTGTACATGACGCTGAACGCGTAAAGGAAAATGTCCATGGCGAACCTGCAGTAGAAGAAGTCGGGCGAGTCTACTGAGCGGGGTGGTGCGCAATCTTGAACGTTTGTGGTTGATTGGCGCACACGTGGCGAGGGAGCTTGCTCCCGCTGGGCTGCGCAGCAGTCCCGAAGCCACACTCTGTAGTGAGTCCCTGGGCGCCCGCTACACATTAAATCGGGGCCGCTGCGCGCCCCAGCGGGAGCAAGCTCCCTCGCCACAGGTAGAGTGTCAGCCGGCCAAACGATAGAATCATCCAATGCGGTCAGATTTTTGACCCGGCTTATCAGCGAATGGGAAAACGGCACCCTGCGGTTTGACAAACCTGGTGAGTGCCTATTAGGCGTGTTTCGTCACGACCTGTTGATTGCGATCGGAGGTGTTTCACGTGATCCGTACTCCAATCCAGACACCGGCCGGTTACGCCGCGTATACGTTGCCCCCTCAATGCGCAGACACAACGTTGGCAAGGCGCTGGTGCAACGGTTATTGGAACACGCAGCGGCACATTTTCAACAGGTGCACCTGACCACCGATACACCAGAAGCCGCAGCGTTTTATCTGCGCTGCGGCTTTCATCAGATAACCAATGGCACAGCAACCCACGCGAAATCGCTTGTGCCGGGCGTCACCGGACCTTGAGCCTTACATCAACGGAATCGAGTAATTCACAAATACCCGGTTCTGGTCCTGGTCCCGCGCGACTTCGCTGCGCGACACGCCATTGCGCCAGCCGAACCCGACGTTCTTGAACGGGCCGCTTTGCACCACGTAGTCCAGGGAGATATCCCGTTCCCATTCGCTGGCGTTGTTGCCGCTGGCGGTGAGGATGTGGTCGCCCTTCAAGTACATCACCGACGCTTTCAGGCCGGGCACGCCGAGCGCGACGAAGTCGTAGGCGTATTGGGCGAAGGCCGTGCGTTCACCAGCCTGGATAAACGTTTGCACGGTACGATCGGTGTAGAGGTACAGGCTCGAGCCGCCCTCCCCTTTATTCACCAGCCCGCCCTGGTTGAGTTGGGCGAAGTTGCTGTCGTCCGAGACTTGCTGATAACCGGCGGTAATGGCGTGCGGGCCGAGCGAATAGATGAACGCGGCGCTCCAGGTGTTGTTGTCGATCTCCCCCGTGCCGTTCTTGGTATAGCCGCTGAACTTATAGCCTTCTGCACGGCCGGCGGCGTTACTGTTTTTGCCGTCGGAGGTGGTCTTGAAATAACGCAGATCGGTTTTCAGTGAGCCGTAGTCACCCAACGGCAACACATGGATCAGCCCGGCAAAGTGTTGTTGGTAATAGTCTTCAAGGTTGGCGTAGTAGTACTGCACCAGCAGGTCCTTGTTTACTTGATAGTCAGCACCGGCGTAGTTGAATTTATTGCTTTCCTGGGTGCCGCCTGCCGCTGCCAGGCCACTGCGGTCGCTGGACCCGCGGCCGGTGGTGTGTTGCAGTTGGCCGCCAATCAAGGTCAGGTTGTCGATGTCTTTACTGGTGATCTGCCCACCTTCGAAAGACTGTGGCAACAGACGGCCATCGTTGCTCACCAGAATCGGCAGGTTTGGGCGCAGGTAGCCGTAGCGCAGCTCGCTCTTGGCGAAACGCGCCTTGGCGGTCGCACCGCCACGGGCCCAGCTGTCGGCGGCTTTGCCGTCATCGTTGGGGATCATCGAGCTGCCGACATGGCGGCCGGCACCACTGTCGAGGGTCAGGCCGAGCATGCCGATAGCATCCAGGCCAAAGCCTACGGTGCCGTCGGTAAAGCCCGACTGGTAGTTGAGAATAAAGGCCTGGCCCCACTCTTCGGTCTTCGACGGCGCGGCGGTGCCGTCGCGGTTATCGTTGTTGAAATAGAAGTTACGCATGTTCAGGTTGGCTTTGCTGTCGTTCAGAAAGTCAGCCGAGGCCAAGGGGCTCAGGGCAATGCCCAAGCCGCCGGTCAATACGCTTAAAACATTCAAAGTGGCTTTCATCAAGGCGAACTCCGGCGCGGAATCCAAGTTCCGGGCGCAAAAAAGGGCAGCAGGATGCACGCGACCAAACGTGAGTGGGTCGCTGCGTTAACTAACGTTCAATTACCTGATTGTAAGGAAGTGGACCTCCGTGAAACCTCAGTCAATCAATCCATGGGCGTCATAAAACGGATAGGGCCCCGGGTAGTCCCCGAACACACCGTTGTGGCTGATCAACCCGTGCTGTTCATCCCAGCGATGCAACAGGTAACCCGCCGGCTCCAGGTTGAAATGCGCGGGCGCGGCGTCTTGCAGGTCGAGTACGATCTGGTGGGAGGTGCCGGGGCAGACACAACTCAGGCTGCCGCCAAAACGCCGCTGCATCGGGCGGTGCAAATGGCCGCACAACAGACGCTCCACTTGTGGGTGGCGGGAGACGACCTTTTCCAGCGCAGCCGCGTTGATAAAAGGTTCACGGTCCATATGACCGATGCCGCTGATAAACGGCGGGTGATGCAGGATCAGCAGGGTCGGTACATGCGGGCGCAACGCCAATTGCGCGTCCAGCCACTGCAACTGGCTTTCCAGCAACTGCCCGCCATGGCCACCGGGGATGGTCGAATCGAGGCCGATCAAGCGCAACGGGTGCTCATCCACAACCCAGTCCAGCGGGCCATCCGCCGACGTCGGCAAATAGCGGTGATCGCCGAATGCATCCAGCAACGGCCCACGCGTGTCATGGTTGCCCGGCACCACATAGCAAGGCATGTGCAGGCGCGACAGCTCCGGGTGCAGCACGGCGTATTCATCGGCGCGACCAAAATCCACCAGGTCGCCGCTGACCACCACGATGTCGGGCCGTGGGTCACTGGCATTCAGATGGTCGACGGCACGGCGCAGTGCGCCCAGCGTGTCGACCACGCCATAGGTGAGGCGATTACCGGCTTTCAGGTGCAGGTCGCTGATCTGGGCAACAACAAACGGACGGTTCACAGTAAATTCTCAAGCATTGAGGGTAAATAACTTGTGTGGCGCAATCGCCAGGGCAATCGGTGCGCCGACGCTGTGCAATAGGTTGTCGCTGCTGTCCACCAGCAGCGGTTGGGCGCCACCGACATCCACCAGCAGACGGCTTTGTGCACCCTGGAAGAATTGCGCCACAAGATGGCCGTGCACGTGCCCTTCGTCTTCCATCACCCGCAAGTGTTCGGGCCGGCAATAGACGGTGCTCGGCGAGTCAGCCCTGTGCCACGGCAACTCGCCGCCGCAGACTTTCAGGCCGTGGGCGGTGCGATCAAGCACCACAAAGGCATTGAGGTTGCCGACAAAGCCTGCGACGAACGCATTGGCCGGTTGCTGGTAGATCTCCCGCGGGCTGGCCAGTTGCGCAACACGGCCCTGCTCCATGACCAGGATGCGATCGCCCAGGGCCATGGCTTCGCCTTGGTCGTGGGTGACAAATACCGAGGTGATGCCCAACCCACGCAACAGCTCATCCAACTCACTGCGCAAACGCTCGCGTAATTGCGCATCCAGGGCTGCCAACGGCTCGTCCAGCAACAGCACTTTGGGGCGCGGCGCCAAGGCTCGCGCCAGGGCCACGCGTTGGCGCTGGCCCCCGGACAATTCGTGGATGCTGCGTTTGCCGTGGTTCTGCAAACCCACCAGTTCCAGCAGTTCTTCACAACGCTTGTTGCGCGCAACGGGCGACAGGCCGCGAATCTTCAAGCCATAGACGATGTTCCCGGCCACATCCAGGTTGGGAAACAGCGCGTAATTCTGGAACACCATGCCCACATCGCGGCGCTCGATCGGCAGGCGGGTGACGTCCTGGCCGCCGAAAAACACCTGCCCCACGTCCGGGCGTTCCAGCCCGGCGATCAGCCGCAGGGTGGTAGTTTTGCCGCAGCCGGACGGGCCGAGAATCGCCAGGGTTTCACCGCCTTCGACGGTCAGGTTCAAGTCATGCACGGCCACGGTGCCGTCGGCGAACGCCTTGCGACAGCCCTTCAGGCGGATAGTGATAGCAGTCATCGACGCTCTCCACGGGACAAACGAGCACTGATGGCCTGCAACGCAATCAGCAGCGGCACGATCATCAGCAAAAAGATAAGGGTGTAGGCGCTGGCGATTTCCAGGCGCGCCGAGGCATAGCTGTCGGCCAGACCGACCGGCAAGGTTTTGGTCATCGGCGTGTGAAGCATCCACGTCAGGTTGAACTCACCCAGGCTCAGGGTGACCACCATCAGTACGCCCGCCAGAATCCCCGCCCGGCAGTTGGGTACCACCACACTGAAAAAACGCTTGATCGGCCCGGCCCCCAGGCTCGCGGCGGCCTCTTCCAGCACTGGCAGGTGCTGGCGTTGCATCACCGCCATCACCGGGCGTACCAGAAACGGCAGCGTGAACAGTACGTGACCGACAAGAATGAACAGCCAACTGCTGCGAAAGGTGCCGAACTGGCCGTAGGTCAGCAGTAACGCCAACGCACTGGCGAGCCCCGGCATCGCTACCGGCAGAACCATCAGTTCCTCAAACGCACGGCTGAAGCGGTTGTTCATGCGCACTAACGCATACGCTGCGGGCACACCCAACACACAGACGCACACTGCGCAGGCCAGCGCCAATTGCAGCGACAGCCACACCGTCGGCGAGTAGGCCTGCCACACCTGGATCAGCCAATCGAAGGTCAAGCCGCTGGACAGGCCGACAAAGAAATTGCGCGTCAACCCGGCCAACAACGACATCAACACCGGCACCAGCATGAAAGCGCACACCAGCAGGGTGAACAGCAGTTGAATCACAAACAGCGATGAGCGCTTCACAGGACAGTCCCCGCGTTTTTAACCAGGCGTCGTGTCAGCAACAGCACCGCCCAGGTTACCGCGCCGAGCACCACCGACAGCGCGGCTGCCACGGCAAAGTTGGCGTAATTGGTGAACACGTTGTAGATCGCCACCGGTGTGACATTCAGGCGTGTACCCAGGGTGAAGGCCGTGCCGAAAGCGCCCATGGAGGTGGCAAAGCAGATGGCCCCGCAAGAAGCCAGCGCCGGCGCCAAGCCCGGCACGATCACGTCACACACCACGCGCCAATGCCCCGCGCCCAACGAATGCGCGGCCTCCTCGAGGCTGCGATCGAGGCTTTCGCACGCAGCCATCACCGTGAGAATCACCCGTGGGATCGAAAAGTACAGGTAGCCGACAAACAACCCCGCCAACGAATAGGCAAAGATCCAGCGCTCACCGGCCAAGTGCATCCCCAGCGCCGCAAACAAGCCTTGACGCCCCGCCAACAGAATCACCAGGAAGCCCACCACCACGCCAGGAAATGCCAAGGGAAACGTGAGCAGCGCCACCAACGCCGAACGCCCTAAAAACTGCTGGCGTGCCAGAAACACACCGCTGATGCCACCGATCAACAGCGCGACCAGCGTCACCACTATCGCAAGCATCAGGGTTTGCCCAAGGCTGCCCAGGTATTGCGCGCTGCTCAGCACCTGCCAATAGCCGCTGCCGTTGCTGTCACGGCTGTCGGCGCCCAACACCACCAGGTGCGCCAACGGCAACAGCCAAAAGGCGAGCAGCACCGCAAAAGCCGGGGCCAGCGCCCAGGCCGCGTGTCGGGTCGAAGTTGCCACTTACTTGACCTCGTTGAGGTAGCGGGCGGCGAAAGCTTCCTGCACCGCGGCCATTTTCTGGTAGTCCACGACACCCGCGCGGGCGTAATCGCTGTCGGGCAAGAACTGTGCGGCGACCTCGGCCGGCATTTTCACCGGGCGCACCGGGCGCAGGTACGCCTTGGCCCACAGCGCCTGGCCCTGGTCCGAGAGCACGAAGTCGAGCACCTTCTCGGCGTTGGCGCGATGCGGCGCATTGGCCACTTGGCTCATCACATACGGCACGCTGATGCTGCCCTCTTGCGGGATCACAAAGGCAACGTTGGCGTTGTCCTTGTAGCGGGCACGGTAGGCGTTGAAGTCGTAATCCACCAGGATCGGCAATTCACCGGACAGCACCCGTGCATAGGCAGTTTGCTTGGGCACGATGGGCGCGTTTTTCGCCAGTTTCTGGAAATAGTCGATGGCCGGGGCGAAGTTATCCAGGTCGCCGCCCAAGGCACGGTTGATGGCCACGGCAGACACGTAGCCGACGAATGCGCTGGAGGGGTCGAGGTAGCCGACCATGCCTTTGTATTGCGGCTTGAGCAGGTCGGCCCAGCTCTGCGGCACCGGCAAACCGCCGAGCGCGTCGATGTTGACCATGATGCCCAGGGTGCCCGAATGGATGGCGAACCATCGGCCCTCGGGGTCTTTCAAGCCTGCGGGAATCTGCTCCCAGCCCTGGGGTTTGTAACCCTCCACCACCCCGGCTTTTTGCGCTTGTAAACCGAACGTCACGCCGTAGTACACGACGTCAGCGACCGGGGCGGCCTTTTCCGCCACCAGTTGCGCCAGCGACTGGCCGGAGTTCTTGTTGTCCAGCGGCACCTGTACGCCAGTGCTGGCGGCAATGGCCTTGAGCTGCGTGCCCCAGTCGGCCCAGTCCGGCGGGCAGTTGTAGCAAATCGCGGTTTCGGCGGCCTGGGCCAGGCTGGCCACACCGCACAGCAACACAGCGGCCAGGGTTTTACTGAATGCGCGCATCGAGGGGCTCCTCATGGGGTTGAGTGCTTTCGCCCGGCCGGATATGGCAAGGCAAGCAATGGGAAATCGGGGCGTTACCGGCGATTTGCGCCAGCAGTTGGTCAATCACCGTGCTGGCCAGCAGTGCAATGGGCTGCACCACGCTGCACAGGGTCGGGTGCATCTGGGTGCCAAGGGAGATACCGTCAAAGCCCATCACCGACAGTTGCTCGGGCACATTCCAGGCATTGCGGCGCAGTTCGGCGATCAGGCTGATGGCCAGGAAATCGTTAGAGCACACCAACGCCGTGGGCGCGTCCGGGCCTTGCAGATACGGCTGGATCGCGGCAAATTCGGCCTGGGTGTGCGCCGGCATTTCGATCACGGCGCGCGGTTGAAGGCCATACGCTTTCATCGCATCGCAATACCCGGCGTAGCGCAGTCGCGCACGGTCCGATTGCAAGGCAGGCCCGGCGACCATGCTGATGCGTCGGTGCCCGGCCTCAAGCAAATACCGCGTGGCCAGCGCCATGCCCGCGCGGTTATCAACCGACACCGCGCTGTAGCCGGGGTTGCTCGGCTGGTGGTAAGCCAGCACAAACGGGGTTTGCTCCATAGCCAGGCTGTTCAGCACGCTGCTGCTCTCGGCGTCGGTGACGGTCAGCACCAAGCCATCCACACGCTGGCGCAGCAGCTCTTCGACCACCACGCTTTCGCGCTCGCAGCTGTAATCGGTGGTCGCCAGCAACAAGCTGTAGCCACGCAGCCGCGCTGCGCGCTCCATGGCCTGGAACTGTTCGGCAAACACCGGGTTGAGCAGGTTGGGCACCACCACACCGATCAGATGGGTGGTTTGCAGGCGCAACTGGCGGCCGAGCAAGTTGGGCCGAAAACCCAGCTCACGGGCAGCAGCGAACACCTGCTCACGGGTGGCCTCGCGCACCTGCTCCGGGGAGGCGAAGGTGCGGGCGGCAGTGGCGCGGGATACACCGGCCAACTGCGCAACGTCTTTCAAATCAGTCATTGTCACTCGCTTGAGATCGATCTCATTGGCGAGGACAGTAACGGGGGAATGTGGCAGGACGGTGCCAGGGAGATGACGGTTTAATGGCAGCCAGGGTTCACGAGAATGTCTTTATTGCGACGTAGGGTTCAGCAAATCCGCCCGCTAACCTTTCGATCTGATCCAAGTGCGGGCACAATGCGTGTCCTTTTTTGGCAGGCACCGCCGCAGGCTCTCAAAAATGATCAAAACGCCGTACTACCTCATCGATAAACAGAAACTTCTGGTCAACATGCAGAAGATTGCTTACGTGCGCGAGCAGTCCGGCGCCAAGGCGCTGCTGGCGCTCAAGTGCTTTGCCACCTGGTCGGTGTTTGACCTGATGCAGCAATACATGGACGGCACCACCTCGTCGTCGCTGTATGAATTGAAGCTCGGTCGCCAGAAGTTCGAAGGTGAAGCGCACGCCTACAGCGTGGCCTGGGCCGATGACGAAATCGAAGAGATGCTGGAGAACTGCGACAAGATCATCTTCAACTCCATCAGCCAACTGCAACGTTTTGCCGAACGCAGCGAAGGCAAGACCCGCGGCCTGCGCGTCAACCCGCAGGTGAGCAGCTCCGACTATTTGCTCGCCGACCCGGCGCGCCCGTTCAGCCGCCTGGGCGAATGGGACCCGGTGAAGATCGAAGGCGTGATTGATCAAATCTCGGGCTTCATGTTTCACAACAACTGTGAGAACGGCGACTTCAGCCTGTTCGACAAAATGCTCGGCACCATCGAAGAACGCTTCGGCGCGCTGCTGCACAAGGTCGAGTGGGTCAGCCTTGGCGGCGGCATCCACTTCACCGGTGAAGACTATGCCGTGGACGCGTTCTGCGCGCGCTTGAAAGCGTTCTCCGAGCAGTACGGCGTGCAGGTGTATCTGGAACCGGGTGAAGCAGCGATCACCAACAGCGCCTCGCTGGAAGTCACCGTGCTCGACACCCTCTACAACGGCAAGAACCTCGCCGTGGTCGACAGCTCCATCGAAGCCCACCTGCTGGACTTGCTGATCTACCGCCTCAACGCCAAATTAGCGCCGAGCGACGGCGAACACACCGTGATGGTGTGCGGCAAATCCTGCCTGGCCGGGGACATCTTCGGCGAGTATCAATTTGATCGTCCGCTGGCCATCGGCGATCGGCTGTCGTTCATCGACACCGCAGGCTACACCATGGTCAAGAAAAACTGGTTCAACGGCCTGAAAATGCCGTCCATCGTAGTGAAACAACTCGACGGTACAGTCGAGGTGGTTCGTGAATTTGGTTACGACGACTACCTGTCCAGCCTTTCGTAAGCTGGCGGATAAAGGAGAGATAAAGCAATTGAAAAAGAACGTTCTTATCATTGGTGCAGGAGGTGTCGCCAAGGTGGTGGCCCACAAGTGCGCGCAGCACAACGACGAACTCGGTCGTATTGCTATCGCGTCGCGCAACATCTCCAAATGCCAGGCCATCATCGACAGCGTCAAGGCCAAGGGTAGCCTCAAGGTGCCCGCCGACATCCAGGCTTTTGCGCTGAACGCTTTGGACGTGGAAGCGACCAAGGCCCTGATCCGCGAGACCGAGTCGCAGATCGTTATCAACGTGGGCTCCGCGTTCCTCAACATGTCGGTACTGCGTGCCTGCATCGACACGGGCGTTGCGTACCTGGACACCGCCATTCACGAAGAGCCGGGCAAGGTCTGCGAGACCCCGCCGTGGTACGGCAACTATGAATGGAACCACCTGGAAGAGTGCAAACAGAAGAACATCACCGCCATCCTTGGCGTGGGCTTCGACCCGGGTGTCGTCAACGCGTATGCCGCGCTGGCGCAGCAACAGCATTTCGACCGCATTGATTCAATCGATATTCTCGACGTCAATGCCGGCAGCCATGGCAAATACTTCGCCACCAACTTCGACCCGGAAATCAACTTCCGCGAGTTCACCGGGCAGGTGTGGAGCTGGCAGAACAGCCAGTGGACCAGCAACACCATGTTCGAAGTCAAACGCACCGACGACCTGCCGGTCGTCGGTTCGCAGAACCTCTACCTTACCGGCCACGATGAAGTGCACTCGCTGTCGAAAAACCTCGATGTGCCCAACGTGCGGTTCTGGATGAGCTTCGGCGAACACTACATCAACGTGTTCACCGTATTGAAAAACCTCGGCCTGCTCTCCGAAAAACCGGTCACCACCGCCGAAGGCCTGGAAGTCGTGCCGCTTAAACTGATCAAGGCCGTGCTGCCCGACCCGTCTTCGCTCGCCCCCGGCTACACCGGCAAAACCTGCATCGGTGACCTGGTCAAAGGCACCAAAGGCGGCCAGCCACGTGAGATGTTCATCTACAACGTGGCGTGCCATGAAGAAGCCTTTGCCGAGACCGACAGCCAAGGCATCTCCTACACCGCAGGCGTGCCTCCGGTAGCCGCTGCGCTGCTGGTAGCGCGTGGCGAGTGGGATGTGAAACACATGGCCAACGTTGAGGAACTGCCGGCTGAGCCGTTCCTGAAGGCGCTGGACGTGATGGGCTTGCCGACTCGGATTAAAGACGAGCACGGTGATCGGGCTTGGGATGCGATTGCTTGATTAGGTGATTGCTGACCGAACAAAAAAATGCGCCCTCTGGGGCGCATTTTTTGTTTGGAACAAACACAAATCTTCACCCCAATGAAGATCAACCTGTGGGAGCTGGCTTGCCTGCGATAACGGTCTTTCAGTACCGCATGGGTTGGCAGACACACTGCTATCGCAGGCAAGCCAGCTCCCACATTGAATCTCCGGTGAATGCCAAAACAGTTCAAAAACCTGTCAATCCTCACAGGTTACGCCCCGCAAAAATTGCGCTAGCTTAGCCAGTCGAGAGCGCAATCATCGATTGGCTCACCCATTCATCATGAGCGAAAGGACTCGTCCATGAAGCGGCCAAAACCCGCAACCCGCAACACTTCGCCGATCAAGCCACGGGCACGAAACCGTTTAGGCATCACCGCCCACCTACCCCGCTGGGTGTTCGCGCTGCTCATTGCACTCTGCACCCTTGGCGCACTGCAAGACCGCGTCCGCCGCGTACGGCCGGTGTACGCCGTACTGCTGTGTGTCGGCGTGCTCATGCTGTTATGGGCGGGCTGGATACGCTGGTTTGCGCCTGGTTCATAGCTCGCAGGTATGAATCTCGCCATCAACGAGCGATGAAGATCAACCTGTGGGAGCTGGCTTGCCTGCGATAGCGGCCTTTCAGTGCCGGATGGGTTGACTGACACTCTGCTATCGCAGGCAAGCCAGCTCCCACAGGAGATCGCGTGCGTTCAGATATTTCCCACAGTGGTTTCAGGTTGTCGGTCGGAAGTGGGCTGACTAATCTCTGTGCCGTCGCTGCCAATTCAGCGGCCGGATTTGACCGTCCGATTAATTAAAGTACAGCTTGGCTCTAACCTATTTCAGGTGTTTTTTTCACGCCTGAGGTATCGTGTTGCGGTGGCTGTATGCGGGATACCTTCGGGTATGCCGGATTTCCTTTGATTGCCGGTCGGTCAACCCGTGTACAGCTGCCACCCTCTTCGCTTGACCGCGAACGTTGGTAGCTCCACTTAATCTTAGGAGCTTCACCATGATCAAAGACAGCCCAAATCCCCCAGGCCAGCCAGACTACGACACCAGCACCCTGCACGAAGTGGCCTACCGTGCGATCGCCCACTACCTCAACCCCGGCAAACCCATTCCCGAGCCCAGCGAAGGCATCTTCACCGTGCGCGCCGACCTGGGCACCGAAACCCTGCTGGTCAACGCTTCCCAGGACTTGGCGTCCATCAGCGATATCGCCAACCACCTGGCGTTTGAAATCGACGGCTCCCAACGCAATGTCGCGCTGGGCATCTGCCGCATGCTCGAAGGTGTGCAACTGCTGGTGGACAAAGCCCTGAACGTGGCCCATCCAGCCGCCTGAAGATGGACGAGATAGAGCGCCTGAGCTATCTTCGGGCGCTCTATCGACAGACCGGAACAGGAAGTTACCGCTTGAGTACCTCGCCCCTTCTACGAAGCCGCACCTTCGCCCTCCTCGCCGGCCTTGCTTTTGTTGCCGTGGACCAGTTGGTCAAACTGCTGGCCCTGGTTTCGCTGCAAGCCAGCAGCTTCAAAATTGGCTCCAGCCCTCTCAACCTTGCGCTGGAACTGAGCCTCAACCCAGGCGCCTTCCTCAGCCTGGGCGCCGCATTGCCGCCGCAGGTCAAACAGCTGATCTTTATCGTTGGCGTAGCCGTCGTGGTGACGTGGGCCATGTGGTGGTCGCTTTCCAACTGGAGCCAGCCGCTGCGTAAAGTCTTGCCGCTTTACGCGATTGCCTTGGGCGGTATCGCCAACTTGATCGACCGTGTGTTTCGCGACGGGCATGTCGTGGATTACATGGTGCTGAACGTGGGGCCAACACATACCGGCGTGTTCAATATTGCTGATATCGCAATTACAGCCGGGGCATTGTTTTTGATGCTTGATCTATTCGTGAAACCTCACAGGTCCTGATCAGCAAGGGGATTCATGCATCAGCGTGAATCCCCAGGCACTCAAAACACCGACCACCCAATCCGCTCGCTCAGCAACTCCAACGCCTTCATCCCCGCCAGCGAGTTCCCCGCCGCATTCAATTCAGGCGACCACACGCACACCGTAAATTGCCCCGGCACCACGGCGACAATTCCGCCGCCGACTCCACTCTTGCCCGGCAAACCCACACGGTAGGCAAAGTTGCCCGCCTCGTCATACAGCCCGCTGGTGGCCATGATCGAGTTGACCTGCTTGGTCTGGCGCGCGGTCAAAATCTGCTCGCCACTGTGGGCACTTACGCCCTCGTTGGCCAGGAAGCTGAATGCCCGGGCCAAATCCAGGCAGCTCATTTGCAGCGCGCAGTAGTTGAAGTAACTGTGCAGCACCGCGTCGACGTCGTTGTGGAAGTTGCCGAAGGACTTCATCAAATAGGCCATGGCCGCGTTGCGCGCGCCGTGCTGGGCCTCGGAGTCGGCGACGACGCTGTTGACCAGGATTTGCGGGTTACCCGACAGGCGCCGCACAAAGTCACGCATCGACAAAATCGGCACGGCGAAGCGTGACTGGTTGATGTCGCAGATCACCAGGGCGCCGGCATTGATGAAGGGATTGCGCGGGCGGCCGCGTTCGAACTCCAGCTGCACCATGGAATTGAACGGTTGCCCCGAAGGCTCGTGGCCCAGGCGCTCCCAGATGGTTTCGCCGCCATGGTCGATGGCCTGCACCAGGCTGAACACCTTGGAGATGCTCTGTACCGAGAACAGCGTGTCGGCATCGCCTGCGCAATAGGCCGAGCCGTCGTTGCCGTACACGGCGATGCCAAGCTGATTGGCGGGTACATCGGCGAGTGCGGGAATGTAGTCGGCGACTTTGCCGTGGCCGATCAGGGGGCGAACTTCGCTCAGGATCGATTCCAGCAGTGCCTGCATGTCTTGTCCGGTCATTCTTATTGAATCAGTGATAAGCGGGGCGCGGAGGATACTTTAATGCGTCCGCAAGCACACCATTCAACCAATGTGGGAATGCCGCCTCGGACGCTCCGCGTCCCGCACCTGAAGTCGTGACGCGGAGCGTCACAGGATGCATGCCCACGCGGAGCATGGGAACGATAGCGCAACGATCGGGCACTTCAAAAATGCGCCACATCCGACACCTGCTCATCGAGTACATCCCGCGCCAGCGCCCAGGCGCGCTCCCTGGATTCCACCACCAGCAGCGGGTAGCCCCAGGCCTTGCCGAACATCAGCGCAAACGGCTTGAGGGCCAGGCGTTGCGCGGCGCTGGGTTCCACCTGGATCATGCCTTTGACGTAAGTGCGCAGCGCCTGTTTGTTTTTTTTCATCCAGATCGAGGCGTGTTTGCGCTCCTCGTGAGAGTGCTCGTGGTTGTTTTCGTCGACGGCTTTTTCGTGCAGCAGCACAAACGCTTGCTGGCGAGCCAGCAGGCTTTCGAACACCGCAAAAGCATCCTCCGGGCCGCCTTCGTTAGGCGCGTCAAACACGATTTTCACCACGGGAAAGGTTGAACTGTCGAGTCGCATGGCAAAGCTCCTAAATGAGAGTGGCTCTCACTATAGAGATCTTGCGACTGGACGGCATTGCACAGAATAGCCAGAATATTTCGCAGTTCGGCCAAATAGCGAATCCGCCATGCAACGCCACCGCCTTGAAGAACGCGACCTGTCCAGGTCCAGGGACGCCGACCTGATCCCGCGCGCAGTGGTCGCCGTGGGCGCCACCAGCACGTCCGAGCGTTGGGAACATACGCCGCACTCGCACCGCAAAGGCCAGTTGATGTACACCCTGCGCGGGGTGATTCATTGCCAGATCGAGGCCGGCATCTGGATCGTGCCGCCCCAGTGCGCACTCTGGATTCCCGGCGGCCTGGCCCATGCCGCGCGGGGTGCCGGGGAGGCTGAGGTGTATTGCCTGCTGATCGACCCGGACGCCGCCGGCGCTCTGCCCACCCAAGGCTGCACGTTAGCCGTGTCCGGGCTGTTGCATGAGTTGATCAGCAAGGCGGTGAGTTTTCCGCACTTGTACGAGGAAAACGGTGCGCAGGGACGCTTGATCAACACACTGTTGGACGAACTGGCCCAAGCCCCCATTGAAGACTTGCACCTGCCCATGCCCCAGGACCTGCGACTGCGGCGCCTTGCCGACAGTTTGCTGGCAGACCCCAGCGACAAGTCCACGCTCGAACAATGGGCACAGCGCATCGGCATGAGCGAGCGCAGCATGACGCGCCTGCTGCTGGAGGAGCTGGGTTTGAGTTTCGGCCGCTGGCGCCGGCAGTTACATGTGATTCTGTCACTGCAACGCCTGGCCAAGGGTGAAAGCGTGCAACGGGTAGCGCTGGACCTGGGTTACGAGAACGCCAGCGGCTTTATCACCATGTTCCGTAAAGCCGTGGGCCAGCCGCCGGCGCGTTACCTGGCGGATCGCGCCGGCGCGTCGAGTGCAACGGCGGTTGGCGCCATCGCCTTGCACCCCGACAGTTGATCAACGCTGAACCGGAATGCGGATATCACCGCCCCTGCATTGGCTCTTAACACTGCGGGGGCAGCCGGCAAAACGCAGCTCTTTGCTCAGGCACACGCGTACTTCAGACAGCACCTTGCCTTTGCAAATGACCGCCATGCCATGGTTGCCCATGGCCGGGTTGCTCTGGCGGAACAGGCTCTCGATCGCTTGTGCATCCATGTAATTGGGCACATTGAACGGCTGCAACTGCTGCGGAATCTGCACGTTGGCCAAGGCCGTATCGGTGGCCTCCAGGTAACGCGAAGCGTCCAGCCCGCTGCAGGTGCCGTGTTTGGCCCACTCGTGCTTGAGCAACGCCTGCGTGGGGAAGATCAGCGCACCTTTGGCCAGGTCCGCCGCCGACAATCGCGATTGCGTATCGCACGACGCGGGCCAGCCGCCCTTGGCGTACTGCGGCCAAAGCCCGTGCAACACAAACCCGTAGCCTTTGCCCGTGCATTGCTCGTTGCCAGGGTGCGTCAGGCAGAACGTCGGCGACCATGACAGCGACAACACATAAAAATCAAACTCCCCAGGCGTCCCTTGGCTACGTGGGGCCGCCAGCACATTGGTGGCCAGTAACAGCCACAACAGCATCCAATATTTCATTTGCCTATTCCTGAGAGAAAAAACAGGTATATCCCCATTAACCCGGCAAATTAGGGTTACGGAGTAACACCTTATCGAGGATCCGGTCGGTCTTCAGCGCCTCGATCGCCAGTGACGGATGTTCGGCTTCGCCACAAATATGCGCATTCATGGCCAGTACGTGATGCCACTGGATATGTTCATGGCAGGGTATTTCCAGCACCTCATTCACCTCACCTTCCAGGCGTAACGGCTGGTCTTCAAACACGGCAAAGGTGATGCGGCCGCGGCTGCCGATCAGCTCCACGCGGTCTTCGCGCCGGTCTGCGACAAAGTTCCAGCAACCCATGCCCAGCGCGCCATTCGCGAAAGTCCAGCAAGCCGTTACCGCATCTTCAGCCACATAATTGCCGGCCTGGCGCGCGGTAAACCCGGTGACCTCGACGATATCGCCGGCCAGGTACTGGAACAAATCAAACCCATGGCTCGCCAGGTCGGCAAAGTAGCCGCCGCCGGCAATAGTCGGGTCGGTGCGCCAGTTGGCAGCGCTGGCATCGGCGGCCGCCGGTGGCTTGCACAGGCTCCAGGTCACGTGGCGCAACTCGCCAATGCGCCCTGCCTGCAGCCAGTCGCGTACTTGCTGGAAGCGCGGCAACGAACGGCGGTAGTAGGAAACAAATAAGTGCAGCCCGGCCCGCTCGAAGGTGCGCTGCATCAAGGCGCTCTGCTCGGCATTCAGCGACATGGGCTTTTCGACGCAGCAATGCTTGCCGGCTGCCGCCACCATCAGACTGTATTCGAGGTGGCTGTCGGGCGGTGTGGCGATGTACACCGCGTCCACTTCGGGGTCGTCGATCAAGGCCTGGGCGTCGGTATAGAAACGGGCAATGCCGTGGCGTGCCGCATAATCACGCACAGCTTCTTCACGGCGCCCCATCACGGCCACCAGCGCCGAACCTGGCGCTTTGTAGAAGGCGGGTCCACTCTTGAGTTCAGTGACGCTGCCACAGCCAATCATGCCCCAACGTACGGTATTCATCAGTTGTCCTCGTCCGTTTTCATCAAGGGGGCAGTATCCACATCACCGCTGGTGCATGCCAGCCTGAATCAGCATGACAATTGCATTACACTTTCATGACAGTCATTGGGCCAGGCAGGTGTAGACATTGAAAATCCGTGCAACCGTAATTTGTGAACACCAGGGGCATATCCTCTTCGTGCGCAAGGCCCGCTCGAAATGGGCCTTGCCGGGCGGCAAGGTCGAGCGTGACGAGCGCCCGGTCGGCGCCGCCGCACGCGAGCTGGAAGAAGAAACCGGGTTGAATGTGGATGGTTTGTTGTACTTGCAGGAGCTGAAGGCCCGCGACACCGTGCACCACGTGTTCGAGGCCTCGGTGGTGAACATCAGCGAGGCGCGCCCTTGCAACGAGATCATTGACTGCCGGTGGCACGCTTACGGCGCCATGGACGAACTGGACACCACCGACGCCACCCGCCACATCGTCAAGTCGTTCCTACGACGCCTGTAAGTCCGCACTCTGCCCGCTGTCCAGCAAACCGCGCTTGACTCCACCCTTGGCTTTCTGCCGTTCGACAAAGGATTTGACGAACGCGGCAGCGGCTGCATGCGCCACTGGAACGGCCATGGCCTGGTGAATGGTCATGAAGTTATCGTCAAGCAGGCGCCAGTGCGCAGACACACGGGTTTGCAGAAAATCCCGCACCCCCGCCGCCGCATCCAGGCCTTGCTCGATAAACCAGTCCACCGCCGCCGCAGAAGTGGGCGCACGCACCAGTTCGGCGTGCTGCACGGTTCGGCTCAGGTACAGGTCGTAGGCCGCGCCCTGTCCCACGGCGATACGCTTGCCCGGCGCATCCAGTTGCGCCACCTGGGTCAGCGCCGAATCAGCCGCCACCAGGTACGTGCCCTTGATCGCCACATACGGTGCGCTGAAGGCGATTTGCTGCTCACGCACCGGCTCGATCGCCAGGAACGCCACGCGCCACGCGTCTTCGGCCAAGGCGGCAAAGACCTTGCCGGCGGCGTCAAAGGTGATCAGCTCCAGGCTGGCGCCCAGCTCCTCGGCCAGCGCGCGTGCGAGTGCCACCGACACACCCTGCGGCTCGCCGTCGGCGCCGCGCTGCGCCAGCACCGGGTTACCAAGGTTAATAGCGGCGCGCAGTACGCCATCCGGGGCCAACTGTTGCAGTACTTGCGGGTCAATCATCGAGCGCTCCTTGACGGGTCCGTTGCACAGTCTAACGGATCACAAACGGCAACACGCCGCCGTGCTCAAGGTACCCAAGCGATTGCAGCGAGTCGAGACGCAAGCCCAACACGCTCGTGGCAATACTCCGTCGGCGCGCTCGATACGCAGGCAGCGATGCGGCGACCCGACAAGCCAGCTCCCACACTTGGATCGCATTGCATCAGCTGGATGTGAGCAACCGCTCAGGAACGCGGTCTAGTCCCCGCCACCTGCGGCAGTTTCTCGCGGTTTTTGGCCTGCCCACGCTGGTACAGCGCCTCGACCAGTTTTTGCCGTTCATCCTGGGGCAAATTGCTCGCAAACTGCGCCAGCGTCGCGTCCACCAATGCCCGGAGCGCCGCATCTGCCTCGCGGGCCTTGGCCAGTTCAGTGACCAGCGCATCGCGATCCAGCGTCGGCGCTTCGAGCTGCTTGATCACCCCCAGGCGTGCTTCGCGACCGGCCATGATCAGCGGCTGGCTGTCGGCGCGGTTGTGGCGCAACAACTGGCGCAATTCCTTGCGCCGCTCCATCGGCAACTTGATCATCGCCTGGCGCAGACCGTGCTGGTTGACCACCGCCTCGGCGGGCTTGGCGGTAGCCATCCAGTGATAGAGGCCGCCGCCCACGCCACCGATCAAAAACACATTGAGTAATACCGAGAAAACCAGCCAGGGTTTAAGGGATGTTGGGGTCATTGCTCGGTTTCCTCGGCGTTGACGGTGAAGACGACATCGGCGTCGCCCTGATCGAAGACGCTGGGCAGCACGTCGGATGACAGCATCGGCAACGGCACACTCAGTGACGCCACCAGTACCCCGGCGGCGATGCCGGCAATGCCCACGCCCACCAACCCGGCAGGCGACAGCCAGTTGGCATAGCGTGCCCAGAACGACGGCCGTCGCGGTGCAGACTCGCGAATCTGTCGTGCAAGCGCCGGTTCGTTGAACACCAGCTGATGGCTGTCCAACTGGGCGTCGAGCCAACCGACCTCGCGCAACGCCTCGCGCGCGCGTGGGTTGCCGCTGTCGAGCAGTGCCTGGGCGGCGGCTTGTTCGGCGCTGGGCCAGCGATGCAGGCTGGCGCCGTAGGCGTCAGCCAAGTGCGCAAAGCGTTCAGGTGTCATGGTTTTCCCCTTCCTGGGCGGGCGAGCCCGGGTGTGTCGGCAAGTTGGCTGCGCAACTGGCGTCGGGCCCGCGACAGCAGGCTCTCCAGTGCCTCGACGCTGATGTTCATCAGGGCCGCGGCGTCGATGTTCGACAGCTCCTGGTAGTACTGCAGCACAATGGCTTCACGCTGGCGCTCGGGCAAGGCCGCCAGGGCGGCGGCCATCCTTGCACTGCGGTCCGCCGTTTCCAACTGTTCATCTGGCGAGGGTGCGCTGTCTGCCAGTTCCAGCGCTTCATCCTCGTTCAACGGGCGTTCCTTGCGCCGGCGCAAGCGGTCATGGCACAGGTTGAGCGCCACGCGGTGCAGCCAGGTGTCAAAACGCGCTTCGCCGGGGCGCCAGTTGGCCGCCTGGCGCCAGATGCGCAGGAAGCTTTCCTGGGCCACGTCCTTGGCTTCGTCGGCATCCCCCAGCAGCCGCCCGGCAAGCGCAAGCAGGCGCGGCAGCTTGCGCGTCACCATTTCGTTGACGGCCGCAGGTTCGTTGTTGCCGATACGTGCCAGTAGCTCAACGTCCGGATCAGTGTCTTTCAATCAGGTAATACTCGGTCCGGGGGCTAAGAGGTTTCAGCGGATCCAGTGCCCTTCGCGCCAGTACCAGTTGGGGCCACGGGATTCCCAGTGCCCAGGCTCCCAGCGCGCGTTACGCACCACTTCCTGCCAGTGGCCCGGCACCCAGGCATACGCGCCACGTTCCCATTGCCAGTGGCCACGGTCCCAGACAAAGCCCGGGCGTTCAGCCGGGATCACTTCAACGCGTTCGGCCGGTGGGGCCTGGCGAATGATCACTTCGGTCTGGGCAAAGGTCGGGGTGCTGACAAGCGCGGCGAAGGCCAGCGGGACCAGCAAGGCATAGCGCAATTTGGCCAGAGGGTTCATGGCAACTCCTTCATACGGCGGACGAAAATGTTCGCATCTGATGGGTTGAACGCTGGGCACGGGGAAATCCGTCGCGAGAACGGTGAATTGTTTCTCGACGATGGGAGTATTGCTCAAGGGAAGAAAACGCTGGATGAAATGTTTGAAAGCATCGCGACGGATTTGTGCAGGTGGTGGCGTTCAACAGGTAACGCAAAACACACAATGAGGAAATATCATGCCCCGTCGACTCTCTATGCTGGTTGCCGCCCTGTTGATCGTCAGCCTCAGCGGCTGCGTAATCCTGCCGGAACATCGGCATTGCTGCTGGCGCTACTATGGCGCTGACACCGCCCCCACCAGCAGCGTCAACAGTTAACCGACTGCCGCAAAACCACGCCGCCCGGCCTTGATCTCGGTGCGCAGTTCGCCAATAAGGTTTGAGATGGAACGGATGCTGTCCAGGCCTTGGGGCGAGACCCGGGTCAACAGCAGATCGACGCGACCCGACGCTGGCTCGAACACCCTGATGCGCAGCGAGCCGTCGCTGTTGAGGCTGCAATCACAGGCCAGCGGCAGGAAGCCCGCGGCCATGATCTTATTGAGTTCGTCGAGCGCAATCATGCTGAGCCCCCATCCCTGGGTTCGACCCTGTGGGTGTGATGCAACCAGCATAGATAAGGTTTTGCCTGCTACTGAACAATTAATTCAAAAGTGATAGCTGTGCCACATTTCGCCCTGTAAACGCTGGTGCACTGGCGCCAGAAACCCAACACACGACCTCTCGTCTGCTGCTTTGGCAAGGGCTTGACTCACAACCTGTATCAAAAGACGCTCTTGGCTTTTCGCCATCACCCTGAGCCGCCCGCCATGAGCATCGTTCCCCCGAGCCAGCCCGACAGCGACGTGTACAAAACCCTGCTGGAGTCGACCAAGGCCATCCCTTGGCGCATCGACTGGCAGAGCATGACCTTCAGCTACATCGGCCCGCAGATCGAAACGCTGCTGGGCTGGAGCCCGCAAAGCTGGGTGAGCGTGGATGATTGGGTCGAACGCATGCACCCGGACGACCGTGAATACGTGGTGAACTTTTGCGTGTCGCAATCGCGTGCCGGCGTGGACCACGAAGCCGACTACCGCGCACTGACGGCCAACGGCGAGTATGTGTGGATCCGCGATGTGGTGCATGTGGTGCGCAAGGACGGCGAAGTCGAAGCCTTGATCGGCTTTATGTTCGATATCAGCGAGCGCAAGAAGACCGAAGAGCACTTGATCCGCCTGCAAAAACAACTGGAGGAATACTCCTTCCAGGACGGCCTCACCGGCATCGCCAACCGCCGCATGTTCGACACCGTGCTCGAACGCGAATGGGCCAGTGCCCTGCGCAGCCAATTGCCGCTGTCGTTGATTATTCTGGATATAGACTTTTTCAAGCAGTACAACGACCACTACGGCCATATCAAGGGTGATGAAGCCTTGCGCCAGGTGGCCCGCACTTTGTCGCAGGCGGCCAACCGGCCACGGGATTTTATTGCGCGTATCGGCGGCGAGGAATTTGTGTGGTTGCTGCCCGAAACCGACGCAGCCTCAGCCAGGCAAGTGGCGCAGCGCTGCCTGCACTTGATTTGCCAGCAGCAGATCGAACACGCCGTTTCGCCGGTTTCCAAGTTGCTGAGCCTGAGCCTGGGGGTGGGCACGCATACCGTGACGCCCAACAGCGACCTGCTGGCGTTCGTCGAGTCGGTCGACAAGTTGCTGTATCAGGCCAAACGCAATGGACGCATGCGTGCAGAGTTCGCTGATAGTGAAGTGTGATGCCGAGGTCAAACTCCAGGCAAAAAAAATCCCAAGTAGCTGATGGAAACTTGGGATTTAAAAATGCATAAACCGTGGGAGGTGAACGCCCGGCTATAGTAACGATTGTCAAAACCTGCAACAAGATTATTTTATTCCTTTCGTCGGATTAAAAGCCGCGTAAGTCATTCAATAACCACATGATTTTTAAGGTAGCCAAGTCAACAAGTGCCACTTTTTGGTGCAATAAACCGATATAGCCCTTATCACTTAGTGGCTATATATCCATTGTTCAAATAGGGTTATTGCTTATCACGGCGCGGCACTCTCGCTGTAACGCTTTCTGAGTTGCTTACAGGCCTCAAGCGATTCCAGGCTGGTAGTCGAAGTGGCACGGGCCACACTTTCAAGATGTTGGCACAGCGCCAAGCGTTCGGCGGCCTCTTCCCGTTCCAGGTCAACCTGAGCATTGAAGCGCATAAACAAGATGCCGAGCAGCACCGCGGCGCACGCAACCCCGATCGTCGCATAGCGAAGGCCGTTGGTGGACGGGGGTTCTGCCGGGTTCATGATTTAAGGTGCCCTGCTCTTTTCATACCGCACATCATCGCCCTCGACCCGGCCCACCTGCGTCCAGCCCAGCCGTTGGTAAAACCCGTTGGCGCGGATTTCACCGCGCCCGTCGGTGATCAGGTACAGCGTCGGGTGGTGCTCAAACAGTGCGGCTTCAGCCACCGCCATCAGTTGGCGGCCCAAACCCCGGCCTTCGTAGGCGGGCAATATGAACATCGCAAATACCTCGCCGCTGTCAAAGTTGACCATCGAAAAAGCCGCCGGCTGGCCCTCCACTTCTGCCAGCCACACGCACGGCGCTTCACGGATGCTGTCCGCCAGCACCTGTGGCGTAATGCCCAGATCCGCCATCTGCTCACGGCTCAAGTGGTTCTGCACCACGGCCGTGCGAATGGCGAACAACGTGTCGATATCCGCCAGCGTCGCCAGCCGAATAGGGTTTTGCATAGATGCCTCCTCCGTGGATGCACGCAATTGTATGTAAATAGAAACACACAGATTGTCGTGGATTTGTAAGAGAAGGCGCTCGACTACAGGGGTTTTGCCTGTTGTTGACGCCGAAACTGCCCTGGCGCCAGGCCATGGGCCTTGCGAAAGCAGCGGGAAAAGTACGCCTCGTCGGTAAACCCGCAACGCAGGGCAACTGTACCTATCAATTGCGCAGTGTTGAGCAATAAGGTGCGCGCCAATTGCATTCGGCGGTCGAGCACCCACTGAGAAAAGGGTTTGCCGGTTTCTTTGCGCAGCAAATGGGTGAGGTAGTTGGGTGACAGGAACGCAGCGGCCGCAGCGTCAGTAAGATTGAGGCCCGGCTCGTGCAGATGCTCGCGGATATAGCCGTGCACCCGTGCCAAGGCGTCTTTGCGTCCGCGTCGGGTGGTGTTATTGGCGGCAAACGCCTGCAAGGGTTCGGCGTACTGCTGGCAAACCAGGCCGATCAGTTGGAACAAGTAGCCTTTCAAGCGCTCACGCGCGCCGAAAGTGCGCTGGGCGTCCAGGGTGCGCATATGGCCGAGCCAGATGTGCACTTGTTCAAAGTCGGCGTCGTCAAGGATGAAGTCCAGGTGCTCCTGAAAACGGAACGGTGACAGCTCCGGCGCCTGGCTGATGGGGATGTCTTCCAGGTCCAGCGGGTCGCAGGTCAACTGCGGCAGGAAGAACGCCTGGCTGAAGTTGATCAGCATGAACTCGCCGTCTTGCGGGTGGGGAATCACATGCAGGCGATGGGGCAGGATAAACGCCATGGCTTTGTGCGGGAACGGACGCACCGCGCCGCCGATATGTTGCACAGTGTCGCCGCCCAGGTTGATCTGGATCTGGAAGTATTCATGCCGATGTGGGCTGGTCAGCGCCGCCCGCCCGCGCTTGTCGCGGATATAGAAGTCGGGGCGGTCGCTGCGTTGTTCCATGCCATAGGTGGTGACGCGGGTGCCTGGCATAACAGTCTCTCGAATGGCCTGGGCACCACTTTAGCCTCAACCCTGGCTGAGGGTGAAACTCAACTCGCCGATGCCCTCGATGCCAGCGGTAACCGCATCCCCACGCTGCAACGCGCCGACGCCTGCCGGGGTGCCGGTAAAGATCAGGTCACCGGCCTTGAGTGCTACGGATTTTGAGGCGTAGCTGATGATTTCACTCACCGACCAGATCAGGTCAGCCAAGTCGCCGACCTGACGCTGCTGACCATTGACCTTGAGCCAGATCTTGCCGCTGGCCGGGTGCCCGATAACGCTCGCAGGTTGCAAGGCGGTGCTGGGCGCCGATTCATCGAACGACTTGCCCCAATCCCACGGACGCGCGAGCTTTTTCGCCTCGGCCTGCAGGTCGCGACGGGTCAAGTCGATGCCGACGCCATACCCCCATACGTGAGACAAAGCGGCTTCAGGGCTGATATCCACCCCACCCTTGCCGATGGCCACCACCAGCTCCACCTCATGGTGCAGGTCGGCGGTCAGTGGCGGATAAGCGATCACGCCTTCGGCCGGCACCACCGCGTCCGCCGGTTTCATGAAGAAAAATGGCGGTTCGCGATCCGGGTCATGCCCCATTTCGAGGGCGTGTTCACTGTAGTTGCGGCCCACGCAGAACACGCGGCGCAGCGGGAAACGTGCGTCGCTGCCCTGTACGGCCAGGGATGGGGTTGGCGCGGGGGGGAATACGTAATCAGTCATGGCCTGTGCCTCTTGGTTTACCTGGCGCCAGTATGGCCAGCAGCGCCAAGGCAAAGTTGGACAGGCTTACGCAGATTTTGCACTGACCGATGCAAAACAGCCCTGGATCATTTACGCGCCACTTTGTAGCGCAGGCAGTCCTGGTAAAAACTCTGGCGGATGACTTCGGGCTTGAGCCGTGAGCGGCTGTCGTAGGTCTGCTCGGTGATGCCCATGGCCATCATGCGCATCCACGATTTGCTGAACTTGATGGTCTGGATCTTCTGCCGCGCGGCATACAGCGACACACCCGACAGCTTGAGTTCCTGTGCCCTGGCGGCGGTGCCTGCGCCCCAACTGCACATGTACTTGTCACCCTCGCGCAACTCTCGGGCCTGCACGCTCGCCGCGCCGCCAGCCAGGGAACAGGCGATCAGCATCATTCCAACAGTGCGCATTTGCATCCCCATCTAACCAACTGAAAATAAAAGTGATTTTGGCGGGGATTTTGTTACAAAGGGGCCATTAAATTGCCTTCCTGGGTAAACATTTACCTAATAAATGTTGGCAAACCCTGTGGCGAGCGACTGTGGCGAGCGAGCTTGCTCGCGCTGGGGCGCGAAGCGGCCCCTTGACCGGATGACCGTGTACTTCAGGTGTACCCAAGTGTCAGGTTTTGGGGCTGCTGCGCAGCCCAGCGCGAGCAAGCTCGCTCGCCACAAAAAACGGATCACCCAAAAGGGTGCCCATTACCACTGGTAAGTGGCACTCGCCTGCACGGTGCGCTGCGAGCCATACCAGCACCACGAATAGGAGTAGCACGAGGCCACGTATTCTTTGTTTGCCAGGTTGGTCGCGTTCAGCGCCAGGCGCAGGTTGTCTTTGGGGTTGGCGATATTCGGGATGTCGTAGTGCAGCGCCGCATCCATCAAGGTGTAGCCCGGTACCTTCAGGGTGTTGGCGGTATCGCCCCAGGACGAGCCCACATACCGCGCGCCGGCCCCCACGCCGAAGCCCTTGAGCAGGCCGTCGTGGAAGGTGTAGTCGGCCCACGCCGAGGCCGTATGGCGTGGCACGCCGTAGGTGGTGGTGCCCTCAACGGCAATCGCCGGCCCAGTGCCGACATCGCTGATCGGCGCGTAGCGAACGGTACTGTTGGATTTGCTCGCGCGGTTGTCCAGATAGGCGTAAGCCGCGGTAATGTTCAGGTTGTCGTTGAGGCTGGCCTTGCCTTCCAGTTCAAAGCCACGGGACTGTTGCTCGCCGTCCTGGATCTGGCAGCGGCCACTGCCGCACAGGTGCGTCGGGTCCGGATCCATGGTCGGCACGTTGGATTGGCGCAAATCGAAAATCGCCGCCGTAATGAAGCTGTTGCTGCCTGGCGGCTGGTACTTGATGCCGATTTCATACTGTTTGCCTTCGGTCGGCTTGAACACCGAACCGCCGTAACCCGTGCCCGATTGCGGGTTGAACGACTCCGCGTAGCTGGCGTACGGCGCCAGGCCGTTATCGAACAGGTAGACCAGGCCGACCCGCCCGGTAAACGCCTTGCTGTCCAGCGACGACTTGCTCTTGGTGCCGGAGCTGATGGTTTTGGTGGTGCTGTCGGTGCTCGCCCAGTCATAGCGACCACCCAGCAACAACACCCATTGGTCCCACTTCATTTGCTCTTGCAGATAAACACCGGTCTGCTCGCTGCGCGAGGTCGCGTCGGTGATGAACGCGGGTGTGGTGACCGGCGCGCCGTAGGCCGGATCGAAGATATCCAGGTTCGGGCCACTGCCATAACCGGTCTTGGTGTCGGTGCGGGTGTTCTGGTAATCGAGCCCCATCAACAGCGTGTGCTGCAACGAACCAGTGTCGAATTTGGCCTGCACCTGGTTATCGAGGGTGTAGGCATCCATGTCCACATCGGCAGCGATGGTCGAGCGCTTGGAGGTGCGGTAGTCGCCCATCAGGTAGCTGTTATAGATGCTGCGATAGACGCCCTCGGCGCGCAGGTAACGGGCGTTCTGGCGCACCGTCCACACGTCGTTGAAGTGATGTTCGAAGGCGTAACCGATGGAGTAATGCTCGCGATCGCTTTTCTCGAAGCTCTTTTCACCGTCATAGAAGTCCACATCGATCTTGCGTCCCGTAGGGCTGCGCAGCACCGAGCCCCAGGCCGGCACCGAGCCGTAGGACGCGCCCTTCGGGTCTTTCTGAAAATGCCCAAGCAAGGTCAGCGAGGTAGCATCGTCCGGGCGCCAGGTGAAGGCACTGGACAGCGACTGGCGGCGGGTTTCGGTGTGGTCGACCTGGCCATCGGCGTCATCGAACAACCCCGCCACGCGATAGGCATACACACCCTGATCATCAATCGGGCCGCTTAAATCAAAGGTAGTGCGCTTCTTGTTGAAGGTGCCGTATTCCACGCCGACTTCATGAAACGGCGTGTCCAGCGGGCGTTTGGTGACCATGTTGATCACCCCGCTTGGCGTGCCCTGCCCGTACAGCACCGAGGCCGGCCCGCGCAGCACTTCGACGCGCTCCAGGTCGAAGGCGTCTTTTTGCGGCAAGGCATCTCGGCTCGATGGCATACGCAGGCCGTCGAGGTAGGTTGCCGGGGCGAAGCCACGGATAGTCAGTTGGTCGAGGCGCGAAGCCGTGGCCCCACGGGTCTCCGGCACCACGGCGGCGCTGTAGCGCAGGATCTGGTTGAGACTCTCAGCGTTTTGCGCACGCATCTGGTCCTTGGTGACCACCGAAATCGACTGCGGCGTCTCGATCAGCGCGGTATCGGTCTTCGTGCCCGACAGGCTGCGGGTGGCGACATAACCCGCCACCGGCCCAGTGGGGCTTTCGCTCTGGTAGGCGCCGCTGATGGTGGTGGCCTGCAACTGCATGGCGCCGCCATCGTTCGGGAGCGCTTCGAGGCGATAGCGGTCGGCGGAGATCTTGATGGCCTGCAAGCCACTGCCGGCGAGCAATTGCGCCAATGCCACGTCGGTGTCGTATTGCCCGCTCACACCGTTGCTGTGCTTGCCGCGCGTCAAGCCTGCATCAAACGCCAGTACCAGCCCGGCCTGCTCGGCGAGACGATTGAGGGATTGGCTCAAATCACCCGCGGGAACCGAAAAACGGCGCAACGCGCTGCCGGTTTCTTCGGCAAACAATGGCTGGACGACGAACAACGGCACAGCGGCAAAAGCCATCGCCACCGACAGGGCCAGTGGGTGCAAGGGACGAGCAAGGCGCGACATGGGAAATCCTGCGTAATGGAGGTTCTATTAACCATGACGGCCATGTCGCCAAATCGGGCAAGGATGAGAGTAATTTTTATTTGCATGACTTTATTGCAATGAGCCGGGTCGCTTTTTTGCGTAGTCCTTCGGGATAGTTTTTCGCGGTTTTTACCCGTCCTGCGTCATCCCATTCTGATTTTTCCAACCATTCGTCCAGCGGCTTTTTCCTGCAGCAGACTCCGACGCCTTGCCATTTTTTGCCGAGACGTCACGGATGACCAACGCCGCCCACATCGCCTTTATCGAACATGAGCTCAACGGCTTTCATCGGAGCCTGGCGGAGTATCGCCAGCAGATGGACGCCTGGTATGCGCGGGCGTTGGATACGCTCAGCCATGCTGCCGACATGCCGTCGCTGTTGGGGATGGACCGTGTGCTGCGGGTTGGCGATGCGCAACAGTCCGTGAGTATTACTGACATGGGATTTTCCACCGTGGCCCTGTGCCCGGCGGGCGGCGAGCTTAAAATCCAGAGCTTGTTCGAATCAGTGTATGACGTGCCGATCGGCGATATCCCGGTGGAGGTTGTCGGGCTGGATGACGGCAGTTCCACGCTTGTCATGCTCGATGAACATGGCAAGGGTTCGCATTTTTGCGCCGCTGGCGGGCGCTATCAGGTGCGGGTGCAGGGCGGCGTTTCTGCGCAGCAAGTGGACGCGCTGTTTGCCTCTTACGCAGGGCTGACGGCCGACCTGGAGCACTGGCTGCGCGAGCAGTGGAAAGATTTCAAACCGTACTGGCAACAATCGACCGCCAGCGCGATTGGCAGCGGCGTGCTGGCGGGCAGTTGGGCGGCAATCCGCGATGTATGGGGCAGCATCAAGCTGGTTCAGGCGATTCTTGAAGACCCGCTGAAATTCACTGAGCAACTCGGCGCCGAGGCCGCCAGGTTGGCGCAGTTGGCCACCGATGCGCCCAAGGTCCTGGAACAGGCCATGTTATTGGCCAGCGACGAGGCCGCGCTGTACCTGATGCTGCGCACCGCGATGCTCTGGCTGGACGCACTGCCACCCGGCGAGATAGCCGAGACGGCGGCGGGCTTTGTAGTGTCGCTGCTGATTGATCTGGTGATCGGCGCAGTACTGACCATCGCGTTGCCGGCGGCGGGCGTGGCTTATCTCGGCTTGCGGCCGGCCAAGTACGGCGCGCGGGTGCTGGATGCCGCTGTGGGTTTTGTCAGGAGCCTGCTCGGGATGCTGACCAAATTCATGCAGGCGGTGGACCGTTACAAGGCGGTGGCGGTTCGCGGAGTGGTTGGCGGGTTGAAGCAAGGCACGCTGCAGATGCGCTGGCGGGCGCGGCAAAACGCGGTGGTTAAGCAAAAAGAACACGTTGATGACGTGCCTGCTTCGGGCAAGAACCTTAATGGCGATGCGGCGGCTCCGGCCGACAGAACCGTTACCAACGGCTGCCCGGTGTCGATGGTCACCGGCGAGGAACTGCTGACCCTCACCGATGGCACGTTGGATGGGGTCTTGCCGTTTGAGTGGACACGGCTGTATCGCACCAGTGCGGTGGAAGTGGATTGCGGGTTGGGGTTTGGCTGGAGTCATTCGCTGGCGCAGCGGCTTTCTGTTTCCGGTGATTCGGTGGTGTGGACGGATCATGAGAATCGCCGTACCGAATTTGTGCTGCCCTCCGCTGCTCGACCGGCGATTACCAATAGCTTGGCTGAAGCGGCGATTTATTTGGGTGAGTTGCCCGATGAATTAGTGCTGGCTCAGGCGTCGCGTTTTTATCACTTCCACAATGGCGCGCTGGTTGCCATCAGCGATGCGTATGACAACCGACTGCGGGTTTTTCACGATCGTTTGGGGCGGGTTGAGCGGCTGGATAATGGTGTAGGTCGCTCGCTGTTTCTGCGGTACGAGTCGGGCCGCATTGTGGCGGTGGACTATCAGGTTCATCGGGCCAAAGGGCATGAGCCGTTTGAATGGGTGACCGAGCAGAAGGTTGTTTCCTACGCCTATGACGACCTTGGCCGACTGGTTTCTGCGACCAATGCTGTGGGTGAAAGCGAGGTTTATCGCTACGACGAGCAGCACGTCATTCTTGAACGTGGGTTGGCCGGTGGGGCGAGCTTCTTTTGGGAGTGGGAACGGGCTGGCAAGGCCGCTCGGTGTGTTCGGCATTGGGCCAGCTTTTCGCAGATGGATACGCGGTATGCCTGGGGCGATGACGGCCGTGTCACGGTGCATAACGCTGATGGCAGCCGGGAAGTGTATGTTCATGATGACCGTGCGCGGCTGGTGCAGCGCATTGATCCGGACGGCGCTGAACACTTCAAGTCCTATGACGACAAAGGCCGGCTGACCGTAGAGCAGGACTCGCTTGGTGCGGTGACGGCGTATCAGTACGACGAAGCCGGACGCTTGGTGGCGTTGTTTCCGGGGGATGATGAGCCGACGTCCTACGAGCATGACAACGGGTTCGTACGGGTCGTAAGGCGTGGTCTCGCCGTCTGGAAATATGAGCGCAATGATCAGGGCGACGTCACGCGTAAGACGGATCCTGACGGCAATATTACGGACTACAGCTACAACAAATATGGGCAGCTGACGGGGGTTTGGTTTCCCGATAACAGTTGCCATCGGCTGGTCTGGAATGAGCGGGGGCAGTTGCTTGAGGAGCTGCTGCCCAATGGGGGTAGCAAGCGTTATCGCTATGACGACCTTGGTCGGCGGGTTGCCCGCGAGGATGAACAGGGAGCGCTGACCCAGTTTCAGTGGGACAGCGTGGGTCGGTTGATTCGCGTCGTACTTCCAGGCGGTGCAACACGCGAATACAGCTACAACGCCTACGGAAAAATCACCGCCGAACACGACGAACTTACCCACGTCACCCGCTACGAATACGCCGACGGCCTGCACCTGATCAGCCGCCGAATCAACGCCGATGGCACCCACGTCAAGTACCGCTACGACAATGCGCGCCTGCTGCTGACCTCGATCGAAAACGAGGTGGGCGAAACCTACCGACTCGCTTACCACCCCAACGGCCTGATCCAGCAGGAAATCGGCTTTGACGGCCAGCGCACGGCTTACGTGTATGACCTCAACGGCAATCTGGCGGAAAAAACCGAACACGGCGACGACGGCAGTCAGCTCGTTACCCGTTACAAGCGAGACCACGCCGGGCGCCTCGTAAGAAAAACCCTGCCGGACGGCAATGTTGTCGACTATGCCTACGACCGCCAAGGCAATCTCCTCAGCGTCGACGACGGCCACTGGTCGCTGGCCTACGAATACGATCCACAAAACCGCCTCACCTCCGAACACCAAGGCTGGGGCACCTTGCGTTACGGCTACGACGCCTGCGGCCAACTTAAAAACCTGCGCCTGCCGGACAATAACCGGCTGGTGTTCAATCACGACAAAGGCGGCCACCTTTCCACCGTCGAGCTGAACGGCGAAACCCTCACCTCCCACCTGTTCAAAACCGGCCGCGAACACCAACGCCAGCAGGGCCAGCTCCTCAGCCACTACCACTACGACGACCAAAACCGCCTGCACGCCCACGCGGTCAGCCAACAGCAACACACGCTATACCAACGCCAATACGACTACGACAAAAGCGGCAACCTCACCCGCCTGCTCGACACCCGCAAAGGCGAACACCACTACCACTACGACCCCCTCGCCCGCCTGACCCGCGCCGACCACTCGCAAGACGTGCAGGAACGCTTCGGCCACGACCCGGCTGGCAACCTGCTCATGCAAGACCGCCCAGGCCCGGACATCGTGGCGGGGAACCGGTTGATGATTCAGGGCGATCATCACTATGACTACGACGCCTTCGGTAATTTGATCCGACAGCGACGTGGCAAGGGTCATCAGCTCGTCACCGAGTACCGCTACGACTGCCAGCATCGGTTGATTGGCATTACCCAACCCAACGGGCAAACCGCCAACTACCGCTACGACCCGTTTGGTCGGCGGATCAGCAAAACCGTTAACGACATAACCACGGAGTTTTTCTGGCAAGGCGACAAGCTGGTGGCAGAACACCACGCGGATCGGCATCGCAGCTACCTCTACGAGCCAGACAGTTTTCGCCCGTTGGTACTGCTGGAAGGCTTTGGCCCACAAGAAACAAAGCCCTTTCACTACCAACTCGACCACCTCGGCACGCCACAGGAACTGACAAACCCCGAAGGCGAAATCGTCTGGTCCGCGCACTACCGCGCCTACGGTGAAATCGCCCGTCTAGACGTCAGAAAAATCGACAATCCGTTGCGCTTCCAGGGCCAATATTTTGATGCCGAAAGCGGGCTGCACTACAACCGTCATCGCTACTACAATCCAGATATTGGTCGCTACCTGACGCCGGACCCGGTGAAGTTGGCGGGTGGGATTAATGCGTACCGGTACGTGCCGAACCCTACGGGGTGGGTAGATCCGTTAGGCTTGAATACCTGTCCCGGAACGGATGGATGCAAGCCAAACAATTCTGCTCAAAATCCGATAGCTGGGGTTGAGCACGGCGAACCCGCTTTACCGCAACTGGCACGCGCACAGCGACAAGCACGCATTAATGAGCTTGGAGAGGCCAACGCTCACCGGCGCTTATCAGAGCTGGAAAGGTCAATCCCAGGGGCGCACTTCTTGGAAAAACACGGTGCTCAAACGTTACTCGAATCTCAACTTGAGCGAGTGATTACAGCTAGAAACCCTACCACTGGGGAAATTGAAACGTTCGATAGAGGGAGGAACGCAGGACAACCTCGGCCTCCAAGCGCCGCCACACGCTTCCTGAGCCATAGAGATCAATTGAACGCTATTGATCGAGCGATTTTAATCTTCAAACTTAACGGCCGGTCCCGAGCGCCTAAAGCAATGAACATGGGCAAAACAATCGGAGAAGGATATAAAAGAGAGGGACTCGAATATGGAAAACAAACCAAAGCAATCGTACATCTAAACACAGATGGAAAACCCATCACTGCTTATACGGAGTTTGACAAATGAACAAAAAACCAGACTTGGAAATCCTTCGAGGCCTATTGTTCACTTATTGTATAGAAAACACTAAAGATCTAGACAGAGAAGAAATTATAGTTTCCAAAAACGTCAACAACCCAAAAGAGCTTGCAGAGCTTTTCGATGCATTGACCAAATCAGAATTTTTCTCCTACAGAGAAGACGAGCAACAATGGTTTATCGATACCCTTGAGCACTTCCTCTCTACCGACGAAAATTTCGAATCTGTTTTTTACTTATTCGATACCTACTTCGAAGATGAAATATTTGACAAAAGAGCCTTCATGATGGTGCTGCTCGAACGCCTCAAAAGCTACATGAGCGAAGCGCTCTCAGCTAAACCGATACAAGACGGCACCCACTAAACCCAACCCAAAGGCAAAACCAACCTATGCAACTAAGTACTAAATTCAAAAGCCACAAAATGCAACTTGCAGCACTGAATGAAGTCACCACAAGAACAGCCCGCAAACTGGAGCCTTTCACTGGAGAGGATTACTACGGAAACCCCATCGTCCGCATAGAACTGCAAGGCTGTGGAGAAGGCTACATTCCTAACCCAGAGGATCTGACCAACCCAGTATATGATGATGACATGAATACCATCGTTGCAAAATTCGACCGTGAAACCAAAAAACTCTACACCGTATTCCCCGTGAGTGACGACCAATGCTAAAACACCCTTTTCTAAATAAGCCCTACCAGCCAAAATATCGACACTTCCTTTCCCCCTTCGACATCTATGATCGTGAAGAAACACTGGGCGAAATATTTTCAACCTACAACATCAATCATAAACGCGACAGAGAAAAACTAATCAAAAAGTACATTATAGACAAAAGTACAGGCTTAAATTATCGGCATCGAAAACTCCTAGTCGACACTTTAGGCGATGCTCTTGAAGACGAAACTTATGATTTTTCGCAAGCTTTGAGCCAGGCTCCTGGTTTTTACTGTTCTCTACCTTGGGGATGGAGCGATATGGAGGATCCAAGAGGTTTCTTCGAGGATATCTATAGGATGACGAATGAGTGGTGGAAAGACGACCTCCAAAAAGCCAGCCTGGAAGACCCATCAACATGGTAAAAACACCACCTACACCACTGAAACACCCCACCACTGTGGCGAGCAGGCTTGCCCTGCGTTGGGCTGCGCAGCAGCCCCAATAGGGAAAAAGCGAGATACTAGCGTTAACCAGTGTCGTCTGTTTTGGGGCTGCTGCGCAGCCCAACGCAGGGCAAGCCTGCTCGCCACATGAGTACGCTCAGCCGTTCAATGAGCCCTGCGAACCTCTCACCGCTTCGACAGCTCCATAATCATCCGGCTCAACAAATAAACCCGTGGCGCCACGCTCTCCACCTCGGCATATTCCTCCGGCGTATGAATATTCCCACCGACAATCCCAAACCCATCCAACGTCGGCGTCCCAACCCCAGCCGACAAGCTCGCATCCGCCGCCCCGCCGCTGCCTTCAATGGTCAGCTTGCGGCCCAATTCGCCGTAGATCCCCTGGGCAATCGCGACCAATTTGTCCGACTCCGGCGTCTGTGGCATCGGCGGCAGGCCGCGCAACAAACTCGTTTTCACTTCAGTGTCCGGGATCAGCTTATTGGCTGACACCCGCGCCAGGTCTTTTTCGATCCGATCAAACTCTTCCGGCAGTGCCGCGCGCACGTCGGCTTTGGCGGTGGCTTGGTCGGGGATGACGTTGGTGCGGTCGCCGGCCTTGATCACGGTGAAGTTGATGGTGGTTTTCTTCTCTTCATCGCCGAGTTTGCCCAGTTGCAGAATCTGGTGCGCGGCTTCCATGGCGGCGTTGCGGCCCAGTTCGGGGGCGACGCCGGCGTGGGCGGCTTTGCCTTTGACTTCGACCACGGCGGTGGCGCTGCCTTTGCGCCATACCACCAGGCCGTCGGCTGGGCGGCCGGGTTCCAGGTTCAAGGTTACGTCGTGGGCCTTGGCGGTTTTGCGGATCAGTTCGGAGGCGGCTTCTGAGCCGGTTTCTTCGCTGGCATCGAGCAGGAAGGTGATTTGTGCGTAGTCCTTGAAGCCCTGGTTTTTCAGGACTTTGAGCGCGTAGATGCCGGCGACGATGCCACCCTTGTCATCCATCACGCCGGGGCCGTAGGCGCGGCCATCCTTGATATGAAACGGTCGCTCGGCGGCCGAGCCTTCCTTGAACACGGTGTCCATGTGCGCCATCAGCAAGATCTTGGCTTTACCGGTGCCCTTGAGAGTGGCGATCACATGGCTGTTGTTAGCCGCTTTGTCGGGCACCAGCTCAATGCTGAAACCAAGCTGCTTGAGCTCATCCACGGCAATGTCGCGCACTTGGGTCAGGCCCGGCTCGTAGCCAGAACCCGAATCGATGTTCACCAGGCGTTCGAGCAGTTTCAGGGCCTCGGCCTTGTACTGTTCGGCATCCGCCTGGATTTGCTTGTGGGGTTCGGCGCTGTAGGCCGGCACGGTGAAGGTCAGGGCCAGGGTGGCGGCCAGCAGGGTACGGGAGAAGGTGAAGAGCATGGACCGGTCCTTGTTGTTGTGGGGGTGTGCTGCGCTACCCTACCCCACTAAACCGAGCGTAACCAACTGCCTTGCACGGAACTGACGCGGTTGCGCCCGCTGCTCTTGGCTTCATACAGCGCCTGGTCGGCGTCGTTGAGCCAACTGGTGGAGTCGGCGTGCGCCGGCTGGTACGGCGCCAGGCCAATGCTCAAGCTGGCGCGCAGGGTCGGGTCTTGCGCATAGGCCAGTGCGCTGAAGCGATCACGCAAAGCGTCCATCACTTCGGTGGCGCGATTGAGCGGCATGCCTGGCAAAATCACACAGAATTCGTCGCCGCCATAGCGCCCGGCCAGGTCGGACGCCCGCAGGTTCTGGCGCAACACCTTGCTGAGTTGGCGCAACACGATGTCGCCGGTGACATGCCCGTAGGTGTCGTTGATGGTCTTGAAATGGTCGATGTCGATCAGCGCAATGGCCGCGCCCACCTGTTCACGGCGGCAACGTTGAAACTCGATTTCCAGATGGTCCTTCCAGGCGCCGTGATTGAGCAGGCCGGACAGGCTGTCGGTGCGGCTCAAGGCCAGCAACTCGCGCTTGTGGCGGGCCAGGGTCACGGCCTGGCGGTAGCAGATCCAGCCCAGCGCCAGGGGATACAGCATCAGGATCGGCAGGCACGCATACAGCTGCGCCTCGCTGGTCACCGCGACAAACGCCGGCGCGAACACCAGCAGCGCGGCGCCGATGCCCAGCCCCTGCGCCACCCAGCCGGCGAGCATAAAGCGCGGCCCGCCGATGGCGACGTTGTTCATGGTCATCATCGACAGCGTGGTCACGCTGGGCAGCGGGTTGAAGTGCATGGCACCGACCCAGAAGCCGCCGCAAAACGAATCGAAGAGTAAATTACGCCGTTCGCTGCGCAGTGAGTTGCTCGCCCGGCGCGACAACTGGTAGGCCACGTGCGGCCACACAAACGCGTTAATCAGCATCCAGGCCCACACCCACAGCGACGGGTGCAAGGGGTACATGCCAAATACCACGCAGACAAAACCGAGCGTCAGCCCCAAGAGCCGCGATTTGAACAGGCGCGAAGCGAGCGGAAGTCCATTTCCTCCGGCGGCTGACATGGTGGGGTGTAATCCTGGATGAGTGCCTGGAGTCTAACAGGGCAACGTCAAAGCGCCACTACTGCTTACCTGCTAATACTTCAGTGCGAAAACCCGCGCGCCAGCATCAACGCAACACCCAATAGCAGCACCGCCGTGATCCGCTGCAACAGCACCCGGCGCTTGGGGTTTTCCAGCACGTGCTTGATGCGCTGGCCGAAATAGCAGTACAGGCAGCCGCTGGCAAACTGCAGGGTCAGAAACGTCAACCCGAGGATGGCGATATCCGCCGCCGAGCTATGCTCGCCTGCGCCTGCAAACTGCGGGAACACGGCGCTGAACATGATGATGGTCTTGGGGTTGGAAAACCCGGTGAGCAACCCCTTGCCGAACAGGCTGCGCGAGCCTTCCACGGCGCCGCCCTGGTTGATCGACACGCCGCTGCTGGTCCACTGCTTGTAGGCCAGGTACAGAATATAGGCCACACCGACAAACTGGATGGTCTGGGTAATGGCGAGGTTGCCCTTGATCAGTTCCGAAAAGCCCACGGCAAAGATCAGGATGGAAATCAGGTAGGACACACTGGCGCCGATCTGGGCCGGGATCGAACTGCGCAAGCCGTCCTTCAAGCCCAGGCTTAGCAGCAACAGGGTCATGGGGCCGGGACTGAAGGTCATGGTGGCGCAAAACAGCAGGAAGTAGAGAAACGAAGACAGCGTTAACGCACTTGTCATGGGCCAGAACCTTGGAATGGTAAAAACAACAACGGGGCGCGCTTGAAACGCACGCCCCTGCGCCTGTCAGGCAACGGCAATTTCAGTGGTCAGGGATTCACGGTACATCAGCGCCAGGTCGGCCAGGGCGGCCTTCGCGGTCTGGTTGCGGGTTTCGAACGCCACCAGGCCCTTCCAGTTGGTTTCAACGATGGCCTGCACCACGTCGGCGTAATCACAGTTGCCGTCATGAATGCCGAAGTGCTGATCCTGCACGCCATTGTTGTTGCTGAAAGAAATACCCTTGATCAAGTGGTGATACTTGCGCACCACATCGGCCGGCAGGCCGTTCTCGATGTTGGCGTGGCCCGCATCCAGGAAGAAGTATACGTTGCCATGGGCCTTCAAGCGCTCGAACACAAACGCGTATTCGGCCTCATGGGTAAAGATGTAGTGGAACGGCCGGTAGTTGACGTAGTTGGACAGGTTCTCCAGGTAGATATCCGTGCCCTTGGCCTCGGCGTAGCTCGCCAGTTCCTGTACCGACTTGAGGTAGTGTTCCAGCGCAACTTTCTTGGCCATCAGCACCATTTTTGGCTCAACGATGCAGCCGCCGTGGATGATCAACGGCGCGCCGAGGCGGCTGGCGATATCAATCTCTTTTTTCACGTAGTCCACCGCCGCTGCGCGGAACGCCTCGACGTCACTGCCCAGCGGCGCCTTGAAGTTGCCGTGGAAGATCGGCGTGACGCCACTGGCCGCGATGTGCGCCTGCAGGCTCTCAATGCGTGCATCGGTCCAGTCATCGACCATCTCGCCGAACAGGCTGCCGTCGATGTACCAATGGGTGCAATCACCCTCGATAGCGGTTTGCAGGCCTTTTTCGGCGCTGAGGTATTTCTGGTGCGCCACGCCGGTACAGAACGGCACGGTGGGGTTGATCAGTTTGCTTTCCATGGAGCGATTCCTTTCGTTGATGGAGGGTTAGAGTTCAATGGCCATAAAGTCGGCCTTGGTCACGCCGCAGTCAGGGCATGTCCAGTCTTCCGGCACTTCTTCCCAAGGGGTGCCGGCCGGGATTCCGTCCTCCGGAATACCCAATTCTTCTACGTACATAAAACCGCAGGGGGCGCACATATAAGTCTTCATGAGAATGCGAAATCCATTGCTCGCGTGTAAGAAACTTCGCCAGTTTCCGGCGAGATGGCGCGCAGTCTAGGGCAGCGTCATTGCACAAGGCAGGTAAAGTGGTGCCTAATCCGGCCTAACTTCACCGGTAAAAGCACCGGCAAAGACAAGGAAGGTTTATGTTTGTATCCGCCATCGCTTTTGTGGAAGGCACGCCCAAGGTGCAGCAGATCGTCGACGCCTTCAGCCAGGCCATCGAGGCCGGTGAATGGGCACCCGGCAGCAAGTTGCCGTCGGTGCGTGAGCTGACCCAGACCCTGGGCGTCAGCAAGTTCACCCTCAACGAAGCACTGGACCGCCTGCGCGGGCGCCACCTGCTGACCTCAAGCCAGGGCCGCGGCTATTTTGTGGCGATGGAAACCGCACGCCCGGCCGCGGCGACCTGGGTCGACCTGCTGCCCCAAGACCTGCTCAGCGTGCTGCGCCGCCCGCTGGTCACCGCCAGCGGCGAGCTGCGCCCCGGTGGCGGGCACTTGCCGGAGGACTGGTTGAACGGCGAGGCCATCCGCCAAACGATGCGCAGCGTGGTGCGTGCGCCGTCACTGCGCATCGCCGGCCTGGGCACGCCGGCCGGGTTGCTGCCCTTGCGCCAGGCCCTGCAACAGAAGCTGCACGGCGAAGGCTTGTCGGTACCGGTGGAACAGATCATCACCACGCCCAACACCGTGCAGGGCCTGGACATGCTCATGCGCCTGCTCGCACGCCCCGGCGACACGGTGCTGCTGGACGCGCCGTGCTACTTCAACTTCCACGCCAACCTGGCCCTGCACGGGGTCAAAGTGGTGACCATCGAGCGGCGCCCCGACGGTTTTGATTTTGCCGCGCTCGAACAACTACTGGCCGAGCATCGCCCCAGCCTGTACCTGACCACCAGCGTGCTGCATAACCCCACCGGCCATTCCTTCAGCCCCGGCCAGGCGTTTCGCCTGCTGCAACTGACCCAGCAGTACCATTGCCATATCGTCGAGGACGACCTCTACGGCGACCTGCACCCCAACCCGCCGCCGCGCCTGGCCGCCCTCGCCGGGCTGGATCAGGTCACCTACCTGTCCGGGTTCTCCAAGATCCTCAGCGCCAACACCCGCGTCAGCTACGTGGTGGCCGCGCCGCAATTGGCCGCCAACCTCACCAACATGAAGCTGATGAGCGGCGGCGTGACCTCGGAGCTGTTCGAGCAGATCGTCTACCGCATGCTCAGCGAAGGCAGCTACGCCAAGCACCGCAAGCGTATGGTCCAGCGTTTGATGGAGTCTGGCGGGCGCGTCGAACAATGGCTCAAGCGCTGTGGCTGCGAGCTGCCGATGGCGTATGAAGGCGGGATGTTTATCTGGGCGCGCCTGCCCAAGGGCGTAAACGGAGAACTGCTGGCCCAGGAGGCGTTGAAACGCAGCCTGGTGCTGGCGCCGGGCGCGCTGTTCGGCTACGACCCGGCGCACCTCAATTCGATGCGCTTCAATGTCGCCCACACTGATGAGCCGCGCGCCCAGCGGGTGTTCGAGGCGCTGTTGCTCAAGGCCGTGCGCCACTGATTTTTGCTTCGCCGTGTATCTGGTCAGCGCCAGATACACTGCAATACAAAGCGCACAAGGCAAAGGCTGCGGCGATGGCTAGACTGCGGCCAAGAGCATTTAACGAGGAAGGCAGCATGGATCATGTCGATCACATCCTGATCGTCGATGACGACCGGGAAATCCGCGAACTGGTGGGCAATTACCTGAAGAAAAACGGCATGCGCACCACCGTAGTCGCCGACGGCCGCCAGATGCGCAGCTTCCTCGACACTACCCCCGTGGACTTGATCGTGCTGGATATCATGATGCCCGGCGACGACGGCTTGCAGCTGTGCCGCGAACTGCGGGTGGGCAAGCACAAAGCCACGCCGGTGCTGATGCTCACGGCGCGCAACGATGAAACCGACCGCATCATCGGCCTGGAAATGGGCGCCGATGATTACCTGGTCAAGCCTTTCGCCGCGCGTGAATTGCTCGCACGCATCAATGCGGTATTGCGCCGCACACGCATGCTGCCACCGAACCTGATAGTGAGTGAAACCGGGCGGCTGATTCGCTTTGGTCGCTGGCGCCTGGACACCACCGCCCGCCACCTGCTCGACGAGGACGACACCCTGGTGGCACTCAGCGGCGCCGAATACCGTCTGTTGCGGGTGTTTCTCGACCACCCGCAGCGCGTACTCAACCGCGACCAATTGCTGAACCTGACCCAGGGGCGTGACGCCGACTTGTTCGATCGCTCCATCGACCTGCTGGTGAGCCGCTTGCGCCAACGCTTGCTGGATGACGCCCGCGAACCGGCCTATATCAAGACCGTGCGCAGCGAGGGTTATGTGTTTTCACTGCCGGTGCAAATCCTCGGGGCCGAGCAATGAGGCCATGGCGGTTTGGCTGGCCGCGCACACTGGCGTCCCAACTGTCGCTGATTTTTCTGATCAGCCTGGTGTGTGCCCATGGGTTGTCATTCAGTGCGCAGTTCTACGAGCGCTATATCAGTGCGCGCACGGTGATGCTCGGCAACCTGGAAAACGACGTGTCCACCTCGGTGGCCATCCTCGACCGCCTGCCCGCCAACGAACGCGCCAGTTGGCTGGCGCGTCTCGACCGGCAGAATTACCGGTACTTGCTCAACGCCGGCGAGGCCGGTGAACCGATGACTAGCAACGATGTGCCAATGGCCGCCACCTCGATTGCGGACGCACTGGGCGAGCATTACGCCCTGACCTTTCGCGATATTCCAGGCATCCAGAAACACTTCCAGGTGCACCTGACCCTGGCCGATGGCAACCCGATCACCCTCGACGTACGCCCCGCCGCCCTGCCCGTAGCCTATTGGTTGCCGGTGGTGCTGGTGCTGCAACTGGCGCTGCTGCTCGGCTGCACCTGGGTCGCGGTGCGCCTGGCCGTGCGCCCGCTGACACGCCTGGCCCGTGCGGTCGAAACCCTCGACCCGAACGCTCACCCCACCCCCCTGGACGAAACCGGCCCGAGTGAAGTCGCGCATGCCGCCGCGGCGTTCAATGCCATGCAACAGCGCATTGCCGAATACCTCAAGGAACGCATGCAGATCCTCGCGGCGATTTCCCATGACCTGCAAACGCCGATCACCCGCATGAAACTGCGCGCCGAGTTTATGGACGACAGCGCCGACCGCGAAAAACTGTGGAGCGACCTGAGCGAAATGGAGCACCTGGTACGTGAAGGCGTGGCGTATGCGCGCAGCGTTCACGGCGCCACCGAGGCCAGCCACCGCATTGACCTGGACGCCTTTCTCGACAGCCTGGTGTTTGACTATCAGGACATGCAAAAGCAGGTCAGCCTGCGCGGCAAAAGCGCGCTGATCCTCGACACCCGCCCCCACGCGCTGCGCCGCGTGTTGGTGAACCTGGTGGACAACGCCCTTAAATTCGCCGGCAACGCCGAGCTGGAAGTCGGCTCGACAGCCAATGGGCAGTTGTCGATCAAGGTGTTGGACCAAGGCCCCGGAATTGCCGAAGACGAATTGGCGCAGGTGCTGCAGCCGTTCTACCGGGTAGAAAGCTCACGCAATCGCGGCACCGGCGGCACCGGGCTGGGGTTGGCGATTGCCCAGCAACTGGCGGTGGCGATCGGCGGCACGCTGACCTTGAGCAATCGGGTTGAAGGCGGTTTGTGCGCCGAGATTCGTTTGAGTCTTTAGCGCACTGTTCTGTGGCGAGCAGGCTTGCCACATTGAGTGCACAGCTTTAATAAAACTTACGCATGATAATTCTGCTTTTTATAATTAGGTTAGAACCAACAGGCATTTTACAGACCCCGCCACGGCCCTTACTTTTGACCCGAGTGACCGACCCCACGCCCGGAGGAGGTGTTAATCGCGCAATCGACAAGGACAGACCATGAGCATCGAATTTATCGGTTATATCGGCGGCCATCACGCTTCCGAGATTCACCCGCGCAGCGGCCCTACCCTGCAGCCGGACTACGTCGAAACCGTGGCCCGCGCCCACGAAGCGGCCGGCTTCGACCGCGCGTTGGTGGCGTTTCATTCCAACAGCCCGGACAGCACGCTGATCGCCGCGCATGCCGCCAGCGTGACCCAAAAGCTGCAGTTCCTGATCGCCCATCGCCCAGGTTTTGCCCAGCCGACCCTGGCCGCTCGCCAGTTCGCGACCCTGGACGTGTTCAACGGCGGGCGCACGGCCGTGCATATCATCACCGGCGGCGATGACCGTGAACTGCGTGCCGATGGCAGCCATATCGGCAAGGACGAACGTTACGCACGCACCGACGAATACCTCAGCGTGGTACGCCAGGAATGGACCCACGAACAGCCTTTCGATTTTAAAGGCACCTACTACCAGGTCGAAGGCGCGCACTCGACGGTGAAGTCGCCGCAGCAACCGCATATCCCGCTGTACTTCGGCGGCTCTTCAGCGGCCGCGATTGCGGTGGCCGGCAAACATGCCGACGTGTATGCGCTGTGGGGCGAAACCTACGAGCAGGTGCGCGAAGTGGTGACCCAGGTGCGCGCAGAAGCGGCCAAGCACGGGCGCACGATTCGCTTCAGCTTGTCGTTGCGCCCGATCCTCGCGCAAACCGAGGAGCTGGCCTGGGCACGTGCCGAGACAATCCTGCAACAGGCGACCGCACTGGCTGACAAGCAGGGCTTTGTGCGCCGCGAACCACCCAACGAAGGCTCGCGCCGCTTGCTGGCAGCGGCAGCGCAAGGTTCGCGCCTGGATAAGCGCCTATGGACCGGGATCGCCGAGTTGCTGGGCGCGCAGGGCAACTCCACTTCATTGGTCGGCACCGCCGAACAAGTCGCGCAGGCATTGCTGGACTACTACGACCTGGGCATCACCACCTTCCTGATACGCGGGTTCGACCCGCTCAACGACGCAATCGACTACGGCAAGCAGCTGATCCCACTGACCCGCCAGCTGGTCGCCGAGCGCGAACAGGCCAAACAGGTCGCCTAACTAAAGAACACCACACAACCCATGTGGGAGCGGGCTTGCTCGCGAATGCGGCGGGTCAGTCAACGCAAATATTGACTGATCCACCGCATTCGCGAGCAAGCCCGCTCCCACATTTTTGATCTTCAGTGGTTTCAAGTTCAGTTTTTGTAGTCGGTATCCGTACGCTCCAACTGCCGAATCAACGCATTCCAATGCCGCGCCACACCCGGCCCTGCGCCATTGCTGAACACCTTGGCCTGCTCCTCCACCTTGGCCACCACCTCTGCCGGCGGGAAGACAAGCTCGGCATTGCCGCCTGCCTGCGCCGCGATCTGGATATTGCACGCGCGCTCCAGCCCTTGCAGTTGCTGGAAGGCGTGTTCCACGCTGATACCGGCAGTCAACAGCCCATGGTTACGCAAAATCATCACACTCTTATCGCCCAGGTCAGCCACCAAGCGCTCGCGCTCATCCAGGTCCAACGCCACGCCTTCATAACCGTGGTACGCCACGCGCCCGGAGAACGCGATGGCGTGCTGGGAGATCGGCAGCAGGCCATCCTTCTGTGCCGACACCGCAATGCCGTCGCGGGTGTGAGTGTGCAGCACCGCTTGCAGGTCATGACGCGCGCCGTGGATGGCGCTGTGGATCACGTAACCTGCGTAGTTGATACCCAGGCCGGTCGGGTCGTCGACAATCGTGCCGTCGAGGTCGACCTTGACCAGGTTGGAGGCGTTGATTTCATCGAACAACAGCCCGTAGGCGTTGATCAGGAAATGCTCATCCGGCCCCGGCACACGGGCGGAGAAGTGCGTGTAGATGTGATCGGTCCACTTATACAGCGCCGCCAGCCGATAGGCCGCCGCCAGTTTGACGCGCACCTCCCACTCTTCTGGCGTGACGCGCTGGCGGACATTGCTGGAAACGCTGGAAATCGAGGTGACACTGCTCATGGCAAAACTTCCTGGATGGCCTTAAGGACTTCCAGTCAGCCTAGGGGATGGCCAAAAATAATAATAATCACATTTTAATCTAAGCTAATTATTATTTTTTTTTATAAAAAAACCAGCTACCACATAGATCGTTCCCACGCTGCGCGTGGGAATTCAGCCCTGGACGCTCCGCGTCCCAAAGCGTGACGCAGAGCGTCACAGGAGGCATTCCCACGCAGAGCGTGGGAACGATCAGTCTGCACTCACGCAGCGTTGCGAATCTTGTGTAACGAGGCCGCCACCAGCGTCCCAAACGCATCCACCGGCCCTTGCAGGTTGCCCAGGAAGTGCGGGTAGATCAGCCACAAATCCATCACCGGTTTGAAGTCCTTGAGCGGCACCACCGCCAGTTGCTCAAGGTGCGCACTGCGCTCCAGCAGCGGCCGCGGCACCAGCCCCAGGCCCAGGCCGTCCGCCACCAGGCCCAGTTGCAACTCAGTGCCAAAGGTTTCCAGGTTCACTCGCAGCGCCAAACCCTGGTCGGACAAGGTGCGCTGCAACCCGGCACGAAAACCACAGCCATCCGGGTTGAGAATCCAGCCGCCCTGGTACACATCAGCCAACTTGCAGGGCTTTTTCGGCAACTGTGCCTTGGCACACACCACCACCAACTCCATCTTGCCGATGGACTCGCCGACAATGTTGTCCGGGAAGATCTTGCCCGCCGGGAACAACGCCACCGCCGCATCCAGCTCGCCGCGCTCGATCTTGCCGACCAGTTGGCTGCCCCACCCCGTGGCGACCTGGGCGCGCAAGTCGGGGTATTCACTGCGCAAATGCTTGAGCGCATCCAGCAGCACCACATCGCCAATGGTCTGCGGCACGCCCAGGCGCAACACGCCGGTGGGCGGCGCATCGGTGGCCACCAACTCACGCAGGGCATCCATCTCGCGCAGGATCAACCGGCATTGTTCATACACCCGCGTGCCGATCAGCGTAGGTTTGAGCGGCTTGGTGTTGCGGTCGAACAGCTCCACGCCCAGCGCCTGCTCGAAGTTCTGCACGCGGCGGGTGATGGCCGGTTGAGTCAATTGCAACGACTCGGCGGCGTGGCTGATGGACTGGCAACGAATCACTTCGACAAAGGCATCGATATCGTCAATTTTCATTTGGGCCGCACATAGAGAACAGTCATTAAGATGTGTGGCAAGCATAGTTGCCACACGGCGGTCTGGATAGCCTGCGCTGTGATCGATAACGTCTAACGCTATTCAGACCGGTTCTAAATTACCTAAAGCTATAAGCTAATCATTAAAAAATAGCATATTAACTATAAACATTATGCTTATATAAACCCATCAAGCCATCCCCATAACCGCCATGATGGAATTGCCATGACCCAGTCCCGACACCCCGAAAGACTCAGAGCCTTTATAGGCGCCCTGGCGGAACTGATCGACGGCAACCCGCGCGAAGGCGACCTGTTGCACCGTGGCGGCAAGCTGTTGGCGCAACTGGTCAGCCATGACGACTGGCTGCCCGACGAGTACGCCCAACCGGATCCCGAGCGCTACCAGCAATTTTTGCTGCATGCCGATTCGCGCCAGCGTTTCAGCATCGTCAGCTTTGTCTGGGGGCCGGGCCAGCGCACGCCGATTCACGACCATCGGGTGTGGGGCCTGATCGGCATGTTGCGTGGTGCGGAGTTCTCCCAGGGTTTTGAGCGTGCGCCCGATGGCAGCCTGGTGGCCGAAGGCACACCGGTTCAACTGCTGCCCGGACAGGTTGAGGCGGTGTCGCCCAAAATCGGCGATATCCATCAGGTCAGCAATGCCCACAGCGACCAGGTGTCGATCAGCATTCACGTGTACGGCGCCAATATTGGTGCCGTGCGCCGTGCGGTGTATCAGCCCGACGGCAGCGAGAAACTGTTTATCTCCGGTTATTCCAACGCCTACCTCCCGAATATCTGGGATTTGTCCAAAGAAAAGAGCCCTGCCCTATGACCACCGTATCGAACCACAGCTTCGCCCAGATTCGCCAGGCCCTGTTGGACCGTGAAGAAGTCGCCTTGGTCGACGTGCGCGAAGAAGCGCTCTTTGCCGAGTCGCACCCGCTGTTCGCTGCGAATATCCCGCTGTCCAAGCTGGAGCTGGAGGTGTATGCGCGCATTCCCCGTCGCGATACCCAAGTGACGGTCTATGACAATGGCGAAGGGTTGGCCGAACGTGCCGCCGCACGCCTGGTTGCGTTGGGCTACACCCAGGTCAGCTTGCTCGAAGGTGGCCTGGACGGTTGGCGCCGTGCCGGTGGCGAGCTGTTTATCGACGTCAACGTACCGAGCAAAGCCTTCGGCGAGTTGGTTGAGAGCGAGCGCCACACGCCCTCTTTGGCCGCCGAAGAAGTGCAGGCGCTGCTCGACAGCCAGGCCGATGTGGTGGTGCTCGACGCGCGCCGCTTCGACGAATACCAGACCATGAGCATTCCGACCGGCATCAGTGTGCCGGGTGCCGAACTGGTGCTACGCGCCCGTGAACTGGCACCGGACCCGGCCACCCGTATCATCGTCAACTGCGCCGGGCGCACCCGCAGCATTATCGGCACGCAGTCGCTGATCAACTCAGGCATCGCCAACCCGGTGTCGGCACTGCGTAACGGCACTATCGGCTGGACCCTGGCCGGGCAGAAACTCGCCCATGGCCAAGCGCGCCGCTTTGCGCCGACCCGCGAAGAACACCGCCAGATCGCCGCACGGGATGCGCGCAGCGTGGCCGACAAGGCGCGGGTTGGCCGCGCCACGCTCGCCGACCTGCAACGCTGGCAGCAAGAACCCAAGCGCACCACCTACCTGTTCGATGTGCGCACGCCGGAGGAATTCGAAGCCGGCCATCTGCCGGGCGCGCGCTCCACACCGGGCGGCCAGTTGGTGCAGGAAACCGACCATGTGGCCAGCGTGCGCGGAGCGCGCCTGGTGCTGGCCGATGACGACGGCGTGCGGGCGAACATGTCCGCCTCATGGCTCGCGCAATTGGGCTGGGAGGTGTACGTGCTGGACGACCTGCAAGTGGCAAACTTCAGCGAGCACGGTGCGTGGGTCGCGCCGGTGCCGGCGCCCTTGCAGGCCGAACTGATCAGCCCCCACACCCTGGCCGAGTGGCTACCCCATGGCGACACGGCGGTGCTGGATTTCACCCCCAGCGTCAACTACGTCAAACGCCATATCCCCGGTGCCTTCTGGGTCTTGCGTGCGCAATTGGCCAACGCACTGGCCAAGGTGCCGCCTGCCGAACGTTATGTGCTGACCTGCGGCACCAGCCAACTGGCGCGCCTGGCGGTCGCCGAAGTCGAAGCCATCACCGGCAAGCCGGTGTTCCTGCTGCAAGGGGGCACGCTTAACTGGATCGCCGAGAAGCTACCGCTGGAAGAAGGCGAAACCCATCTCGCGTCACCGCGTATCGACCGCTATCGCCGACCGTACGAAGGCACCGACAGCCCGAAGGAAGCCATGCAGGCGTATCTGGACTGGGAATTCGGCCTGGTCGACCAGCTGGCGCGCGATGGTACCCACGGTTTCTACGTGATCTGAACCACCTTCACGCCTGCCCCACACCGGGGCAGGCCGCACCGACCCCTTGCCAGGCGGAGGTAACCCACACTTTTTCAATTTGCCTGGGATTTATCCATCATGGTCTTTAGCACGCCCTTCAAACACCTGCTCCTTAGCAGCGCCCTGGCCCTCGGCCTGATCAGCACTGCACACGCCGCCGACTTGCAACCGCTACGCGTGGCCAACCAGAAATCCACGATCAAGGCATTGCTGGAAGCCTCTGGCGAAACCAACAACGTGCCCTATCAAATCCAGTGGTCGGAGTTCCCTTCCGCCTCGCCGCTGGGCGAAGCCCTGAACGCAGGTGCCGTCGACATTGGCGCCCTCGGCGATGCGCCGTATGTGTTCGCCTTGGGCGCCGGGGCCGCGCTCAAGGTGGTCAGCATCATCCACGCCGAAGGGCGCAACACCACCGCCCTGGTGGTGCCCAAGGACTCGCCGATCAAGACGGCCGCCGACCTCAAGGGCAAGAAAATCGTCACCGGGCGCGGCTCCATCGGGCACTACCTGGCGATCCGGGCCTTGGCCAGCGCAGGCCTGACGACCAAGGATGTGCAATTCATTTTCCTGCTGCCCGCTGAATCCCGGCTGGTACTCGATAACGGCACCGTTGATGCCTGGGCCACTTGGGATCCCTACACCACGGTGGTCACCTCACAAAGCCACGCCCGCGTCCTGGTCAGCGGCAAACAGTTGTTGAGCAACCACCTGTATTTCGCCGCCACCAGCCAGGCCATCGCCAACAAACGCCCGCAACTGGATGACTTCGTGGCCCGCGTCGACCGTGCCTACGCCTGGGCCAATACGCACCCGGATGCCTACGCTGCCGCCCAAGCCAAAATTACCGGCCTGCCATTGGCGGTGCACCTGGAGGTGGCCAAAGACACGCAACTGAACCCCGTGGTGATTGACGACAGCGTGATCAAGGGCTTGCAAGCCACCGCCGACACCTATCAACAAGAAGGCCTGTTGCCCAAGCGCATCGACGTGTCCCAGGGTTTCGACACCAGCTTTAACGCCGAACGTTTTCCCACTTCCCAAGCATCGCGCTAAGCAAGGAGCCGCACATGAGCACGCCACGTCATCTGAAACTGGGCGCTATGGTCCACGGTGTCGGTCACGGCTGGGGCGAATGGCGCCATCCGCAGGCGCAACCGAATGCGAGTACGAACTTTGGCTTCTATAAACAACAAACCGAGCTGGCCGAAGCGGCCAAGTTCGACTTCGTGTTTATCGCCGACAGCCTGCACATTCACGCCAAATCCAGCCCGCACTACCTCAACCGTTTCGAGCCGCTGACCCTTCTCTCGGCCCTTGCCGCGTTGACCACCCACATCGGCCTGGTCGCCACCGTGACCGTCAGCTACACCGAGCCCTACCAGGTGGCGCGCCAGTTCGCCTCTTTGGACCATATCAGCGGCGGCCGCGCCGGCTGGAACGTGGTCACCTCCTGGCTGAGCGGCACCGCCGACAACTTCGGCAAAGCCGAGCACCCGCCCCACGCCGTACGCTACCGCATCGCCAAGGAGCACTTGAACGTGGTCAAGGGCCTGTGGGATTCCTGGGAAGACGACGCCTTTGCCTACAACAAGCAGAGCGGCGAGTTTTTCACCCCCGAGAAGCTGCATGCGCTGAACCACAAGGGCGAGTTTTTCTCGGTCAAAGGCCCGCTGAACATCGCCCGCTCGCGTCAGGGCCAGCCGGTGATTTTCCAGGCGGGCACCTCTGAAGATGGGCGCAACTTTGCCGCCGAGCATTCCGATGCGATTTTTGTGCATGTGGAGACACTCGAAGAAGCCAAGGCGTACTCGGCTGATTTAAAACGCCGCGCCAAGGGTTTTGGCCGTGATGCGGGCAGCCTGTCGATTTTGCCGGGCATTCGTCCGATTGTCGGGCGCGATGCTGCCGAGGTGGAAAGCCGCTATCAGCAGGCCGTGGACCTGGTCACCGTCGAAGATGCGATTGTGGCGCTGGGCCGCCCGTTCAACGACCACGATTTCAGCCAATACCCGCTGGACGCACCGTTCCCGGAGCTTGGCGACCTGGGCAGCAACAGCCAGAAAGGCGGTTCTGACCGTATCAAGCAACTGGCCAGGGACGAAGGCCTGACCCTGCGCGAAGTGGCCTTGCGTTTTTCGCGGCCCAAGCGCGAGTTTGTCGGCACTCCGGAGCAGGTTGCCGATGCCATCCAAACCTGGTTCGAGTCCGGCGCCAGCGACGGCTTCATCATCAACTCGTTACTGCCCGATGGCTTGCAGTACTTCACCGAACTGGTGGTGCCGGTGCTGCAACAACGCGGGCTGTTTCGCAGCGAATACAGCGGCCAGACCTTGCGCGACAACCTGGGGCTGGAGGTGCCGACCAATCGGTACAGCGAAGTTGAAGTGCAACAGGAAGCGCTGGCATGAGTGAGCCTCTCAACCGATTAGCCAATGTGGGAGCTGGCTTGCCTGCGATAGCGGTCTCTGGGCCTGCATTGCGGGTGGCTGATACACCGCCTTCGCAGGCAAGCCAGCTCCCACACGGGCCGGCGCAATTCGACGCCCTGCTCGAACGCCTCAGTGCCGAGCTGGCCAGCAGCGCGCACCTGTATGACGAAAGCGGCGCCTTCCCCCACGCCAACTTCAAGCGGCTGCATGAACATGGCCTGGTCGCCCTCACCGTGCCCAAGGCCCTGGGTGGGGGTGGCGCCAGCTTGGCGCAGGCGCGCAAGGCCATCAGCGCGATTGCCAGGGGCGAGCCGTCTACCGCGCTGATTCTGGTGATGCAGTACCTGCAACACACACGCCTGCAAGACAGCAAAACCTGGCCGCAGCACCTGCGCGTACAAGTCGCCGAAGACGCCGTGCGCAACGGTGCATTGATCAATGCGCTGCGCGTCGAACCTGACCTGGGCACCCCGGCCCGTGGCGGGCTGCCGGCAACCACGGCGGTGCGCACCGCTGACGGCTGGCGCATCAGCGGCCGCAAGATTTACTCCACCGGCAGCCACGGCCTGAGCTGGTTCAGCGTGTGGGCGCGCAGTGATGATGCCGACCCGCTGGTGGGCGCCTGGCTGGTGCCGAAAAACAGCCCCGGCGTGAGCATCATCGACACCTGGGACCATCTGGGCATGCGCGCCACCTGCAGCCACGAAGTGGTGCTCGATAATGTCCTGGTGCCGCTGGACCATGCCGTCAGCGTCAGCCCCTGGAGCGCACCGCAACCTGAGCTGGATGGCGAGGGGTTCCTGTGGATGTCGGTGCTGCTGTCGTCGGTGTACGACGCCGTAGCCCAGGCGGCGCGGGACTGGCTGGTGAACTGGCTGGAGCAGCGCAAGCCGTCCAACCTCGGCGCCGCGCTGTCGAGCTTGCCGCGTTTTCAGGAAACCGTCGGCCATATCGACACCCTGCTGTTTGCCAACCGCAGCCTGCTCGAGGCCGCCGCCCAGGGCCACACGCCAGCCGCCAATGCGGCGCAGCTTAAATACCTGGTGACCGGCAATGCGATCCGCGCCGTGGAGCTGGCCATCGAAGCCTCGGGCAACCCTGGCCTGTCGCGCCATAGCCCGCTGCAACGGCATTACCGCGACGTGCTGTGCAGCCGCGTGCATACGCCGCAGAACGACGCGGTGCTGCAAGGTGTGGGTAAAGCGGTGTTCGCTCAACGTGCGCAACAATGAATAAGGAACGCTCATGAGTCAGGTGATTATCGCCAGCCAGCTGGACGAAGATTACAACCAGGTATTGCGCGAACGCCTTGCCTCGATCCACCCCCATGCCCAGGTGATCGGCGTGCCGGCCGGTGTACCCAGCGACCTGCCGCCCCAGGCCAATATCCTGCTGCTGCGCCCTATCAATGTGCGCGGCTACACCGCGCCCGATACTCCGCCGCCGGGCTGGCCGTATGGCGCGCAGTGGGTACACCTGGTGTCGTCGGGCATCGATTTCTACCCGCAGTGGCTGTTCAACGGCCCGCCGGTGACCACCTCACGGGGCAGTGCGGCCGATAACCTTGCCGAGTTCGCCCTGGCGGCGATCTTTGCGGCGGCCAAGCATTTGCCGGCTATCTGGGTGAAGGATGCCCAGTGGACATTCACCGCGCTGCGCCCGCTCAAGGGCAGCACATTGGGCATTCTCGGCTTTGGTGCGATCGGCAAGAGCCTGGCGCAAAAAGCCCAGGCCTTGGGGATCAACGTGGTTGCGCTGCGCCAGAGCCAGGCACCCTTTGAGGTGGACCATGTTGAGGCCGCCAAGGACATCCACGACCTGTTTGCCCGCGCCGACCACCTGGTGCTGGCGGCGCCGCTCACCGAGGCCACGCGGCATATTGTCGACCGCGATGTGCTCGGCAGCGCCAAGCCGGGATTGCACCTGATCAATATTGCGCGCGGTGGTTTGCTGGATCAGGAGGCCCTGCTGGAAGCCCTGGATAACGGTCAGATCGGCCTTGCCTCGCTGGATGTGACCGAGCCGGAGCCACTGCCGCAGGGCCACCCGTTGTACAGCCATGCGCGGGTGCGGTTGTCGCCGCATACCTCGGCGATTTCGACCAACAGCCAGCAGGAGATTGCCGATACGTTCCTGGCGAATCTGCAGCGGTATGTGGACGGTTCAACGTTGGCCAATCTTGTCGCCCCTTGAATATGTGTGGGAGCCAGCTCCCACATAAGCCAGTCTTCACAATAGATGCGTGTGGGTCAGCAACCGCTGGCCAGGCGTTCGCGCAAAAACTCCACCAGCGCCTGCACTGGCCGCGAACTTTGCCGGTGCTGCGGGTACACCGCCGACAAGGTCAGGGCTTCGGGGGCGAAGTCGTCCAGCAGGGTTACCAAGCGCCCGTCTTTCAACGCCTCGGCAACAATAAAAGTCGGCAGGTAGGTCACGCCCAACCCGGCGATTGCGGTGTCGCGCAGCAATTCGCCATTGTTCACGCGCATGCGTCCACTGACATTGAGCGCCTGCAACTTGCCTTTGAAGCGCCATTGCACTTGGCGGCCATGGCCATAGGGCAGGCAGTCATGATCAGCCAGGTCTTCGGGCTTGAGCGGCGTACCCCGGGCGGCGAGGTAATCAGGGCTGGCGCAATACACTCGCTGCACACTGGCGATGCGCCGGGCAATCAGGGTTGAGTCTTCCAGCGTGCCGATGCGCAAGACCAGGTCGTAGCCCTCGCCGATCAGGTCCACCGGGCGATCACTCAAGTCGACTTCCACCGACACCTGCGGGTGGCGTTGCAGGAACTGCGGCAACAGGCAGCCCAGATGGGCCATGGCAAACGACAACGGCGCGCTGAGCCGAATCGTGCCCCGCGGTTCGCTGTTCTGGCCGGCGATGCCCTGCTCCACTTGCTCGACTTCACCGAGCAGGCGCAAAGCGGATTCGTAATAACTCTGGCCCAGTGGCGTGACGTCCAGCCGACGCGTGGAGCGGTTGAGCAGGCGCACGCCGAGGCGGTCTTCCAACTGGATAAGGCGGCGGCTGACGAACTGCTTGGACAGGCCGAGTTGCTCGGCGGCGGCGGTGAAGCTGCCGGACTCCATGACCTGGCAAAACAGGCGCATGTCTTCGAAGGGGTTCATTGTCGCTTCTCGGTGGACATTTGGCTGGTTTATAGCCTGTCAGCCGCTACGACACAATCAAATGCAGGAGGGGCTTGCCCCCTCCTACAGGGTTAATCTACCCCTTCAAACGCAGCTTACTTGGCCGTAAACGCCGAGTAGCTGTTCATCAGGTTACGGTAGTTCGGAATGCGCGGCGACAGCAGGTTGGCCAGGCCTTCCATGTCGTTGCGCCAGTCAACTTGCAGTTCACAGGCGACAGAGAACCAGTTCACCAATTGTGCGCCGGCGGCCGTCATGCGTGCCCAAGCGGCTTGTTGCACGGTTTCGTTGAAGGTACCCGAGGCGTCGGTCACCACGAACACCTCAAAGCCTTCAGCGAGGGCGCACAGGGTCGGGAACGCGACGCACACATCCGTTACCACGCCGGCAATGATGATCTGCTTGCGGCCGGTGGCCTTGACGGCCTTGACGAAATCTTCGTTGTCCCACGCGTTGATCTGGCCAGGGCGGGCGATGTAAGGCGCGTCCGGGAACAGCGCCTTGAGTTCCGGAACCAACGGACCGTTAGGGCCACTTTCAAAACTGGTGGTGAGGATGGTCGGCAGGTTGAAGAACTTGGCCACGTCGGCCAGGGCCAACACGTTGTTCTTGAACTCGTTCGGAGAGAAGTCTTGCACCAGGGAAATCAGGCCGGTCTGGTGATCGACCAGCAATACAACGGCGTCATCTTTGTTCAAGCGCTTGTAAGTCATGGGTGAACTCCTTTGGGTGTTTTTAAAATCAGAAGGCAAAGCACGAGCAACCAAACGCGCCCCAGAAACCCTGGAAATCGCTGACCGGTACGCTGGAGAGCCGCGCTTTTTCATGGCCGTGGGCATGCACGCCGCACGGTCCGCTGCAGTGGTGTACTTGCGCTTGCACCGGTGAACCTGGGCGCCAGTGCCCCGGCACCTTGACCACCGGCGACCAGTCCGGCAGCACCGGTACTTGGGGCGGGGCGAAATCTTCGAAGTCGCCGGCGCCGTACACCACCTTGCCGCCGACCACGGTCAGTACCGACTCGATCCATTTGATGGCTTCTTCATCGACGCTGAAGAAGTCCGCCGAGAGTGCCGCCACATCCGCCAACTGGCCGACCTTGATCTGGCCCTTCTTGCCCTGCTCCGAGGAGAACCAGGCGCTGCCGTGGGTGAACAACTCCAGCGCGGTGAGGCGCGGCAGGCCTTCGGCGTGCAGCTCCAGGCCGCCGACGGTGCGGCCGCTGACCATCCAGTACAGCGAAGTCCAGGGGTTGTAGCTCGAGACCCGCGTGGCGTCGGTGCCCGCCCCTACCGGCACGCCTTCGGCCAGCATGCGCTTGATCGGTGGCGTGGCTTCGGCGGCCTTGGCGCCGTAGCGCTCGACAAAATATTCGCCCTGGAACGCCATGCGGTCCTGGATCGCGATACCACCGCCCAAGGCCCGGACGCGCTCGATGTTTTTCGGCGTAATGGTTTCGGCGTGGTCGAAGAACCACGGCAGACCATTGAACGGAATGTCGCGGTTGACCTTCTCGAACACATCGAGCATGCGCGAGATGGATTCGTCGTACGTGGCGTGCAGCCGGAACGGCCAGCGCTGCTCAACCAAATGGCGCACCACCGGTTCCAGTTCCTGCTCCATGGTCAACGGCAGGTCGGGGCGTGGCTCAAGGAAATCTTCGAAGTCCGCCGCCGAAAACACCAGCATCTCGCCTGCGCCGTTGTGGCGCAGGTAATCGTCGCCCTGGTGCAGGGTGACGCTGCCGGTCCAGTGCTTGAAGTCGCTGAGTTCTTCCTTGGGCTTTTGCGTGAACAGGTTGTAGGCGATGCGCACCGTCAGCTGTTGGTCCTTGGCCAGTTGTTCAATGACCGCGTAGTCATCGGGGTAGTTCTGGAAACCACCGCCGGCGTCGATGGCGCTGGTGAGGCCCAGGCGATTGAGTTCACGCATGAACTGGCGGGTCGAATTGACCTGGTATTCGAGCGGCAGTTTCGGGCCCTTGGCCAGGGTTGCATACAAGATCATCGCGTTGGGACGCGCCACCAGCATGCCGGTGGGGTTGCCGTTGCTGTCGCGCACAATCTCGCCGCCCGGCGGGTTCGGCGTGTCCTTGGTGTAACCGGCCACGCGCAGGGCGGCGCGGTTGAGCAAGGCACGGTCATACAGGTGCAGCACGAACACCGGCGTATCTGGCGCGGCCTGATTCAACTCTTCCAGGGTCGGCATGCGTTTTTCGGCGAACTGGAATTCGTTCCAGCCCCCCACCACACGCACCCATTGCGGCGTCGGCGTGCGATCGGCTTGATCCTTGAGCATGCGCAACGCATCGGCCAGTGACGGCACGCCTTCCCAGCGCAGTTCAAGGTTGTAGTTCAGCCCGCCACGGATCAGGTGCAAGTGCGAGTCGTTAAGGCCGGGGATCACGGTGCGGCCCTTGAGGTCGATGACCTGGGTGCCGCTGCCGCGCAGGGCCATGGCCTCGCCGTCGGTGCCGACCGCGACAAAGCGGCCCTTGTGGATTGCGACCGCAGTGGCCCGTGGGTTTTCGCGGTCCACGGTGTGGAACTGGCCATTGAACAGAATCAGATCGGCGTTCATAGGGTGTCCTTTACAGAGGCTTCAAGCCAGGGAGCGAACAGGCGGGTGGCGGCCGGCATCAGCAGGTAAACCACCAGCAACACAATGGTCAGGGTCACCAAAAAAGTGGAAACCACATAGTTGGACAGGAACGGGTGCAGACGCAGGATCGGCCCCCAGATAAACGGCAGCAGCAGGGTTTGCGGCAGAATCACGCACAGGCTGACCACCGCCTGCTTCCAGCGCGGCGGTTTGGCGGCGCTGTCGGCCAGTGGCGCGAACCAGAACTCATTAGCCGCACCGATTTCGGTTTTGTCGCCGTCGGCCAGCATCGGCGCCGCTTCAGCGATCAGCGCCTGGCGTTCGGGGGAGTCGAGCCAGCGTTGCAGCGCGTCGGTGGAGCGATAGCGCAAGACGCAGGTAAACAGTGCTTGCCCGCCCTGCTTGCCGCGCACCACATCCACACCGAGGTGGCCGGGCCGCTCGCCGGCGATGCGCACGATGCGCCGCAGCCAGGCCTCGTAATCGGCTTCACGGCCGGCCTTGATCAGGTGTTTGACGACCAGGGTGACGACTTCGTCGGGGCTGGTTTCAGGTGTCGGGTCCATACGGTGTGATTCCCCCTGGAAAGCTAAGCGATGGGGGGAGTCTGGCGGGGAACGGGGGGCAGGAATTGGATGTTTGTGCTGTTTCGCCTGGCGCGCTCACGCCACACGCGCCATATGCTCACTGATGCGCGAGCGCAACCAGCGCTCCGCCGGGTCGTTGTCATGCACGCCGCTCCAGACCATCGACAATTCCGAGGCTTCAATTGCGAACGGCGGGTCCTCGGCGCGCAGCACCGTGCCTTCGGTCAAGGCACAGGCGGCGTAGTCGGGCACTGTCGCGATGATTTGCGTGCCCGCCAACAGTGCGCGCAAGCCGCTGAACTGGGGTACCGCCAGCACCACCCTGCGCGCCCGGCCGATGCGCGCCAGGTCAAGGTCGATATTGCCGCTCAAGTCCCCCGAGAACGACACCATAGCGTGGGGCCGCGTGCAGTAGTCATCCAGTGTCAACGGCGCCGCGCCGTCGTCGCCGCGCAGCACCTTGCAGGGAATGTCCCGCAGCTTCTTGCGCTTGGCATTGGCCGGCAGTTCGGTGGTGTAGCTGACGCCCACGGAAATCTCGCCACTGGCCAGCAACGAAGACATCAACAGGTAATTGGCGCGGCGTACCACCACGATGATCCCCGGTGCCTCTTCGCGCAGCTGGCTGAGCAACGGCGGGAACAGACCGAACTCGGCATCATCGGACAGGCCGATTCGAAACACCGCGCAGCTGGTGGAAGGGTCGAAATCCTTGGCGCGGCTGACCGCGCCTGAAATGGTGTCCATCGCCGGTTGCAGCTCCTTGAGTATCGCCACCGCCCGTGGCGTGGGCTCCATGCCGCGCCCGTTGCGCAGCAGCAATGGGTCGTCGAACAAGTCGCGCAGGCGCCCGAGCGCGGCACTCACGGCCGGCTGGCCCATGAAGAGTTTTTCGGCGACCCGGGTCAGGTTCTTCTCGAACATCAGCGCCTCGAAAATCACCAACAGGTTCATGTCGACGCGGCGCAGGTCGTTGCGGTTCATGGCGGTATCCAAACGGTTATCAGGCCGTCAGGTAAGCATGTCGCACGGATCGACGATTGCATGCCTGTGCTGTCTTTTCCGGGCGCGCACCTGGCGAAATTAACAACGATTAACTCGCCAGCCAGACGGCCCGGCGCCAAAAATACAGCGGTCTACACTGCATCCATTCACCGGGAACGCTCCCATCGACTACGGATATTTGTCATGGCCCGACTTGATGACTGTGCCCCTCGCCTTGGCGTCACCGGTGGCTTGTGCCCCCGGCGCGAGCGAGTTGCCAAGCAACTGATCCTCGCCAACCTCGGCGAAAGCCTGGCAATTGCCGACTTGGCGCAGGCCTGTGCGCTGTCGCGCAGCCATTTTTCCCGTGCGTTCAAGTGCACCACCGGGCTGTCGCCCCAGGAGTGGATTCGCCAACAGCGCATTCAGCGGGCCAAGGAACTGATCACCGGATCGTCCCTGAGCCTGACCCAGATCAGCGTCGAATGCGGCTTCTGCGACCAGGCGCACTTCTGCCATATGTTCACGCGCAGCGAGGGCGTGAACCCGATGACCTGGCGAAGTCACCACATCCGTCAAAAATCACAGGTGATTGCAGCCTAGTGGTCTGCACCGGCCTGGAATATGCTGGCCAAACTCTTTTCCTGAACAGGGGCCACTATGCGTGACCTCAACGACCAGGCCGTGCATTTCGGTCCCTACCGTGTCCACCCGCGCCAGCGCCTGGTGCTGGAGGCTGGCCGCCCCTTGCGCCTGAGCCGACGCGCGCTAGAAATCTTGCTGATTTTGCTGGAGCACGCCGGCAATGTGGTGAGCAAGCAGGAACTGATCACGCGGGTATGGCCCAAAACGGTGGTCGAAGACGGCAACCTGCGTGTGCATATGGCCGCGTTGCGCAAGGCCCTGGGCGATGGCCAGGCCGGGCAGCGCTATATCGTCACCGTCGCCCAGCGCGGTTACAGCTTTGTCGCCCCCCTGAGCATTGAACCGATGACGACAGCCATCGACGGTATTCCCCACAACCAGGGCCATAACCTGCCGCTGCGCCGTACGCGGATGATTGGCCGCCAGGTGTTGATCGACGCACTGGTGCAGCAACTGCCGCAGCAACGCTTCATCACCCTGACCGGCGCGGGCGGTATCGGCAAGACCACCGTGGCGCTGCGTGTGGCGGAATTATTGATCGGCCATTACCGCGACGGCATTCACCTGCTGGATCTGGCGCCGCTCAGCGCGCCGTCAATGATCCTGCCCAACCTGGCCGCCCTGCTCCACCTCGCACCCACCGAACATGACCCGCTGCTGACCTTGGCCCGAAGCCTGCACGCGCGGCAGTTGCTGCTGGTGATCGACAACTGCGAACACCTGCTGGACGACATCGCGCTGATCAGCGAAACCTTACTGCGTCACCTGCCACACCTGCACATTTTGGCCACCAGCCGCGAAGCCCTGCGCGCCGAGGGCGAGTACGTGCAACGCCTGGAGCCGCTGGCCTGCCCACCCGCCACCGGGAACCGCGCCCAGGCCCTCGGCTACCCGGCCTTGCAACTGCTGATCGAGCGTGCCATGTCGCACCAGGACAGTTTTGAGCTCAGCGAGGCGCAACTGCCCCTGGCGATCGAGATCTGCAAGCGCCTGGACGGCATTCCCCTGGCAATCGAATTGGTCGCCACGCAGATCGAGCGCTTCGGCTTGCCGGGTTTGCTGGTGCAGATGGAGGACAATCTGCGCCTGCTCAACCGTGGCCTGCGCAGCGACCTGCCCCGCCAGCAAACCTTGCGCGCCACGCTGGATTGGAGTTTTAACCTGCTCACCGCGTGCGAACAGATCTGCCTGCGCCGCCTCGCGGTGTTTCGCGGCGGGTTCAGCCTGGCAAGCGCGGCGGCGGTGATCGCCGGGGAGCAGATCGCACCGGCCGAAGTGCTGGGTTCGATCACCCAACTGGTGGCCAAGTCGCTGCTCAACGTCGAGGCCGGCGATGATGACATGGTCTATCGTCTGCTGGATGTCACCCGCAGCTATGCCCTGGAAAAGCTCGACCACGCAGCTGAACTCGACAGCACACGCGAACGCCATGCGGCGCGCTGTCTGGCGCTGATGGATCAGGCGCGGGAAGACTGGGAATTCACTGCCACCGAGCTGTGGATCAACCGTTATGCGCCGTTGCGCGAGGACATTCGCGCCGCCCTCGACTGGGGCTTGGGCGAACACGGCGCGCACCTGCTGGGCATTCGCCTGACGGTCAGCGCCATGCCCTTGTGGCAGGAGTTGTCGCTGCTGCGCGAACATGGGCTGTACGTAGACCAGGCGCTGGCGCTGATGCCGCAATCGGGCGCGCCCTGCACGCAGTTGACCATGCAACTGCAACTGGCCCTGGGCAGCCTGTCCTATCACGCCTTGGGCGGCGCACCGCAGACCATCGCTGCGTTTGTGGCGGCCCGGCGCCTGGCGCAAGCGCTCCAAGACAATGGGGGCCAGTTGCGAGCCGTCTCCGGGCACATGGCGGTCAACCTGTGTGCCGGCCGCTACCGTGAGGCGCTGGAGCAGAGCATGCAGTTCGACCGCCTCGACCCGCGCACCGATCCGCTGCTGGATTTGAGTGCCCAGCGCTTACGGGTACTGGCCCAGCATTTCGCGGGCAACCAGGTCCTGGCCCTGCACAATGCCGAACAAGTACTACAGCGCATGGCCCACAGTGGCCATCTCAACCGTTTCACCCATGGCTTTGGCGTGCAATACGACCAGAGTGTGGCGTCGCTGACGGTGCTGGCGCGCATCCTGTGGCTGCGCGGGTTTCCAGAGCGGGCCGCACGAATGGCAAACCAGGCGCTGGAGCTGGCGTTGCAGATCAACCACGGCACCTCTATCTGCTACACCCTGGCCCTGGCCAGCGTACCGATTGCCCACTACAACGGTGGCAGCGGCGCGGCGCACGCGCTGCTGGCGCTGTTGCTGGAGCACTCACAGAAACATTCGGTGCAGTTGTTTCATACCTGGGCGCGGCATTACGAGGGCACCGCACCCCATGCGACATTGCAAGGCCTGGGCCTGGTTCAGGACATACTGGTGACCTTCAATGCCGCGCAGGTAGATGACACGGTATTTGAGCGCGCCAGAAACGGCGCGGCCGGTTGGTGCACGGCCGAGATTCTCAGGGTGCGCGCCGAGGCCCTGCCCGACCTGCGCGCGCGCGAATCGCTGCTGCTGGAGGCATTGGGCTTGGCGCACGAGCAAGGCGCACTGGCCTGGCAGTTGCGCTGCGCGACCTCACTGGCTTGCCTGTGGCAAAGCCAGGGCCGTGTGCGGGCAGCACGTGAGCTGTTGAATTCGGTCTACGGGCAATTTACCGAAGGCTATGCCACCCAGGATCTAGTCCGCGTGCGCAGCCTGCTCGACCAGTTGCAGGACAAACGGCCGGCCTGAAAATGGCCCCAGATAATGCCCATAGCCCTGCTGCAAACGCGCCACCTGCAACGGGTCACGCAGCTGCGCCAGGGCGTAGCTGCGCACACTGTTGAGCAGCCGATAGCGCCGCGGGCCGGGGCCGGGCTCGACCACCAGGGAAGACATCGCGACCAGGCGTGCCAGCAGGTAAGCCAGGTCGGCGTGCGCAAGTTCAGTGCCGGCCACCAGTTCGGTCAAGGCCGGCAACGTCACCGCGCTTTTGAACAGCGCCAATTGCAGGAACAGCCAACGCTGCGGCAGGCTCAGGCGTTGATACGTCCAATCCAGCGCCGCCGTCAGCGACTGATGGCGCTCGACCGCCGTGCGTCGGCCACGCCTTAACACTTGCACGCCGTTGTGTAACTGCTTTTGCAACCCGCGTATTCCCAGGGCTTCAACCTGGGCCGCCGCCAGTTCCAGCGCCAGCGGGATGCCGTCCAGACGCCGGCAGATATCGCACAACGGCGCCAGGTCCTCAGACCGCAGTACAAATCCCTGCTGACCGGCACGCACCCGCGCCACAAACAATTGCAGGGCCGGATACAGCATGGCCTGCTCGACACCACCCCGGTCAGCCGATGTCGGCAGCGCCAGCCGTGGCACGTGGTGCACCCATTCGCCGGGCACCTGCAAGGTTTCGCGGCTGGTCAGCAGCACGCTCACCTGAGGCGCCCTGGCTTGCAGTGTATGCACCAGATGACGGCAGGCGCCCAGCAACAAATCGGCATTATCGAGCACCAGCAACAGTTGCCGGGCGGCCAATTGCTCGCACAGTGCATGGGCGCCGACACAGGGTTGGAGGTGCAGGGTTTCGCTCAGGTAGTCCAGCAACCGGTTCGGCGCCTGCACAGTTGCCAGGTCCAGCCACCACACGCCATCGCGATAACGCGGCAACACCCGTTCGGCCAGCGCCAGTGCCAGGGTGCTCTTGCCGATGCCGGCGCAGCCGGTGAGCATCATCAGCCGTTGGCCGCCCAGGCGTCTCACCAGGCTGCCCAGCAGTTCGTCGCGGCCGATCACTGGGCTGAGCCGTGCGGCCAGATTGTGCCGAAGCCGCGGTGACGGCACCGGTGACGGCGCCACGAAGCAGTAGCCGCGTTGCGGTTCATTGAGGATATAGCGTTGTCCGTCCAGCGCACGACGCAGGGCGGCGATGTGCACGCGCAAATTATTGTCTTCCACCACGCTGTTCGGCCAGACCCGGCCGATCAAGGTGTCCTTGCTGACAAATTGCCCCGGCGTCTCCAACAGTATCGCGAGGATATCCAGCGCACGCCCACCCAATGGCACCGGCTGGCCGGTCTTGCTGACCAGACGTTGATCACGATGAAAGGTATAGGGGCCGAAGCTCACCGAGTGTGCATTGTTCATCTGCTGACAGCGCTGGAACACCCGGCCTTGGGCGCCTGCGCCTCCTTTCAAGGGGCCTGGGGCTATCTTGCCAGCTATGCGTGACAGGACAATGCTGGCACAGGGAGCGACACGGACAATCAGGGCAGCCAGACGGACATTCCGGCGTCAACTGAACTGTTGGCGGTACTGCGTGGGGTTAAGGCCGAGTTTTTCACTGAACAGAAAGCGCATATGCCGCACGCTGCCGAAGCCTGCGCGGAAAGCCACGGTCTTGAGCGGCAGGTCTGTGCTTTCCAGCAGGTGCCGGGCACGGTCGATACGCGCGCCTTGCACAAAGGCCATGGGCGTCATGCCCACCTCTTTGGCGAACAGCCGCGCAAAATGGCGCGCGCTCATGCCCGCCAGCGCGGCCATGGACACGATGCTCAATGGCTGATCCAACTGCGCCAGCACCTGGTTCTGCACGCGGGTGATCGGGGTTTCCAGCGGCGCGACGGCGGCGGTCATCGGGCTGAACTGAGCCTGCCCGCCCTGGCGTTTCATCACCACCAGCAGCACCTTGGCGACGTCGACCGCCACCTGCCGGCCATGGTCCTGGGCGATGATCGACAGCGCCAGGTCGATGCCGGCAGTGACCCCGCCGGAGGTAATCAAGCGGCCATCCTGCAAGTAAATGCGATCGGTTTCGACGGTGGCCTTGGGAAAGCCTTTGATCAGGCGGTCGGTGTAGTGCCAGTGCGTGGTGACGCGGTGGCCGTCGAGCAGCCCGGCGTGCCCCAGCACAAAGGCGCCGGTGCAGATCGAACCGAAGCGCCGTGCCCGAGGCGCTGCGGCCCGCAGCCAAGGCAGCAGAGCCGGATGGCATTCGTTATAAGCGCCAGGCCCGCCGGGCACCAGCAGAAGGTCGTAGGCCTCATCGGCATGCGCCAGTTGCAGGTCGGCATGCACGTGCACGCCATTGGAGGCGCGCAGCGGACCGGGCTCGGTACCGATCGTCAGGATCCGATAATGCTCCGACGCCGGCAAGTAGCGATTGGCTATGGAAAACACCTCCAGCGGCCCGGCCATATCGAGCAGCAGGAAGTCTGGAAACAGCGCCATGGCCACGGTTTTCATCAAGAGCAAGTCCATCGTAACGGGAGTCGGGACGGCATTATGGCACGCTTGAAACTGTCAACTAAAATGAGACATTAATTCAATTTTCAGCTTATTAATGAATCACTGGAAAACCATTAACCTTCTTCTCAACGCAAGCGCCCTGCATTTCGCAGCCAGCGCTCACTTGAGGACAAGACCATGCTGACCCTTCGCAAAGCCTCGGAACGCGGCGCCGCCAATCACGGTTGGTTGAAGTCGTTCCACACCTTCTCGTTTGCCAACTACTGGGATCCCAAGGAGCAGGGTTTTTCCGACCTGCTGGTGATCAACGATGACCGCGTCGCCGCCGGCAAAGGCTTCGGCCAGCACCCGCATCGGGACATGGAGATTTTCTCCTATGTGCTCGAAGGCGCCCTGGAACACAAGGACACCCTGGGCACCGGTTCGGTGATCCGCCCTGGCGACGTGCAACTGATGAGCGCCGGCAGCGGCGTGGCCCACAGCGAGTTCAACCACAGCCAGAGCCATGGCGTGCACTTCCTGCAGATCTGGATTGTGCCGAATGTGGTCGGCGCCGAACCGCGCTACCAGCAGGAGCACTTCAGCGCGGCGCAAAAACGTGGGCGCTTGCAGTTGATCATCTCGCCGGAAGGCACGGATGGCTCGCTCAACGTTCGCCAGGATGCACGGGTGTATGCCGGGCTGTTCAACGGCGATGAAGCCGCCACCCTGGAGGTGCCAGTGGACCGCCATGTGTACGTGCACGTGGCCCACGGCAGCGTCGAACTCAATGGCCAACGCTTGCAGGAAGGCGACGGCGCACGGCTGCGCAATGAGCGGCAGATCCGCCTGAGCCAGGGCGAAGACGCCGAGGTGCTGGTGTTTGACCTGCGCCCTCAGGAACTGCCGCAGATGCCTTGAGCGCCTGCACGATGGCCCGCCACAACGGGCCATCGCTGGCGTCGATAGTCACCATCAGCGCAATGAAGTTCTCTTAAAAAATCCAACGCGTACCATCAAACCCATACCCGGCAACACCCAACTACAACTCTCGGAGCACACCACCATGAAACGCCAACTCTTGCTTAGCCTCGCTTTCTCGGTACTGGCTGCCAACGCTTTTGCCCACCCGGTTGTCGCTGAAGGCGGCGCGGATCGCCTGCAAGGCAACCACGTAGCCGAAAATGGTTCTGACCGTCTGCAGGAACGCCGTATAGCCGAAGGTGGCGCTGATCGCTTGCAGGAACGTGGCCTGGCTGAAGGCGGTGCTGATCGCCTGCAGGAACGCGGCCTGGCTGAAGGCGGTGCTGATCGCCTGCAGGAACGCGGCCTGGCTGAAGGTGGTGCTGATCGCCTGCAGGAACGCGGCCTGGCTGAAGGTGGTTCGGATCGCCTGCAGAGCAACCACGTATAACCCTCGCTGTTGGCGAGGCACCCCAAACCGGCCTGATCAGCCGGTTTTTTTTCGCCTGCGATCTGGCCATGTACCCACCCAACTTCTGGTTAACGCAGTGCCGGTGGCAAGCTTGCTAGCCACAACAAGCCTACTCACCCCACCAATCAGCGCAGGTCTCGGTCCACCCACAACACCGCCTTGCCGATCTGCTGGCGCGCCTCGATGCGCGCGTGTACCTGTTGCACCGTCTCCAGGCTGTAATGGCCCTCGATCTCCACGCTCAACGCCCCTTCCAGCATCGCCGCGAACACCGCATTGGCACGCCGCTGCACGGTCGCCCCGTCGGCCATGTGGTCCGCCAGACGTGGTCGGGTCAAAAACAGCGAGCCCGCCTCGCCCAATTCAATCGGGTCCAAATCGCTCAGTGAGCCCGACACGTTGCCATAATTGACGATCAAACCCCGCGTGCGGCAAGCACGGAAACTCTCGCGCAAGGTGGTTTTGCCGAGCGAATCAAACACCACATCCACTCCGCGCCCATCCGTGGCTTGCAGCACCTGATCGGCAAAGCCGTCATAGGTCCAGGCCCGGTGGGCGCCACGTTGCCGGGCAATCGCGCATTTTTCGGCGCTGCTGCCGGTGGTCAACACGGTCGCGCCCAACCGCCGCGCCATCTGCACCAACAACTGGCCGATGCTGCCGGACGCCGCGTGAATCAGGCAGCTGCTGCCTGCCTGCAAGCGCGCCACGTCCTCAACCAGGTAGTGCGCGGTGCAGCCCTGAAACATCGCCGCAGCCGCTTGATCGAAGGGGATGGCGCTCGGAATCTGCGCGACTTTGTCGGCAGGCACATTGGCGTATTCGGCATAGGCGCCCCAGGCAATGCACCAGGCCACCCGGTCGCCCACGGCCAGGTGGCTCACGCCCGGGCCAACCTCAACCACCACGCCGGCGCCCTCCATGCCCAGGGTGCAAGGCAAGCGCACCGGGTAAGTCACCGACGCCGCGTATTTGCCCTGGCGGGTATGAATATCCATGAAATTAATCCCGGCGCAGGCCACCTTGACCAGCACATGCCCGGCCGTGACCTGGGGTTTGGCCACATCATGGCGCAGTTGGGCGAAATCGGGACCGCCGTAGGCTTGCAGGGTAATGGCTTTCATCAGGGAACAACTCCGTTTGCACTGGGAAGCGGCCATGGTAAAAGGGATTATTCGGTTGGAATATTCCCCAATCCCTCCCAGCCTCTGTGCGGAAATAACCCGATGTTCGATTGGCAGGACCTCTACTACTTCACCGTGCTGGCCCGCACCCAGTCATTGTCGGCCGCCGCCCGCGAGCTGCAGGTGGAGCACGCCACCGTCGGGCGCCGGGTCGATGCACTGGAAAAAGCCCTGGGCGTAAAGCTGGTGGACCGCCTGCCCCGCAGCCGCCCGCTCACGGCGCAAGGCCTGGCCTTGGCGCAAGTGGCGGCGGGCATGGGCGATATGGCCACGCAGGTGATGCGCTTGTCGCGTGTGGCCTCCATTGAACTGGCCGGCACTGTGCGCGTCAGTTGCCCGCCCTCCATCGCCAACCACTGCATTGCACCTCAGCTTGCGCGTTTACGCGCCCACTACCCGCAGCTGAATCTGGTGCTGATGCCGTCCACTCAACTGGCCGCGCTGGACAAGGGCGAAGCCGACATCGCCTTGCGCACCGTGCGCCCCGACGAAGCAGCCCTGGTGCGGCGCAAAGTCGGCGTGGTGCGCTTCGGCTTGTACGCCGCACCTGCGCTCGAACACTTGCCGGCAGCGCAATGGACCTTCATCGCCTACGACGCCAGCCGCGACCACCTGCCCCAGCAAGCCTGGCTGCACCAACTGCGCGGCCCTCGCCCTATCGTATTTGCCGCCAGCGAGTTGATCACCCAGCAAATGGCCGCTCGCGCGCAGGTCGGCGCGGTAGTGCTGCCGACCCTGGTGGGCGACCACGACCCGCTGTTGACCCGGTTACCTACGCCCAGCGACGGCCCGGTGCGTGATATCTGGCTGACGGTCTACCCGGATATGCGCCGCTCACCGTCGGTGAAAGTGGTGATGGAGTTTCTGGTGGAATGTATTGAAGCGCAGGCGCAGCTACGTCGCTGATTCAGGCCGTGGCGAGGAATTTCTTGCGATACGCCGCCGGCAGCATCCCCACGCGCTGCTGGAACAGGCGGCGAAACGAATTACTGTCTTCATACCCCACCGCGTAGGTGATGCTTTCGAGGGTCATGCGCGTGGACTCCAGCATCTGCTTGGCCCGCTCCAGGCGCAGGGTTTGCACATAACCCACGGGCGTATAGCCGGTCGCCTCCTTGAAACGCCGCTTGAAATTGCGCACACCAAAACCAAAGCGCCGCGCCACGTCGTCAATTACCAACGCCTGGGCAAAGTGCTGCTCCAGCCAATGCTGCACCCGCAGGATCTCGCCGTCGCCGTGGTTCTTGGGCAACGACCACAGGGCGTACACCGACTGCTCGGTACGCACGCCGTCGATCAACAGGTATTTGCCACAGGTATGCGCAAGCTCTGGTGAACCGAAGCGGCGGATCAGGTGCAGCATCAGGTCCATCGCCGCGCTGGCGCCACCGCTGGTGATTACACGGTTTTCTTCACACAGGATCTGCGCGTCCTCCAGGGTCACGTCGGGGTAACGGCGCCGGAACAGCTCGGCAAACGCCCAGTGGGTGGTAGCGCGCAAGCCTTGCAACAGGCCGCTTTCGGCCAGCAAAAAAGCTGCGGTGCACATTGATGCCAGCACCGCGCCCTGGGCATATTGCTCACGCAGCCACGGGCCGTAGGCAGGAAAAGTGGGCAGGGCCTGCTTGAGGGTAAACAGGAAACCGGGGATCAGGATCAGGTCGGTGCGGCGCACCTGCGCCGCCGCGCACGCCACCTGCATGCACTGCCCGCTCCACGTGGTGACGGGCTGGCCGTCCAGGGAGACCACCAAGACCTCAAAGGGTGGGCTGTCGGCAAACAGATTGGCGGCGCTGAGCATTTCCAGGACCAGGGTGGCGTTGGCGGCAGAACAATCATCGGCCAGGAGCAAGGTAATGTGCATAAAAAGCCTGTTTGCGTTTTTCGCATGTAATAAGTCATTTGCGCACCTACCTTAGCCGATTCCGGCTGCGTACAGTGCGGCTTCTGATCAACTGCCTGGCACGTTTATGAATCTCTGGTTTCGATTGCTGTTCATGTTGTTCCGTCGTCCCTGGCGCAAGCCCGTGCAGGGTTTGGACACCACTGTAGTGCGCATGCGGGTGTGGCCGCTGGACCTGGATATCAACCGGCACGTCACCAACGGCCGGTACTTCACCCTGGCAGACGTTGCGCGGATGGATTTTGTGCTGCGTACCGGCGCTTTTCGCGTGGCCCTGCGCAACAAGGCGTTGCCGATTGTGGGCGACACCTGGGGCAAGTTCCGCCGCGAGCTGAAGCTCTTTGAAGTGTTCGAGGTACACACCCGCATGCTCGGCTGGGACCACAAATGGAGCCTGATGGAGCATCGTTTTATCAGCAAGGGCCGAGTGGTGGGCGTGGTGGTGATGCGCGGCCTGTTCCGCTCCGCCAAGGGCACCCTGCCCCCGGCCGACTTTGTGCGCGAACTCGGCTTGGCCGAAGCTTCACCGCCCATGCCGCAGTGGCTGAGTGACTGGGCAAACAGTTGTGATGAGATGAGCGTGCAGTTGCGGGCGCAGGAGCAGGTTTGAGCGCACCTAGGCCTTGGATACGAGTTTCTTCAGGTTGGCTTCGGCGTCATCCCTGGCCAGGTGGAGTATCGACGAAATTCATCCCAGTGCAAGTACCGACTTTTGCCGTCGACCGCTTTGCAGAGGCCCGCCAGCTCGATAACTTCCAAGCCGTATTGCTTTAGCAAATCTGCGAAATCGGTTGGCTTATGGGTTCTCGCCATCGCTGAAACTCAATTTTCGAAAACTGAGTTGTTCCTTGCGCATGGGGTTGGCGGTGTCAAGGACTATGCAGTCAGACTGTGGGGTTGCGGGACGCGGAGCGTCCCAAGCGGCGTTCCCACGCAGAGCGTGGGAACGATCAGACCAACAACTACCAGCTCTCCCCCAACCCCAACAACCCCAGAATCTGCCGGCGCAAACCCACCAGATAGGCATCATCGCGATGCCGAGGATAGGGCCGGTCAATGGTCAACTGCGCCTGGATCTTCGCCGGGCGGTCGCTGAACACGATCACGCGGTTGGCCAGCAGCAAGGCTTCTTCCACGTCGTGGGTCACCAGCAACGCCGTGTAGCCCTGGCGCTGCCACAGGTCGATAAGCTCCTTTTGCAGGGTGATGCGCGTCAGCGAGTCCAGCTTGCCCAGGGGTTCATCCAGAATCAGCAGCCGTGGCTGGTTGACCAGCGCACGGGCCAACGCCACGCGCTGGGCCATGCCGCCGGAAAGTTGTCGAGGGTAGGCGTGCGCGAAGGCGCTGAGGCCAACTTTTTCCAGGGTTTGATCGACCTTGGCCGAATGGGTCTTGAGCAAGCCTTGAGCCTCCAGGCCCAGCGCGACGTTGTCCCACACGCGGCGCCACGGGTACAGGGTCGGGTCCTGGAACACCACCACGCGGCTCGGGTCGGGGCCGGTGATGGCGTGCCCATCGGCCAGCAAACGCCCGGAGTCAGCCGGTTCCAACCCGGCCACCAGGCGCAGCAAAGTGGATTTGCCGCACCCCGAAGGCCCCAGCAACGCCACGAATTCACCGGGCGCCACCTCCAGGGAAACCCGCTCCAATACCGGCAAACGCTGCCCGTCCAGTGCAAAGCCATGGCTGAGGTTCTCAATCCGCAGCGCCAGCCCGGGCGCGGGTTGAACTGCCTGTGCCAGCGCTACCATTTCATCGCTCCTTTCTGCCAGGCCAACAAGCGGTCACGCACCAGGAACAACCCGGTGATCAACCCCGAACAGGCCAGTGCCATGATCAATAATGCCGCGTACATGTTCGCGTAGGCGGCCCAACCCTGAGCCCATTGCAAGTACCAGCCGATGCCGGATTTAACCCCCATCATTTCCGCCACCACCAAGGTCGAAAACGAGGCGCCCAGGCCCATGAACAGGCCGACAAACACGTGGGGCAACGCGGCGGGAATCGCCACTTTGAAAATCAGGAAGCCCGGCTTGGCACCCAAGGTGCGTGCCACGTCGTAATAGGCTTTATCGACACTCGCCACGCCGGACCAGGTCAGCACCGTGACCGGAAACCAGGTGGCCAGGGCGATCAGGAAAACACTTGCGCTCCAACTGCTGGGAAACAGGAAAAAACACAGTGGCAGCAACGCCGTCGACGGCACCGGCCCGAGGATACGCAGCACCGGGTGCAACCAGTAACCGATGCGCGTGGACCAGCCGATGGAGACGCCCGCGACAAACCCGGTAGCAGCGCCCAAAGCCACGCCCGAACCCAGCAGCAAGGCCGAATGCAGCAGGCTGTCGGCCAGGCGCGCATAGTCTTCGACATACACCGCAAGCAAGGCCTGGGGCGGCGCGAAAAACGGCACCGGCAGCAGCGCCAGTTTGGCGGTGAGCAGCTCCCAGACACCCAGTAATACCGGCAAGGCAATCAACCAAGGCCCGGTCTTTTGCAAGCGCTGGCCGAGCCGCGAAAAACTCAGGCCCAGCAGGCTCAACAGAATGAACAGCGCAGCCACCGCCACGCACACATTGGCCAGCCCCTGGGTCATCGGCCAATTGCGCACGGCATTGGGCCAATAGCTGATCAACAGCGCCACGGCCACCCAGGCAGCCACCACCGTGGCGCCCTGCCAGCCGGCCTTGAATGTCAGGCTTGGGTTCAGGGTGGTTGCATCAACTGAAGACATCAGCGGTGATCTCCTTGGCGAACTCCACCGGGTCGGTGCCTTTGCTGATCACCTCGACGGTTTTCAGGTCGGTGACATAAGTGGTGATTTCCTGCGTCAGCGCCGCGCCGACCGCATGGTGGCCGTGGGTATGATCGTGCAGGATCGCCTGCACTTCTTCTGTCGTAGTATTGAGCGCATAAGCCTGGAAGCCCTTGGCGACTTCTTCGGGGTGCTGCACGGAATAGTCGTGGGCCTCCAGAATCGCCTGGGTCAGCGCCGCGACCACGCGCTTGTCTTCACGTACCAGCTTGCCGGTGACGCCGACCACGCAGCAGCTGAGGTTGGCGTATGCCTCCACCAGGTTGGTGGACAACTCCCGCGCCACGCCGGACTTGATCAGGCGGTACATGAACGGGTCACTGCCGCTGACCGCCTGCACTTCACCACGTTCCAGCGCGGTGCCCAGCAGGTCGGCCGGGTACAGGCGCCATTCGACGTCGCGCACCGGGTCGACGCCGTGCTTTTTCAGCAGGATCGAGAAGAAATTGCGGTCGGGGCTGGCCATGTCGGTGACGCCGATGGCCTTGCCCTTGAGGTCCTCCAGCCTGTTCACGCCACCGTTCGCCGCACTCAGCAAGCGCAGGCAACCGCCGTGGGTACCGGCGGTGAGCTTGACGTCAAAGCCTTGTTCCAGAGCCTTGAGCCAACGCAGCGCCATGCCGATGCCGGCATCCGCCTTGCCGGTGGCGATGGCTTCGAGCAGCACTTCGGTGGAGTTGCCGAAGTTGACCAGTTCCACATCGAGGTTGTGCTTGGTGAAAAAGCCCTGGCCGTGGGCGATCACCACTGGCGCCAGGCACACGGCGTTGAGGTTGACCGCCAGTTTGAGCTTGCGCGGCGCGTCGAGGCGGATGAACTCGCCGGTGCCTGCAGGTTCCGCAGGCGTGCCGTGCCCGGCGTGCTCGTCGGCCGCAAAGCCCAGGCTGGGCAGCGCCAGGCCGGCCATGGAAATGCCCGCTATGCCGAGCAAACGGCGACGGGTCAAGTGATCGAAAGCAACCATGCGCAATTCCCTTTTTAAATTGATGTACCCAATAAAAAACACCGCCGCCCAAATGTGGGAGCTGGCTTGCCTGCGATAGCGCAGTGTCAGTCAACAACGGTGCAAACTGCCCCACCGCTATCGCAGGCAAGCCAGCTCCCACATAGAGCGCATCAGTCCAGACCGAGGTGCTCACGCAACGTCGAACCTTCGTACGCCGTGCGGAACAGGCCCTTGCGCTGCAAATGCGGAATCACGCTTTCGACAAATTCGGTGAACGAGCCCGGCAAGTACCCCGGCGAAATCACAAAGCCGTCGCAACCGCCTTGCTCGAACAACTCAGCCAATTGGTCGGCGATCTGCGCGCCGGTGCCCACCAGTTGCGGCACGCGCACGCTGCTGGCGAAGATCCGGCCGAGTTGTTCCAGGGTCAGCTCGGGGCCTTGCATCAGCAGCTTTTCCGCCGCTGCACCGTGGATAAGCGGCGACTGCGCCACCTCGGCCAGGGTGGCCGACAACGGGAACGGCGACAGGTCCACATTCAGCTGCGAAGCCAGTGTCACCAGCCCCAACTCCGGCCGCGCCAGGGCGTTGTGCTGGTCGCGCTTGGCGCGGGCTTCGGCTTCGCTGCCGCCAATAAACGGCATCACCGCGGTGAGTATTTTGCAGCTGTCGGCGGCGCGGCCTTGTTGCACCACCTGGGCGCGCACGTCATCGCGAAAGGACTGCATCGCCGCCAGGTGCGGGTGAATGGTAAAAATCGCCTCGGCCCACCGTGCGCCAAAGCGCCGACCCCGCCCGGAAGACCCGGCCTGGATCAGCACCGGCCGGCCCTGGGGCGAACGCGGGATATTCAGCGGGCCTTCAACCCGGAACCACTCGCCCTGGTGTTGCACCGAGGTAATCAATGCCGGGTCGGCGAGCACGCCGCTTTCGCGGTCGAGCTTGAGCGCGTCCTTGCCCCAGCTGTTCCAGAGTTTCAGCGCGACCTCGACAAACTCATCGGCGCGGTCGTAGCGCAGGTCATGCTCCAGGTGCTTGGCCTTGCCGAACAGGCGCCCTTCGCTGTCATTCATCGAGGTGACGATATTCCACGCCGCGCGGCCCTTGGACAGGTGGTCCAAGGTGGCGAATTCGCGGGCAATATGCGCCGGTTCGTAATAGGTGGTGGAACGGGTCGCGCCCAGGCCGAGTTTGGTGGTCTGGCCCACCAGGTACGACAGGATCGGCAGCGGGTCGAGGCGCGTGGCGTCCTGGGCGCCGTAGCGCAAGGCAAACTCACGGGAGCCGCCCATCTGGTCGCCCACGGCCAGGCGATCGGCGAAAAACAGGAAGTCGAACAAGCCTTCCTCCACGACTTTGGCGATACGCGTGTAGTACTCGGGGTCGAGGTAATTGCCGACGGTTTCGGGGTGGCGCCATACCGCGTGGCTGTGCACCACCGGGCCGCTCAACAGGAAGGCTGACAAATGGATCTGGCGGCGTGAGGTCATAAAGCGTCTTCGCGGGAAAGTTCGCTTTTTATTATATTAATCACGCAAAATTATGAAAGAATCATATAACTCTATGGTTATGCCCGATTGGTCGGACGCTGCAAAAAGCGCCCTAAGCTCAGATCGAAAGAGTATTTATCGAATGCTTTTCATAACTTTAAGCTTGGCGCTATTTCGCAAGAAAATCGCGGTGATGACAGGCACGCCTTACGCCAAGGCGGTGGATGCGCAGGACGTGCAGACCTGGAAGCCTTAAGGCCGCGACAGGTTTGCACGCGCGGTAAACAGGGCGCCCCGGAAATGGTACAACAGCTACCTTCACTCTTTTCCTGGGGACCGCCACTCATGACGTCCAAGCTCGAACAACTCAAGCAATTCACCACCGTGGTCTGCGACACCGGCGACCTGGAAGCCATCAGCCGCCTGCGCCCGGTGGACGCCACCACCAACCCGTCGCTGCTGCTCAAGGCCGCCGCCATCCCGGAATACGCCGAGCTGCTGCGCAATGCCGTGAGCCTGTCCAAAGGCGATGTGGACCTGGCCTGCGATCACTTTGCGGTGTCGGTGGGCGCGGGCATTCTCAAGGTGATTCCGGGGCGTATTTCCACTGAAGTCGACGCGCGTTTGTCGTTCGACGAAGACGCGCTGTGGGCCAAGGCCAACCAGCTGATCGCCCTGTATGACCAGGCCGGTGTCGGCCGCGACCACGTGCTGATCAAACTGGCCTCCACCTGGGAAGGCATCCGCACCGCCGAGCGCCTGGAAAAAGCCGGTATCCAGACCAACCTCACCCTGCTGTTTTCCTTCGCCCAGGCCCAGGCCTGCGCGGATGCCGGGGTGTTTTTGATCTCGCCGTTCGTGGGCCGCATCTACGACTGGTATCGCAAAAACACCGGCCTGGACTACACCGGTGCCGAAGACCCGGGCGTGCAGTCGGTGACGCGTATCTACAACTACTACAAGGCCAATAAAATCGACACCGTGGTGATGGGCGCCAGCTTCCGCACCTTGAGCCAGATCGAAGAACTGGCTGGTTGCGACCGCCTGACCATCAGCCCTGACCTGCTGCAAAAACTGGCTGACGATAACGGCGTGCTGCAACGCAAATTGGCGCCGGGCGTAGAAGGCGAAGCGCGTCAGCCATTGACCGAAGCGCAATTCCGTTGGGCGTCGAATGAAGATGCGATGGCCACCGAGAAGCTGGCCGAAGGCATTCGCCAGTTTGCGCGGGATCAGGAGAAGCTCGAGGCGGTGCTGGCTGCGCTGTAAGGTACTAAAACCGCATGCGGTCAAATGTGGGAGCTGGCTTGCCTGCGATAGCGGTGGTGGCTGACAGATCGCTATCGCAGGCAAGCCAGCTCCCACAGAAAAGCCTGCTCGCCACAACAAGCCAGCTCCCACAGGTTGCTTTTTTGCCTAGGATTGCTGGCTCAAAACGGCCCTTTCGTCATCACCCACTCATCAATGAACCCGCGCAACAGGCCAATCCGCTGCGTATAAGCAGTGCTCAGGCAACTCACTTTCGCCCCGCAGGCATGCCGCTGTTTGAGCCATTCGGCCTGCCCGTCCATCAATGACCCGCGCCCGCCCATGGCCATGAAGTGCTTGTTCAGGTCGTAGAGCAACGCCATGGTCACGTCCTGGTCGTTGAGGCTGACGTTCTTGCAAATCGCAATTTCGTCAGGCGCTTTGGCCTTGTCACAGTCGAAGCTGGCGGCAACGCTCGAAGGGCTGAGCAACAGCGCAGACACGCTGGCAAGCATCGCGAAAACAGCAGGTTTGATCATCAATCGTTACTCCTCAGCTACGCACCACACCCGTCCCAAACTTGCGAATCGCCAGGCAATACCCGATCAACGCCACCGCTGCCAACGCCCCGCCCGCCACGCCGATCCAGGCGAAGCCGAAGTGGCTGCCGACCCAGCTGCCCATCAGGGCGCCGCCGCCGATGCCGATGTTGTAGATGCCGGAGAACATTGCCATGGCTACGTCGGTGGCGTCCGGTGCCAGCACCAGCACCTTCGATTGCATCGCCAGGCCGAAGCCCATGATGGCCATGCCCCAGAAAATGCTCAGTATCACCAGGTACGACTCGGCGCCGCTCAAGGGCAGCATCAGGGTCAAGCAGGCCGCGAGCAGGAACACTGCGCTGACCACGAAGATATGCGGGTTGAAACGGTGTACCAGGCTGAACAGCAGCGAGCCGATGATGCCCGCGCCGCCGAACACCAGCAAAATCAGGGTTACGGCGCCACCACCCAAACCGGCCACGCCTTCGACGAAGGGTTCGATGTAGCTGTAGGCGGTGAATTGCGCGGTAACGGTCATGGCGGTGAGTACGTAAAGTGCCACCAGTGCCGGGCGTTTGAACAGCAACGGCAGGCTGCGCAGCGAGCCGGAGTTCTGGCTCGGCAGCGGCGGCAAGGTGCGCGCCAGCCAGAACACCAGCGCGCCAGCGAACGCGGCGATCACCAGGAAGGTGGTGCGCCAGCCCATGGCTTCGCCGAGCAGGCGGCCCAGCGGAATACCCAACACCATCGCCAGGGACGTGCCAGTGGCCAATAACCCAAGGGCTTGCACCTGCTTGCCTTCCGGCGCCAGGCGCACGGCCAGGGACGCGGTAATTGACCAGAACAGCGCGTGGGACAACGCAATGCCGATGCGACTGACCATCAGCAGGCCAAAACTGTTGGCGACGCTGGAGAGGATATGGCTGGCGATAAACAGGCCGAACAGCACGATCAGCAATTTTCGCCGCTCGACGTTGCGCGTCAGCAGCATCACCGGCAACGAGGTCAGCGAAACGATCCAGGCATAGATGGTGAGCATCAAGCCGACGCTGGCGATGGGCATGTCGAAGCTCGCACCGATGGCGCTGAGCAGCCCCACGGGCACGAATTCGGTGGTATTGAACACAAAGGCGGCCAGCGCCAAGGCGATGACCGGTTGCCAATTGGCTTGGGGCGTTGCGGCTGAAATGCTCATTGGCGGGCGAGATACTCTGGCGATGATCCAACGGCCGCGCAGAACAGCGCCGCCGCCGGGCATTCTATAGGTTTCTTGGCCCGCTGTTGACGCGGATCGTCGCCCGAAGGCTTAGGGCGAGGTCATGGTAATCACGTAGTTGCCCGACTGGATCGCCTTGCCAGCGGCATCCACCAGCAAGTAACTCTGGTTGTAATAACGCCCATCGCCGCTGTCTGCCACCAGCTTTACATGGGCGGCGTTGACGCTGGCCACTGGCGCAATATTGCGCACCTCGAAGCGACTGCCGCGATTGGAACTGGCGCACCCGGTCAACTCCATCACCGCGCCACTGCGCGCATTTGTCGCACAGCCAGGTTCGACGATGGCGCCGCGAAATTGAATGGTGCCCTGCCCTATGGTCTGCGCGGCACCACAGGCTCCCGCCCATAGGCAAAACAGGCCGGTTAATACCGAAATACCTTTAACGTTCATGCCGACACTCCTTATTGGGCTCTCAATAAGGAAGTCGTCTGCTCGGGCGTTAACTTGAGGTCAATCTTCCCAAGGTGTGCGCTGGATCACGGATCGACCTGGCCCATCATCTCGGGGATGCTTTCCGGGCGCTTGGCATAACGCTGCGCCAACGCCGCACAGACCATCAACTGGATCTGGTGAAACAGCATCAACGGCAAAATCAGCACGCCCATGGTCGCCCCGGCGAACAGCACCTGGGCCATCGGTACACCGGTGGCCAGGCTTTTCTTCGAGCCACAGAACAAGATGGTGATGCGGTCTTCCTGGTTAAACCCAAATGCCTTGCCCAGCACGGCGGAGGCCACCAGCACCAAGCCCAGCAACACGCAGCAGGCGACGACCAGACCGCCCAGCTCCCACAACGGGATCTGGTGCCAGATGCCTTCGTTGACCGCTTCGCTGAAGGCGCCATACACCACCAGCAGAATCGAGCCCTGGTCGACGAACTTCAGCCAGGACTTGTTACGCCCCACCCACTCGCCAATCCAGCGCCGGGCGATCTGCCCGGCCACAAAAGGCAGCAACAGCTGCACGCTGATTTTCAGGATGGCGTCGACCGTGGAGCCGCCATCGCCGTGTACGTTAAGCAGCAAGGTCACCAGCAACGGCGTCAGGAAGATGCCGAACAGGCTGGAGGCCGCCGCGCTGCAGATGGCTGCCGGGATGTTGCCGCGGGCCAGCGAGGTGAAGGCAATCGCCGACTGCACCGTGGCCGGCAGCGCACACAGATACAGCATGCCCATGTACAGGTCGTTGCCGATCAGCGGCGACAGCAGCGGCTTGAGCGCCAGGCCCAGCAACGGGAACAGCACAAAGGTCAGGCTGAACACCAGCAAATGCAGGCGCCAGTGCCCGGCACCGGCAACGATGGCCTGGCGCGACAGCTTGGCGCCGTGCAGGAAAAACAGCAGCGCGATGGCCAGGTTAGTCACCCAGCCGAAGGCCACGGCGGTCTGGCCGCTGGCCGGCAGCAGTGACGCAAGGATCACCGTGGCGATCAGGGTCAGGGTGAAGTTGTCAGGTAGAAAACGCGGGCGGGTCATAAGCAAATCTTCCAGGGGTTGCCAAGAGCATCGCTGCGACTCTAACTTAACGGCCTGTTACCGACTAACGCCAATGAGCCAGTAAATGCCGCCTAAAGGACATGACAAGACGGTTAGGCGCAGTGTGCCCGGGCTTTCCAGCCTGCCACGCCCGGTGTATGGCCGCACCGAATCGCTGCCCAACCGCGCGCTGACCCGCCGGCACAGCCACCCGTGGGTGCAGTTGTCGTATGCGATTTCGGGGGTGCTGGAGATCCAGACCAGTGTCGGCCGTTTCGTCGCCCCGCCCCAGCGCGCCGTGTGGATTCCGGCGGGCGTGCCACACAGGGTGTTCAGTTCACCGCACACGGAAATGCGCAGCCTGTACCTCGATTGCAGCGTTACCGCCTGGGCGGCCGAGCGTTGCCAGGTGCTGGAGGTGAGCAGTTTGTTGCGCGAGTTGATCCGCAGTTTCAGCGAGTTGCCGGTGGAGTATGCCGAGGACGGCCCGGACGGGCGGCTGGCCCAGGTGGTGCTCGACCAACTGGCGGCCGCGCCCCAGGTGGATTTGATGCTGCCGTTGCCCCATGACCCACGGCTGCGGCAGATTTACCGCAGCCTGAACCTGCACCCGGAGCAGCAGACCACCCTGGGTGACTGGAGCCACAAGCTTGGGGTCAGTGAAAAGACCCTGAGCCGGTTGTTTTTGAGTGATACAGGCCTGACCTTTCGCGCCTGGCGTCAGCGCCTGCGCTTGCTCAGCGCCCTGCCCGCGCTGGAGCAAGGCGAGCGGGTGACGGATGTGGCGCTGGGGTGTGGGTATGAGTCGACGTCGGCGTTTATCAATGCGTTTCGGCAGCAGTTTGAGTCTACGCCGGGCGAATTCTTCCGCTGACACATAGACAACAACGATCCACTGTGGGAGCTGGCTTGCCTGCGATGCAGGCACCTCGGTGTGTCAGGTACACCGAGTTGATGCTATCGCAGGCAAGCCAGCTCCCACATTGGCTCCCAATTACAAATCAGCTGCCATCACCACCATGGGCTTCTTCAAAGAAGTAATCCTTCCAGCTCGCCGCCTTGTTCTTCAGCACGCCCAATTCCTGCAGCTTTTGGGCATAGATAAACGTACGCTGCGGCACGATGGTGAAGTCGATTTCCGGGTCCTGGACGATTTTCTCCACCAGGTCCAGCGGCAGCTTGGATTCCTCTACGCGAATATACGTCTTGGCGGCCGCAGGTTTATCGGCCTTGATGATCTTCTCGGCCTCCGCCAGCGCGTCATAAAACGCCTTGTAGGTCCTGGGGTTGTCATGGTGAAATTTCTGCGTGGTGTAGAGCACGTTGAACGACGCCTGCCCGCCAAGAATGTCGTAGGAACTGAGCACCTTGTGCACGTTAGGGTTCAACAACTCCTGATACTGAAACGGCGGGCTGGAGAAGTGTGAATTGATCTCCGAACCACCGGCAATCAACGCCGCCGTGGCATCCGGGTGGGCCAGGCTGATGGAGATGTCGTCGAACTTCTTGAAATTGGCATCGCCGAACAGCTTGGCCGTCTCGATCTGCAAGGTGCGCGACTGGAAACCCACGCCGGCGGCCGGCACAGCGATGCGGTCTTTCTCGGTAAAGTCCTGCAGGGTCTTCACGTTGGGGTTATTGGTCAGCAGGTAATTGGGCATCGAACCCAGGGAGGCGATGGCCTTGACGTTCTGCTTGCCCTTGGTGCGGTCCCACAGGGTGAGCATCGGCGGCACACCCGCCGAGACCACATCCAGGGCGCCGGCCAGCAGCGATTCATTCATGGCGGTGGCGCCGGAAATGCTGTTCCATTCCACCTTGATATCCAGGCCCTGCTCCTTGCCATGTTTTTCGATCAGGTGCTGGTCGCGCACCACGTCGAGGATCAGGTAACCGATACCGAATTGCTGTGCAATGCTGATCTTGCCTTCGGCCTGGGCGCCGGGGCTGAGCAAGGCGCTCGCGGCCGCCAGGGACGCGGCCAACAGGGTCAGGGAGGAACGCTTGAAAGTCATGGGAATCTGCCGCGTTTTCGAGAAGGTGATAGAGCCTAGCGACGAATTTTAAGACTGGAAAAGAATATCGGGATCTATTGTTATGCTAATCATCCCCAAAATGCCGTGTGGCTGTTATTGTGCCGCGCTTTGAAATACACCTGCCAACCTGCGAGGAAATGGACGTTGAACACTGACGATAAAATGACTGGGGATCTGTTCGAGGTCGATAAGCGCCTGTCACTCAAGCCCGTGGTGGACTTCAACGCTTACCTGCGCAGCGCATTCGGCGATGGCCCATGCACCTGCGTGCGCTGCAGCGCCGCCAACGGTAACGAAACCGGCTACGCGTTCCAACACACCTTCAACTTCGACGGCAAACCCACGCACCGCCGCTTTGCCTCCACGGCGGGCAGCGATGTGTTGATGGTGTTGAAGAAGGCGTGGCTGTCATACACCAAGGCCGAGCTGCCGCTCAGTGGCGTATTGGTGCTGGAGACGGTGAAGGAGTTTGTCGAGCCGCAACTTCACAAGCGCTTGGCGCCGCTGTTTTTGGCCAGTGAGCTGGTCAAGGATGTGGATGGGCAGTTGCAGGTTCAGCCGCAGGCCGCCTGACCTAGTGTTTACCTGCCCTTGTGGCGAGGGAGCTTGCTCCCGCTGGGCTGCGCAGCGGCCCCAAAAATGGGCCTGCTACGCAGGCCAGCGGGAGCAAGCTCCCTCGCCACAGGTACAGTGTTTCGGCCTATGGGTTATTTACGCGCCGCCTCCCACTGCTTCAACAGATCACCATAAGCCACGGTCTCCCCTTTGGGCTTCTCATTCGCCAGCTTGGGCTTCGGCGCGCCCGGCTGGTCAAACCAGTACTGCGCATCCCGCTCCGGGTTCATTTTTGGGCCGCACACCGGCTGCACCTTGGAACGCTCCAGGCGCGTCATGATCGCGTCCTGTTCCTTGGCCAGGTTATCCAGCGCCTGTTGCGGGGTTTTCTCGCCACTGGCCGCTGCGGCGATGTTGCTCCACCACAACTGCGCCAGGCGTGGGTAGTCGGGCACGTTGGTGCCGGTCGGCGTCCACTCCACCCGCGCCGGGCTGCGGTAGAACTCCACCAGCCCGCCGAGTTTCGGCGCCATGTCGGTCATGGCCTGGGAGTTGATGTCGGACTCACGAATCGGCGTCAGGCCAACGATGGTTTTCTTCAGTGACACGGTTTTCGAGGTCACGAACTGCGCGTAAAGCCACGCCGCGAGTTTTTGCTTCTCGGGCGTGGACTTCAGGAAGGTCCAGGAACCCACGTCCTGATAGCCCTTTTTCATGCCCTTTTCCCAATACGGCCCGACCGGCGACGGCGCCATGCGCCATTTCGGCGTGCCGTCGGCGTTCACCACCGGCAGGCCCGGCTTGGTCATGTCGGCCGTAAACGCGGTGTACCAGAAGATCTGCTGGGCGATATTGCCCTGGGACGGCACCGGCCCGGATTCGGAGAAGGTCATGCCCGCCGCTTCCGGAGGCGCGTAGGCTTTCATCCAGTCCACGTACTTTTGCGTGGCAAACACCGCGGCCGGGCCATTGGTGTCGCCGCCACGGGTCACGCTGGAGCCTACCGGGTGGCAGTCCTCCACGCGAATGCCCCACTCGTCCACCGGCAAGCCGTTAGGCAGCCCCTTGTCGCCGCCGCCGGCCATGGAGAACCAGGCATCGGTGAAGCGCCAGCCCAGCGATGGGTCTTTTTTGCCGTAGTCCATGTGCCCATAGATACGTTTGCCGTCGATTTCCTTGACGTCTTCGCTGAAGAACTTGGCGATGTCTTCATAGGCCGACCAGTTCACCGGCACACCCAGCTCGTAGCCGTATTTTTCCTTGAACTTGGCTTTGAGGTCCGCGCGCTCAAACCAATCGGCGCGGAACCAGTAGAGGTTGGCGAACTGCTGGTCGGGCAACTGGTAGATCTTGCCGTCTGGCGCGGTGGTGAACGAGATGCCGATAAAGTCCTTGATATCCAGGGTCGGCGAGGTGAAGGCCTTGCCTTCGTTGGCCATCAGGTCGGTGATGGATTCGGTCTTGCCATAGCGAAAGTGCGTACCGATCAAGTCGGAATCGTTCACCCAGCCGTCATAGATATTCTTGTCGGACTGCATCTGGGTTTGCAGCTTCTCCACCACGTCGCCTTCCTGCAGCAGGTCGTGGGTCAGCTTGATGCCGGTGATTTCGCTGAAGGCCTTGGCCAGTACCTTGGATTCGTACTCGTGGGTGGTGAGGGTTTCCGACACCACGTTGATCTTCATCCCACGGAACGGTTCCGACGCCTTGATAAACCACTTCAACTCTTCGAGCTGCTGGGCTTCGGTAAGGGTGGACGGTTTAAACTCGCTGCCGATCCATTTTTTCGCGGCATCTTCGTACGCATCGGCCCAGGCCGTGGCGCTCAAACCGCTCAAGGCCAGTACGGCGGCCAATGAAATGCTATGTCGCAGCTTATTGTTTTTATTCAACATAGAGACCTCCTGGTGGTTTATTCATAAGGGCACTAGCCCCAACGCATCACACTCAACAGCCATACCAGGGATAGCGCAGACGCCACCCAGATGCTCCAGTCGGTAACGCCGATCACCAGCAAATGCAGGTAGGCGCTGCCGAGAAGACCGATAAACAAACGATCACCACGGGTGGTGCTGATCGGCAACAAACCGCGCCGAGGAATACTCGGCGAACGCAGTTCCCAGGTGGTCATGCCTGCCAGCAGCAGGCCAATCGTCACAAAGAACAGTGCGGTGGGGGTGGTCCAGGCCATCCATTCCATCATCGAATCCTCTAGACCCGGCCCAGGGCAAAGCCCTTGGCCACGTGGTTGCGAACAAACCAGATCACCAGCATGCCCGGCAGAATGGTCAACACCCCCGCCGCTGCCAGCACGCCCCAATCAATGCCGGAAGCCGAGACCGTGCGCGTCATCACCGCCGCGATGGGCTTGGCGTTAACCGAGGTCAAGGTGCGCGCCAGCAGCAGTTCGACCCAGGAAAACATGAAGCAGAAAAATGCCGTCACACCGATACCGGAGCCAATCAACGGGATAAAAATCTTCACGAAAAACTTGGGAAAACTGTAGCCGTCGATGTAGGCGGTTTCGTCGATTTCCTTGGGCACGCCGGACATGAAGCCTTCCAGGATCCACACCGCCAACGGCACGTTGAACAGGCAATGCGCCAGCGCCACGGCGATGTGCGTATCGAACAGCCCGATGGACGAATACAGCTGGAAAAACGGCAGCAAAAACACCGCCGGCGGCGCCATACGGTTGGTCAGCAGCCAGAAGAACAGGTGCTTGTCGCCCAAGAACCGATAGCGCGAAAACGCATAGGCCGCCGGCAGCGCCACGCTCAGGGAGATCACCGTGTTCAGGCTCACGTAGTACAGCGAGTTGAGGTAGCCGGTGTACCAGCTCGGGTCAGTGAAGATCACCTTGTAGTTGGCCAGGGTAAAGTCCTGCGGAAACAGGGTCAGCCCGCCGAGGATTTCGGTGTTGCTCTTGAATGACATGTTCAGCAGCCAGTAGATCGGCACCAGCAGAAACAGGATGTAGATCAGCAGCGGAATAACCTTGCGCTTGCTCATGTTGGCGGCCTCAGCGGTTGGCGTCGGAGTGGGTCATGGCGGTGTAGAACAGCCAGGACACCAACAGGATGATCAGGAAATACACCAGGGAAAACGCCGCCGCCGGGCCCAGGTCGAATTGGCCTACGGCCATTTGGGTCAAGGTCTGACTGAGGAACGTGGTGGCGTTACCCGGCCCGCCGCCCGTCAGCACGAAAGGCTCGGTGTAAATCATGAAGCTGTCCATAAAGCGCAACATCACCGCGATCAGCAGCACGCTTTTCATCTTTGGCAATTGGATATGTCGGAACACCGCCCAAGCGGATGCGCGATCAATCCGCGCTGCCTGGTAGTACACGTCCGGAATCGCACGCAGCCCCGAGTAACACAGCAGCGCCACCAGCGAAGTCCAGTGCCACACATCCATCACCAGCACCGTCACCCAGGCGTCCATGGTGTTGGCCGCATAGTTGTAGTTGATGCCCATGGCGTTGAGCGTCGAACCCAACAAGCCAATGTCGGCGCGGCCAAAAATCTGCCAGATGGTGCCGACCACGTTCCACGGGATCAGCAGCGGAATCGCCAGGATGATCAACACCAGTGACGACCAGCGGCCCTTGGTCGGCATGGTCAGGGCGATGGCGATGCCCAGCGGGATTTCGATCAGCAGCACGCAGGCCGAGTAGATGAACTGGCGCAGCAAGGAGTCATGCAGGCGCGGGTCGAGCAGCACCTGTTTGTACCAGTCGGCACCGACAAAGTAGCGGCTGGACTGGTCGAAAATGTCCTGCACCGAATAGTTGACCACGGTCATCATCGGGATCACCGCGCTGAACGCAACCAGCAGGAACACCGGCAACACCAGCCACCAGGCCTTGTTGTTCTGCACCTTGTTCATGGCTGCACCTCCAGCAGGTAATCGTCGGCATACACCATCAACCACTGCGCGGGAAAACTGATCGAGGCTTTGCCTTCGGGCACCGGTTTGTCTTCGGCCAGGCGTACTTTCAACGGCGCGCCGTCGAGGTTGAGGGTCATGATCTTGTAGGTGCCAAGGTCTTCCACATGCACGACGTCGGCCTGCAGCGCGTCAGGGTTGTACTCGTCCCACACGTGGATAAATTCCGGGCGGATACCCACCTGCAGCTTTTTGTAGTCCGCCTCGCGCAGGCGCTGTTGCAACGCCTCGGATAACGGCAGCAACGTACTGGCAAAGCGCACGCCACCGGCTTCGGCCTGCACCTCGATCAGATTCATCCCAGGGCTGCCAATGAAATAGCCGACAAAGGTGTGGCTCGGCCGCTCGAACAACTCACGCGGCGTGCCGAACTGCACGATCTGCCCGCCATACATCACCGCGATTTTGTCAGCGAAGGTCGACGCCTCAAGCTGGTCGTGGGTGACGTAGACCATGGTGATATTGAATTGCTCATGAATCTGCTTGAGCTTGCGGCGCAGTTTCCATTTGAGGTGCGGGTCGATCACCGTCAGCGGTTCGTCGAACAGGATCGCCGACACGTCATCGCGCACCAGGCCACGGCCCATGGAAACTTTTTGCTTTTCATCGGCGGTGAGGTTGCGGGCTTTTTTGCTCAGCAGGGCTTGCAGGTCGAGGACTTCGGCAATTTCCTGCACCTTGCTGTGGATTTTCGCCTCAGCCATGCCCTGGTTTCGCAGGGGAAACGCCAGGTTGTCGAACACCGTCATGGTGTCGTACACCACCGGGAACTGGAACACCTGGGCAATATTGCGTTTCTCCGGGGTCAGCTCGTTGACCACTTTAGCGTCAAACAGCACCTGGCCTTCGGACGGGCTGAGCAAGCCGGAGATGATGTTGAGCAATGTCGACTTGCCGCAGCCCGATGGCCCGAGCAAGGCGTAGGCACCGCCCTGCTCCCACACATGGTTCATGGCCCGAATGGCGTAGTCCTCAGGCCCATTGGGTGTAGGGCTGTAGCTGTGCGCGAGGTTCTGCAAATGGATCTCGGCCATCAGGCAACCCTCGCGACGCGGCGCCCGGGGGCCTGGACCAAACGGCCCTGGCCATCGAACACAAAGAGTTTATGGGTGGGGATATACACGCGGATCGGCGCGTCGACGTCGTACTCATGCACCCCCGGTAAATGCAGCACCAACAGGAAATGCTCGCTGCGCACGTGCAGGAAGGTTTCCGAACCGCTGATCTCGGCCACCTCTACGGTCACCGCCAGTTCCAGGTCATCGTCGTTGCTCGGCACCAGGCTGATATGGCTGGGGCGCACGCCAAACCGGAACTCGCCTTCGCCGATGGGACGCAGATCCACGTTCAACGGGAAGTGCACGACATTGGCAAAACTCACTTCATTGCCGCTGATACGCCCCGGCATCAGGTTGATCGGCGGCTCGGAAAACAGCTCGGCGGCCAGCACCGTCTGGGGCTGGTGATACACCTCGGCGGCCCTGCCGCTCTGGATCACCCGGCCTTCGTGCAGGATGGTGGTGGTGCCACCCAGGGCCAGGGCTTCATTGGGTTCGGTGGTGGCGTAGATGGCAATGGTGTGGCGCGCCTTGAACAGTTCGCGCATTTCCTGACGCAGCTCTTCGCGCAGTTTGTAGTCCAGGTTCACCAACGGCTCATCGAACAGGATCAGCTCAGCGTCTTTGACCAAGGCGCGGGCCATGGCCGTGCGTTGCTGCTGGCCACCGGACAGCTCCAATGGGTGGCGCTGCAGGAACTTCTCGATGCGCAGCATCTGCGCGGTTTCCAGCACTTTGCTGTGGATCAGTTCGTTGGACACACCGGCCTGGCGCAACGGCGAGGCGATGTTTTCGAACACGGTCATGGTCGGGTAATTGATGAACTGCTGGTAGACCATCGACACGTTGCGCAGGCGCACCGGCTTGTGGGTGACGTCTACGCCGTTCATCAGGATGCGGCCGCTGTCGGGCTTGTCCAGCCCGGCCATCAGGCGCATCAGGCTGGTCTTGCCGGACAGCGTGCGGCCGAGCAATACGTTGAAAGAACCGGCTTCGAAACGCAGGTTGGCGTCGTCGATCCAGGTCTGGCCTTCGACAACGCGGGAGACATGTTCCAGGGTCAATGACATGACACGCCCTTTTTATTATTGGAATGATTCTGGCCATTCGTAAGAGCGAGTTTCGTGCCAGAAGTGGCAGGTGGTTGATCTGTAAGGAAATGGGTTGAACAGGATGTTCAGGCATGAACACAAATGAACAACCAGCGCTGAACAACTGAACATTAAGCGGGTTGACATTGAACAGTTCTGAACAACAATCGATGGGCGCCACAGATTTAATGTGGGAGCTGGCTTGCCTGCGATAGCGATGGTCCAGCTTGCCAATTCGGTGGCTGACAAACCGCCATCGCAGGCAAGCCAGCTCCCACAGTTGGACGGCGTAAGGCTTGATAACAATAAAAATAAAAAAAGGTCGCCCCCATGGCCGAACCCCTCGCACACGACACCCTTATCCAGGAATCCTGGCGCCGTTGCCGCGCCTTTGGACTGGACCACCAGAGCACCCCCAGCTTTGATCAACTGCCCGCCGAAGGCATCAGCCAGTTGCTCGAAAGCCAGCATTCCCTGGTGCAGACCACCCATCAGGAAGTGCTGCCCTACTACGAAAACATCCTCAGCAATTCCAACTGCCTGATCATGCTGGCCGACAACCAGGGCCAGGTGCTGACCTCGTGGGGCACCCAGCGTTTTATCGAGCCGAAGCTGGCGCGCGGCTTCAGTGCCGGTGCCAGTTGGAGGGAGCGCTCAAGCGGCACCAATGCCATCGGCACTGCGCTGGCCTGTGCCCAGGCGGTGCATATCGAGCACGATGAACACTTTCTCAAGGCCAACCGCTTCATGACCGGCTCCGCGGCGCCGATTTTCGATGCCCAGCGTGAAATCATCGCGGTGCTGGATGTGTCCAGCGACAGCTACCTGCCGCCCTCCCACACTTTGGGCATGGTCAAGATGATGAGCCAGACCGTCGAGAACCGGCTGATCCTCAACCTGTTTCGCGGCGAGCATTTCCAACTGACCTTCAACACCGGCCTGAACAACCTCGACAGCCAGTGGGCGGGCCTGATCATCTTTGATGACAGCGGCCAGGTGCTGTCGGCCAACCGCCGCGCCGACAACTTGCTGGGCATCAGTTTGTCGCGGGTGCTGATCGACAGTTTGTTTAAAGTCTCGCTGCTGGAATTGTTGAATCAACCCGAGGGCTTGCCGTTCTCGTTACAGGCCGCGGGCCGCAATCGGTTCCAGTGTTTATTGAAGCGGCCGCAGAAGATGCCGGTGCAGGCGCGGGTCTTTGCTGAGCCCAAGCCCACAAAACCTGCGCCGATGGGCATCCAGACCCTGCATTTTGGCGATGTGCGCGTAGAAAAGGCCGTGCGCCAGGCTGAGCGTTTGTTGGAAAAAGACATTCCGTTGTTGATACACGGCGAGACCGGCGTTGGCAAAGAGGTGTTCGTCAAAGCCCTGCACCAGGCCAGTTCGCGCAGCAAACAGGCGTTCATTGCGGTGAACTGTGCAGCGATCCCCGCCGAACTGGTCGAGTCCGAGCTGTTTGGCTATGAAAAAGGCGCCTTTACCGGTGCCAACCAGAAAGGCAGCATCGGCCTGATCCGCAAGGCGGACAAGGGCACGCTGTTTCTGGATGAAATTGGCGACATGCCCTTGCCGACCCAGGCCCGCTTGCTGCGGGTGCTACAGGAGCGCTGCGTGCAGCCGGTAGGCAGCAGCGAGCTGTTCCCGGTGGACTTGCGCATTATCTCGGCCACCAACCGTGTGCTGCGCGACTGGGTGCAGGCCGGGCGCTTTCGTGAGGATTTGTACTACCGCATCGGTGGCCTGACCCTGGAACTGCCGCCCCTGCGCGAACGCACCGACAAGCAGGCACTGTTCCAGCAGCTGTGGCAGCAGCACCGTGAACCGACCCAATGGGCCGGGCTGAGTGCCGAAGTGCTGGCGTTGTTCGAGCAACACCCGTGGCCGGGCAATCTGCGCCAGGTCAGCAGCGTGTTGCAGGTGGCGCTGGCGATGGCCGAGGAGCAGCCGGTGCGACCGGAGCATCTGCCGGATGATTTCTTTGTCGACCTGAACGTGACCGCGCCCTTGCCCACCCAGCCAAGCCTGGAAGACAACAGCGACCTGAGCCAACGCTTGAAAGCAGCGGGCGGCAACATCTCCCACCTGGCGCGGGAACTGGGCGTAAGCCGCAACACCCTGTACAAGCGCCTGCGCCAGCACGAAGGCTGATCTAGAGCGGTTTGACCACCACCATCAGGTCGGTGAAGTACTCCACCCGAATCGGCAGGTTATCGGCCAGCGCCGAGAGCGCCGCCGCCGTGTCGTCGAGCTTGAACACCCCGGACACACGCAGGTTTTTCAACGCCTGGGCATCAAAGCGCACCAAGCCGTGGCGGTAGCTGGCCAGGGTTTGCAGCACCTCACTCAGCGGTTGGTCGTTGACCTTGAGCAGGCCACGGGTCCAGGCATCCGGGTCGGCGCTGCCGCTGGCCTGTGCAGGCCCCGCGTGGCCATGATCAAGAATCGCGCGCTGCCCGGCCGTGACCTTGACGCCCTCGCCCGTGTCACCTTGGACCGCCACAGTGGACTCGATCACCGTGACCACGGTGCTGCCGTCCACTGCGCGCTTGACCAGATAACGCGTGCCCAAGGCCGTGGCCGTGCCTTGATCGGTGCGTACCACGAACGGCCGTTGCGCGTCCTTGGCCACGTCAACCCACAGCTCGCCCTGCAGCAGTTCGATCACGCGCTGGTGGCCGTCGAATTTCACGTCCACCGCCGAGTTGCTGTTGAGCTGTAACTGGCTGCCGTCTTCAAGGGCGACCTGGCGGCGCTCGCCGATGCCGGTGCGCTGGTCGGCCGTCCACACCGGCATGTGCTGCACACCAAACCAGCCGCACAGCACTACGCCCAGCACCCCCAAGGCCTGCACCCTGCGCGAACGTTGGGGCGCAAAGGCGCGATTCAGGGCGATGCGTGCCGGTTGCGCGGGCAACGTATCGAAGTCACCCCAGAGCGAGCGCATACGCTCGATGGCTACTGCATGGCGCGGGTCGGCCTGACACCAGGTATTGAAGGCGTGGCGCTCGGCATCGCTGACGTCTTCGTCGTGCAGCCGCGTCAGCCAATTCGCCGCTTGTTGAATGATCTGCTCGGTGTTCACGGCAACGGATCCGCCCCGTACAGGCTGTGGTAGCAATGCACCAGCGCGGTGGACAGATAGTTTTTGACCGTGCTGGATGACACCTCAAGGCGCGTGGCGATCTCACTGTAGGTGAGCCCGTCCAGGCGGCTTAACAGGAAGGCTTCACGGGTTTTCGCCGGCAGGCCGGCGAGCATCTCGGCGATGCGCTCCAGGGCTTGCAGCGCCACATGGATCGCGGCCGGGTCGGGCATGCCGGCGTCTTCACACTGCACCAGCAGGGCTTGCAGGTAGGCCTTTTCGATCCGGCGGCGCCGCGCCCCATCGATCAACAGGCGCCCGGCGGTGGTGGCGAGAAAGGCGCGAGGCTCCTTGATGGTGTGCGGATCGGCCAGCATCAACACGCGGATAAACGCATCGTGGGCCAGGTCGGCAGCGTACTGGGAACACCCGAGTTTTTTGCGCAGCCAGCCGTGCAACCAGGCATGGTGCTCGCTGTACATCGCCGTAAGGGTCTGCTGACGGGCGCAATCGCCCGGCGCGGCCGGAATGTCATGCATGCGCAAAAACTTCTCAAATGGGAAAGATTACCAATTGAGCGAACAATGCCAGTAAAACTGTGGCGGGGCAAGGGCCACTCGGGTGGGCTGGATGCTGTGGGCGGGCTTTTGTGGGAGCTGGCTTGCCTGCGATGGCATCACCTCAGTTCAACTGAATGACCGAGGCGCCTGCATCGCAGGCAAGCCAGCTCCCACACAAGCCAGCCCCCCACACAAGCTCGCTCCCACAGTTAGACCTCGGTGACAGTTAAATTGGCTTAACGCCAGCTCCACGACACACCGGTATAGATACCGCGCCCATCGGCCGGCGTGGAGCGGGCCACATCCAACCCCTTGTCGTCATACCCCGGCGTGACGGTATTGGCATAACGCCGGTTGGTGAGGTTGCGCAGATCAACCCAGGCTTGCCAGTCCTGTTTCGGCGCGTCATAGCCGAAAGTGGCGCCCAGCGTTGTGTACGCCGCCGCGTAGTAAGAGTTGGCGTAATCCACCGCCACCCGTGAAGCGTGCTCGGTGTTGAGGCTGGTGTAGAAACCAGTCGGGTGGCTGTAGCGCACTTGCGCCTGGTAGTAATGCTTGGGGATGCCCGGCAAGGTGTTGGCGCCGAAGCGGTCGTCGTCACGGTAGTGAAAATCGCTGTAGGTGTAGGCCTGGCGCAAGGCCAACTGGCCATTACCACCGCCGTCCCAGAGTGGGCTGAGCAGGCTCAACTCCACGCCCTGGTGCACGGTGGGGCTGGCGTTGGCTTCGGCGACGACGGCGCTGCTGGTCTGTGTCTGCGCCTGGGTCTCCACTGTGAGCAGTTCGTGACGCACTTCGGAGCGATACAACGCCAAATCCCACTGGCCGAACCATTGCTCACCACGCCCGCCTATCTCCAGGGTAGTGGCGGTCTGATTGCGCAAGCTCACGCCTTCGCGGGCCAGCCCCTTGGCCGGGCCGCCGGTGAAATACTTGTTGGAGCCCCAAATCATCGACCACGCGTGCGGCGGTTCGACCGAGCGACTCAGGTTGCCGTACACCTGCAACTGCGGGGTGAAGTCATAGCGCAGGCCAATGCGCGGCGCGTAGTCCCAATCATGCTGGCTGAGCGGCGCCTGCCCTTGCGGGTAGCTGACCTGGGTTTCGCGGCGGGTGTAGATCGCAGCCAGGCCGGTGGTCAGCCACAGGTCTTGCACCAGTTCCAGCTCGTTGCCGATATGCAACACCGTGTCGGAACCCAGGTAGCTGTAGTCGCGGGTCTTGGTGCCGGGGGCGTAATAGGTGGCGGGGTTGCTCGACGGTACGCGCACATATTCCGAGGCACCGTTGTTGGGCATCGCCTGGGTGGTGCGCAGGCCAATGGTGGTTTTGCTGTCGTGGCCGAACCAACTGTCCTGGCGAATGTAGTTCAGGGTGCCGCTGACATCCGTGTAGGCGACTTTCAGGCGGTTGAGCCCTTCGCGCAAATCCATCGGGTAGTCGTGATAGGCCAGCCCCACCTCGACGCGGGAAGTGTCATCGAGCTGCAAGGTGGTCTTGTTGGCGATCCAGGTCGAGCCCGGCTGCAGGCGTTTCGAGTCGCGGGCGGCGTTGAGGCTGTTGGCGGCGGTTGGATCGTGGCTGATCTGGTAGCGCGTCAGCTTGCCGGGGCTGTCGTTGGTGGTTTCGCGGTAGCGAAAATAGAAGCGCGTCTCCAGGTCCGGGTTGAACCGGTAGCCAAAGTTGGCCGCAATGCCCTTGCCGGTGCCGGCGCTCTGGTGCTGGTAGCCGTCGGATTCGGAGTCGGTGAGGCTGATGTAGTAGTCGGCGTCGCCCAGCACCTGGCCGGAGCTGATTTCGCGCTGGGCATAACCGCGACTGCCCACTTCATAGCGCACCTGCAACTTCGGCGCGTCATAGCCGGTGTGCGTGACATAGTTGACCGAGCCACCCAGGGCCAGGGCGCCCTGGTCAAAACCGTTGGCGCCGCGCAGTACCTCGACGCGGCTTTGCCACAGCGGGTCCTTGAGTTCATAGGGCGTGCCGCCGGGGCCGGTGAGCGGCAAACCGTCGAGCATTTCATACAGGCCCGAGGCGTGGGAGCCGGGGCTGCGGTTCAGGCCGGAACCGCGGATCGACAACTTCACGCCTTCATTATTCGCCGCCTTGGCGTAGACGCCGGCCTGGTACTTGAACACGTCTTCGTTGGTGCTGACGCGCCCCTGTTGCACGCTGCTCATATCGATGAAGTTGGTGCCACCGGGCACGCTCTTGAGCTGCGCCTGGGCCACTTCGGCGGCGCTGGCTTCGCTGCTGGAGACCTCGACCGGGGCCAGTTGCAGGGTATCGGCGTGCGCCAGTGAACTGAGGGTCAGGGCGGCAAACAGCAGTGGGGGTTGGCGCAACAGCATGGGGTAAATCCTTGGCATTCGGGGGCGTGACAAAGCCTGGGCCATCACGCGAACAGTGATGGGAAGCCAGGCAGGCTCACCAGGTCACGCTTAATTAACGGACCAGACCCTTCCCACAACAGCATCGGACCGGGATTATTTTCTAAGTCCAAAATCGCATTAACACATGCAAACTCAGTATTTAAAGAAATAACCAGCACGCATTACTGTGGAGGCATTGAGTCGCCCACGAGATTTCCCCCATGCAAACATCCGCCAGCGTTATTAACTTCACCCTCCACCGTAAACGCCGCCAGGCGCGTGCCGCGGCCGAGCTGATGTGGGCCATGTACGCGGCACGCGCGGGGCTTGCGGTGTTCTCCGCCCACACCGCAACCGCCAGTGATACGCGCCGGGCGTAACGCCGATGAATTTTTTACAGGTACTGCCCGAATCAGCCCAAGCACTGCCAAAACCTGCGATTGAGGATGACGACACCAGCCTGTGCGTGGCGCAGAACCTGCAACGTTTGCGCAGTAAGCGCCACCTCTCGCTGGACGGGTTGGCACGCGCGTGTGGCGTGAGCCGGGCGATGCTGGCGCAGATCGAGTCGGGCCGCAGCGTGCCGTCGATCAAGGTGCTGTGCAAAATCGCCAAAGGCTTGAAGGTGTCGGTCGCGGCCTTTCTGGAGGACCGTGCCTTTGAAGGCGTCGAGGTGTTGCCGGCGCAACAAAGCAAACGCCTGGTGAGTGCCGACGGGGCATTCGTCAGCCGTGCGTTGTTTCCCTTTGATACCGCCCGCCAATCGGAATTTTACGAAATCCGCTTGCGTGCGCTCGGCGAGGAAATTTCTGCCGGTCACGGCCCCGGCATTCAGGAAAACCTGGTGGTGGCCCAGGGCGTACTGGAAGTCAGCGTCAACGAAGAGCGCTATTTGCTCTCCACCGGCGACTCGATCCTGTTCTACGCCGACCAGCCCCACCGCTACCGCAACCCGGCGGACAGCGAGGCGGTGGCATTTTTGGTGATAACCTACCCGGAACGCATGGACTGAATGCAAAAAGCCCCGACAAGTCGGGGCTTTTTTTTGCGTTTTAGGCAGCAGCGGTCAGCAGGTGCAGCACATCATCGGCATGCCGTTGCAGCTCATCATCATCGGCATGGCGCAGTCATTCATCAGTTTGTTCATCAGCATGCAGCAGTTTTCCATCATGGCCATGCTCATGCCTGGCATTGGCATCATTTTGCACATCATGCTGTCGCCCATCACGCTGCATTCCATCATGCATTTCATCATCGGCATCGGCATCGACATCGACATCGACATGCCCATGGTCATCATCGGCATGTTCATGTCAGCCATCATCTTCATGGCATCGGCCGACATGCACAGCATCGACATGTTTGCGCACTGCATCATCATCGGCATGCCGCAGTTCATCATCATCGCCATCATGTCGGCATTGGTCTTGAACTGCGCCATGTCCATACCGGCCGCCGGCTTCATGGTACACATCATGGCGTCGCCCGCCATTTCGCACTTCATGGTCGCCATCATCATCGGCATGCCCATCATCGGCATCATTGGCATGGACGTGTTCATCGGCATCTGCATTGCGTTCATCATGTTCGAAACTCCGTAATCGACAGGAAATGGCTAAGTTCTGGCGCCGATTCTAGAGACACCGGGCGACGGCGCAAGACGACGGCAGAGCAGCACAAATGGCTGTTCGGGAGCGTGCTTGGGTGACCAGGACAGCGACACCGGGCGTGATAACAGATAAATCGCTGTAAAGACGTTTAAAGCCGCTACTGGCACCGCATAAACGTCAGGATGGATATGCGATTAAAGCCTTGCGACCTTACTTAAGGAAATAAACGATCTAACCCGAGAGCAAAACCTGGTGATCAGTCGCCTCCGTGAGCGGTTCGATCGTGCGCATAAAATCATCCGCCTCAGACCCCCTGAGGAAACTGAACCCCGCCATTTCATCGCAGGCCAGGATGTCAGCCAGGGCTTTACGTAACTGAGACTCCGCCGGCGAGTCGCGCAGCAGTTTATGTGCGGTCAATAACACCTCGGCAGGAACACCCTGGGCGCTTGCCACGTCGATCACCGCAAAGAGAATGAATCGCAGACGAACTTCGCGATCCGTAGGCCAAACCGTTTTTCGCTTACCCAAGGTAGGCACTCATCCGTTGAGAAAAGTCCGAGGCTATTGCCCACCGAGGGGTGTTTCAAGCGTGGGGACTTAAGATAGGCCACTTCCTACACCTGAAAGGGAAATACCGTACCTACATTACTGCACCGGCAAGAAATTCATCAGCAGCAAACTCTGCGCGTAGTTGAGCGCCACACGTCGGTAGCGTTCATCGAGCATCTGCGCGAGCAAGTCCAGGCGCGCAACCACTTTGCCGAACTCGACCGCAAAGCTGAGGTTGCTGCCCTCCTCCGATATCTCGTTGGAAAACAGCAGCAATACCCCGTTGGCGTCCTGGCGCTGGCTGAGCAGCCAGGTGGCTTTCTCGATATTACGTGCGGCGTTGCTGACAAACTGCGGGTTGATCGAGTCAGTCATATAAAACTGGGTGCGGCCGCCGTGGGCGGTCACCAGCATGCTGCCGATCGCGTAGATAAACGCACCGACCCGGTCGCCTTTGAAGTCGGGGCTTAACGAGTAACTCAAGGCCGCGAGATCGCGCCGCTCGCCGAGGGCCGGCAGCGGTTGCTGATGCTCGATGGCCTGGCGGATTTCCCGCGCGGCACTCACCGCATCCGGGTAACCGGATTGGCGCCACTGGCTGGGGTTGCGCAGGTAGAGCTTGCTCATCAGCAGATACAGGCTTTGCAAGTTGTCGCGCATGCTCAGGGTTGCCATGCGGTCAACGCTGGTCTGAAAGAACTCATCGGGCCTGCCATTGCTGAACTGGCTGGCGATGTCGCGGCCCTGCTGCTGGCTGCAACCACTGGTAAACAGTGCCAAAAGAACAACCAAAAACAACGGCCAGCGGGAGATACAAGTATGTGACGTTCGATCCATCGGCACCGGGTCTGATTCTGTTGCCCACACTCTGAATGAGTGGGGTCGTGACAGGGATAGATCAGGAGAATCAAAAAAAGTGCGGCGAGCCGGGTCGGATCAGAGGTTGCCTACACACAAAGGAGTGCCTATAGGATCGTTCCCACGCGCCGCAAAGGAATGCCGCCCTGGACGCTCCGCGTCCCGCTTCTGACGCCGTGACGCAGAGCGTCACAGGATGCGTTACCACGCGGAGCGTGGGAACGGTCAAGCTGCCGGTAGTGCATTCCTGCGAAATACTTGCCTGATCCTCCGACTTATCGACTGGCGGATAGATAGCCCTTGCGCCGTGGTCTAGAGTGCAACGATGGGCCACAAGTCCCACTCTTCTTATAAGGGCTCAAAAGAGCTCAGCACCACCAACCGATGATCAGCAGGTGAACCCGCCATGGAATTACGTATCAACCAAAAGACCTACCAGGTCGATGCCGACGCCGACACGCCGCTGCTGTGGGTGATCCGCGACGACCTCGGCATGACCGGCACCAAGTACGGTTGCGGCCTGGCCCAGTGCGGCGCCTGTTCGGTACTGGTAGACGGTAATGTGGTGCGCTCTTGCGTTACCCCGGTGGCAGGTGTGGTCGGCCGCGAGGTCACGACCATCGAGGCCATTGAGGACGATGCGGTGGGCAAGCACGTGGTCGCCGCCTGGGTCGAGCATCAGGTGGCGCAATGCGGTTATTGCCAGTCCGGGCAGGTGATGGCGGCCACGGCGCTGCTCAAGCACACCCCCGCGCCGACGGTCGCGCAAATCGATGCCGCGATGGTCAACCTGTGCCGCTGCGGCACCTATAACGCCATCCACACCGCCATGCAGGATTTGGCCCAGCAGAAGGAGCGCGCATGATGAATACGCGCAACGAACTGCTTGATGTGGCCCTGGGCGACCCGGTCAACCTGTCACGCCGGCGCTTTCTGGCCAGCACCGCCGTGGGCGCGCTGGTGATTGGTTTCGGCCTGCCGCTGGGTGGCGGCCGCGCCTTCGCGGCCACCGCCAACCCTGCGGAGCGCGGCACGCAGGTGCCGGCGTTTCTCGAGATTCGCCCGGACGGCACGGTGCGCCTGCTCAGCCCCTTTATGGAAGGCGGCCAAGGCACCCACACCGCCATGGCGCAAATTGTTGGTGAAGAATTGGACGCCGACCCTGCCACCTTTGTCGTCGAAGCCGCGCCACCGGGCGATGCCTATGTGGTGATGGAAAACGGCATGCGCATCACCGGCGGCAGCATGTCGGTGCGCATGAGTTACCCGGTAATGCGCCGCCTGGGCGCCCTGGCCCGCGCCATGCTGTTGCAGGCCGGCGCCGAGCAACTGGGCGTGCCGGTCGCGCAACTGACCACCACCCCCGGCCGCGTGGTACACGCCGCCTCGGGCCGCTCGCTGGGCTACGGCGAACTCGCCAGCCGCGCCCTCGACATGCCGGTGCCTGACCCGTCCACCATCACCCTGCGCGATCCGAGCCAGTTCCGCTGGATCGGCAAGCCGGTCAAACGCCTGGATGCCTACGACAAATCCACCGGCAAGGCGCAATACAGCATCGACCTCAAGGTCGACGGCATGCTCCACGCCGCCGTGCAGCATGCGCCGCGCCTGGGCATGACCGTGGGCAGCCTGCGCAATCAGGCGCAAGTTGAGGCCATGAAAGGTGTGCACTCGGTGCATCAACTGCCTGGCGCCGTGGCAGTGGTGGCCGAGCGCTGGTGGCACGCCAAGCGTGCAGTAGAAGCTATTCAGGTCGAATGGCTGGAAGCCGCCGCTGACTCTACAGTGCGCGCCATGCCGGCAGACTTTTCCAGCGACAAATACCGTGACTTCCTCGCCGCCCAGCAAGGCCCGGCCCGCGACGAAGAAAACGAAGGCGACGTCAACGCCACGCTGGCAAACGCCAAGACCAAGGTCGAAGCCACCTACCACAACCAGTACGTCAACCATGCCCAACTGGAGCCGCCATCGGCCCTGGCGCGCTATAACCCGGACGGCACGCTGGAAGTCTGGCTGCCCAACCAGGCGCCAGACATGTTCCGCGCCGACATCGCCAAGCGCACCGGGCTGGATGTGTCGAAGATCACCTTGCATTCGCCGTTGCTGGGCGGCTTTTTCGGCCGGCATTTCCTGTACGACTCAGCCAACCCGTACCCGCAGGCCGTCGCATTGGCCAAGGCTGTGGGCCGCCCGGTCAAGCTGATCTGGAGCCGTGAAGAAGAGTTCCTGCGCGATGTGCTGCGCCCGGTCGCGGTGGTCAAGTTCCGCGCGGCGCTGGATGACAAAGGCTTGCCGGTGGCCATCGAAGCCGTGAGCGCCACCGAAGGCCCATCCGAGGCCATCGCCGGCAAACAGGGCGACAAAATCGACCCGACGGCCCTTGAAGGGTTGTCAGGCAAATCCTACGCGATTCCCAACAAACGCATCGCCCAGATCTACGTCAAAGGCCCGGCCATGCTCGGCTACTGGCGCTCGGTGGGCAACTCGCTGAATGACTTTTTCTACGAGGCCTTCCTCGATGAACTGGCTGACAAAGGCGGCCATGACCCGTATGAGTTGCGCCTGCACCTGCTGCGCGACAACAAACGCCTGACCACGTTGCTGCAAGCGGTGGGCGAGTTGTCCGGTGGCTGGAAACGTGGCCCGTATACCGCAGAAGACGGCAGCCGGCGCGCCCGTGGGGTGGCCATGGCCTCGCCCTTTGGCTCGCATGCGGCGGTGGTTGCCGAAGTGTCGATCGAAAACGGCCAGGTCAAGGTGCATAACATCTGGGAAGCCATCGACCCTGGCAGCATCGTCAACCCGGCGATCATCGAGGCCCAGGTCAACGGCGCCGTAGCGTTGGGCTTGTCACAAACGTTGGTGGAAGAAGCGGTGTACGTGGACGGTAAACCACGGGCGCGCAACTACGACCTTTACCCGATCCTGCCACCCTCGCGGATGGCCAAGGTGCACGTAAAGATCGTCGAGAGCGGCGAAAAGATGGGCGGTATCGGCGAGCCGCCGCTACCCGCAGTGGCGCCTGCCGTGGCCAATGCGGTGGCGCACTTGACCGGCCAGCGCATCCGCAGCCTGCCCCTGAGCCGATACACCTTCGCCTGACCGACAAGGAACGCCTATGAACAACCAACGATTGGCTAGAACCGCTGGCTGGCTGGTGCTGGCCGGCGCAGTCGCCGCCGGCCTGCTGGCCTGGTACGTCACCCGTCAACCTGCTTCGCCGTTTGAACAGGCCAACGCCACGGCTGACCCGACACTGGTCAGCCGTGGCGAGTACGTCGCCCGCGTCAGTGATTGCGTGGCCTGCCACAGCCTGCCGGGCAAAGCGCCGTTTGCCGGCGGCCTGGAGATGGCCACGCCGCTGGGCGCCATTCATGCCACCAACATCACGCCCGACAAAAACGTCGGCATCGGCACCTACAGCCTGGCTGACTTCGACCGCGCCGTGCGCCACGGCGTGGCGCCGGGTGGGCGACGGCTCTACCCGGCCATGCCCTACCCGTCCTACGTGAAACTCAGCGACGACGACATGCGCGCGCTGTATGCGTTTTTTATGCAAGGCGTGCAACCGGCCAGCGAGCCGAACATTCCCAGCAGCATCCCGTGGCCACTGAACATGCGCTGGCCCATCGCACTGTGGAACGGCGTGTTCGCGCCGACTAAAACCTATGCCGCCAAACCCGAGCAGGACGCGTTGTGGAACCGAGGCGCCTATATCGTCCAAGGCCCCGGCCATTGCGGCAGTTGCCACACGCCGCGTGGGCTGGCGTTCAACGAGAAGGCATTGGACGAGTCCGGCGCGCCGTTCCTCGCCGGTGCCTTGCTCGACGGCTGGTACGCACCCAGCCTGCGCCAGGACCACAACACCGGTTTGGGCCGCTGGAGCGAGCCGGAGATTGTGCAATTCCTCAAGACCGGGCGTAACAAACACGCAGTGGTGTATGGCTCGATGACCGAGGCGTTTAACAACTCCACGCAGTTCATGCAAGACGACGACCTGGCCGCCATTGCGCGTTACCTCAAATCACTGCCGGGCGACCCGCAGCGTGACGGTTCGCCGTGGCAGTACCAAACGGCAGCGCTCGACACGAGCGCACCGGGTGCCCACACCTATGCCACCCGCTGCGCCTCCTGCCATGGCCTGGACGGCAAAGGCCAGCCGGAGTGGATGCCACCGCTGGCCGGTGCTACCTCAGCCTTGGCCAAGGAAAGCGCCTCGGCGATCAACATCACCCTCAATGGCTCGCAACGCATCGTGACCGCCGGTATGCCGGACGCGTACCGCATGCCGGCATTCCGCGAGCAATTGTCCGACCAGGAAATCGCCCAGGTGTTGAGCTACGTGCGCGGTACATGGGGCAACAACGGCGGCGCGGTGGAGGCTGCGGCGGTGAACAAGCTGCGCGGGCATACGGACCCGGCCAGTAGTAGCCCGATTATCCTGCACATGCGCTAACAGATCGTTCCCACGCTCCCGCGTGGGAATGCAGCCCGTGACGCTCCGCGTCACAGCTGCGCAAAACTTGAATGTTGTGAGCGGGACGCAGAGCGTCCCAGGCTGCGTTACCACGCAGAGCGCGGGAACGATCTGATGGCCGCAGGCTACCAGCCATACAAGAGGGTCCAGAGGATACAGCCAGCAAACCATACCATCCCAAAATGATACGGCCACACCGCCCAACGCTTGAGGGACAGAGGGACGGCCGCCACCTCTGCCTCGGTCACCTCGCCTCTTTTGATGTGAAATTTAGGCATGCCCAACAGGTCACTGATCACAAGCATGCGATGAAACCTGTCGATGTGCTTGTTTCTGCCCCAAAACCGTTTGTTGGCGCAGACCACCTCGTTTTCGCTGAAGTAGCTTTCCAGGGCTTCGAGCTTTGTGCACTCGGCGTAGAAAGTGAGTCCGCCAAAAACGAACGTCGCTATGGATAGAATGATTGCAAGGATGAGTTGAAAATCCATGCTTATGCGCCCTCTGGCTGAAAGATCAGATCACCGTCGATCTCTTCGATTTGCCCGCCCAGAAACGCACCGAAATCGCCAACTACATTGCCTACTGCAAACCCTCCCGCAGCGCCACCGATCACTGCGCAAGCCAGGTCACCGTTTCCTTTAGCCACGACGCCCAAAAAAACCTTGCAGCCGAGACGGGCTATTTTCGCGCCCGCCTTCCCTCCGCCATAAGCGCCCCCTACGCCACCCACCAACTTCCCCGTTTCCACATACTTCGCCCGCCGACACTGCGCCTCGCGCCCCTCCACACACGCCTCCTTGATCTCCAACCCTGCCACGCCCACGTCCAGTGCCAAGCCCACATAGGTGCCCATCCCCAACCACTTCGAGGTCTGCGCAATGCTCCGCATCCGCTGCGCATACCCGGCAATCTCACCCTTGTGCAGATAGCTTTTGGTTGAAACCCCCAATATCTTTTTCAACGCCTGATTACCTCGCAACCCCGTGCCAAATCGCGCCGCGCCTTGCAACTGGGTATCCAGCAGCCCAAACAGCGCCTGGCGCTGGCGCAAAAAAGCCTCACGCTCCAAGCCTGCGGTTTTCAGGCGCTGGTGCAGCCGCTCAATCTCTTCCAGCGTCTGCGCCACTTCGTCCAGATGCCGCGCCCACGCCGATGTTGAGCTGCCCATTCCCAACGAGCCGTACCCGAGAAGACTTTGCAGCAGGTCATAGTTGTTGACCAATTGGGTGGCGGCGCGCGCGTCCAGCTCCCGACCGATTGCCTCGGCATGGCGCACAAGCCAGGCCTCTTCCAGCGAGCAGATCACGCTGTAGGGATCGGCACGCTGCCGTCCCGGGGCATGACCCATCAACTGGTTTTTCAAGCTGATGTAGTCCGTGAGGCGGTCGTTGATATAGCCCTGCGCCATGCTTCGTATCCCTGAATGCAATGAAGATGGCGTTGGAATATAAGCAGGCGAACAGGGCTCGGACACAAGGTCGGGAAGGCTGAGTGATATTTGGGAAGTTGCCTACATCACTAGAAATTAACGCCTACAAAAATGGCCGGACTTGATAGATCGTTCCCACGCTCCCGCGTGGGAATGCAGCCTGGGACGCTCCGCGTCACAGCTGCGCAAAACTTGAATGTTGTGGGCGGGACGCGGAGCGTCCCAGGCTGCGTTACCACGCAGAGCGCGGGAACGATCTGTGGCGAGATTAGTGGCATTTGGTCATGGTTTTTAAAGGGCCAGCAGGGCGCGTCCCTTTAAATTGCAGGACGTTTCCTAGACAATCCTTGCCGCCTTGTGCCTGTTGGAATCGATGGCTAGTCTGCGATCCGTCACTGCTTATCAGTGATCGGGTTTAGTCGCTCGGGTCTTACATGGCGCATGGTCCTCCGTGAAGTTTTATGGTGGCTGTGCGTAGGGCACCTTCGGGTGCGCCGGTTTTCCATGTGACCGGTCGACTAACCTGCGTACAGCTGCCACCCTCGTTTAGTCGCGACAAGTGTCAGCTCCAACCATGTGGAGTTACACCATGAAAAAAGTCGTCCCCGACCCACCCCGCAACACCACCAAAGACCGCGCCGCCTTCAACCGCGCCATCGACCATTACCTGCCCTCCAACGGCGTTAAAATCGAAGACCTGAGCTTCGAAGACGCCCTGCTCTACACCGCCAGCTTGCTCGACAGTGCTTCAGCTACCGCACTCAATTGCGGTGATCTGCTGGCCAGTCCCCAGCGCGCGAAGATTCTGGCGGTGTGGCATTTGCTGGAGATGGCCAAGACCACCGTGGACCGATCCATCGAGTGCCTTAAACCCACAGCCCCGCCTGCCTGAACACAATAAAAACGGTGGGAGCTGGCTTGCTCGCGAATGCGGTGGGTCAGACCCAGAGATGCTGACTGAACCACTGCATCCGCGAGCAAGCCAGCTCCCACATTTGACCTGCGTCATTTAATAGGCCTCATCACATTTGTTAACCGTTTATTTGACGTTTTTTTCTCATCTGCGCCTCTACATTCGCCGCGCCTCAATATGCAAATGATTCCTATTGGTCTAGTCTCAGTCGACCCCTCACGGGCTTCCCGTGCCTACATAAAAACCGGAGCATTCAACGTATGGCTTCCCGTCTACCGTCTTTCCTCACTAAAGCCCTGCTCGCCACTGCATTGGTTGGCGCCGGGCAAGTGTATGCCGCCGAAACCGCCGGCATCGTGGTGTACAACGCCCAGCACGAAAGCCTGACCAAGGCCTGGGTTGAGGGCTTCACCGAGGAAACCGGGATTCCGGTAACCATCCGCAATGGCGACGACACCGAGATGGGCAACCAGCTTGTGCAGGAAGGTGCGGCCTCACCGGCCGACGTGTTCCTCACCGAAAACTCCCCGGCCATGGTGCTGGTGGACAACGCCGGGCTGTTCGCGCCAGTAGCGCCGAGCACGTTGGAACAAGTGGACGCCGCCTACCGCCCCGCCCACGGCAAGTGGCTGGGCATCGCCGCACGTTCGACGGTGTTCGTGTACAACCCGAGCAAACTCAAAGAAGCCGAGCTGCCAAAGTCCCTGCTGGACCTGGCCTCGCCAAGCTGGAAAGGCCGCTGGGCTGCCTCACCGGCCGGTGCCGACTTCCAGGCTATCGTCGCCGCCGTGCTGGAACTCAAAGGCGAAGCCGCCACCCTCGACTGGCTCAAGGCGATGAAAGCCAACGCGAGCATCTACCGTGGCAACAGCGCGGTGCTTAAAGCCGTCAACGCCGGCCAGGTCGACAGCGGCGTGATTTATCACTACTACAGCTTTGTCGACCAATCCAAGACCGGCGAAAACAGCAAGAACACCCAATTGCACTACTTCAAACACCAGGATCCAGGCGCCTTTGTGAGCATCTCCGGCGCCGGTGTATTGGCCTCCAGCAAGCATAAAGAGGAAGCCCAGGCCTTCTTGAAGTGGATCACCGGCAAAGACGGACAGGCGATCCTCAAGGACGGCAACTCGTTCGAATACGCCGTGGGCCAGGGCGCACAGTCCAACCCCAAGCTGACACCGCTGGCCCAGCTGGACGCGCCGAAAGTGGACGCCTCCAAGCTCAACAGCAAAAAGGCCGTCGAACTGATGACCCAAGCCGGACTGCTCTGATTGCTGCCTGAACCTTTAGCTCCCGCCTTAACGCAGGCGCAACCGCGTAAACGCGCCCACGGTTTGTTTAAAAGCCGTGGGGGCACGTGGGTCACCAGTTTGTCAGTAGTGGTGTCGCTGCTGGCACTGCTGCCCATTGCGTTTGTGATCGGCGTGTCCTGGCAAATCGGCTGGGCGCAGATTGAAGCGTTGGTGTGGCGTCCGCGTGTGGGTGAACTGCTGGTCAACACCGTGTTGCTGGTGGTGTTCACCCTGCCCTTGTGCGTGGTGCTGGGCATTGCGCTGGCGTGGCTGACCGAGCGCACCAACCTGCCAGGGCGCCGTGTGTGGTCGCTGCTGGCGGTTGCGCCGCTGGCGGTGCCGGCGTTTGTGCACAGTTACGCCTGGGTCAGCCTGGTGCCGTCGATGCATGGTTTGCCGGCCGGCGTGCTGGTCTCGGTGATTGCCTATTTCCCGTTTTTGTACTTGCCGGTGGCGGCGACCTTGCGCCGGCTCGACCCTGCCATTGAAGACGTGGCCGAGTCCCTGGGCCTCAAGCCCTGGGCGGTATTTTTTCGCGTGGTGCTGCCGCAGTTGCGCCTGGCGATCTGCGGCGGCGCACTGCTGGTAGGCCTGCATTTACTCGCCGAATACGGCTTGTACGCGATGATTCGTTTCGATACGTTCACCACCGCGATTTTCGATCAGTTCAAATCCACCTTTAACGGCCCTGCCGCCAATATGCTTGCGGCGGTGCTGGCGCTGTGTTGTTTGGCGATGCTCACGGCGGAATCCGCTGCACGCGGGCATGCGCGTTATGCGCGGGTCGGCTCCGGCAGCGCACGCGAGCAACGTATTGTGAGCCTGCGCACGCGCACCACGCTGCTCGCCCTTGGCCTGCAAGGGCTGACCTGCGCGCTGGCCCTGGGTGTGCCGTTGATCACCCTGGGCAAGTGGCTGATCGCCGGTGGCCGTGAGGTCTGGCAGTTCAACGAACTGCTGCCCGCGCTGGAGCAGACCGTGCTACTGGGCGTGGCCGGTGCCGTGCTGACCACCTGTGCGGCGGTGCCGATTGCGTGGCTGTCGATTCGGGCGCCAGGGCGTTTACAGCGCATCCTGGAAAGCTGCAACTACATCACCAGTTCGTTGCCCGGCATTGTGGTGGCGCTGGCCTTGGTCACAGTGACCATTCATTTCGCCCGGCCGATCTACCAGACCACCATCACCGTGCTGCTCGCCTATTTGCTGATGTTCCTGCCACGGGCGCTGGTGAGCCTGCGCGCGGGTATCGCCCAGGCGCCGGTAGAACTGGAAAACATGGCGCGCAGCCTCGGCCGTTCGCCGGGCCGCGCCCTGTGGCTGATCACGTTGCGGCTGGCCGCGCCTGCTGCGGCTGCGGGTGCGGCGCTGGTGTTCCTGGCGATCACCAACGAGTTGACCGCCACCTTGCTGCTGGCGCCTAACGGCACGCGCACCCTGGCCACCGGTTTCTGGGCGCTGACCAGCGAAATCGACTACGCCGCTGCCGCGCCTTACGCGCTGATCATGATCCTGTTGTCACTGCCGTTAACCGGCCTTCTCTACCATCAATCCAAACGCACGGCAGGCCGATGAACGCCCTCGAACTCAACGCCCTCTGCAAGACCTTCGGCACCCAGCGTGCCCTGGCGGACGTCTCCCTGGCGGTGCCCACCGGCAGCCGCACAGTGATCGTCGGCCCTTCGGGCTCGGGCAAGACCACCTTGCTGCGCATGATCGCCGGCTTTGAATTCCCCGACACCGGCAGCCTCACGCTCAACGGCCAGGTATTGGTCGACGCCACCCACGCGGTGCCGGCCCACCAGCGCCAGATCGGCTATGTGCCGCAGGATGGCGCGCTGTTCCCGCACATGACGGTGGCCGACAATATCGGCTTTGGCCTGGCCACCCAAGGTGAAGCCCGGCACACACGCATCGCCGAACTGATGGACAGCGTGGCCCTCGACGCCAACATGGCCCGGCGCTGGCCCCATGAACTGTCTGGCGGCCAGCAGCAACGCGTGGCACTCGCCCGGGCCTTGGCCCAGCAACCCCGGTTGATGTTGCTGGATGAACCGTTTTCCGCGCTGGACACCGGCCTGCGCTCGGCCATGCGCAAAATGGTCGCGCGCCTGCTGAGCGACGCGGGCATCACCACGATCCTGGTCACCCATGATCAAAGTGAAGCGCTGTCGTTTGCCGACCAATTGGCAGTGATGCGTCAGGGGCGCCTGGTGCAGGCGGGCCACCCGATGGACCTGTACCAATACCCGGTCGATGAGCAAACCGCGTTGTTCCTCGGCGAAGCGGTGGTGATGCCCGCCCGTATTGAAGCTGGCTGGGCGCATTGCGGGCTGGGCCGTGTGCCGGTGGACAGTACGGCGGACCACGCAGCAACGCGGATCATGCTGCGCCCGGAGCAATTGCAGCTGAGTACCACCGACCTGTCGGGCTGCCGTGGTGTCGTGACCGAGCGCGAATTCGGCGGCAATACCTGCACGTTGACCGTGGTGTTGCAGCCTGCCGAGGATGAACCGGGCCAGGCGATTCTGGTGCGCAGTTCCGGCCTGCAAGCCCCGCCCACCGGCAGTGTGGTGCACCTCACGACACTCGGCACGGCGCATGTATTGAAAAAAACCCAGGCCCTCAGTCTCAGCTAAGTGTCGGGGCTTACCTTCTCCCCTGCGCCAACCACTGCGCAGTCAAGGAGAGGTAACCCCGATGAATGCCACAGCAGCCCGTTGGCTGAACAAAGTACCCGAGGTGACGCTGTCATTCTGGATGATCAAGATACTGTCCACCACCGTGGGCGAAACCGGCGCGGATTACCTCGCCGTGGATGCAGGCTTCGGCGCCGGCTGGACCAGCTTCGGCATGGCCGCTTTGCTGGGGCTCGCGTTGTTCTGCCAACTGCGCACCAAGGCCTACACGCCCTGGATCTACTGGCTGACGGTGGTGCTGGTGAGCATTGTCGGCACACAGATCACCGATATCCTCACCGATAAGCTCGACGTCAGCCTGTACACCAGTACGGCGATTTTTTCGGTGCTGCTCGCGCTTAACTTCATCGTCTGGTATCGCACCGAGCGCAGCCTGTCGATCCGCGACATCGTGACCCCACGGCGCGAGTGGTTCTACTGGACCACCGTGCTGTGCACCTTCGCTTTAGGCACCGCCGCCGGTGACCTGGCCACCGAAGCCCTGGGCCTGGGCTTTACCCTCGGCGCGGTGATTTTTGCCGGTTTAATCGGCGTGACACTGCTGGCCTGGCGCCTGGGCGTCAACAGCGTGCTGACCTTCTGGATCGCCTACATCCTCACCCGCCCGTTCGGCGCCTCCCTCGGCGACCTGCTCACCCAAGCCAAGACGTACGGCGGCCTGGGCATGGGCGCCAGTTGGACCAGCGCGCTGTTCTTGTGCGTGATCGTGTTGCTGGTGGCCGTGGCGCAAATCAGCATCGGCAGCCGTAAAACCCTCATTCAATAAATTCTCACTCCAAGGAAACTGCCATGAGCAAAGTTCGCAATGTGATCCGCCACGCCGCAATTGTTTCAGCGATTTTCATGCTGGGCATCGCCACCGGTTGTTCCAAGCCGGCTGACAAACCTGCCAGCGCGGCCAACCCCACCAGCAGCCAGCGCCATATGTCGCAACTGGGTGATCTGTCGGCGTTTCGTAACATCGCGGTAGACGTTTCCGGTCTTGTTGCCAAGAACGACCTGGCAGGTGCCAAAGCCCGCATCAAAGACCTGGAAACCAGCTGGGACAGCGCTGAAGCCGGGATCAAGCCACGTGCCGCCAACGACTGGCACGTGCTCGACAAAGCCATCGACCGCGCCCTCTCGGCCCTGCGTGACGGCAACCCTAACCAGGCAGAGTGCAAAGCCTCGATGGACGACCTGCTCAAGACCTTCGACCTGATGAAAGGCTGATATCGGACAAATGCCTGCCCAGGTGCTTCAATACACACGCGGCGATCACCTCGCCGCGCGTGCTTTTTGTGCGGAGAGACTTATGCGAATACTGCTGGTCGAGGACGACCCGATGATTGGCGATGCGATCCAGCGTGCGCTCAGCGACGCGAGCTATGCCGCTGACTGGGTCAAGAATGGCCTCACCGCCCTCGCCGCCCTCGACACCCATCCCTATGACCTGGTGCTGCTCGACCTTGGCCTGCCTGGCAAGGATGGCCTCGACGTGCTGGACACGATTCGCGCACGCAACAACCCCGTGCCCTTGCTGATCATCACCGCCCGCGACAGCCTCGACGACCGCCTGCGGGGCCTTGACGGCGGCGCCGATGATTACTTGCTCAAGCCCTTCGATATCCCGGAACTGCTCGCACGCATGCGTGCGGTATTACGCCGCAAAGGCGGCAGCGCTCAATCGTTGCTGGGCAATGGCGTGGTGACGCTGAACCTGCTCACCAAGCAAGCCAGTACGCAAGAACAGCATGAGGTCGCCCTTTCCAGTCGCGAATTTGCGCTGCTGCAAGCGCTGTTGATTCGTCCCGGCGCCATCCTTTCGCGCAGCGAGTTGGAAGACCGCTTGTATGGCTGGGGCAATGAGGTGGAAAGCAACGCCATCGAATTCCTGATTCACGCCTTGCGGCGCAAATTGGGCACTCACGTGATCAAGAACGTCAGGGGCATGGGATGGATGGTTTCAAAAAACGTCTGAGCGAGTCAGTGCAACTGCGCCTGTCGGTGGCGTTATCCCTCGCTATTTTGCTGGTGGCCTTGGTGGCCAGCGTGTTCGCCTTTGTCTCGGCGTTTGAAGAAACCCACGAACAGCAGGACGCCACCTTGCGCCAGGTGGCGATGCTGTATGACCGCCAGCACATGACCCTGCAATACCCACAAGGCCCGGCGCTTAAAGGCGATGACGAAGAAACCCGGGTGATCATCCAGCACCTGAGTGACAGCCCAAGGGCCACGGGCACCACGGATGAAGCCTTGCCTTTGCCGTTTCCGGCCAGCCTCGCCGATGGCCTGTCCACCGTCGCCGTGGTCGGCGAAAATTTTCGCGTGCTGGTGCACACCACCGCCCGTGGTGAACGCATCGCCGTGGCCCAGGAATCCGATGCCCGCGACAAGGACGCCCGCGAAAGCGCCTGGCGCAGTTTGTTGCCGTTCCTGATTCTGTTTCCGGTGTTGTTACTGGTGGTCGGCGACTTGGTGCGCAAGTTGTTTCGCCCCATTGGCGTGCTTGCCGCAGAGATCGACCAACGGGCCGAGCAGGAACTGCACCCGATTGAAGAGCAGCACCTGCCCAGCGAAGTACGCCCGTTTGTGGTCGCGATCAATCGCCTGCTGGCACGCGTCGGGCAGTCCATGGACAGCCAACGGCGCTTTGTCGCCGATGCCGCCCATGAACTGCGTTCACCGATGACCGCCCTGGCGCTGCAAGCCGACCGGCTGGCCGCCACCGAGCTGTCGCCCGTCAGCCGCGAGCGGTTTGAGCCGCTGTCACGCGGCATTCAACGCGGGCGCAAACTGATTGATCAATTGCTGAGCCTGGCGGCGGCGCAGTCGGCGTCTGAGCGGGCGCAAACCACACTGTCGGTGCATACCGTGTACCGCCAGATACTGGAAGATTTGCTGCCATTGGCCGAGAGTAAACAGATCGATATAGGCGTTGAAAGCACCCAGGATGTGCAGGTGACGTTCAACGAATTGGACCTGTTTACGCTGGTGAAAAACCTGGTGGATAACGCCATTCGCTACACCCCGCCGGGTGGGCGTATCGACCTGTCGGTTGCGCTGACTGCCGACGGCGCTCAACTGCAAATCAAAGATTCCGGCCCCGGCATTACGCTAGAGGAACAGGCGCGCGTGTTCGATCCGTTCTATCGCAGCCTGGGCACCGACGAGGCCGGCTCCGGGCTTGGACTCTCGATCGTCAAGGTGATTGCCGATCGCACAGGCGCACGGGTGCAACTCGCGTTTACTGACGCCATTGCGCAACGGGGCTTGTGTGTCACGGTGTGGCTGGCGAAGTAACGTGCAGTTTTTTCTGACGTGGATATTGCCCAACAGAACTAAAAGTCCATAATGGACAAATTAGTTTATCTGCGGAGATTGCCATGTCCAGCACGCCCCTTGTCATGAATCAGGCCCAGGCCCGTGAATTGCTCGCCCAGGTCGATGTGCCCCACATTCTGCACAAGCTGTTCCGCGACCTGGCGGCCGGGCTGGCGGTGCAGCCGGCGCAGCAGTTAGTGGAGTTCCCGCATGGGGCCGGCGACTTTATCAACTACCTGGGCGTGCTGGCCGATGAGGGCGTTTATGGCGTCAAGACGTCGCCCTACATCGTGCGCGAGCAAGGCCCACTGGTGACGGCCTGGACGTTGTTGATGTCGATGCACAGCGGCCAGCCGCTGATGCTGTGTGATGCGGCCGAGCTGACCACCGCGCGCACCGCTGCCACCACTGCATTGGCGGTGGACGTGCTGGCACCTGCTGCCGCGCGGCGCCTGGCGATTATCGGCAGTGGCAAGGTGGCGCAAGCGCACCTGCACTACGTGCGCAACCTGCGCGACTGGCAGCAGATTCGCCTGTATTCACCGAGCCTGGGCCACGCCAGCGTCGACACCCTCGCCCACCTCAAAGGCCTGGACCCGCGCCTGACCCTGGCCGACAGCTGTGACAGCGCCGTGGAAGACGCCGATGTGATCCTGCTGTGTACCTCATCGGCCGGCCCGGTGCTCAACCCGGCGCGTTTGCGTAAGCCAGCGCTGATCACCTCCATCAGCACCAATGCGCCACGCGCCCATGAAGTGCCACCCGCCAGCCTGCACGCCATGCATGTGTTCTGCGACTATCGCCAGACCACGCCGGGCGCGGCCGGTGAGATGCTGATCGCCGCCGAGCAACACGCTTGGGACAAGCGCGCCGTGATCGGCGACCTGCCGGAGTTGCTCAGTGATATGGCGCAGCGCCCGGACTATGACCGCCACGTGTTTTTCCGCTCGATCGGCCTGGGCCTGGAAGACGTCGCACTGGCCAATGCCCTGTACCAAACCCAGCGCTAACCATTGTTTAAGGAGATGTTTATGAGCCATGCAGACTTCATCATCATCGGCGGCGGCATTGCCGGTGCATCCACCGGGTTCTGGTTGTCGCAGCATGGCAAAGTATTGGTGCTGGAGCGCGAAAGCCACCCGGCCTATCACTCCACCGGGCGCTCGGCGGCGCTCTACACCGCGGCTTATGGCACACCGCAAGTGCGCGCGTTGACCCTGGCCAGCCGTGCATTTTTTGATAACCCGCCGGCAGGCTTCTGTGAGCACCCGTTGCTGACGCCACGCGGGGAGATCACCGTGGATTTCAGCGGCGACCCGGCGGAACTGGAGCGTCAATACCAGAGCGCCAAGGCCACGGTGGCGCAGGTGGAACGGCTGAGTGTCGATGAGGCGTGCGCACGCTTGCCGATTTTGCGTCGTGAAAAAGTCCACGGCGCCATCTTCGACCCGACCGCCAGTGACATCGACACCGATGCCCTGCACCAGGGTTATTTGCGCGGTATCCGTCGCCATCACGGCGAAGTGCGTACCGACAGCCCGGTACTGGGCCTGAGCCGTGACGCCGACGGCCTGTGGCAGGTGCGTACCCAGGACGCGACCTACACCGCGCCGATCATCATCAACGCTGCCGGTGCCTGGGCCGATCAGATCGGCGGCCTCGCTGGCGCGGCGTCCATCGGACTGCAGCCCAAACGGCGCTCGGCGTTTATCTTCGCCGGGCCAGAGGGTGTCGACACGCATGGGTGGCCGATGCTGGTGGCCCTCGACGAAGCCTTTTACATGAAGCCTGACGCGGGCATGTTCCTCGGCTCACCGGCCAACGCCGACCCGGTCGAACCCCAGGATGTGCAGCCCGAAGAACTGGACATTGCCATGGGCATTTACCAGATCGAAGAAGCCACCACCTTGACCATCCGCCGTCCTACCCGCACTTGGGCCGGGCTGCGCAGTTTTGTGCCTGATGGTGATTTGCTCGCGGGCTTCGACCCGCAGGTGCCGGGGCTGTTCTGGGTCGCGGCGCAGGGCGGTTATGGCATCCAGACCTCACCGGCCATGGGCCAGGCCAGCGCGGCGCTGGTACGCGGCGCACCGTTGCCGGAGCCGCTGACGCGGTTTGGCCTGGACGCTGGTATGCTCTCGCCCGTCCGCCTGGAGCCGCATTGATGAGCATTGCTGAACAAGAAAACGTTGTGCAGAACTTTCGGGCGATCGCCGATGCGATCGCCACGCTGTTCTTTCCCCACGCCGAAGTGGTGCTGCATGACTTGCGCACGCAAAAGGTCGATTACATCGCCAACAACTTGTCGAAACGCGCCATCGGTGACGACTCGTCGCTGGAGGACATGCTCAGCGATGACATCCGCGAAGTTAATATCGGCCCGTACGAAAAGCTCAACTGGGACGGTCAGAAAATCCGCAGCCTGAGCACGGTGCTGCATGACCACAAAGGTCGTCGGCTGGCGGTGCTGTGCATCAACCTGAATATCTCGTTGTTCGAAAACGCCAAGGCGGCGCTGGACCTGTTCCTGTCACCGAGCAAGCTGATCCCACAGCCGGATTCACTGTTTCGTGATGACTGGCAGGAGCGCATCAACACCTTCTTGCATGCCTGGATGCGTGAACGTCAGTTGAGCCTGAACCTGCTGACCCGCGACCATAAGCGTGAGCTGGTGCTGGCATTGCATGCCGAGGGCGCGTTCAAGGGCAAGAGCGCATCGAACTACGTGGCGAATGTGCTGGGGATGGGGCGGGCGACGGTGTACAAGCACCTTAAGGAATTGAAGGGCTGAACGATCATTCATCAACTGTGGGAGCTGGCTTGCCTGCGATGGCATCAACTCGGTATACCTGATGTACCGAGGTGTCTGCATCGCAGGCAAGCCAGCTCCCACATGTGACCGAGTATGGCTCTACTGTTGCTGTTTCACGCTCAGTCGCCGTAGATATCGGACTTGAAATACTGCTGTGAAATCTTCTGATACTCGCCATTCGCGCGGATGCCGTCGATGGCCGCATTCAACTCACTGACCAACTCGGTATTGCCCTTGCGCACTGCGATCCCGGCGCCCTCGCCCACGTATTTGGGGTCCTTGAGTTCCGGCCCGACGAAGGCGTAGCCCTTGCCGCGTGGCATCGACAAAAAGTCACTCAACGGGATGGTGTCGGCAAAAATCGCATCCAGGCGCCCCGCCGCCAAATCCATGTAGATCTCTTCGTTATTGCTGTAGCGCTTGACGTTGATGCCCTTGGGCTCGAACACCTCGGTGGCATAGCGGTCGGTGGTGGTGGCGCGCTGCACGCCAATGGTCTTGCCCTTGAGGCTGGCGTACTGGTCATCCACCACCGCGCCGTCCTTCATCACCAGGCGCGAGGAAGTGAAGTAATACTTGTGGGTGAAATCCACCGATTTCTTGCGGTCTTCGTTGATGGTCATGGATGACAGGGCCATGTCGATTTTCTTCACTTTAAGCGAAGGGATCAGGCCGTCGAATTCACCTTCCACCCACACGCACTTGACCTTCATCTGCGCGCACAAGGCATTACCGATGTCGTAGTCGAACCCGACGATCTTGCCATCCTGGGTCTTGGAAGCGAACGGTGGGTAGGCCGCCTCAATGCCGATACGCAAGGTTTTCTCAGCGGCCAGCACATGGCTTGAAGCAAACAGGCCCAGGGCAAGTATTGCGATCAGCGCGGGTTTCTTCATGGTCGTTATCTCGCAAGTTGTTGTTGGTTTGGCAAGCGTGAAGAAAGAGAGGTATAGGCTTTTTTGTACTTATAATTCCATATTGGACTTTTAGGTATTGAACGTCAATCCATGCCACCTTCCTAAGCGCTCGGGCACAAATTATTGCCCGCCTCCATCGTTTCTCCACAAAACCTCCCATGAATGCGCACGTTGGTTGCGCACACTTGCGTTCACCGTTGCGTAGATTTACCAGGAGAACACGATGATTCCTGCTCTGGAGGTCAGCACCCTCACCCAGAAGCTATGATCACTACTGGCAAACGTGGCCATGGACCGGCAGCCACGATAAGGCAGATAAGCACGAGCGCAGGGATGCACAGGCTCGCCGCGTATTCACCGAGCAGACCATGACTGATTTCCCCGTTGCATCGATGCCCCGCCCGGACTGCGTCAGAGAACCCCAGGCTCTCGTGCTGATTGCCGAAGATGAGCCGCAAATCGCCGACATTCTGGAGGCTTACCTCAAACGCAGCGGCTTTCGCACCGCCCACGCGCGTGACGGCCAACAGGCGCTGGACATGCACCTGGCGCTCAAGCCGGAGCTGATGTTGCTGGACGTGCTGATGCCCCACGTGGACGGCTGGCAAGTGCTCGCGCAAGTGCGCCAGCGCGGCCATACGCCGGTGATCATGCTGACCGCGCAAGACCAGGACATGGACAAGCTCATGGGCCTGCGCATCGGCGCCGACGACTATATCGTCAAGCCGTTCAACCCCGCCGAAGTGGTGGCGCGCACCCAGGCGGTACTGCGCCGCTCCATCGCTTATCGCGACCGCGCCTGCCCCACGGTGCTGCGGGTGGACGCGTTTGAAATTGACCTGGAAAGCTATGAAGCCACGGTGACGTTGGCCGGCCGCCGAGTGCCGCTGGCCTTGACCGTCACCGAATTCAGGCTGCTGGCGCAACTGGCCAAGGCACCGAAACGGGTGTTCACCCGCGCCGAGCTGTTGGCCCAGTGCTCACCGGAAAGCGACAGCCTGGAGCGCACGGTCGACAGCCATATCAGCAAACTGCGGCGCAAGCTCGAAGACCTCGGCGTGCAGGGTGTGCCCACCAGTATCCGTGGCGTCGGCTACCGGTTCGGGAGCATGGTGTGAAAGGGCTCAATGGCCTGAGCCGCCAGATCATCCTGTCCATGTGCGCCGTGGTGCTGTGCGTGATCGCCCTGGCGGTGATCGGCTCATATATTTTTTATGCATTGCTGTGGACCTACTGGCCGCTCACCGACGCCGAAGTGGATGCCTGGCTGCCGGCCAAGGCTGAATGGGTGTGGATGGGCCTGACCACGTGTGTGAGCCTGGCGGTGGGCTCGATTGTGGCGCTGAAACTGTCGCGGCGAATCCTGATGCCGCTCAACTCCGTGGCCGAGAACCTGCGCAAACTGGCCGACGGCGACCTGGACGTACAGGCCGTTGCCGGTGACCAGTCGATCGGCGAAGCGGCGATCCTGGTCAATGACTTCAACAGCATGGCCAAACGCTTGCAGCGCATGGCGCAGGAGCAAGCGTTCTGGAATGCCGCCATTGCGCATGAACTGCGCACACCCCTGACTATTCTGCGCGGGCGCCTGCAAGGGTTGGCCGAGGGTGTATTCGAACCCGACACCGCACAGTTCTACAGCCTGCTGGGCCAGGTCGAAGGCTTGACGCGCTTGATCGAGGATTTGCGCGTGGTGGGCCTGGCCGACAGTGGCTACCTGGAACTCAACCTGCAAGAAGCCGACCTGGCGACAGGCATCGAAGACGATGTACGGTTGTTCGAACCGAGCCTGGTGGCCGCAGGTTTTGTGCTGCAACTGGACCTGCAACGCCGCACGATGCGCTGCGACCCGGCGCGCATTCGCCAGGCCTTGCTGGCCCTGCTGGATAACATTCGGCGGCACGCGACACCGGGCAATGTCATCGTCCACCTGAGCACCCGCGACGGCTTCAACTACCTGCGCGTGCGCGACGACGGCCCCGGCATCGACGAAGGTTTTGCCGCGCGCCTGTTTGACGCCTTCCAACGCGGTGAAAACTCCCGCTCACGCGCCCAGGGCGGCAGTGGCCTGGGCCTGGCCGTGGTGCGCGCCATCGCCCTCGCCCATGGCGGCGCCGTGACCTGCCGGCGTATGGAAAACGGCGGCACGCTGTTTGAACTCAGTTGGCACGTTTGATTGGGCGAGGCACGGTGATGCGTATGTTTTTTTCGGTGTTTAAGCGCCCGCCCCGTTATCGGCACTTTGCTTTATTGGACGCAAAGCAGGTGTGTATTGCGTTTAAAAGCTGCCGCACAAAACCTGTCGGCGAGCATTGGATAGAAGTCGAACGGGTCAACCTGTCTTGGCTGGGAACCACGCTCCCAGGCTGCGCCCGTACCGTTGAGCGAGTGTATAAATGAGCAATGACGTGTCCCGACTCGAAGCCTCGTTAAGGCTGCACACGGCCCGTTTGAAAAGGTTGCAGCGTTTCTGGGTGCCGCTGCAACGGCGTGCCCCGAAGTGGGTGCTGGCGTTGTGGATTGCAGGCATCTTCATATCGCTGGCCACCCAGTGTTACGAGCACTGGCTGGTGACCGCACCGATGATCTGCGCATTGATCGTGGCGGAGATTATCGTCGATGAGCGGCAAATGACGCTGTTATTGCGCGTCGACCAGATGCGTGACCTGCTCAGAGAAGCACGCAACCGCTATCTGTGTTGATAAGCGCAGGTTGCTGGCGAGCCTTTGCGCAATCATCGTAGTCAATTTTGATCAGCAGATTCTTCAGGTCCGTGAACTACGCCTGGACTATGTGAAGGCCGAGCGAAGCTGACAGTAAAGGCCAGTATCTGCACCGGTAACCTGTGGCGAGGGAGCTTGCTCCCTCGCCACAGAAGTGATACGGATCCTTAACTATTACAACGCTTGCTTGCACCCAATGCGCCCCGGCAACTGCCCTTGCCTGGCCTTCAACGCGGCCTGCACCGCCTGCGGCAGATCACTCCAGAACGTCAGCCCGGAGCGCTCTTCGATTTGACTCACGGGCACCTGGTAATCGCAGAAGTTCGCGCCTTTGGGCGTTTCCTGGTTCATGACGAACGAGGCGTACATTCCGCCTTCAGGCGAGCTGCCGACAAAGATGATTTTCCAGTAGCCACTGGGAATGGTGTGCACCTTGTTCGTACCCGGCAGCGTGCCGACAAAATGCTCATACAGCGGCCCGGTGGCGACATACACCGCGTCGATCCCCGCCTGCTTGCTCAGGTTGCGCTCCTGGTCTTCCAGGTGCGCCCACGGCCCCTGGTTGAGGTCGGACTTCTGCGGGGTGATGTTCGACAGGTAATTGAGGCTTTGCCAATCGGCTACCCCCGCCATCGAGGCGAGGTTGGCCTGATGGCCACGGTCGACTTTGAGCGCGACATTGGCGCCGTTGTAATCCACCGGGTCGAGGGTTTCGCCGGCCGGAATGTCCGGGTCGGTCTGCCAGTCGCGCGAGCGGCCGCTGGCGGGGGTGGTCTTGGTGATTTTGTATGACACCCAGTTGGCAAACTTGGTCGAGCCATTATTGTTCAGGGTGTACGCCTGGCGGTTCAGCGTCAGTGGGCTGCCACCGCTGGGGCAGCCGACCGAGCAGTTGTCGAACTGCCAGGCCTGTTGGGGCTGGGCTTGCGGTGTGACGGCCGACTCACGGGTTCTGTCCGGTGTGGTACAAGCGGCAACCAGCGGGATCAACAGAAACGCGAGGTGTTTGGACTTCATACTTCCATGCATGGTGTAGCTCCTTGGGATGATTCAATGACAGAAGGTCTGTCGGCGGCTGCGATCCATCGCAAGCCGACATAAACATTAAACCACTTAAACGTTTCAAATTGCGTACAGGTTTCAGTGGGCGCTAAAAAAACCGATCACGCCGCGCGAGCCCACATTCAGATCGCGTTACATCAGGTGGCTGCTCTGCTTTTTATCCGTTGGTGAGGATCACTTCAATGCAGGTGATTGGACACGCAGGCCTTACAATGAGAGGGTCTGCTGCGGGTGCAGGCACGGGCACTTATCCTGACCGCTCACTTATTCCCAGGCTGGGGCTTTAAATGGACATCAAGCAACTCAAATTCCTGATCGCGCTGGAGCAGACCCGGCACTTCGGCCAGGCGGCTGCGCGCTGCCATATCACCCAGCCGACCCTGTCGATGCGCCTGCGCAATCTGGAGGATGAGCTGGGCCTGGAGTTGGTCACCCGTGGCCAGCGCTTCGAAGGCTTCACCCAGGCCGGCGAACGCGTGTTGGCCTGGGCCAGAACCCTGCTCGCCGCCCATGACGGTTTGTTTGCCGAAGCGGCGGCGTGTCGCGGGCAGTTAGTGGGTAGCCTGCGCCTGGGGCTGGTACCGCTCAGCGGGTTCAACTCGATCAGCTACATCCAAGGTCTGTCCCAGACGTTTCCAGAGCTCAAATTCAGCCTGTCGTCCATGAGTTCGGACAAGATCATCGAAGCCCTGGGCACCAATCAACTGGATTTGGGCGTGTGCTACCTGGACCACGTAAACCCCAATTACCTGGAGGTTTTTGAACTGGGCGAAACCCGCGTCGGCCTGCTGTACGACACGCGCCACTTCCAGTTCGAAGGCACCGAAATGAGTTGGGAAGATGCCGCGCAGTTGCCCCTGGGGATGATCAGCAACGGCATGCATTATCGAAAATCCATTGACCTGAGTTTCCGCAGCCGTGGCCTCGACCCGCAGCCCATTCTCGAAAGCGACTCGACCTATCAGTTGTTCCAGGCGATCCACGAAGGTTTTTGCTGCGCGATCATGCCGCTGGACAGTGGCATGGAAAACCCGATCGAGAACCTCGCCTTTATCAACTTGCCGGACGCCAGCGTGCTCGCGCCACTGGGGTTGGTGATGCGCAAGACCGAACCGCGCTCGGCCATCGCCGAGAAGTGTTTTGCACACGCCAAACAGATGTTTGCCGGCAACGGCACGCACTGATCTGCAGCGCGAAAGGACGAACACTCTGACTGTGGCAAGCCTGCTTGCCACAGGTCCAGCGTCGCACCACCGTTATGTCGATAACGGTGCAAGATGACGAATGGCTCAGTTCGACACTTGCTCAAGGAAAATCAGCTGCAGCGGCTCGCTAAGCAAGTCGTCGGCCGTGGCTGCAAATTGCTTGAAGTACGGCGTGGCAAAATGCGCATCGAGGGCCGCCTGGTCCTTGAACGACTCACGCATGTAGAAGGTGCCGGGGGCGTCGCGCAGCTCAAACAGCACATAGTCGAGGTTACCGGGCTCGGTGCGCGTTGGCGCAACCAGGGCCAGCAGGCCGTGTTTGAGTGCCTGCTGTTTGCCAGGTTTGGCTTTGAGTACGGCGATGGAAACCAAGGGTTTTGACACAGGGGTCGCTCCGTCAGGGGAATGGCTCGCACAACCTGCAATCAACAGCGCAAGCAGCGTCACACCCGTAGAAGTGATGAGGTTTTTAAATACCATGTTGATATACGCCGCAGGTGGTTAAGGAGAAACCCAGCGTAATGAAACCCCGGCTGCGTTAGCCATCCGCTCGGGGCGCATAGACTTTCAATGGAATGTTGAAAGTGATTGAAACGGCAGCTGACGATACAAGGTTCTGACGCTCACACCCGAAAACGCATCGGCCGAAAGTTGCCCAGCAATGGCGACGCGACACCGGTGATCAGCTCTTCGCTCAAGAGCCGCGCCAAGGTGGGCGCCAGGGTCAAGCCTGGATGGGCGCTCAAGATATAAAGCCCGCCGTCGTCGCCCGCTGGCCCCACAATAGGCAGGTGGTCGTCAGACAGCGGTCGCCACCCCACCGCTACGGACTTCAGCGCGATGGATTGTGCACCGTTCAACTGCCCACGAATGGCCTCAAGGGCTCTGAGCCCAATGGCAGCGGGGCCATTTTCGGGCGTATCGTCGATGTAGTCTTCAGCCGCAATCAGCGTACAGGTGTCGCCTTGACGAGCCTCCATATCGGCGTTCGAAACAATGCCATTGAGCAGCGCCTGCGCCACTTCAAACTTCAACAGAATCGCCGGAGACGGTCGAATGGGCAGATGCAGGCTTTGGCCAACTAAAAGATCAAGCACTCCCAAGCCCGCAGCCAGTACCGTTTTTTTGCCATACCAATTGCCTGCCTGCGTACTGACGCCCACAACCTGGCCATTTTCAACGAGCAACTGGCTGACTGCACAATCGCAGACTACCCGTGCGCCAAAGCCTTCAGCGGCCAGAACCAGGCACTCAATGGCTTCGACCGGCGAGATGATCCCTGCCGCCTGCGTATAACGGGCGTGAAGAGGCGGGTGAGCAAGATTGGGCTCAATTACTCGGATTTCAGCCTGCGAAACCGTACGCGGTTGAAGGGAAGAAAGGTTCAGGCCCGCTGCTGATGCTTGGGGATTTTCCGGGCAGACGCCATAGGTCAATTCTGCACACCAACGCAACGGGAACGATGGCAACGCAGCCTGAAGGTGGTGGTAATCATCCATCACGTTTTGCGCCAGATGCTGCACGGGTTCAATCAACGCACTGGCATTGATCCACCCAAAGGCATGGCCGCTGGCACCGCTGGCAGGCCGGGCTTTTTCAATAAGCATCACGCGCTGCCCGGCCTTGGCGCTGTAATAGGCCAAAGCCGCACCATGAATGCCGGCCCCCACAATAATCAGATCGTATTGGTTCATTAAAACAACTCCCTTGCCTGGTACTTGCTTCTTCCCTGGGCCGCAGATCAACCCTGCCCGCTTGCCGCATGCTGATGCCTGCGATAGCCGGAAAGTGAAACCCCGGTTTGACGCTTGAAATAGCGGCACAAGTAGGAAGCATCGGCAAAGTTGAGAGCGTCCGCCACACGACCAATCGCCAGGTTACTGTAAGAAAGAAGCGCCTTGATCTCCAGGGTGACCTGCCGATCGATCAAGCCCTTGGGGCTGTCATTGAAAAACGCCTTGGTCAGCTGCGACAGGTAGAACGGCGTGATACTCAACGCATCGGCGTAGAACTTCACTTCTCGATGACGGGTGCAATGCTTGCCAATCAGCTCCCAGAACCGCCAACTGAGCATTTCCTTGCGGCTGAACGCCCGACCGCCCGCTGGTTGGGCCGGAAGTTGTTCGGCGATCTTCAGGAAAAACGTCTGCAGCTGGTTGCGCAGCATGATGTGCCGGTAAGTGGGACAGTTGCCCGCGATGTCGCGCATCTGTGCGACCCAGCCCTCTATCAGCGGCCTGTGGCACGGGGCAAGCACGCAATGGGGATGGTCATGCAAAAACACAAACAAGGGGTTTGGCAGTGGGTAGGCCACCTCCGCTGCAAAGCGTTTGGGTATCAGGCAAAAAAACACGTTGAACTGGCGTGAGTGGCGCTTGAACAAGGCAATCGTGTCCTCAGCCAGAACCAGCACATCACCGCGCCTTACCGCATGCTCTTTGAAATTCAGAGTAAGGCGCGCACTGCCCGACAGGCATACCAGCAAGGTCAGGTACGCATGACCGAAAGCGAGCGGCAGCCCCAGCCCTTCGGCCAAGGTGGTCTCGCCCATCAGTAGCGGGTCATCGGGGGAAGAAAGTTTCGGAATGTGATGCATTAAGCCTCAGCGCTGCAACCTGCAAGAGCGTAAATCCTATCATCAGCGGACAGAGGAGTTTCGATAAGTACCGAAATCGCCAAGGTACTGGCGTGTACCGATCAGGCGCCTGTCACTAGGCTGTGCCAAACGAACCCATCGCTGACGGACATAGGCCATGCCACTGAACACACAACGACTCTTGCTGCGCCCCTGGCAAGACACAGACGCCGCCGACCTTTACGAATATGCCAAGGATACCCGCGTCGGCCCCATCGCTGGGTGGCCGCCGCACACCAGTGTGCAGAAAAGTGCCGAGATCATCCGCACCGTCTTCAATCACCCAGAAGTCTACGCCGTCGAACTCAAAGAGAACCACCGCACGGTGGGCTGCGTGGGCATCCTGATCGGCAGCCACAGCAACTTTGAGATCAGCGAGCGTGAAGGTGAAATCGCCTACTGGATCGGCGTGCCGTACTGGCGCAAAGGCCTGATCCCCGAAGCCGTGCGCGAAGTGATGCGACACGCCTTTGAAACCTTGCACCTTGAAGCGCTCTGGTGTGGTTACTTTGCCGATAACACCCAGTCCTGTAGCGTTCAATCGAAGTGTGGCTTTCGCGTTCATCACACCGAGGAAAACCGTTACAACGCCTTCTTCGACGATTATCGGACCGAGCACATCAGCCGTATCACTTACCAGCAGTGGCTGGAACATACTCCAGCCAGATAAAGCCCCACGCCGAACACCGCATGACTGATCAGACTGCGCAGGCAGTTCTTGCCCGGCGTGGGTGTCCTGGAGGAGGCAAACCCCGCGCCCATGGCAGGTTGTATGACACACAGCGGGACAGCCACGGTGGCGATACCCAGCACCAATGCCGGCATGAATGTGGGCGCCTGCAACCAGTCGACTCCTTCTATCCCCACCAGCAGCAGCGCAAACACAATCCCGGTGACGTAGTGCGCGATCCAGCCCAGGGCGACCTCGCCCTGCACGGGCGCCGCTTGGGCAATGCTGCGATGGGTAAACTGCCCTTGGCACGCATGCCCGACCCAGCGCCCCACGAAGGCGAAATTCAGCGTGGGCACCTTCAGTGCCTTCATCAACAGCATCCACATATCCATCACGACCGTAGCCCCGGCCCCCAATAAAATTACCTGTGCAGCCACGTGCAGCGATGCCATATCGACCTCTGATTCATGGACCCATTTAACCTGCGCAGGCATCATAGAAGTTGAAGTCAACTTCAAGTCAAGGGTCTGGTAATGGATATCACTGAGGTGGTCAAACGCACGGGCGTGCCGGCTCACACCTTGCGTTTTTATGCGAAGAAAGGGCTCATCACCTCCATCAGCCCGCCCGGCGCTCGCCGTCAGTTTGGCGCGGCGGTGATTGAGCAGTTGGCGGTGATCGCCCTCGGCCAGGCGGGCGGCCTGTCGCTGGACGAGATACAGGCCATGCTGTCCCCCAATGGCCAGGCCACGGTGGACAGAACGCTGCTGCTGGCCAAGGCCGATGAACTCGACGCGACGGTCAAACAACTGCAAGCCATGAGCCGCGGCTTGCGCCACGCTGCGGCCTGCCCTGCTCCCGACCACGCGCAATGCCCGAACTTTCGGCGGTTACTCGACATTGCCGCCGCGGGGGCGTTCAAGCGTGCCAGGCACGCGGGCGCGAGCCTGACACGTTAGTGTTCAGTTGACCCGTTGCAGGCAGCCGATCAAGGTCTCGATAAAGCCATGGAGCGCAGTAGGCAGCCTGCAATTTTCCAGTCACGGGGTTGGGTATGATGATCGCCTTGCTATTCGGCTACTTCCTGAACACCCGCCTGAACGACCACCCGATGCTCGACTGAGGTTGGCGCGTGACGTTTTTTTGTTTGGCTTGATTCCGGGTCTGGCTGCGAACATACCCTACCAAAACCAATAAGGCAGAAACTTGGGTGTCGGCTCATCGGCCAATTCCAGGTGGTAAGTAATCGAATTAAAGAAGAACATATCCAGGACCAGGAAGGCGGCAGCACCAAAACACAACAGTACGAACTCCCGGTGTGGATGTGCATGAAACCGCGACGTCACCCAAGAGCGAATGGCAATAAGGCTGATCAACCCGGCACACGCGCCAAGATAGTTAGGCCGCAGCGGCGTCGCTGCATACAGGCCATAGATAAAGGCAAGTAACAACATGCCCAGGCCGACCATAGGTAAGTTGAGGCAGAACTTCAGCAACTTGTCGCGGGTACTTGCAAAGCGCTGACTGCGATCCACGAAGATATACGCGGCCAATAATGAAATCGCCGGCGTAATCGAAAGAATGTAACGCGCTTTCTTGGAACTTGGAATCGTGAACAGTACGATCACTACCAATAACCAACCGGTCAGGTACAGCAGCATCTGAGTGGCCGGCGCCGGCGAGCGATCCAAGAAGTGTTTGCCCTTCTTGATGATCACGTTTAATGCGATAAAGGCTGTGACGCCATAGGTGAGCAAGCCTGCAGAGAAGTAGAAGTAATAACGCGGGGCGTGATCAGCGCCAAAGCGCCCCAAGCCTTGCATAACCAGCACCTCTTGCACAAAAGCCTGCCCACCTTGCAGGTAGGCCGCGCCGCTCAGCACTGTGATACCTGCGGCCAGCACCAGGCCTGCGAGCAAGCAGAACACCACCAGCAGGCGCCATTGTCGACTTAACAGATAATAGGAGGCGACCACGCCCGCCGGGCCGATCAGGCCAATAGGGCCACGAAAGGCAAAGCCCAGCGCCAGGCCCAGGAGTACCGGCAGCACATGAAAACGGTGCGGGTGCAGTTGGCCCGCATAAGCCAGGTAAAAACACATCACGGTAAACAGCGCCGGGTAGATGTCCAGCGCCAAGGAATTCACGCCGTCCAGAAATGACCAGGTAAACAGCGCAAAGACCACCGCATAGGCGCCCCATTTTTTTTCGTGCAGGGCACCCAACTTGTAAATAAACACCAGCATCAAGGCAGCCGCCACGCAAAAAGGCAGCCCCATCGACAGTATGGATACACGCCCAAACGGCAAGGAAACCAGGTACACAAGCAGTGTATTGAGCACCGTGTAATCGGGGTATGGCTGCAGGTCATCAGCAATGGGAAACAGTGTCACGCCATGGGCGAGCATATACTCGGCAAAGTCGACAAAGCGTGTGGTGTAGTTGAGCACGGCCGGTTTGTATTGCAGCACAGCCAATACAATAAACGCCACTATAAATATTGATGAACAGGGCTTGTTTACAGCCAGTTCCTTTAGCCTTTTCATGCGCGCCTGCTGCCTGTCGAAAACGCGCAGGCTAGCATGTTGTTTTTTCGCTCATCCAGACTGCAAAGGTAAAGAGTTGTAAAGGTTATACGCCCTGTTTATTCAGTTTAATTCGACCTGAACAACAGCTGAATAACCATCATTAAAAGTGCAAACCACTAACTTCAGGTATTGATTTTTTACTCATAAACTCTCATGCGTTGTGAAGTAACGCCCAGGCGTCACCCCAAACGTGCGGCGAAACAGCGCGATAAAAGCACTGACGTTGTCATAGCCCAACTCCAGCGCCACACGCGTGACCGGCACACCCGCCGCCAGCCTCTCCAGCGCGCGCAACAAACGCACGCGCTGGCGCCACGCGGTGAAACTGAACCCAGTTTCCAGCGCAAAGCGACGCGTCAGTGTGCGCGGGGCGATGCCCGCCCATGTCGCCCATTCCTGCAGGTGGCGCTCGTCATCCGGGCAATCGGACAGCGCCTCGGCGATCTTGCGCAGGCGCGCATCCTGAGGCATCGGCAAGCCCAGGGTCACACGCGGCAAGGTTCGAATCTCATCCACAATCACCCCGGCCAAGCGTTGCTGCGCAGCATCCAGTTCAGGGCTCTGCCAGGCGGCAGCGCGCATCACCGCCTCGCGCAAAAGGCCGGAGGTGGCCAGGATGCAAGGCGTATCCGGCAGCTCGACACAGCCCTGCGGCGACACGTAGACACTCCACCCCGCGAAGGGACCATGGGAGCGCGCGCCATGGGCGACATTCGGCGGGATCCACACCGCATGGGTCGCCGGCACCACCCACTGGCTGACGCCGGCGTCCACCGATAACAAGCCCTGGCGTGTGCCCAGCAACTGCCCACGCGCATGGCAATGGCGTTCGGTGATACGCGGTTCAGCGCCCACTCGGACCACGGCGACAACCAGCGGGTCATCGACAGCCGTTAATACCGAAGTGGGAATCAGCGGAGCGGACATAAGTGGCCTTAGCGGACTATTGATTGTCTTCAATAGCGTACCTAGGCCACATTGGTGCGTCTATAGTCGCAGCCTCAACTCCCAGGAATACACCGCATGCGCGCCGAAGAACTGTTGCCCGATGACCAGAACCAGACTGAACGCCACGGCGTTGTGATCCGCAAAGGCAGCGTCGGAGCCTTTCTGGTGAATGCCCAGGCCTGGTGTGATCCAAATATCGATGCACAACAGCGAACCGTCGCCGAGCAGGACCTGCTGGCGTTGCTCCCGGCGTTACGTGCCCTTGGGCTGTTCGAGGTGTTCAGGATTCGAGACCCGCAGTTGCAGCGCCTGGTGGATCAGTATTGAGCGCACGACTGGCGGACGGGTTGCTACCAGGATGCGGCCGATCTGCTGGCGCAATACGCACGTGCGGATGGCGGCGCGCAGCTGAGTTAAAACAACCCAGCCTACGTAATGCCAGCCAGTTAAGCGTTCGAGCTGACAATCACTGACCCGTGGCGAGGGCGATTGGCCCCGCTGGAGTGCGTAGCAGTCCCATTTTTGGGGCCGCTTCGCGCCCCAGCGGGAGCAAGCTCCCTCGCCACAGTTGCGAGGCGACAAAACTCAGACCACTGTTTATCCACACAGCATAAAAAATGAAGCACGCTTGCGCTGTAGAAAAATAGCGCTATGACGGCAGTCATACGCTTCGGGCCATGTCGACCCGCATTCAAGCACGCACTTTACTTAAGGATGAGTATCATGAACGACGACTTGCAGCAGTCAGGCGCTACCACTACCACCCAGGCCACCGTCTCGCAGGAGCAGATCAAAGCCGCAAGAGTCCTGGATTTCACCTGGACACCTGACGCCAACACGACCAGCACCATCGTCTCGACAGATTACATCGACTACCAGGTTGATACCTCCACACGTTAGCAACCCAGGGGTGCGAACAAATACGCTCAATCCACTCGATGAGCTGCAAGCCAGTACCTTCCAGGACGGCCCGGTCTTCCTGGCATTGCGCGTCAGGCCTGGTGCTTGACACGCTGACAGCAAAGCGCTGGCCAAGGAGGCGCTCAAGGCCAGCGCTGGCTGTATGCTGCTGATGCACTTGCCCGCTGTTCTTTTTTTGAACACTGCAAACGCCTTCAACACTAATACATTACCCATTCGCCCCAACGGTGATTCCAATGGCCCAAGACCGACACTCGCCGGCCCATGAAAACCGGCTAATCCGCCAGGCCACGCCTGATGATGTGCGCGCCCTGGTGGAGTTGGACGCCTACGCCACAGCCCACGCTCATCGACGCGTGTTTATCCATGACGCGGTAATTAGCCAGCGATGCCTGGTCGTCGTCATTGCCGGTGAATGCACGGGCTACCTGGTGTTGACTGATGAGTTTTTCAGCTACGACTTTGTTGCGCTGGTGGTTGTGTCGCCGATACATCAACGCCAGGGTCTGGCGCTGCAATTATTGGCGGGCGCAGAAGCGTTGTGCAAAACGCCCAAGTTGTTTGCGTCAACCAACGCCTCCAACCTGGCGTCCCAGGCCATGCTCGCCAAGGCCGGGTTTATACCGAGCGGGCGAATCGAGAACCTTGATGAGCATGACCCTGAGCTTGTCTATGTAAAGTTCGTGCGCTAATCAGGAGGATTTCCTTTGACCACTTCCACGCTGACTTCGCGTTTTTACAGCACGCCCCGCCATACCACGCACTATCTGGAGTCGGGCCCGGCCGATGGGCCGTTGATGATCTTCCTGCACGGCTGGCCAGAACTAAGCCTGATCTGGCGCGCGCAGATCGAGGCGTTCGCTGCCCAAGGTTGGCACTGCGTTGCACCCGACATGCGCGGCTATGGGGGCTCCTCTGCGCCCTCCGACATCAACGCCTACACCCTTGCACACATCGTGGCTGACATGGCAGAGCTGCATGACCATCTCGGTGGCGCACCCGCCATCTGGGTGGGCCATGATTGGGGCAGCGTGGTGGCAGGTGAACTGGCCGCCCATCAACCGCAGCGCAGCCGTGGCGTGGTGCTGGTGTCGGTGCCGTACTTCCCGAGCACCAATGCACTGCCCACGCTCGTCCCGCTGGTGGACCGAACGCTCTATCCGGCGGACCAGTACCCTGATGGTCAATGGGATTACTACCGCTACTACAACACGCACTTTGCGTCTGCTGTCGCTGATCTTGATGCGGATAAAGCCGCATCGCTGGCGTCGATTTATCGGCGAGGCGACCCGGCCAATATCTCCAAGGTGACGTCAAATGCCGAAGTGACCCGCAAAGGTGGACGGTTTGGCGAGGCGCATCGGGCGCCACCTACCCAACCAGACCTGGCGCTATGGCCGCAGGCGGACTTCGCTGCACTGGTACGCAGTTTCGAAGCCCATGGTTTCCGCGCACCCTGCGCGTGGTATCTGAACGACGATGCCAATATCGACTATGCGCACCGAGCGCCCGATGGCGGCCGCCTGTCATTACCCGTGTTGTTTGTGAATGGCGATTACGACCCGATGAATACCATCAAGGGCAATCGGTTGGGCGACCCCATGCGCGCGGCTTGCGCAGACCTCAGTGTAACCAGCTTGCCCGGTGGGCATTGGTTGCCGGTGGAGTGCAAGACGGAACTGGTTGAGGCTATAAGCACTTGGCTGCTGGGTAGAAAACTCGGGTGACGGTCGAGACAAAAAAACACCGAAGTGTCTATTACGTAAATCGCAGGCAAAAAAACCACTCACCCATGGATAAGCCAATAACAGTGCGCCGGCCGTGCTTTCATGGGCGCGAGACGGCGGGAATCGGTTTTTGTACAGAGTGGGGCTCCCGCGCGGTGATGACGCCGATCAGTGAAATCAGCAAGGCCAGGCCGATCGTCGAAGACACCTCGAAGCGATGCTCGGGCGTTAAAAGCATCACCGCCAATGCACAGCAGATAAATACAATTACCGCCCAGGTGAGCCAGGGAAACAGCCACATTTTGAACGTCAGCAGAATATTGCGCTGTTGCAATACCTTGCGCATGCGCAATTGTGAAACGGCGATCACCAGGTACACCAGCAAGGCGATGGCGCCCGAACTGGCCAGCAAAAACTGGAACAGCCCAGCCGGCATGAAGTAACTGAGCAAGGTCACGCCAGCGCCCAGGATGGTGCTGGCGATCACCGCAGCCCTGGGCACACTCTGTGCCGAGGTCTTTTTCATCAAGGCTGGCGCGTCCCCACGCTTGCCCAGTGAATACAGCATGCGCGAAGCAATGTAGATGGAGGAGTTCATGCAACTGGCCACCGCAATCAACACGACGACATCCACCAGCAGCTTGGCATGGGGAATGTTCATCAACTCCAGTGCACGCTGATAAGAGCCGACCGACGCCAGCAACGGGTCATTCCAGGGCACCACGGAAATAACCACGAAGATCGATAACACGTAAAACACGCCGATGCGCCACATCACCGAACGTGTCGCTCGGGCGATATTCTGCGCCGGGTTGCTGGACTCCGCAGCCGCAATAGTGACGGCTTCAGTGCCGATAAAACTGAACATGATGGTAATGAATGCGCCGACGACGGCCGACAAACCATTAGGCGCAAAGCCTCCATGCTCATCCATCAGTCGGCTCAAACCGCTGGCCTCCCGTTCGGGAATCCAGCCCATCAACACCGCGCCCCCCAGGCCGATAAAACCTATGATCGCCACCACCTTGGCCATCGCGAACCAGAACTCGAATTCGCCGTACTTGGACACACTGAACAAGTTGGTAACCACCAACAAAAAGATCGACAACAAGGCAAACAGCCAAGCGTCGATCTGCGGGAACCACTGGTTGAGAATATGCCCGGCGGCCAATGCTTCGATGGGAATCACAAGCACCCAGAACCACCAGTAAAGCCAGCCGATGGTGAACCCGGCCCAGCGGCCGATGGCTTGATCGGCATAGGTTGAGAAGGAGCCTGTGTCGGGGTTGGCGACCGCCATCTCTCCCAACATTCGCATTACCAGCACCACCAGCAGGCCGGAAAACAGGTAGGCCAGCATCACCGCCGGGCCCGCCGCCGCAATGGCATGCCCAGACCCGACAAACAACCCCGCGCCGATAATCCCTGCAATGGAGAGCATGGTGACGTGACGCGGCTTGAAACCCTGCGCCAGCTGGCCGCTTGCATCCTTCGAACTTGGGCTGTTGATCATTTTTATTGTTCTCTGTGATCGGCTTTAAGACGTTCTGACTATAGGGTCAGGCGATCATCATTCTCCAATGACGAGTCACAATACGCGGCCTTCCAACCGCAAAAATAGCCTCATAACGGCACACTAGTGCCTGATATCGACATGCAGTGCGCTTCATAAGGCACAACACGTGTCACATTGAGTTGATCCAGCACCTCAGCAGGCGTGAGCGGATCACGCCGTGCAATCCCAAACTGACGGGCCAGCATTTATGCGTGAGTGAGGTACCAGCGCCAGTCCTGTTCTCCGACTTCAGCATTGAATTCACGGAACTCGCGCCACTTGATCGCCAGGAACACCTTCAGGAACTCAGCGCCCAGCGCCTCACGTGCCCAGGTTGAACGTTGCAGTGCCTGCAAGGCTGTCAGCCAGTCGGTGGGTAGAAAATCGGTCGCCTGTTCATAGCCATTCCCCACAATCGCCGCGCCGGGATCGCTTTCATGCGTGATGCCGTAGTGAATGCCCGCCAGTAACGCGGCAGCGGCGAGATAGGGGTTGGCATCAGCACCGCAAATGCGGTGTTCGATATGCCGACTGATTGCAGGGCCGCCGGGCACGCGGAACGAAACGGTACGGTTGTTGACGCCCCAACTTTTAGCCAGCGGCGCGTAACTACCGGCCTGGAAGCGTCGATATGAATTGGCGTGGGGGCAAAATATCGCCAGAGCGTCAAACAAGGTCTCCATCATCCCGCCGATGGAGTGCCGCAACAATGGCGTGCCCTGTGGGTCTTCGCTCGCATACAGGTTATTGCCGTGCTCGTCGGCAAGGCTGACGTGCAGGTGCATACCGCTGCCGGCCTGATCGCTGAATGGCTTGGCCATGAAGCACGCTTGCAGCCCATGTTTGTTGGCCACACCCTTGACCAGGCGTTTGTAACGTACGCCTTCATCAATGGCCTGGAGTGCGTCGAACCGATGCTCCAGCGTCAACTCGACCTGGCCTGGCGCGTACTCGGATATCGCCGTACGTACCGGCAAGCCCTGCAGCGCGCACGCCGCGTAGAGGTCATCCAGAAACGGTTGCAGCTGCTCCAGCTCGTAAACGCCATAAACCTGTGGTGCAACAGGGCGTACGCCATTGGCCTGCAACGCCGGCTGCGGCCGACCGTTGACGTCGCGTTGTCGGTCCAGCAGGTAAAACTCCAACTCAACCGCCATGACCGGATGCAATCCATCGGCTTTCAGCCGCTCGAGGGTGTTCACCAGTACGTGACGCGGGTCCGCCGGTGCGGCGGGAATACCTTGGGTCGGGTGCATGCTCACCTGCACTTGACCGGTGGGGTTGGTGCGCCAGGGTTGTAAGGTCAGGCTTCCCGCCAAGGGGTATGTCCAACAATCGGCGTCAGCAACCTCCCAGACCAAGCCTGTGTCTTCTACGTCTTCACCCTGCACGGTCAAGGCGAGAATGGAACTGGGCAATGGCCGACCATTTTCGTAGATCGCCAGCAGTTCGTCGCGATGCAACAGTTTGCCCCGTGGAACGCCATTCGCGTCGATAAGGAACAACTCGATGCTCAGCACTTCAGGGTGGGCGGCCAGATAATCCAAGGCCTCTTTTTTATCCGCAAATTGCATGTCAAACCTCTTAGCGCTCATTCAAGCGACTGGCAGTATTTAAGAACAATGGCGTTTTCAGACGTGCCGTTATCAAGCGATAACCCGCGCGCCAGGCAGGGCAAGCAGCGTGGTCAGGGCGTTATCCAACTCAGCGATCAGCCTGTCGATATCCGCGTCACGTGTCTGCGGGCAGCACAGGGTCATGTTGTGAAAAGGCGTGATCAGAATTCCGCGATTGATCAGATAGAGATGCAGCGCCATTTGAAGGCTGTCGTGAAAAGCCGCCTCGGCTTGCGCACCGGTTCTTGGCGGTGTGGCACAGAATTGAAATTCACAACGCGCGCCCAACTCTGTTACCGACCAGTTCAGTTGGTGCCGCTTGAACAACGCTCGAAATCCCTGGGCCAGCCTTGAGGCCAGCGCCAGCATGTGCTCGTAGGCAGACTCGGTCATGACCTCTTCTAGACTGACGCGCATGCAACGCATCGCCAGTGCGTTGGCGGACAGCGTCGTTCCCATGCCACTGTGGCCATGCCCGCCGCTCTCTTCGCTGATGGTCTTCTGGACGTCGCGCATGGCCGAGGCGACTGGCTCGCTAACGCCAAACACCGCGCAAGGCACGCCACCTGCAATGGGTTTACCCACCACGAAAAAGTCGGGTTTCAAATCCCACTGGCGCGTGCATCCACCGAGGCCGGTGGAAATAGTGTGCGTCTCATCAATGACCAACAGGCTGCCATATTTAAGGGTCAGCTCTCGACACGTTTGCATGAACCCCGGATCCGGCAGGACCATGCCAATGTTCGTCATCGCCGGCTCGCACATCAGCGCGCACACATCGCCCTGGGCTAACGCCGCCTCCAGTGCGGCGACATCGTTGAAGGGGATGGAGCGACTGTATTGGCTCAAGTCGTAGGCTTGGCCCACAAGACCTGAACGGTGCACTGTTTTGCCGTCGCGATAGCGCACCATGACGTCATCCACGGTACCGTGATAGCAGCCGTCGAACACCAGCAAGACGTTGCGTTTGGTAATCGCGCGCGCCCAGCGCAACACATAACGGTTGGCGTCCGTCGCAGTGGCGGTCACCTGCCAGTAAGGCAGCCCGAATCGCTCAGCCAGCAACTCGCCGCAGACCACCGCATCTTCGCCAGGCAGCATCGTGGTCAAGCCATTATTCGCCTGCTCGGCTATTGCGCGAGCAACAGGATCAGGTGAATGACCAAACATCGTGCCGGTGTCGCCCAGGCAAAAATCTATGTACTCATGACCGTCAACATCGGTGAAGCGCGCCCCTTTGGCACGCTGGACGAAGAGTGGCGAAGGCATGGACCAATCGCTCATCCAATGCATGGGCACACCGTTGAACAGATTCGCCTTGGCGCGTTTGGCAAGCCCTATTGACGTTGGGTTGTTTTCTATAAAACGAGCACGCTCGGAGGCGGTAAAAGCAGCAATCGCTGATTCACTAATTCCACTTTTCGACATGATCAACACCCTATGTTAATTACAAAAGTCAGTTAAAAATCCGTGCCGCTCAGAGAGGAACTATCCAACACCGCATTGATGCTTGTCGGCGCCTGACGGATGCATTAATACGGCACGGCGAACTTACCCATTATTCGAAACATCGCGCTTTTATAGCGCGCAGTGACAGCCCCATTCTTGACGTCAGGCGTGAGGGGATTTGTTCTCGACCAGACAATTCCCGCCATCCACCACCAGGACTTCACCGGTGATGTAACTGGCGTCAGGCGACGCCAGAAATGCAACCGCCGCCGCCACTTCGCGGGGGTTGCCCGAGCGCCCAATCGGGGTAAAACGCCCCGCCTCTGTTTCGGCCGGCGTGGTGGAGCAGGTGGTGATCCATCCCGGAGCCACGCTGTTTACGGTAATTCCCTGTTTGGCGACTTCAAGTGCGAGCCCCATGTTCATACCCACCATCGCGGCCTTGGCGGCGCTATAAGCGGCTTCACCAGGATTGCTGCAACGGGTGCCCGTGGTGGAACTGATATTGACAATGCGCCCATAACCTCTCGTCTTCATGCCAGGCAAAACAGCGCGGGTCAGAAGAAAAGCCGTAGTTAAATTTCTGGCCAGTGAAAGATTCCACTCATGCAGTTCCATTGCTGCCAATTCCGAGAAAACCTCAGGGCTTCCTTGCATGGCCATACCGGCGTTATTCACCAGAATATCGACCCGCCCCCAGACTGACTCTGCCCATAGGCCGAATTCACGCACCTGACTTTCATCAGTGAGGTCAGCGGGTCGGCCTTCAACATCTAACCCTTCAGCGCGCAGCTCTTGCACCCGATCCAGAATACGAGCGCTGCTCGCAGTAATGATCAACTTCACTCCGGATGCACCTAGCCTGCGAGCGATGGCCATTCCGATCCCGGCCTCACTTCCGGCACCGCTGACGAGTGCAACATGCCCTCTAAATTGCGTATCCAACATGGTGTGCCCACGTATTTAATTTGAAAGAGAGTAGAAACTAGGCGAATAAACCTGATACATAAAGACGATCATCATCAGAAAATTTGACAACACCTATGGCGTTTACCAGTGAGTCACTTAAAATTTTCCTCTCGGTCATCGACAGCGGATCCTTTTCGGCGGCGGCGCGAAAATTAGGCCGGGTGCCCTCGGCCATCAACATGGCGGTGTCGCAGCTTGAAGCCGAGCTGGATTTGTTGCTTTTTGACCGATCAACCCGCAAAGCCATTCCTACGCCAGCCGCCAAGGCACTCGAGCCCCAGGCACGACAGGTCGCCAGCCAACTGAATCTGCTGGACGCCCATGCGCTACAGCTTCATCAGGGGTTGGAAGATCGCTTGGTCCTTGCGATGGCGCCGGAGTTGCAAACAGGCATCTGGAATCGTCCGCTCTCCATTATCGCTAGTGAGTTTCCCACGCTGGAAATCGAGATTCGCTCCGCATCCCATCCAGAAGCGATGCGCATGCTCCATGAAGGTCGTGTGCAATTGGCACTTGGGTTCGAACGACCAGGGCTTGACGAGCGCGAGACATTTCTTGAGGCGGGGAGCCAGTTGTTAGTCGCGGTTGCTGCTCTGGATCACCCTGCGGCCGCCGGCAAAAAAAGCCCCTTGAGTGAGGAGCAACTGGTCAACGTCAGGCAGATCATCGTCGCGACCGGAGGACCTGCAGACTCTGATCCACGTGTTGTGCTGTCGCGGCGGATTTGGCACAGCGACAATTATCTGGCCACGCTGGACCTGGTGCAGCAAGGATTAGGCTGGGCATATCTTCCAAAATCGCTGGTACACCCTCTCATCATGTCAGGCGCCTTGACGGAGGTGGTGTTTGACTACATGCCGAGTCAGATGCGGCTATGGGTCGATATCATCTGGGTAAAAAACCGGCCCCTGGGACTGGGCGCACTTCGTTACCTGAGCCTGATACGCGAAATTGCAGAGGGCGAGCCTCGCCGTGTTTGACTGGTAAAAATCTTTGGCCCGTTTGTCGATAGCAATTCGCTGGATCGCATTTTCAATAGGTAGGTTATCTACCTCAGGCAGCACTGATCGGAGAAACAACCAATGAATTGGTTGCGGTTCGATTATAAATCGTGACCACTAGCTTCATTTTTAGCAGGCCATGATGCGAGGACACTTGGCCTATGCGGAGATGAAGGGCGGCGGAAGGCAGTTGACCAGATTAATCGCCAATGGAGCTGAGCTCTCCGATCAGTACCACGAGCCCACCACGCGCGCGTAGGCGATGATACTTAGTCGAAAATGTGGTCCGACGGTTGATCACCTCGGCGTTCTCAGCTTCAGCCTCTATGTATTGTAGACAAGCATCACAGCCTATGAGCATAAAGACCTGGCTCAAGGCAGTCCACGCTCTGAAGGCGTTTTCCGTGTCAGGCAAAAAATTTAGAGGTTGTTACAACAGCTTATGCTAGATCCGATACGTTTGAAGGACTATGAAAACGAGAACAATCTGGTTAAGAAAAGATTGGTGTTTTGTAGCATGCTGGTTTTATTTCTCTCAATGATCTTAGTATGCAGGCTCTATTACTTGCAGGTTACTCAGCACAGCTACAACTCAACTGTGTCTTACAATAATCGTGTCCACGTACTACCTATTCCCCCAGAACGCGGCACAATCTATGATCGCAATGGTGTGGTTTTGGCGGGAAACCGATCTAGCTTCAACCTAACACTAACTCGCGAACGTGGCACTGACATTCCAAAATAACTGGATGTTCTTATACAGATATTGCATCTTCCCGCTGATAAGCGCATTGCTTTTAGTAAAGTTTTGAAGAGGGGGCGTCATGTGTATGGCCCCGTCACCCTGATGTACGGGCTCACTGAACAGCAAATCGCAATCATTGTTGTAAATCAGTTCTTACTTCCTGGTTTTGAGGTTGAAGCTCCGTTTGTCCGCGAGTATCCGTTTAAGGAACTTTTTGCGCACTCTCTGGATTATGTCGGGCGTATCAATCAGTTTGAATCGAAGCATCTTGATCAGACTGAATATAGTGGAACACAATCGATAGGCAAAACTGGTGTAGAGAACTTCTATGAGCAACAACTGCATGGTCATGTAGGTTATGAAGAGGCTGAAACTAACGCCCAGGGTCGGGTGATGCGAGTACTGCGGCGCACCGATCCAGTCGCTGGAAAAATATTACGTTAACACTCGATGTAAACCTGCAGAGAGCTGCGGAGCGAGCATTGAAAGGGCGACGAGGGGCTGTCGTTGCACTAGATCCAGAGACTGGTGAGGTTCTAGCGTTGGTAAGCGAGCCAAGTTTCGATCCAAATTTGTTTGAGACAGGTATCAGCTCAAAATAGTACAAAGAACTGCGAAATTCAATTGATCGCCCACTATTCAATCGTGTGTTGCGAGGATTATACGCGCCAGGGTCTACAATTAAGCCGCAAGTTGCGATTGCAGGCTTAGACGCAGGAATTATTAGCCTTGATAGTAAAATTTACGACCCGGGATATTACCAGCTCCCTAATTACGATCACAAATTCCTAAACTGGAACCCCGCCGGCGATGGTTGGGTAGATCTGAATTTAGCAATCGCCCGATCAAACGATGTGTATTTTTATGAGACGACCCATCGTCTAGGAATTGACCGCCTGCACGATTATCTTAGCAAGTTCGGAATCGGAGAAAAGAGATCGTTAGATATTTCAGAGGAGGCTGCGGGCCTCATGCCGTCCGAAAATTGGAAGCGGCTAACACGGCACAAATCTTGGTATCCAGGTGAGACATTGATTCTCGGTATAGGTCAAGGTTACATGCAGGTTACTCCATTACAGTTGGCGAGTGCTACATCTTTGATAGCAAGTAAAGGTATATGGCATCGTTCACGCCTTGCGCTAAATATCGGTGGCCAAGCACTTGTAGATGAACATCCAGTACCAAATTTAACCCTACACGATCCAAAACAGTGGGAAATTATCAATAAGGCTATGCAAGGGGTGCTTCACTCAGCTCGCGGAGTTGCCAGGAAGGTTGCAGTAGGTGCTCAGTACCGTATCGCGGGTAAAAGTGGGACAGCACAGGTTGTTGCTATTCGCCAGGGTGAACGATACAACCGGCTTAAACCTCGGAAAGAAATAGAGACAACGCCTTGTTCGTCGGCTTTGCTCCTGCAGAAAATCCGAAGATAGTGGTTGCAGTGATGATCGAGAATGGCGAGGCAGGAGGGCGTGTCGCTGGCCCAGTGGTGCGTGAGGTACTTGATGCTTGGTTGCTCGACACACAAGGTCATTTGAAGCAGGAGTATCTGACCTCTGATGTGAAAAAAAAGCTAATAATGGAGGTTGATGCTTCTTGTCTCGATTTTCGCGAGTTTTTGGGATTTTACCCCTGAGCTATACAGGATGTTAAATAAGCGCCCGTGGGCGCTTATTTAGCGGTGCGCAGAAATTGATTACTCGAACACACATCCTTTCACTCGCAGCGACTCCATAACCCAGTCACGTTTGTTTTTACTATGTTCGATATCCAGTAACTGTTGAACTTCTGCTGCATGTTTAGCGGATGCCCGTTTTAATATATCCTCAGCGTGGGTAATGGGTACGCACACAAATCCGTCGCTATCGCCCAATATTAAGTCGCCAGGTTCAATTACCATCCCGTTTATCGCAATAGGGACATTCACTTCGCCAGGGCCATCTTTATAAGGGCCGCGGTGAGTCACTCCGGCAGCAAATACAGGAAAGCTACCCGCGGCAATGCTTTCCGAATCACGGATGGCGCCATTGATCACGATACCCCCGAGCTTTCGTTTAATGGCATATGCAACCATCAACTCGCCAATCAAGGCGTTTGTTAAATCTCCTCCTGCATCGACAACAATGACATCTCCTGGTGATGCAATGTCTAACGCGTGGTGAAGCATCAAATTATCCCCAGGACGGCATTTTACCGTGATTGCTGGCCCAGCCATCACTCCCCCTGCATGCATCGGACGGAGATTTGATCCTCCAGAGGACATGCGATTCATTGAGTCGCTTACGTTTGCTACAGGCACTGTACGGAATGCGGAAACTAACGACGTTGTTACGCACTTAGACCGTTGACAGACACGGAAACCGTTCGACATATAAACTCCTTGGCTCATTGGTTCATTGGTTTAAATTGCGCGAAGCGTTTGCGGGACGAATTTCAACGTCGCCCGCACTAAAAGAAAGTTTTGCGAACTTGGAAGATGCAATACTGTTGCCAGTAGGCGTGCAACTCGTCATTGTCACGCCACTTGAGTAGAGAGTTTACCTGGGTGTATTTATTGTTTACATAGCGGGTTTCTCTATGAGGTGAGCGTTATTTTGCAGTGCGTCCTTTCCTCGAAAGAGTACGTAGTCATCAGGTAGCGCCTCTTGATGAAAACTAATACTCCCCCCAAGTTGTTCTGTTAGTAACCCAGCCTCCTCCTGTACGAGCGTTGCTAACCGAAGAGCCACCTCGTCTGTGTACCTGTAAATGGGTAGTGAAACTCCAACAGCACCTATAACACCCATGGTGAAGTCAAAAATTGGCGCCGCAACGGTAGCCAACTCCGGATCATTGTCAGCGTACGTGATGACAATCGCTGGACATCCGGCCTTGCAGTTTTCAGCATCCTCGTACCGGATTAGTACGCGTCCAAAAGCGCCCTTTGGCAGTGGAACACGATCACCTACACGAGTTTGCGCTCGAACACGATGTTGCGAGTCCACCCGAAACAAACAGACGCGGTGATCTTGATCTCTACGATAGAACGAGGCACTTTCACCGCTTTTGGTGCCAAGGCGCTGCAAGCAAGGCATAACGTAGTCTTCCAGTTTCAGTGATGCGCTGAATACCTTTGCCAGTTGCATTACGGCTCCCCCGAGACGGTAGCCGCCAGAGGGTAGGCGTTCAACATATCTAGACTCCTCCAGCGTGCCCAATAGCCGCAGGGCAGTCATTTTATTGAGCTCTGTACGACGAGCGATTTCACTTAGAGTGACTCCCTCGTCCTGAATGCGAAAAGCTTCAAGAATTCTTAATGCCCGGTGGACTGAACGTATGGTGGATTCGCTCATGGTGCGCTCTTTAAAGTGAGTTCATTGGTGCTTAAAGTCGCAAACACCCTAGCGTAATCATCTCACCAATTTTGTACCTTGCTGAAGACCCGTTGTGCATTCCCCCCCAAAATCATCGCCAGGTCTGCCTCGCTCAAGCTTTCGATTCCCCTAACGAGCTCGAGGGTGTCGTCAAACGGTCGTCCGGTGTGGCTGTTGCAGCACTTGGCTGTTCCGAACATCTCGCTGGAAAATAGCACTCGGTCTGCACCTACTCGACGGATGAGCATTTCCATTGAATCTTGGTCATAGATGGCCATGTCAAAATACAACTTGCGAATCTGCTCCTCGAAGGGAGGGGCGCCCCAGCCTTGATTGAGAGCACGATGCCTGCTGTATTGATAGGGCACAGAACCACCGCCATGAGGGATGATCAACTTAAGCGTTGGGAAATCTTCGAATACTCTAGATCGGCATAGCTCCACGACCGCAGCCGTGTCCATGTTGACATAATGACAACCGTTTACGTCCAAAGCTGGGTTGAGGGTTGAACTGGCGTGAACCATACCTGGGACGTCAAGCTCCACCATCTTCTCCCAAAGGGGATACCACCACTCACTCCCTAATCCAGGAGTGAAAGGCTCGACACTGCCGGATACATCCGGATTGATGTTGCAACCTACGAAACCTAGTTCTTTAACGCAACGCTCAAGCTCTTCCAGGCAATTGACAGGGCTGATACCCGGCGTTTGAGGGAGCTGGCAGACGGGGGAAAAGTGCTGCGGGAACAGGTTGCAAACACGACCAATCAAGTCGTTATTGACTTCCGTCCAGTAACGACTGACGAGTTCATTGCCGAAATCATGGCCCATCCCGGAAGCGCGTGGGGAGAACATTAGCCGATCAATGCCTCGTTCTTGCATTTGGCGAATATTACCGGTGAGTGACTCTCTGATCTGATCATCGCTAATGACCAACAAGCCCTTTGTTGGACGATTGAGGCGCGTAATCTGCTGACCACGATAGGCATCAAGCTCTGGTGGGGCCTTTGTGTAGTGGGCATGGATATCTATGATCATACTGGCCTCGACTGGCTGCAGTTGTTAATTACATTGGGGTTAGTGCGCACTGGTTTCGTCGGTCGCGGCTCTAGGGTTGATAATTGCTGCGCTCTGATCTGCAGCACTCATGTCGACCCCCGTTGCATTGGGCAGCATGATCGCTGCGAGAAAGCCAATCCCGTAAGAAGTGATTGCACAGATGCCCATTGCGGTACCCAACGGTATTGACGTGGAAAGGAGTCCCACCGCGGCGGGTACGATAGAGCCGATACCACGCCCGAAACTGGTACAAAATCCAGCGCCACTTGCACGTATTGCGGTGGGATAGAGTTCCGCGAACGAGGGAGTAAGGCCTGAGGCTAGGGCCGCTTGGCAAAGGCCTAACGCGAACCCCATTACCAGCGTCAGGCTAGGGTTAATAGCGGCGAACAAATACACCGCTACGTTCACGGTTTGCAATGCTAGGAAAACCATGAAAGTTCGACCGCGACCAATGCGATCACTCAGAATTCCGTAGACGACGGGGCCAACTAAAGAACCAAAAATGTTTACCGCCAAATAGCCTGCAGTTGATGTGATTGGGAGACCAAGAACCATACGTAAATAAGTTGGTAGCCAAGTTATGAGGACATAAGCGCCACCAAGTATTCCGCTGGCTAGCAACGTTCCTATTATCGTGACTCGTAGGTGTGGGCCGCGAAATATTGCTCTGAAGTCTGAGCGTTTGTTCGTTTTTTTTGCCAGCTCCTGGTTAGCATTGAAAACGTCAGACTCAACGACGAGTCTGCGGATAAACCATACAAACAAAGCCGGTAACACACCGATCGCGAAGAACAAGCGCCAAGCAATATGCTCGGGGGCGAATGCGAAGATTAAAGGCATGGCCAAAGTGGACATTGCGTAGCCTAGGGCGTAACCGCTCTGCACTGAAGCAGCAACGCGACCGCGTAACCTTGGGGCAATGGTTTCGCTGATAAGCACGGCACCCACAGCAGCCTCACCGCCGTAACCGATACCCTGAAGCGCACGAGCAATAAAGAACTCCCAAAACTCTGAGCACGCACCTGCCATGAGAGTCGCAGCAGCTACCCACACAATAGTTATCTGCATCATCCGCACGCGACCGTAACGGTCGGCAAGTAATCCTGCTCCCCAGCCGCCTATAGCGCTGCCGACCAACGCAACGGAGCCCAGAATGCCGGCTTCACCTTTGGTGATGCCTAACACGGTGATGAGTACCGGCATCACTAAAGCAAAGATCGTTGAGTCCATCGAATCGAGTGCGAGGCCACCAAAGCATGCCCAGTAGGTGCGCTTCTCCTTCCGGCCAAGCTCGGAATACCAGCCGAATTTCCGCATTGCCATCTCCAGTTCTTATGATTGTAACGCTGTACGATACGCTGTATCTACAGGGGTTACGCATAATAACTTCAACTGGGGGTTGGAAAACAAGCGATCGGTTGAAAAATTTAGAGCCATTCGTCGAAGCTGCTAACCGAGCGCTGCCGTTGGTAGGGCAAGACCGGTTCCCGTGGTTTCAGCCTGGACGTGTCCCGCGCATCGCATCACTGGAAGAGCGCAGAACACGGTGCAGACCCGCATGGAGCAATTGCAGGGAGAGCGTAATGCCCGTTCAAAATCTATCGGGCAGGCAAAGGCTAAAGGTGAAGACGATTTTCCATTGTTCGCGGCAGGCATTTCACATCGCTGCCCTTACAAAGATGGCCCGGGTGAGATCAACGTACCGATTGCAATCGATGGTATGGTGATCGAGCCAGGTGATCTGATTATTGGCGATGATGACGGTCTGCTGTGCGTGCCATTTGATCAAGTCGCTGAGGTATATGATCGCGCAGCTGCAAAACATGCTGCCGAGAACAAGCAGATGGAGCAAATCGCTCAAGGCACCAATGACCGTTCTTGGGTGTTGGAATCGCTGAAGAAAGAAGGTTGCTTGCTGCCGAAATGGCCCGTTGAAACGGATGGGTCGGGTAAGCGCAGCTACTTGATTAAGCAGGAGCAATTACTTGCCTGACCCGACCACGAAGACGCAACATAGTAAGTGGCCCTCATCTGTGAGGGCGTTGGCACATCGTAATTTTCAGATTTATTTTGCAGGACAAGCCGTTTCCACTCTGGGGAAGTGGGTTCAACAAGTCGCTTTGTCTTGGTTGACCTACCACTTGACAGGGTCGACGGTGTTACTCGGCACCATTACCTTTCTTACATTGGCGCCACAGCTTCTGATTGGCCCTTTGGCGGGCGCCTGGACGGATAGACACGACAAGCGACGCCTGTTAATTATCGTTCAGAGTGTCCTCGCTCTGCAGTCCGTGGCACTTGCGATCCTCGCCTATGCGCAGTTGATGAGCGCCTTGACCATTGCTCTGATGGCCTTACTACTTGGATTGCTTAATGCCGTGGAAACCCCGCTTCGTCAGGCGTTGATCGGAAGCTTCGTTCCGGATCCTGCAGACCTACCCAACGCACTCGTTCTTAACGCAATGCTAATTAATGCAGCTCGCTTTGTTGGCCCCCCTTTGGCCGGTCTCTTGATTGCTTTAGCAGGTGAAGCGGGCTGTTTTCTACTGACCGCTCTAGCGTTTCTGTGCCTGTTGGTAGGGCTAATGAAAGTGCGCGCCACTCCGAGCCCTAAAGCCGGTGGCACAACAGGTGAAGTGTTCCGCGAAGGGTTGCGTTATCTCTGGACAACGCTTGAAGTCCGTCGCTTGATGGTCAGCGTTGCAATTATCAATCTCCTCGCGTCATGTTACACCGCGTTGCTGCCCGTCCTCGCTAAGACAGTTTATGAGGGGGATGCTCGAACGCTTGGGTGGCTGTGGGGCGCAGCAGGTGCCGGCGCCTTCTTGGCAACTTTGGTTCTAGCTGTAAGTGGTTCAGCATCGAGTTTGCAGCGTTTTATATTGGCTGGAGCTGTGTTGTGCGCCTTTGGTTTGCTTGGGCTGGCCATACCTACCCATCTACTGCTGGCATTAAGTTGTTTAGCGGTGCTTGGGTTTGGGATCACCATCACTAATGTGAGCAGTAATATGCAGCTACAAAGTGGAGCTCCAAGCGCGCTTCGCGGACGAGTTATAGCGTTCTACATCGCGTTGCGCTTCGGCTTTGAGGCTATTGGTGGACTGTTCGCGGGACTGATTGCTGCTCAGTTGGGGGCGCCTGTGACGCTTGGGATAGCTGGTGGCCTGTTGCTAGTAATCATTGCTGCTCGTGAAATCGCCAATCGTGGAGCGTCGTAACTTCAGTAGATCATTTACTTTTAAATAGAGGTTTTGTCCTGAATCATGAGCCTAGCAGCCCAGAGTGCTAGAAGCCCTCACAGGCAACGCTGGCATCAAGAAAGGTATCGAATTCGAAACTAAACTACGCGCTTTGCTTGCTGAGTACGATTTATGGCCTACCTAATGTAATCACCTGATGCCTGCCACTCCGGTCGTCGCGCTTCAACGGTCGACGCCAAATTTGCCATGCTCGATAAACCATGTCGGATAAAACCGTCATGCCAAAATCGTTTGCAAGCAACCTGTTCTAATCCATCATTGATGGTTTGACTTTGATCTTATGCTCAGAAGCCCAGCACCAGCGTAACCGACCGGGCAACACACCTTCCTGACACCGTCGCTTGAGGCGATGGTGTCCACCAAAATACGCGGATACCATCGCCCTTAATGCTGGAGTTCGGAAGGTGAGTTCGCCGGACGCTTACCGTCGACCTACGTCCGTTGCATAGTGGACGAGTGATGAGCGGAATAGCTCTTACGGTGAAATGCCGGCCAGGTGACAACCTGATGCTCCACTATGCTTTGGACATCGCCGAGCCTGGTGATGTAATCGTAGTCGACGGCGGCGGTGATCTAACCAATGCCCTAACAGGTGAGTTGATGATCTCCTATGCCGTTAAAAAAGGCTTGGAAGGTTTTGTGATCAACGGCGCGATACGAGACTCCGCCTATATTCGAAACGGTGACTTCCCGGTTTTCGCAGCAGGCGTCACCCATCGAGGCCTTTACAAAGATGGCCCTGGAGAGGTGAACGTTCCTATATCAATTAACGGAATGGTTATTCATCCAGGGGACCTTGTGGTTGGAGATGACGATGGATTCCTAGCCATTCCTTACGAGGATGCTGAATCGATATTGGAAAAGGCAAGCGCAAAACACGCTACGGAAACTCAACAGCTTCGCGATATTGCTATTGAAAATAATAGTCGTGCATGGGTGATAAAGTCACTCCAAACCAAAGGATGTATTTTCGACAACTGATCCAGATTCTCTAACTATAAACTTACCTGATCTAAAAAATAATGTAATGAAGGCGCCCTATGGCGCCTTCGCAAGAATTTATGCCAGGGTGAAGTTTAGCCATTTTCTATGCGTAACGCTTAAAAAGCAGCGCTAGGTGATCCAGGGGCCGACAGTTCCATCCCCTCTAATAAAAAAAGACAAAACATGAATAGAAAGCCTTTCAAGACTCCAGGTATTGCTTTTTGTCTAAAGCGATAAGCATGAGTGGCATATTTTTGCTCAATCTCGGAGTTTTCTCTTGGTTCCTCATCTTTCACCCGAAAGACCTTACAGACGATCTCATTAATGAACTTGGTTGTCGAAGCAGCAATCCACGCAGGGTTTGGGATCGTTTCAAAGCGCAGGAAAGTAGATCAATTCCACCGTCGACTCACTAACTCCACCTTTCGACATGATCATTACCTCTTGTCAAATATCGGCATCAATGGGCCACTGTTAGTTTCCAGCGGAGACGCCGCAATCAATCGCCATGTCCGCGCCAGTGATGGATCGCGCACCGGGTTGGGACAGGAAAAACGCCAGCTCGGCAACTTCTTCCGGCTGGATAAATCGGGCTCGGGCACCTTGGGGGTACTTGTCCAACAGATCCTGATAGTAGGCCTGAGGGTCTCCCTGCCCATATTGAGTGGCTTGAAATTTGAGCATTGGGGTTTCGATATCACCTGGGGAAATAGCGTTGCAGCGCACGCCAAAGGGTGCCAGGTCCAATGCCAGGGTTTTTGTCAGCAGGGTCACGCCGCCCTTGCTTGCGCAATAAGCTGCGGCGTTTCGATTGCCTTGCCGGCCGGCATCGCTTGAAATATTCAGGATGGAACCCTCTGATAATTTCAGATGGGGAATAGCGGCTGAACACATGAAGAACGTAGCCTTTAGGTTTACGTCCAGAACGAGGTCGAAATCCTCTTCGGTAAAATCTTCAACCGGACCTTCGCGCCATACTCCTGCGGCGTTGATCAATACATCCAGTCGGCCCATCGCCATAACGGCTGCATTAACGGCCGCAGCACACACGGCGGGTTGGCGGATATCACCGCAAAAAATGCCTGATACCTGATATTTAACCCGTAAGTCTGCGAGCTTTTTCGCGTCCAGATCTGTCGCGAAAACCCTGAAGTCTTCATTTAAAAAACGCTCAACCAACGCGCGACCAACACCACCTGCTGCGCCAGTGATCAGTACATTTCGAGGGGCCATGGAACCTCCTGCCAAGATAGGGTTTAAGAACATATAGGGTGCATCCAGACTCAAAGAGTCTTGTTCTCGACCAAGCAATTTCCACCCTCCGGGCTCCCTTGCATGGACATGCCGACGTTGTGGAGGTGGAATTTAGGCGCTTTTATCTAATTGAAAAAAGACGATTATTATCAGAGAAATTGACAATGCCATGGTATTTACCAGCGAGGTAATAAAGGTCCTCCTCTCGGTCATGGACGCTGGCTCTTTAGGACGGGTTGCACGAGTAAGGGTGTCCAGAATCAGATAGCAGATGGAACAGAGGCCTGAGTTGTGAGGTTCAATCCTTACTCCAACGAGCACCAACCCGCCGCAGCGAAGATCGAACAACTCATCAACCCCTTCGTTACTATCCGTCTGGCTCAGCGCTTGTGTAGCCGCTCACCAAACCGCGATATGTGAGTCCGCCCTTGGCTCAGTGCCCCCGCACAACACGCCGGTGGCGGGGTCACGCAGGATGATCTGCCCACGCCCATAGTCGGTCAGGTCGCTGTCGGTCTGCACCTTGTGCCCACGCCGCGCCAGCGCATTGACCAGGTCGCGGGACGCGCCGTGTTCGATGCCGACCTTCATGTCGCCCAGCCATTGCCAGCGCGGTGCGTCGAGGGCCGCCTGGGGGTTGAGGCCGAAGTCCACCAGGTTCATCACCATCTGCACATGGCCCTGGGGCTGCATGTAGCCGCCCATCACGCCGAACGGGCCAAGGGCCTGGCCGTCCTTGCTGAGAAAACCCGGGATGATGGTGTGGAAGGTTTTCTTGCCCGGTGCCAGGCAATTGGCATGGGACTCATCGAGGCTGAATTCCTGCCCGCGGTTCTGCAAGGCGATGCCGCTGTCGGGCAGCACCACGCCGGAGCCGAAGCCGTGGTAGTTGCTCTGGATGAACGAAACCATATTGCCTTCGGCGTCGGCGGTCGCCAGGTACACCGTGCCGCTGGCATGGGGGGTGCCGGGTTTGGGCGGCTGCGCCTGCTCGCCGATCTCGCCACGGCGACGGGTGCTGTAGTCGTCACTCAGCAAGTCGGCCACCGCCACGCGCATGTGCGCTGGGTCGGTGATGTAATGCAGGCCGTCGCTGTAGGCCAGCTTCATGGCTTCCAGCTGGCGATGCCAGGTTTGCTGGCTGTCGCGGTGATCGAAGTTGAAGCCTTCGAGGATCTTCAGCGCCATCAGTGCAACCAGGCCCTGGCCGCTCGGCGGGATTTCCCAAACATCCACGCCCCGGTAATTGATGTGGATCGGCTCCACCCACTGCGCGCGGTAATCCTTGAGGTCGCTGGCGCGCAGGTAACCACCGCTGGCGCGCGAATGCGCATCCAGGCGCTCGGCCAGAGCGCCGCGATACAGGCTTTCGCAGCCGGTGGCGGCGAGTTCTTCCAGGGTACGGGCCTGGGCCGGGTTGCGGAAAATCTCGCCGGCCCGGGGCGCGCGCCCATCGATGAGGAAGGTGTCGAACCAGGCTTGCAGTACGTCATCGCGGTGCGGGCTGAATTCGTTCAAGGAGATCTGCCATTGATGGGCGACCACCGGCGACAACGGGAAACCGTCGCGCGCCAGGCTGATGGCCGGCTGCAGCAAATCAGCAAACGGCAATTTACCGAAGCGTTTGGACAACTCGGCCCACGCCGACGGGCAACCGGGCACCGTCACCGAGGTCCAGCCGTACAGCGGCATCTGTTGATGCCCTGCCGCCTTGACCGCCTCGATACTCAAGGCGGCCGGCGCATGGCCGTTGCCGTTCAGGCCATGCAACTGGCCCTTGCACCACACCAGCGCAAAGGCATCGCCGCCCAGGCCACACCCGGTAGGTTCTACAACGGTCAGCGCAGCGGCGGTGGCGATGGCGGCATCAATGGCATTGCCGCCCTTTTGCATGATTTCGATGCCGGCCTGGGCCGCCAGCGGCTGGGACGCCGCAACCATGCCGCGACGGGCAAATACGCTCTGGCGTTGCGACGGGTAGGGGTATTCATGAGCGGAGAATTTCAACATGGCAAAGGCTCTTCAAAAAAAGGTCATAACACGCGGCTGAGAAACGCCCGGGTACGCGGATGGCTGGGACGGCTGAAAATCTGCTCCGGCGGCCCTTGTTCGATCAGCTCGCCCTGGTCGAGCACCACCACGCGGTCGGCCACTTCACGGGCAAAGCCCATTTCGTGGGTGACCACCACCATAGTCATGCCCTCCTCGGCCAACTCCTTCATCACCTGCAGCACTTCGCCGACGGTTTCCGGGTCGAGGGCGCTGGTGGGTTCGTCGAACAGCATCGCCTGGGGTTTCATCGCCAGCGCACGGGCAATCGCCACCCGTTGCTGCTGACCACCGGAGAGCATCGACGGATAGTGGCTGGCCTTGTCCGCCAGGCCGACACGTGCCAGCAAGCCCCGAGCCTGTTCCAGCGCCTGGGCACGCGGTACGCCGAGCACCTGGATCGGCGCTTCGATAATGTTTTCCAATGCGGTCATGTGCGGGAACAGGTTGAAGCGCTGGAACACCATGCCGATGTCGCGGCGCTGACGGGCGATGTTGCGCTCCGAATCGCGCACCAGGCTGCCATCGGCGCGTTCGCGATAGCCCATGGCGCGGCCGTTGACGCGAATGCGCCCGCCCTGGATGTCTTCCAGCAGGTTGATGCAGCGGATAAAGGTGGTCTTGCCGGAGCCGGAGGCGCCGATCAGCACCACCACTTCGCCACGCCGCACTTGCAGGGAGATGCCCTTGAGGATCTGCAACTCGCCGAACGACTTCTGGATATCCTGTGCGTCAATGATCAGCTCTTCACTTTGGTGCGCCATGGTTAACGTCCCCTCAGCAGTTTAAGGGTGCTGCGACCGAACATGCGGCTGGCGGCCGGAGGTGGCGCCGAAGGTCGATCGGACTGGCCGAAACGGTGTTCGAGCCAGCGCTGGAAAAAGCCCCACAACGTGGTCAGGGTCAGGAAGTAAATCGCGACGACCAGGTACAACTCGAATACGCGAAACGTCGCCGAGGTCACCATCTGCGTGCTGAGCAACAACTCCTGCACGCCGATCACACTCACCAGGGTGGTGTTCTTGAGCATCACATTGAACTCATTGCCCAGCGGCGGCACGATCACTCGAAACGCCTGGGGCAGCACGATGCGCCGCATCAGCTTGCCGAACCCCATGCCCAGGGAACGCCCGGCTTCGTACTGGCCCTTGTCCACCGCGCCAATGCCGGCGCGGATGATTTCGGCCATGTACGCGCCTTCATTCAGGCCCAGGGCGATGATCGCCGCCTGGATATTGCCGGGGATGATCAGCCCGAACAGCTCGATGTCCTCGAAGCGGAAGATCCCGCCCGCTGCCAGTGCGGTGTACAAAAACACGATCTGCACCAGCAGCGGCGTGCCGCGCATCAGCCACACGTAAAGGCGTACCGGCAAGTGCAGCAGCGGGTTCTTCGACAGGCGCAACAGCGCCGCCGCCAGGCCCAGCGCACAGCCGAGCAGCATCGCCAGCACGCTGATCAGGCACGTCAGCCACAGCCCGGTGAGGTAGACCCCACTGGGCTGCAGCAGGTATTGCCAGAACACATCCCAATTGAAATTCATCGTGGTAGAACCTCAGTCAAGTGTGTCGCTGCTGACATGCCATTTGTTGAGCAATTGCACATAGCTGCCGTCGCTGCGCATGTCGCTGATGATCTGCTGCACGGCGGCGGTCAGTTGCGGGTCGTCCTTGCGCATGCCCAGGCCGGTGAGGATGCGGCTGAACGCAGGCACCCCTTCCTGAAACAGCTCCGGGGCCATCGCCGCGTAGTAACCGGCGGTTTCCACGGTGGTGCCATAGGCGTCAACCTGGCTGATGCGCAGCGCCTGGAACGCATCGGTGTCAGTGTTGTAGACCACCAGTTTCATCGGTGGCTTGCCGGCCTTGGCGAGGCTCTCGTTCTGGGTGTCGAGCAGGGTCTTGATGGTAGAGCCGTTGAGCACCGCCACCTTGCGCGTCGACAGGTCATCCAGGGTCTTGATGCCTTTGGGGTTGCCCTTGGGCACCACCACCGACTGGCTGGAGTACATGTAGTTGACGATGTCGATCACCTGGCGCCGCTCGGGTTTGTCGAACAGTTGGTCGACGATCATGTCGCACTGCTGGGCAAGCAGCGCCGGCACCAGGCCGGAAAACGGAATGACCCGCCATTGCACGGTTTTATTGCCCAGGCGCTTGGCGATTTCCAGGCCCAGGTCGACGGTGAGCCCACGCGGTTTCTGAGATTCGTCGAAGGACACCAGGGGCGGTGAATCCATCCCCGAGCAATAGGTGAGTTTGTCGACGCTCTTCAGGCGCTCAGGCACCTGGACTGCGGCGCTGGCCCATTGTGTACAGAGACCCAGGGTGACAGCCACCAGCAAGGCGCGGTGTTGTTTATGCATGACCAGACACTCCACTTCGTTAAATAACGGGGCAGGAATCAACGTCTAAACATGGGCGGGTTGGAACCCGCCTCTTTTATTTTTCCAATTGCAGAAATTGAATCAGCAGCGGCACGGTGCTTTCGATGTGTTCGCGTACCACAGCTTCGGCACCGGCGGCGTCACCGGCGCGAATCGCGTCGAGGATTACCGCGTGTTCCTGGCGTGCGCTGAGGGGTTTTTCGCTGTGCTGCAGCCACAAGCGCATGGGCGCTTCCACCAGCGAATACAACGCCGAAATCTGCTTGAGCAAGCGTGGCCGGCCGCTGAGCCCGCACAGGTATTCGTGAAAGGCACGGTGGCAACGGACCCACGCGGCGCTCTCGTCGCGGTAGTCATCCATCTCGTCCAGCAGCCGCTCCAGAGCCGCCATCTGGCGCTCACCGATACGGCTGACCGCGACGCGCACCGCCAGGCCTTCCAGTGCGCTGCGCATCTCGAACACCTCGTGCAGCTCCGCGATATCCAGGCCGCTGACGATGGCACCGCGATTGGGCCGCAGCGTCACCAGGCCTTGGGCGTCCAGGCGGCGGAATGCCTCACGCACCGGCATGCGGCTCATGCCGATCTCGCCGGCGATATCCTCGGCGATCAGACGATCGCCCTTGCGGAAACGACCGCCGCAGATGGCGTCGAGCAGGAAGTTGTAGGCCTCCTCCTCGGCAGTGAGGGGCTGGCGGTCAACGTGAGCGGGAGCAAATTGCATTGGCGGCCTCTTTGTATTTTTGTATCCAATTATCCACGAATACAAAAAGGCATAACGCGTGCCAACATTTGCCGCAGAACATTAGTCATTGATTTAAATGAAGTCTTCCGTTCGGGTGGGGGAAATTGCGCAAAGCGGGTAAAGCGATTTGCTACCAAATGACGCAGCAACTTCCCATTTCTGCGCAAAAAAGTAGCGGATGTCCGGTGAAGGGCTTGGCTACGCCCGCTGATCTAGACAGGGTATTTTTTGGCAGGCCTTTCTTTGCCATCAGCGCACCAAACGCCGCCCACTCAATGGATCCAATAAGAATCCATTGGTCGATAATCGCCCATAATAACCTCAAAATCACTGCCATATATATTGACTCATAGCAGCTCTGGAAATCTAATGGATCCATTAAACAAAAATAATTAACCAGCCAGAGAGTCGCCATGTACCCCAAAAACACTTGGTACGTCGCCTGCACACCCGATGAAATCGCCCAAAAACCCCTGGGTCGGCAGATCTGCGGTGAAAAAATGGTGTTTTATCGTGGCTCGCAAGGCAGCGTCGTAGCCGTCGAAGACTTCTGCCCCCATCGCGGCGCACCGCTTTCACTGGGTTATGTCGAAAATGGCAACCTGGTGTGTGGCTATCACGGCCTGGTCATGGGGGCCGACGGTAAGACCGTCGAAATGCCCGGGCAGCGGGTGCGTGGTTTTCCGTGCAACAAGACCTTTGCCGCGGTTGAACGCTATGGCTTTATCTGGGTATGGCCCGGCGATCAGGCCCTTGCCGACCCGGCGCTGATTCATCACCTGGAGTGGGCAGTGAGTGACCAGTGGGCGTACGGCGGCGGGCTGTTTGACATCCAGTGCGATTACCGCCTGATGATCGACAACCTGATGGACCTGACCCACGAAACCTACGTCCACGCTTCCAGCATCGGCCAAAAGGAAATCGATGAAGCGCCTCCCGTCACCACGGTTGAAGGCGACGAAGTCGTCACCGCCCGGCACATGGAAAACATCATGGCTCCGCCGTTCTGGCGCATGGCCCTGCGCGGCAACAACCTCGCCGACGATGTGCCGGTGGACCGCTGGCAGATCTGTCGCTTCACCCCGCCCAGCCATGTGCTGATCGAAGTCGGCGTGGCCCACGCCGGCAAGGGCGGCTACCACGCAGCGCCCGAACACAAGGCGGCAAGCATCGTGGTCGACTTCATCACCCCGCAAACCGAGACGTCGATCTGGTATTTCTGGGGCATGGCGCGCAACTTCAACCCTCACGATGAGGCGCTGACCGCCAGCATTCGCGAAGGCCAAGGGAAGATTTTCAGCGAAGACCTGGAGATGCTCGAACGTCAGCAGCAGAACCTGCTCGCCCACCCGCAACGCAACCTGCTCAAGTTGAATATCGATGCCGGCGGCGTGCAGTCGCGCAAAATCCTGGAGCGACTGATCGCCAAGGAACGCACCCTCGAACCACAACTGATCACGACCACCACCGCCTGAACGGCGCGACAACACTGCGAGGACCGAACATGATCGATGTGGTGGTGGTATCCCGTAATAACGAAGCCCAAGACATTTGCAGCTATGAACTGGCCAGGGTCGATGGCCAGCCGCTGCCCGCCTTCAGTGCCGGCGCGCACATTGACGTGCATCTGCCGGACGGGCTGGTGCGCCAGTATTCGCTGTGCAATCACCCCGAAGAGCGTCATCGCTATCTGATCGGCGTACTCAACGACCCGGCTTCTCGCGGCGGCTCGCGCAGCTTGCACGAGCAGGTACACGAGGGCGCCCACCTGACGATCAGCGAACCACGCAATCTATTCCCCCTGGCCCATGAAGCGCGACGCAGCCTGCTGTTCGCCGGCGGCATCGGCATCACCCCGATCCTGTGCATGGCCGAGCGCCTGGCCCATGCAGGTGCGGACTTCGACCTGCATTATTGTGCTCGCGCCAGTGAGCGTGCTGCGTTTGTACAGCGGCTCAAGGCGTCACCGTTTGCCGAGCGCGTGTTCCTGCATTTCGATGAGCAGCCCCACACGGCCCTCAAGACTGCCGAGGTGTTGGCTGCGCCCGCAGACGATGTGCACTTGTATGTCTGCGGCCCCGGCGGCTTCATGCAACACGTGCTCGACAGCGCACGGGCACAGGGCTGGCAGGAGGACTGCCTGCATCGCGAGTACTTCTCGGCGGCGCCAGTGGACAACAGCCTCGACGGGAGCTTTTCGGTGAAGCTCGGTAGCAGCGGCCAGGTCTTCACGATCCCCGCCGACAAAACCGTGGTCCAGGTCCTGGAAAGCCAAGGCATCGAGATTGCCGTGTCCTGCGAACAAGGGATCTGTGGCACCTGCCTGACCCGTGTGCTGGACGGCATCCCCGAGCACCGCGACCTGTTCCTCACCGAGCAGGAACAGGCGCTGAATGACCAGTTCACGCCCTGCTGCTCACGCTCGAAAACGCCACTGCTGGTGCTGGACATCTGAACCGTGTCACGACGCGGGCAAAATCACCTTCATGCGCGCGTCGGCGGTGGTTGAACTGAAGATCTCGGCATAACGCAATGTCGCATTGGCGTGTTCGCGCATGATGGCTTCGGCGCGCGCGCCCTGGCGATTGACCAGGGCATCGAACACCGAGTGATGCTGCATGTGGGCATAGTTGAAGCGTCGGTATTCACGAGCCATGTCCTCACGATCCACCGCCAGCGCGGTCACCGATGCGAAGGGCAGGTGATCATTGCGTGCCAGCGCATCCGTGATCGCGGGGTTGTGGCTGCCCTCCACAATGACCTGGTGAAAGCGCATGTTCAGATCGTGGTAAACCTCGAGGTCATCTTCGGTCACGTAGCCTTTCTCGAACAGTTGGTCGCCTTCCACCAGGCAGCGCTCCAGCGCCGCACGCGCCGCGTCGGAAAGACCCTGCTCGGCGGCTTGCCGTGCAGCCAGGCCTTCCAGCACACCGCGCACTTCGACGGCGCCGGCAATGTCGCTGGCGCTGACCGACCGCACCTGATAGCCGCGCCCGCCAAACGGCACCAGCAGCCCTTCCTGCTCCAGGGTACGAAATGCCATGCGCACCGGCATGCGCGACACACCAAAGCGTTGCGCCGTAGGGGTTTCCATCAGGCGCTCCCCCGCCACCAACTCCCCGTTGGCAATCATCTTGCGCAGTGCAACCAGCACCAATTGACCGGGCTTACTCATCCAAGCAACTTCCAGAAAACGTGGCCTGCCATAGTACCGCAAGCATCCGATCCCGTCAGACGAACGCCAGCGCGGCGCGCGCCCCCTCTATGGCACCCAGGTGTTGCGCCAGCCGCGACGGCAGGTAATCGAAAAAGAACCCGGCGCTTTGCAGCTTGGCGGCACGCAATGGATCGTCTTCGGGCAATGCCCTGGAGACCCGCGCAGCCCGCGCCCAGGCAAAGGCCAGCAACGCCACGCCACAGAGCTGGAGGAAATCCGGCGCGGCCCGATAGGGGTATTCACTGTCTTCCTGCGCGCGTTCATGCACGGCGCTCACCACACTGGCCAGCGCGTCGCACAGGCTGCCCAATGCGCGGGAGAACCCTGCGCACTCGACATATTGCACGCCCTGCCCGGCCTCGGCACGCAACTCGGCCAGCAGCAGGCCAAAGGCTCGACCTTCATCCCCCAGCACTTTGCGCAGCAACAGGTCATTGGCCTGGATCTCGTTACTGCCCTCGTAGATCATCGCGATGCGGCTGTCCCGCAGGGTTTGCTCGATAGCGAACTCGGTGACATAGCCGTAACCGCCGAATACCTGCAGCGCATTGCTCGCCTGACGAAAGCCCTGCTCGGTGAAAAACGCCTTGATGATGGGCGTCAGTAAAGGCGCCAACCGGGCGGCCGACGAATCCTGGCCATGCTCGGCTTGATCCAGCAGGTGCGCCGCCCAATAGCCGATGGCGCGCATGCCCTCGCTGGTGGTGCGCAGCTCCAGCAACACGCGGCGCATGGCCGGGTGATAACGGATCGGGTCAGCGGCCTGGGCCGCCACGTCTTCGGGCCTTGACGGTGCACGCATCTGCACACGCTCGGCAGCGTACTGCCGGGCATTTTGCCAAGCCGCCTCGACATGCCCCAGACCTTGCAGGCCGACATGCAGGCGCGCCGAATTCATCATCACGAACATCGCCGCCAGGCCCTGATTGGCATCACCGATCAGCCAGCCTTGGGCGGCGTTGAATACCAGGGAGCAGGTGGCGCTGCCCCTGATGCCCATCTTGTGTTCGATACCGTCGCAATGCACACCATTGGCCCGGCCATCGTCCAGCTGCTTGGGTACCAGGAACAGTGAAATGCCGCGACTGCCCGGCGGCGCATCGGGCAGGCGCGCCAGCACCAGGTGCAGAATATTGGCCGTGAGGTCATGCTCACCGCCGGAGATAAACAGCTTGCTGCCGCTCAAGCGATAGCTGCCATCCGCCTGGGGTTCAGCGCGGCAGCGCAGCAAACCGACATCGCTGCCAGCCTGGGACTCAGTCAGGCACATGGTGGGCAACGCCTGGCCACTGACAATCTCCGGCAAGTAGCGTGCCTGCAGCCAAGGGGCGGCGTGAGTCTTGAGACACAGGTAGGCGCCGTGGGCGATCCCGGTGTACATGGCCCAGGCATGGTTGCTGGCGTAGAGCATCTCTTGCAGCGCCGCATCGAGCAGTTGCGGCAGGCCCTGCCCGCCCTGCTCTTCGGCGCACGCCAGCGCCGGCCAACCACCCTCGACGTAAGCACGATAGGCCTCGACGAAGCCGTCCGGGGTGCTGACCTGGCCCGCCTGCCAGCGGCAGCCCTGGCGATCACCGTGGCTGTTCAACGGCGCCAGCACGCCCTGGCTGAAGCGTGCCGCCTCCTCCAATACTTGTAATGCCAGCGGCAGGTCGAGGGCCTCGAACGCCGGGTTGCGTCGCCAGCTGTCGGGCGCCTGCAACCAGTGTTCGAGGACAAATTGCATATCGCGCAGGGGCGCCTCATAGCTCCACATCGGGACACCTCATCGACTAAAAAGAATCACGTACTCAAGCGCGAAAAGCAGGGTTCTCGATCAGCAGCGCCATGCCCTGCCCGCCGCCCACACACGCCGCGGCAATCCCGTAGCGCAGGTTGTGCTGACGCAGTTGTCGGGCCAGGGACATGACCAGGCGCAGGCCAGTGGCAGCCAGTGGATGCCCCAGTGCCAGCGAACCGCCCTGGACGTTGAGGCGGGCGCTGTCCAGCTCAAGTTCATGGGCCACCGCCAGCACTTGGGCGGCCTGGGCTTCGTTGATCTCGAAGCGGCCGATGTCATCCAGATTCAACCCGCTGCGTTGCAGCAGCAGACGAATCGCCGGTGCCGGGCCGATGCCCATGAACTCGGGGGCCACGCCGACCACCGCGCTGGCCAGCAACCGCGCCAGGGCCGGCCGCGTGCAGGCCGAGGCGCGGCCCACCAACGCCGCCGCCGCGCCATCCACCACGGCACAACTGTTGCCGGCGGTTTGCACGCCGCCGGGATGCACGGCGTGCAAGCGTTTCAAGCTCGCAAGGTCGGTGGGCCGAGGGTGGCTGTCCTCGCTGACGGCAGCGGTCCGACGCGCCAGGCTGATGCCTCTGGGCTGGTATCCCTCAAGCTCGAATAGCTGGTTATCGACCGCCACCACCTCGTCAACCCAAGCGCCGTCACGCTGCGCCTGCAACGCTCGCTGGTGGCTGGCGCAGGCGTAGCGGTCCACCGCCTCGCGGCCCAGGCCATAACGGCGCGCCAGGTTGTCGGCCGTGGCGATCATGTCCAGGCCCGGAGCCGGGTCGTACAAGGCCTCCCACAGAAAATCCTTGAACTGGACCTCGCCGCCAAGACGAAACCCGCCCCTGTGGGTGTAAGCCGCGATGGGGTTGCGCGACATGGATTCACTGGCCACACACAAGGCCAGTTGCACGCCGTCCCGCAGTTGCCCGGCAGCCTGGCGCAACAGTTCGAAACCGGTGGCGCAGATGCGCTGCACCCCCAGTGCCGGGACCGCTTGCGCCACCCCGCTGTACAAGCCGATATGCCGTGGCAGCAAGTAGGCATCGAAACTGGCCTGGGCCATGGAGCCGGCCAGGACGCTGTCCACTGCCTGCGGTTCAATACCCGCCCGGGCCATGACCTCACGGCCGACCTTGATCCCCAGGTCGATGGGTGAGACCTGAGACAGTGCTCCACCCAGGTCAATCCAGGGGGTGCGCACGGCCTCGAAAATCGCCACATCGGCAAATGCCGAATACTGCCCGTTCAAGGTTTCGGCTCGGCGCGCAGGATCGTCGACTCTTCGCCGCGATACAACGCCTCGACCTTGGCCGCGCGCCATTGCAGCACGGCGCGCTGGTTGATCGAACCTTTGTCGGTAATTTCCCCACGGTCGATGGACGCCGGCTCGTCGAGCAAGGCAATCCATTCCAGGCGACTGGCATTGCCGGTGGCCTCGCGATTGAGGCGTTGCAACCAGTCGCCGAACCACTGGCGCACCGGCGCGCTGGCCAGCACGTCGGCGTCGCTGGCGGCGGCGTCCAGGCCCGCCAGCCGACGGCATTCGTAGAGCCTGGGGAACACCAGTGCTCCGAGGCACTCGCGATCGGGCGCGGCAATCACCAGGTCCTGCACATAGGGCGAGCCGTCGAGCACCGCGCGATTGCGCAACGGACCCACGCTGACAAACACCCCGGAAGAGAGCTTGAAATCCTCGGCAATTCGCCCATCGAACATCAGGCCCAGTTGCGGCTGCCGAGGATCGGCGAGCTTGATCGCGTCTCCTGAACAGTAGAACCCCTGTTCGTCGAACACTTCGGCGGTTTGCTGGGGCGCCCGCCAGTATCCCGGCATGATATGCGGCCCGCGAAAGCGCCCTTCGAACTTGCCGTCCACCGGCACCAGGCGCACCTCGCAGCCCGGCGCGGGCAAACCGATATAGCCGGCCATGGACAACGGCCCGGTGGTGAAGGTGCAGGACGGCGCGGCTTCGGTCATGCCCAGCCCGGCCATCATGCGGATGCGTTCACCGCAGTGCTGTTCGGCTACGCGATCGAGGCGATCCCAGATACTTTGGGACAGGCCGGCGGCGGCGAAGAAGAACAGTTTCATCCGCGCAAAAAAACGCTCGCGCAACTCGGCGTCCTGTTCCAGGGCGTTGACCAGCTCTTCCCAGCCCTTGGGGACCGTCAGGTAAGCCGTGGGCGAAATTTCCTTGAGGTTGCGCAAGGTCTGGGCAAACCCCTGGACCGTGGGCTTGCCGTCGTCCAGATAAAAGGTGCCACCGTTGTAGAGCACAATGCCGACGTTGTGGCTGCCGCCAAAGGTGTGATTCCACGGCAGCCAGTCCACCAGCACCGGAGGCTCCTCACCGAACACCGGAAACGTCTGCAGCAGCATCTGCTGGTTGGCGCAGAGCATGCGCTGGGTGGTGATCACGGCCTTGGGCAATTTGGTCGAGCCCGAGGTGAAGAGAAACTTGGCAATGCTGTCGGGACCGGTGGCATTGAAGGCCTGCTCGGCCTCAGCGCCCCCCGGCGTGTGCAACAGGCTGGCGAAGCTTGTCTGGCTACGCCCGGGCACTTGGCCACGCACGCAGATCAACGGGGTTTCGGCCGGCAATACGGCCTCGATCGCACGCTGGTAGGCCGCCGCATCGCTGACGAACACCAGCCCGGGTTGCAGCAAGTCACAGACATGCCGCAGCTTGGCGAAATCCTGGGACAACAACGCGTACGCCGGCGAGACCGGGCAGTACGGAATACCGGCGTACATGGCGCCGAGGGCAACCTGCAAATGCTCGATGTCGTTGCCGGACAGCAAGGCCAGCGGCTTGTGCGCCGACAGCCCGTAGCTGAGCAGGCCCTGGGCAATTGCGCGCACGCTGTCGAGCATCTCGCGGTAGCTGACACGGCGCCAATCCCCACCGGCCTGGCGTGCCGCGATAAACGTCTGCTCGGGCCGTACCCGAGCCCAATGCACCAGGCGATCGAGCAGGCGCGCCGGCAACTCGGCCAGGGGCTCCAGGGAGCGCATGTGCAACACGCCGTGTTCTTCAGTGACCGCCACCGGTGCGTGGCCGATGGAGACCTCGCGGTATCGCGGTGCGGGCTGGGGTTGCGGTCGGAATTCGGAACTCACAAGGATGTCCTCCAGCAAGGCGGATCACAGCCGCCTTGTTATTGTTATGTCGCAGCAACTGCTCAGATCGGGTAATGCCGTGGCCCGTTCTGCAAGGTCACCCAGCGCAATTGCGTGAAGTGCTCAATGGACGCCTTGCCACCAAAGCTGCCGTACCCACTGGACTTGACCCCACCAAACGGCATCTGCGCTTCGTCATGCACGGTCGGGCCGTTGATATGGCAAATACCCGACTCGACCCGCTGCGCCAGTGCCAGCGCGCGCCCGGTGTCGCGACTGAAGATCGCCGCCGACAGGCCGAACTCGGAATCGTTGGCCAGGCGCAACAAGGCTTCATCACCGTCTCCGCGCAGCAGGACGGCCACCGGGCCAAAGGACTCTTCGCGGTACAAGCGCATGTGTTCGGTGACGCCATCGATCAGGGTCGGCTGCAGGATGCTGCCCTCGAGCTGGCCGCCTATCACCAGTCGCGCGCCCTTGGCCAGGGCATCGTCGATCAGGGCCTTGATGCGTGTGCCGGCGCTGGCGTCCACCAGGGAACCGAGTACCGAATCCGCCGCAGCAGGGTCACCCGCACGCAGGGTCGCGACCTTGGCCGCCAGCTTGGCGGTGAACGCATCGGCGACCCTGGCATCGACAATCAGGCGTTCGGTGGACATGCAAATCTGGCCCTGGTTGAAATAGGCGCCAAAGGCCGCCGCCGCCACAGCCGCGTCAAGATCGGCATCGTCGAGCACCAGCAACGGCGCCTTGCCACCCAACTCCAGCAACGCCGGCTTGAGGTGACGCGCCGAGAGCTCGCCGACAATCCGCCCGACATGGGTCGAGCCGGTGAAGTTGACCCGCCGCACGGCCGGGTTGGCGATCAATCGCTCGACAATCGCGGCGGCATCGGCCGGGGCATTGCTGATGACGTTGACCACGCCATCGCCCAGGCCGGCGTCCTGCAATACCTGGCCGATCAGGCGGTGCACTGCCGGGCTCAGCTCCGAGGCCTTGAGCACCACGGTGTTTCCGCAGGCCAGCGGCATGGCGATGGCGCGCGTGGCGAGGATCACCGGAGCGTTCCACGGCGCGATGCCCAGCACCACACCGCAAGGCTGGCGCAAGGCCATGGCGAAACTGCCGGGAACATCGGAGGGGATCACTTCCCCCGTAATCTGGGTGGTCATCGACGCCGCTTCGCGCAGCATATTGGCCGCCAGACGCACGTTGAAGCCATACCAGTTCGCCATGGCGCCGGTCTCGCCGGCGGCGGCGATGAATTCGCTGCTGCGCGCCTGCAATTGCTCGGCAGCGTTGAGCAAGCGGGTGCGGCGTTCGTTGGGCGCCAGCGCCGCCCACGCGGGGAACGCGGCGTGGGCGGCGGCGACCGCGGCGTCGGCATCTTCCAGGGTCGCCGCAGCCACCCGCGAGACCACTTCACCGGTCACTGGGTTGCGACGTTCGAAGGTTCGACCGTCACGGGCGGGGCACGACTGGCCGCCGATCAACAGGGGCACGTCCAGCATGGTGATTCCTCTTTATTGTCTTTATCGGGAATACGTTCAAGCAGGGTACAACGGCGCGGCCAGGCGGCCGCGCCCTTCAGCGTTTATAGGCCTGCAAGCCAGGCTTGATGCTCTTGTCGTCGAGGAACTGTTTCATGCCCTGCTCGCGACCGCCTTCGGTGTCGAGCAGGCGCGACTGATCGAGCTTGGCGTAGAGGTAATCCTCGTTCTGCTCCCAGGTCAGTTCACGGCAGCGCTTGAAGCCATGCTTGGCGGCACGCAGCACCACCGGGTTTTTCTCCAGCAGGTTGCGCGCCAGTTCGATGGTCACTTCGCGCAGTTGAGCCAGGGGCACGCTTTCGTTGACCAGGCCCATTTGCGCAGCTTTCTGCCCGCCAAAGGTCTTGCCGGTCATGATGTAGTACAGCGATTGACGATGGCCCACGGTGTCGGCCATGGCCTTGCTCACCAGGTTGCCCGGCGGGATGCCCCAGTTGATTTCCGAGAGGCCGAAGGTCGCTTCGTCGGCGCAGATCGCCAGGTCGCACGCCACCAGCGGGCTGAAGCCACCGCCGAAGCACCAGCCATTGACCATGGCGATGGTCGGCTTGGCGTACATGCGCAGCAGTTTCCATTGCCATTGCGAGGCTTCGCGGCGGATTTTTTCCTGGAGGATTTCCGGGCCGGCATCCACTTCGCGGAAGTATTCCTTGAGGTCCATGCCCGCCGTCCAGGCTTCGCCCGCACCGGTGAGGACCAGCACGCCGGCGGCAGGATCCTGCTCGAGGGTTTCCAGGACGTCGATCATTTCCCGGTTCAGGGTCGGACTCATGGCGTTGCGTTTTTCCGGACGATTGAGAATGACCCAGGCGATGCCTTCTTCGATCTCAACCTTGACTGTGGTCCAACGGCCTTCGTAATTGCTCATGGCGGTACGCTCTTGTTCTGGGTGTGAAGATGATTCGAAATTAAACCGCAAATATAGTTATGTCAATTAACTATTAATCTGAATAACCAATATTTTTCCTGCTTAAAACCCGCGCGGTGCAGGCGCTTTCAAAACCCGGCATAGCCATAGCGCGCCAACACCGGCAAACTAGATACTCTTATTAACCTGCACCTTCTGAGGATTGCACTGCCAATGGCCAAGCCTTCCACCATCGCCACCGCCAGCCAGGCCCTGCCCGACAACGACGAGGTACGGCCGCCGCTGGATTCAGCCCTGGACGATCTGATCGGTTACGCCATGCGCCGCGCCCAGCTCAAGCTGTTCCAGAACCTGATCGGCCGGTTATCGGACCACGACCTGCGCCCGGCGCAGTTCTCGGCCCTGGCGATCATCGAGCAGCACCCCGGGCTGATGCAGGCCGACCTGGCTCGCGCCCTGGCCATCGAGCCGCCCCAGGTGGTGCCATTGCTGAACAAGCTGGAAAGCCGCGCTCTGGCCGTGCGGGTACGCTGCAAACCGGACAAGCGCTCCTACGGGATCTTCCTCAGCAAGAGCGGCGAAACCCTGCTCAAGGAACTCAAGGCGATCGCCGCCCAGAGTGACCTCGACGCCACGGCCGCCCTCGACGGCCAGGAACGTGAAGAGCTGCTGCGCTTGCTGAAGAAGGTCTACCAGGACTGATCGGCCTACCAGAGCGCCACGGTGTAGAGCACCAGGAAACGGGTCTGGTTTTCATCGCGAAAGGCCGCGCCGCTCGGGAAGTCATTGCGGTAGATCGACTTGCGCGCCATGAACCCGACGTTCTTCAGCGGACCGCTCTGAATCACATACCCCAGTTCCATCTGGAACTCGCGCTCCTTGCGATCCTCGGCGCTCAACGCGGCCAGTTCGATGTGGTCGCCACGCACGTAGCGCAGCCGAGTCTTGAGCCCCGGCACACCCGATGCCGCGAAGTCATAGTCGTAGATGGCCTGCCAGGTGCGCTCCTTGGCGTTGAGAAAGTCCGAGCTCATGGTCAGTTCGCTCATGCCCATCAACTCCGTTCCCGAGATATAGGGCGTGGCCGTCTCCCCGCTTGAGTGCATGTAGCCAAGGCTGACGCGATGGCCGCCCAGGCGGTAGCCAAACAACGCCGAGAGGTTGCGGTTATCCACCTTGCCCGCCTTGGCACTGCCATCCTCACGGCTGAAAAAACTGCGCAGGTCGCTGGTGAGCACGCCATCACCCACCGGCAGGTTGTGCAGCAGCGCCAGAGTGTCCTGCTGATAGAGGTCCGCGATCTGCGAGTGATAGACCCGCAGGCTGAGGTCTTTGTTGACCTGGTAATCACCGCCCACATAAGCCAGGTGCGAGGTGGTGGCGGTGGCGTTGAAGCGCCGGTTGGGTGAGGCGATGGTCATGGCCTGGTAGTCGGTGGAGTCGCGCTTGTTGATGCGGTCGATATAGCCCGTGTTGAGGGTCAGGCCATCGATGTCCTTGGAGCTCAACGTGGTGCCGCGAAACGTTTGCGGCAGCAGCCGCGACGGACTGGCAAAGGCAAACGGCAGGAAGATCGACACATCGCCGGCCTTGACCGTGGTTTGGGCGAACCGCAGTTTGGCGGTTGGGGCCAGGCGCGAGTAGTCGTCGGCGGCGCGCTTGTCGCTGGCCGACACCGGCAACAACTCGGTACCGCTGCGGTCCGGCGAAGAGTCGAGCTTGACCCCCATCAACCCGCGTACATCCAGGCCAAAGCCGACCGGGCCAGGGGTGTAACCCGATTCCAGGTTGAGGATGAACGCCTGTGCCCATTCCCGTGCGGCGGTCTTCGCACCGTCATCCTTGTAGTCGCGGTCCAGGTAGTAATTGCGCAAGGTCAGGGTGCCGTGGCTGTCGTCGATAAAGCCTGCAGCCCACAGCGAACCGGGCAGCACGCTCAAGGCCAACAATGCCATCAGCCGGCGTGGAGTGTTGTTCGACACACAGGAGACGGACGCCGCTGCAACGGCGTCCTCCATAGGGAGTTCTGGCATGTTCGATGTCCATTTTTGTTGTTGTTATTGGGTTGGCGCACGCGCGGCCCTGTGAGCCTCGCAAACCAAGAATGGAAACAGCCGACGGTACTCGTCAACCGTAACTGACCGATAATCGAACATTAATAAAGCTATCTATTTTTTATCCATGAACAAACAAATATCTCAATCAATTGAATTTAATGACTTTATTCTGTTTTTTTACTGATTTTATTCCACGATTCATTTTTTAGTTATATTTGTTATCTTAATCCTTAGCAGCCACTCAAGCTCGCCACCACAACAAAAACAACAATGAGGTTTGCCATGGACAGTCCATCGCGTCGTTCGACGCTGACTATTGCGTTGTGCTTTATCGTTGCGCTGATCGAAGGGTTCGATCTGCAAGCCGCCGGCACCGCCGCCGCTGGGTTACGTCAAACCTTCGCCCTGGATCCGAAGATGCTCGGCTGGGTGTTCAGCGTCGGCATCATCGGCCTGCTGCCGGGGGCGTTCTTCGGGGGCTGGATTGCCGACCGGATCGGGCGCAAGAAAATCCTGGTCAGCGCCGTGCTGCTGTTCGGGTTGTTTTCACTGAGCACCGCATTTGTCGAGAGCTACTCAAGCTTGTTGCTGGTGCGCTTTCTCACCGGCCTGGGGCTGGGCGCCGCGTTGCCCAACCTGATCGCGCTGTGCGCCGAAGCGGTGAGCGAACGCAACCGTGGCACGGCCATCAGCGTGATGTACTGCGGGGTGCCGCTGGGGGGAGCATTGGCCGCGGTGGTGGCGATGTTTTCCAGTGAGCACTGGCAGACCACGTTTATTATCGGCGGCCTGGCGCCCTTGCTGGCCGTGCCGCTGATGATCCTGCTGCTGCCTGAATCCAGTGCCTTTCGCCAACAGCTCGACAACACCCACGGCGCCCGCCCCTCCACCGGCCAGGCGCTGTTCGGCGAAGGTCGCGCACGTACCACGCTGGCCTTGTGGCTCAGCTACTTCTTCACCCTGACCGTGATGTACATGCTGCTTAACTGGCTGCCGTCGCTGTTGCTGGAACAGGGTTTCAGCAAACCCCAGGCGGGCATGGTGCAGATGCTCTTCAATATCGGCGGCGCCCTGGGGTCGCTGCTCGGCGGCGTGCTGCTGGACCGCTGTAATGCCCTCAAAGTGGTGCTGTCTGTGTACGCCGGGCTGCTGGCGGCCCTGGCCGGGGTCGGGCTGTCAGTGGGCATCGTGCCCATGGCCATTGCCGGCTTTGCCGCCGGTTTGTTCGTGATGGCTGCGCAGTTGGTGCTGTACGCCTCGGCACCGCCCTCGTATCCCACCTCGGTGCGTGCCACCGGCGTCGGGGCCGCCGTGGCAGTGGGCCGCCTGGGTTCGGTGGCCGGGCCGCTGGCGGCCGGGCAACTCCTCGCTGCCGGCGCCGGCACCGCGGGGGTACTGCTGGCGACGTCCCCCGGGGTGGTGATTGCCGCACTGACCATCATCAGCGTGATGGTGCGTACCGCGCCTACTAGAACTTATGCAGCCAGTTGAGCACCAGTTTGTTGCCCTCGGTGCGGTTCTGCGCCTGCTGTTCAAAGTAGGCGTTTACCGATAGCACCTCCTCCTTGCTGAACGCATAGACCAGGCCTGGGCCAATGGCCCAGACCTTTTCCCGGCGCCCGCTCACGGCGTGCCCATCGACCTGGGTGTCGGTGATCTGCTTCAACCAATAGCCGTTCACCCCCACGCTCAGTTGCTGGCTCAAGGCATATTGCAGCGTCAGGTTGGCATGCAATGCCTGGCCGGCCTGGGTATCGGAAACATCCCCGAAGCCAGCCTGCGGATCATCATTCTTGCCATTCCACAGGTACATGAAACGCCCGCTCGCCGACCATGTCGGGCTGAACCAGTACGTCGCCGCGTAATACGGGTTGAATGACCAGAAGTTGCTGCCGGGGTTGATCGAGCGATGGCGGTCATAGGCCCCCACCGGGATCGAGACATCAGCCTCGACACGCTGGGTCAACAGCGGGCTGCCATCGGCGCGATTCAGAGTTGGCAGTTGCAGGAAGGCACCGACAGTCAGGTCACCGAAGCCAGCACGGGAACTCAGCGCCACATTGTTCAACCCATCGTCGACATTCACCCGGGCCAGGGAAGTGTTGATCAGGGTGAAGCCGGGCATCGCGCCATTGGCCAGGGGTTGGCCGACGTAGATGATCTGCGTGGTGGGCGCCACCACTTCCAGGTCCTGCTTGGGCAGCGCCAGCTTGTTGCCGTGGGCATCATTGAAACGGCTGGCCCGCGAGTAGGTCAGGTACTCCTCCAGGTACCAGCCAGGGCCGGCCGGCGCTGGCGAGCCGTCGTAGAAACTGGTGGTGCCGAGGTTGAGTCCGGGCAGGTCGTAAGCATGTGCAGTCGATGTCAGTGCGACAAATGTCGTGGCCGCAACCGTCCGCAAGATAGGCTTGAGCATCTTGTATGTCCTGTATTTTTGTTGTTGTTCAAGACTCCCGGCACGAGGGGCCGCACCGGGATTTATTGCTGTGGCAGGCCCTACACGTAGGTGGCGGCCAAACCGCCATCCACCGGTAGATTGACCCCGTTGACCCAGCGCGCAGCATCCGAGCAGAGGAAGGCAATCACCGCCGCTACCTCATCGGCCAGGGCTGGACGGGTCATGCGCTGGCTGTCCTCGGCCACCCGCTGCGGCCCGAGCATGCTGACGAAATCGCCGAGAATCGGGGTAAACACCGGCCCCGGCGCCACGCAGTTGATACGCACCGAGTGATCGCGAAACCAGCCCTGGGATTGTTGGAAGCTCCACACGATCAGCGCCTCCTTGAAGTATTGATAACAGCTGCCCTGCTCCACCGGATTGGCCGCCAGCCACTGCTGCCCGGCCTCGAAGCTGGGTATCGCGGCCAGCGCCTTGTGCAGCTCCAGCCGTTGCGGCCATTGCGCGCCAAGCACCGAGGCGACATTGACGATGCTGCCGCCCGCCGGCATGCGTGGCAGCAGCGATTGAGTCAGGTGCCGCAGCCCCAGGTAATTGACCGTGGCCACCGCGTGCACGGGCGCCGTACCGGGCACACCAGCGATGTTGCACAGCCCGTGGACCCGCGCGGGCAGGCGCGCCACCAGCGCATCAATGCTGACAGGGTCACCCAGGTCAGCCTGGAAGAAACCATCCAGGGTCAGTTGCGGTTCATGGCGATCCACGCCGATCACCGTGGCCCCCTGGAAACGCGCGAGCCGCGCCAGTTCGGCGCCAATGCCTGAAGCGACGCCGGTGACAATCAGGGTTTTGTTGTACAGGTTCATGTTCAAGCCCTCTTATTTTTGTATAGGCACGGGGGTAACAAAGCGATGAGCCAGCGCCCAGAACGGCTATGGCTCAGAATGGATAGACAGGCGGCGTATTTTTCAGCGTGACCCACTGCCACTGGCTGTACTCGTCCCAGTCGGCCGGCCCGCCGACGCTGCCGCCGTTGCCGGAAGCACCGCGCCCGCCGAACGGGTTGATGCATTCGTCGGCCACGGTCTGGTCGTTGATGTGCAGCAGGCCGCAGTCCAGCCGCTCACCGATGGCCATGGCGCGCCCAACCGACGGCGAGATGATGGCGGCCGAGAGGCCGTACTCCGTGCGGTTGGCCAGTTCGATCGCTTCCTCGTCGGTGGTAAAGCTGACCACCGTGGCCACCGGGCCGAACAGCTCTTCCTCAAAGGCGCGCATGCCCGGACGTACGCCACTGAGTACGGTGGGCTGGTAGAACAACCGGTCATAGTCGCCGCCCGCCTCGAGCCGTGCGCCGGCCTGCAGGCTGTCACTGACGATCTCGTGCACGCGCAGCAATTGCCGTTGGTTGATCAACGGGCCGAGCGCCGCTTCACCCCGGGCGGCATTGCCCACCGTGAGTGTCCGGGCCTTGTCCACCAGCTTGCGGGTGAGGCTTTCAGCGATGGATTGATGCACGAGAATCAGCCCGGTCGCCATGCAGATTTGCCCCTGATGCAGCCAGGCGCCCCAGGCTGCATTGCTCGCGGCCAGGTCGAGGTCGGCGTCTTCAAGAATGATCAGCGGGTTTTTCCCGCCCAGCTCCAGCGCAACCTTTTTCAGGTGTCGCCCGGCCACTTCAGCGACTTTGCGCCCCGCCGCCGTGGACCCGGTGAACGCAATCATCCGCACATTCGGATCGCGGCACAGCGCTTCCCCCGCCGGCGCCGCGCCGGGCATCACCTGCAGCAGGCCCTTGGGCAAGCCCGCCTCTTCAAACAGCCGGGCAATGAGAAAACCCCCGCTGACCGGGGTCTGCGGGTCAGGCTTGAGCACCACTGCATTGCCTGCCGCCAGCGCCGGGGCCACTGAGCGCAGTGACAGCACCAGCGGAAAGTTGAACGGTGAAATCACCCCGACCACGCCGTGGGGCTGGCGCCGTGCATAGGACAGTCGGCCGGCTGCACTGGGCAGCACCACCCCGTGAGGTTGGGACAACAGCCCCGCCGCCTGATGCAGCAGCACAATCGCTTCACGCACTTCGTGCTCGCCCTTGAACAACGCGCCCCCGGTTTCCCGGGCGACGTACAGCGCCAGCTCGGCGAAGGACCGCTGGGCCAGGTCCGCCGCCTTGCGAAACACCTCGGCGCGCTCCCGTGGGCCCAACGCAGCCCAGGCCGGCTGCGCTAGGGCCGCACTGCGGCAGGCGACGGCGATGTCGGCCGCGTTGGCCATGGCGCAGCGCATCAGGGGTTCGCCGGTGGCGGGTTCAATCACGTCAATCACAGATCCCGACACGGGAATCCAGTCGCCGTTGAACAGGCATTCGGACGCGATGGCCCGCTGTAGAAAGGGGGTGGTTTCAGACACTGGCATTGGCAACTCCGGTTCTTGTAATTGTCATCGTCTGCACAGGGTGCAAACGCCGCATCCAGTCTTGAGCAAAGGCTGTGCCGCTTGCACGCAACGGCGCGCACATAAACCGGCGAGGGCTCTGGGTCGAGGCCTGCCGCGCAACGCTCACACGCCTGGGGCGTTGACCCGCAAAAAACCCGGGCTCAGCCACTTGTTCAATTGATAAGGTTATGTTTTATAACTATCTGAGCAGTTGCTCATATCGATCACTCGCTTTGCAGGGGCATAACAATGACTAATCCCCACAGCGCGCTGCCCGACGACCGGGTGGCCAGCGCGCCCTACCCTCCGCGAGGCGACAGTCGCCAACTCAGTGACAGCAGCTCGCCCACCACTGCGGAACTGGCCGACTGCCTGTTCTTTTCCCCTGAAGACGGGCGCATCTGGCTCAACGATCAACGCATGTTGTTGCTGCACAGTTCGTCGTTCGGCGCCCTGCGCGCCGAGGTCATCGAGCGCCTGGGACTGGACCAGGCCCGGGGCCTGTTCACCCGCACCGGTTATGCCTCCGGCGCACGGGATGCGCGCTTGATCCGCGAGCGCTGGCCACAGGCCGATGCCGCCGCGGTATTTCGCGCCGGGACACACCTGCACACCCTGGAAGGCATGACCAAGGTCGAACCGCTGCACTTCAAGTTCGATGCCGACTCGGGGTTCTATGAAGGGGAATTTCTCTGGCACCACTCGTGCGAAGCCGATGAACATGTGGGGGCCTACGGCATCGGCCAGGACCCGGTGTGCTGGACCGAAACCGGCTACGCCATCGGCTTCGTCAGTGGCCTCTTCGGGCAAATGGTGATTTTCCGCGAAGTGGAATGCCGTGGCATGGGCCATCGCCGTTGCCGCGTGATTGGCAAGACGGCCGAGCAATGGGGTGATGTCGAACAGGACCTGCGCTACCTGAATGTGTCCCAGGCCGTCACTGGCCCTGCCACCCCCACGCTCGCAGGCCCCGTGGGCAGCAGTGGCGGAACCCGCCAGCCGCAACCGTTGGTAGGCGCCAGTGCCGCGTTCAACGCGGCGATGCAAGCGCTGCAAAGGGTTGCACTGACGCCCGCGACGGTGCTGATCAGCGGTGAGTCCGGTGTGGGCAAAGAGATGTTTGCGCGCCAGCTGCACCAGCTCAGTCGTCGCCATGACAGCCCGTTTGTGGCACTCAATTGCGCCGCCATCCCGGATAACCTGGTGGAGGCCGAACTCTTTGGTGTCGAACGCGGCGCCTATACCGGCGCTACGCACTCGCGCCCCGGACGATTCGAACGGGCCCAGGGTGGCACCCTGTTCCTGGATGAAATCACCAGCCTCAGCCTGCCCGGGCAAAGCAAGTTGCTGCGAGCCTTGCAGGAACGGGAAATCGAACGGGTCGGCGGGGTGCGCGGGATCAAGGTGGATGTGCGCGTGGTGGCCGCCACCAATATCGACCTGCGTAAAGCGGTGGCAGACGGGAGCTTTCGCGAAGACCTGTTCTACCGGCTGAACGTTTACCCCATCGCCCTGCCCCCGCTGCGTGAACGCCGGGACGACATCCCGCTACTGATCAATGCGTTCCTGACGCGCTTCTGCCAGGACTACGCCCGGACCCCGGCAGGCCTGACCATGCGCGCCCTGAAGACGTTGCTGCGCTACGACTTCGCGGGCAATGTGCGCGAGCTGCAAAACCTCATCGAACGCGGCCTGATCGCCAGCGACGAAGGCCAGGCCATTGACCTGGTGCATCTGTTTCGCAACGAACCGATGCCCGCCGAGCCCTATGGCCTCGACGACCAAGGCAGCCTGTCAAATACCGCGCAGGCGCCTCGCTCGACGCTGCTGGATACCCTCGACCCGTTGGACCAGGGGGTTTCCATTGAAGGCCTTGAATCGCGCCTGATCACTGAAGCATTGCAACAAAGCGCCGGCAACCTGGCCGCGGCCGCCAGGCTCGTGGGGCTCAGCCGTGCTCAATTTGCTTACCGTATGAAGAAGCACCGGCGGCAAACTCCTTGAATGGCAATTAGTGCTTTAAAAGCTTTACCCAATTAAGTATTTTGCAGGGGTATGGGGCCGACACGCGCCCCTCTTTATTATTCGTGACAAGGATCTCCTGTGAGTGGACTGCGTGAACGTCAGAAAGCCGAGCGCCGGCAAGCTATCAGTGAAGCTGCGGTCGAACTGTTTGAGCGCCAGGGTTTCCAGAACACCACCATCGAACAGATCGCCAGCCAGGCCGGAGTGTCGCCGCCGACGGTGTTCAAGTACTTCGGCAACAAGCAGGAAATCATCCTGGAGATCCTGCATCACGCCGATCAACGCGCGATCAGCGACACCCGCAGCCTGATCCACCAAATAGACGACCCGGTCGAAGCGCTCTGCCACCTGGAACGCCTGCTCACGGGCTATGCCCTGGAGGTCATGCACCCCAGCCTGTGGCGTGAACTGCTGCCGCTGATCCTGTTCGGCGGCAGCAATGGACTGCCCGAAGGCTACCGGGCCATGAACGATGCGCTCAGGGCCGAAATCAGCGAACTGCTGCGGGAACTGCAACGGGCCGGCAAGCTGCGCGCGCAACTCGATGTGGAATTGGCCGCGTTCCTGTTGAACGACTATTCGCACCTGCAATTGTTCAGGCTGGTAAACCAGGAACACCCGGATATCGACGCGCACTCCCTGCAGGTCAGGCGTATCACCGAGCTGGTGTTTTACGGCATGCAGGCCTGATTGCCTCCTGAGTCGAGCCCGGCGCGCACGCACCGGGTCACACAGATCATCGGTTGCTCTTGATGGCGGTCCAGGTGCGGGTACGGATGCGCTCCACGGCGGCCGGAATCGGCTCCAGGGCAAACAGGGTCTTGCGCGCTTCGTCCGGCACATACATGTTGGGGTCGTTGCGGATGCTGGCGTCCACCAGCGCGGTAGCGTCCCTGTTCGGGTTGGGGTAGCCGATCTTGTTGCTGATGCGCGCAATCACGTCCGGGCGCAGGATGTAATTGATGAACGCATGGGCCTCCGCCAGATCAGGGGCCTTGGCCGGGATCATCATCACGTCCGACCACATCGGCGCGCCTTCCTTGGGCAGTGCCATCTGGACCTTGACGCCCTTGCCGGCGGCATCTGCCAGGCGCATGGCCAGTGCGACGCCGCCGGACCAGCCCACGCCCACACAGATATCACCGTTGGCCAGGTCCATGCCGTAGCGCGACGAGTTGAAGTAAGTCACGTAAGGGCGAATCTTCATCATCACCGCCTGGGCTTGCACATAGTCCTCACGCTTCTGGCTATTGGGGTCGAGGCCCTTGTAGTGCAAGGCAATCGGCAGGATCTCGTTGCCGGCGTCGAGAAAACCCACGCCACAACTGGCGAGTTTGGCGAGGTTTTCTTCCTTGAAGATGATGTCCCAGCTGTTCATTTGCACGTCGGGGCCGAGGGCTTTGCGCACCTTGTCGACGTTGTAGCCGATCAATGTGGTGCCCCACAGGTAAGGCGCGGCGTAGCGGTTGCCGGTGTCACCCACGGCTTCCAGGGACTGCATGAACTGCGGGTCCAGGTGCTGCCAGTTGGGCAACTGCTTGCGGTCCAGCGGTTGCACGGCACCGGCCGTGATCAAGTGCCCCAGGTTAGCGGTGCCGGGGAACACCACGTCGTACCCGGAGTTGCCCGTCAACAGTTTGGACTCCATGGTTTCGGCACTGTCGAACACATCATAAATAGGCCGAATGCCGGTTTCTTCCTCGAAGCTCTTCAGCACTTCGGGTGGCAGGTATTCGATCCAGTTGTAGATCCGTACGGTGCGTTCTTCAGCCAGGCAAACACCACTGATGAGCAACGAGGCGACAGTGCCCAGTACGGTATTACGCAGAAATCTGTTCATGATCAAAACACTCCAGCGCGGCCGCGATGGCTCGCAGCACTTAATAGCGGTAGGTGAAATACAGTTCCAGCGCACTGAACGTCTGGTCATCGCCAAACACCTGTTTGGCGGCGGCCAGTGGCTTGACCCAGTTGTAGGACAGCGACGTATAGAACGACGGCGTGGGTGTCCAGTCGAGGAAAACTACACTTTCGTCGGCAAAGCGCCGATCGCTGACCGGTGCGCCCAGGTAGTTTTTCTCATCCAGCCAGAACTGGTAGTGAATCGCGCCGAGGGTCAGGGTTTCGTTGAGGTGGGTCTTGAGGGAGAACTGCTGGACATTTTCGTTGCTGTTGAACAGCAGGTAGTTGCCGACCACGTCCCCGACCAGCCACGTGCTCCAATCGACGAAGCCTTTGCTCAGTGGGTCCCAGGCTTTTTGCCGGTTGTCGGTGAGGTTGTCGTCGCCGGAAAAGCTCGCGTAGCGGTAGCCAAGGACCGGCGTCAGCGGCAAGGTGTTGAAGGCATAGTCGGCCTGGGCATACCAGGCGCTGGCAGCGTAATCGACACCCTCGCCGCTGCCCCGCTCCAGCGCGTACTCGGCATTCAGCGTCAGCGCCTGTACGCCGGGCACTTTGGCGTTGAGCGCCCGCAGGTTATACACCTGCATCCCGTCCCGGCGGCGCGGGAGCGTGCTACCTCTGGGGCCAAGGGCATTGACCTTCATGGCCATGGCGCCGAGCGTCACCTGGTCATCGAGGTTGTAATCCAGGTTGACGCCGGTCATGCGAAAATCGCCCAAGTCATCATCGGTGCGCAAGGTGAAAGCCTGAGACTTCAGCGCACCATGATCCCAGGCGAGGATCGCCGAATCCCTGAACGCGGTTCGCGGGCCGAGCCAGTAAGCGCCATCCTTGTACTGGTCGAGGTTGCCATCCATGACGATGAACCCCGTACCGATCATGTAGTTCTGGCGGCCGGCGGTGAGCTTCCACTCGCCGGCGCGAAAACCGCCATAGAGTTCTTCGGCGGCGGCCTTGCCATCGGAACTGCGGCTGAAGCCACCCGCGTCACCATCGCCAAAGGTGCTCGCCGCCACCAGGGAACCGCCCGCGAGCAGGCTGAAATCCGGTTGCAGCGCGTACTCGAGTTTGACCCCCGGTTTTACGTAAACCTCTTGCCAGTTGATCCGGGCGCCGCCGTTTTTACCGTTGCGCGCATCGACCCGGCCGCTGCCGAAGTTGACCCCACGGGTAAACAACGTTGCCCCGCCTGCGGTGAGATTGACTTCGCCCTTGAGATCGCCGTCCTCAAAGGTGTAGCCCGCGAATGCGACGTGGGTGGTCAAGGGTAAGCCGACCGCCAACAGCGCTCGAGAGAAACGCTTGCTGAATACCATTAGAAGCTCCTGTGGAATTATTGTTGTTACAGGGCAGTCAATGGCGACGCAGGGCGCCGCCAACACCTGGGCAAGCCAGGTGAATAGAACGCAAAACTCTTATTGTTTGGCGTGGGTCAGTGGCTCAGGTGGGCGGCGATCGCGCGCAGCATGCGCACGCTGTCAGTATCAAATGGGCTGACCGCATCGGTAAGCGAAGACTGCTTGACGATCACTACGCCGGACGGCTTGTCGATGAACAGGTACTGGCCGTGAATACCCCCGGCCATCAGGGCCTGGCTGTGGTCGTTGAACACGTACCACTGGCTGCGATAGGACGCACCCGGCGTCCAGCTGGAGAACTCGGCATTTTGCGCGTAGATCGCCGGATCAGCGCCGGAGGCGATACGGGCCACGGTCTCGGGCGACAGCAGCTCAACGCCGTCCTGGCGACCGTCGTTGGCGAGCAGGCGACCGAAGCGCGCCATGTCTCTCAAGGTGGCACTGAAGCCCGCCCCGGCAACGTTACGGCCCCAGGGATCGGCCATGAAATAACCGTCGCGCTCGCAGCCCAAGCGCCCCCAGATCGCTTCCAGCATCTGACTGCAGGCCTTGCCCGAGGCACGCTCCATGACCCAGGCCAAGGCTTCGGTGGTGGCCGTCACATAATGGAAAAAGCCCCCATGGCTGCCGCGTTTCTTGAGGGATGGCAAGTACTGGTACAACGACTCGAACTGCGCGTACTGCGCCGGTGCGGGTTGAAAGCCGCAGGCATAGCCGTACTGCGAGCTTTCTGAATTGGGGTCGTCATACACTTCGCTGTAGTCGATGCCCACCGCCATATCGAACAATTGGCGCACCGTCGCATCGCCAAATGCGCTGCCCGCCAGTTCAGGCACGTAGTAAGCGGCCGGCCGCTCGGGCTTGAGCACGCCGCTCGTCACCAACTGTTCACCCAAGGTACCGATCAGCGACTTGGTGACCGAGAACATGATGTGCCGGTCACAGGCGCGCTGACCGTTGAAGTAGCGCTCGTACAACACCGTGTCACCCTGCATCACCAAAAAGGCGTCCGTCTGGCTGGCGACAAGGTGCTCGATCACACGGATGCCCAGCCCACTCTCACTGTCGAAACACAGCTGATCCAGCGCGCGCGGGGCCTCCTGAAGCTGACCGACAGGCCCTGGCCCCGCCGACACATCAATGCTGGGGCGCAGTCGCGCCAGATGACGGAACCCCCACTGATTGAAGGGCGTGCGCATCCAGTTGTTCCACGTTACCCGGTGTTCCGGCGCGGCGGGAAACCCCTGCATCAGCAGCGGCGCCACGCGAGTGGCCAATGAAGACTCATTGGCCTCGACATAAGAAGTCGCGAGGGAGAATTGGGCTTTATGACTCATCGGGGTAACCCTGAAGATGACTCTGCATGAAGCAGATGCAGAGAAATAATTACCCCATATAATATTTTAGTCAATAAAACTTTTTACCATGAAAATATATCCCCTTACACGCAGTGCCCGGGGCAACTGCAGCCTGTGTGGTCACACATTACCTTTGCGTGGATTGTTACCGTCGATCAAAGGTAAGCGTCCGGCAAAGCCACGGTAAGCACCTAGCCAGGACACCTCCCTGGTGCGTCAGGGGCGGTGCCCCTTACGGTTTGTTAAATTATTCGAGGTGGTAATTCAACCAAATATGGTGCGTTCCATCGGTGTCAATTGTGATCCCTCCTGACCCTGATATCCCTTTCAAACCGTCCGTACCACTGCCTCCAACTATGCAGAAAAACTCATCTGCACGATCAATTCCGGTAGTGGAGGCGGAATGAATGAAGTTAAAGGAACCCTCTACCCCATTCACCGTACCCTTGAAGCTCTCCATCGCGATGTAGCTGCCCCTTCTTGACGCTTGGTCGAACGCCGCAGTAAAGGCTGTTGAAGAAATACCATCGATAGCTCCTGTATAGGACTTTTCCATGGAGCTGATCGACACTGGTAAGCCTGTTGTAATTTCGGGCGTGAGAGTCAGGTCAGTTGGTTTGAAATTCTTGGAGGAAAAAGTGGCTCGCGCTTCCATTCGGATCAATCCTGTTCCATATGAGTTGAGCGGTCATTCTAATGCAAGAGCACCCTCACGTTGAGAACGTCAGGCCGAGATCCAATGCTCTGGCAGCAGTTGGTCGATCTCACTTGCTCGCTGCGTCGGCAGGCGCGTCAGCACATCTTTGAGATACGCATAAGGATCATGCCCATTCATGCGGGCGGACTGAATCCAGCTCATGATCGCAGCTGCCCGTTTACCGCTGCGTAGCGACCCGGCGAACAACCAGTTCGAGCGTCCAGGTGCCCACGGCCTTATCTGATTTTCGACCGCGTTATTATCTATGGGCACAGCCCCGTCCTCGAGATATCGAGTCAGTGCCGTCCAGCGTTTGAGGCTGTAATCCAGAGCTTTCGCGATAGCCGACCCTTCGGGCACAAGATCACGCTGGGCCAACATCCAGGTATGCAGTGCGTCGATAATGGGGGCCGCTTTTTCCTGGCGTATTCGCCAGCGATTTTCGTCGATCATTTCCCGCGCTTGCCGTTCAATTTCGTACAACCCGCCAATTGAGTGCAGCGCCTGCTCAGCCAGTTGGCTTTTGTTCGTCGCGTGCAAATCGAAAAACTTGCGGCGGGCGTGAGCCAGGCAGCCGATTTCGGTGATGCCTTGCTGGAAGCTGGCTTTGTAGCCGGCATAATCATCGCAAACCAGCTTGCCATTCCACTGGCCAAGAAAGTTGCGTGCATGTTCGCCCGCACGGCTTGGGCTGAAGTCGTACACCACTGCCTGGAGCGCCGAAAAAGGCGTAGTGCAGTCGGCCCAGACATAAGCGCGATGGATTTTCTTCTCGCCCGGCGTGAGCATCTGCACCGGCGTTTCGTCAGCGTGGATCACACCTTGAGCAAGCACTGTTTCGCGCAGTGCGTCGACCAAGGGCTGGAGCTGCACGCCAGTTTGGCCGACCCACTGCGCCAGTGTCGAGCGGGCGATAGCCAGGCCGGCGCGGCCGGCGGATTCAACGCCTTCAGCTCGGCTTCGATGGCCGCGATGTCGGTGTCGAGCAGGCAGCCTTGGGCAGGGCTCAATTGCTCACTGCGCTTGGCAAACTTGTTACGTTTGAACCAGGCGATTTCGTGGGTGAGCTGCTCGATGATGGTTTGGTAGCGGTCGTTCTTCTTGCCCATCCGGTCGACCTGCTGCCCGAGGGAATCAACCTGGGACAGCAACTGCGCCGCGAGCCTTGGGCGCTCATTGGGACAGCCTGGACTGCATTGTGCACTCTGTCGGCTTCGCCCCCAGTGACCAACTTGAGGGCGACTTCACCGAATCGACCACCCGTGAAGGTTTTCGGATTGCCCACGATATCAGCGCTTATAGCTTCGTCGCGCTGGCCAAGGCAGGGCGTAAAATGATGGCAGGCCGTAATGGCAGCCTTTTGACACTTTCCTACCTGGGCACGGAACGCACCATGCCTAACTATAAACGTCATGGGCATGGCAAAAGCCTCTCTCGAAGCCAGTGTACGTTATCTTGCCGGCTCACTAGGCCCGCAAGATGCTCGCGGCTAACGAGGCGCAGACTCCACTGCGCCGCAACGTTACTATCGAAGAAGTTGGCAACGCTGGCGCATTCTTGTGTTCGGAGCTGGCGTCCGGAATTAGCGGCGAAATACTGTATGTCGATGGCGGCTTCAATACCACAGCGATGGGCAACATTGAAGATTGAGGCTTCATAGGTTGCGGAAGCTTGTTATTAAGACTCAATGCTTCTGCACTTTTGGATCAGGGGCGGCCAATAGGCCGCCACCTGGAGACTCATGAAGCATTCATTTGCTGAAATAACTTAACCGTATAGGCAAGAAATCCAACTTGCCCCGGTTACCGGGGGACGTAAATGCGTTATGTTACGCCCCCCCATCTTAATGATTAATCCCATGCAACTCACACGGCTCGATATTAATCCAATGTAAGGCAAAGAGGTGTCTACGAAACCCGGGGCGATTCAGTCAGGGCTTCGCCAAATACCACTGCGCGAGGCAATATCATCGTCATTTCCTCATTTTCTTGTCGTAGGGACAACTGCTGGCTGATCAGCTTCGACCGGTAATCACTTACTCAATGCGCTTTGGTGAAAGGCAGGGATTGATGAGCACCGTTTCGATTGAATAACGTCATCGCCTGTTCCGCGACGATGTTCGCTCGGTGTCTGTTCCATTTCGATGCGAAAGTGTCTGTTGAAGTTAGAGAGGTCTTCATAGCCAACTTCAAAGCAGATGTCTGCAGCCGACATCTCTGTTTGCGACAACAGCCGACAGGTGCGCTGAAGGCGGTTGGCCGGACGCGTTCAAATATTAAAACCAGGTTTCCATCTGTATGCCGTATTGCCATACGCCTCCAGCGTGGAAGTCCGTCATGCCAAAGGAGTCTGTGGTACTGAATCTGTCCAGATCCGAAGACCAGTTCATGAAGCTTGCGAACACTCGCAATTCGGGACGCGTGAGAAGATCTCCAACGTCAAGTTTGAATGTCGGGGCGACAGTGAATTTCCAGAAGTTACCGTCGACCGCATTACGTTGTAGATAGCCCTTGGGGTCGAGCTTCATGGTTTGCCAACTCATTTCGTAGGCCATCTCGAAGTTGCTGTTGATTTGGTTAGCCAATCGCACGTTGAGGGTTAGCCAGCGGTAGTCGTCACCCTTGACGTATCTGTCCTTGCTCTGTTCGGCCAGCAAACTGGGCCCGATGCGCCAGTCAGGCGCAATAGGCGTCTCACCGTAAAGTGCAAGACGCAGAGCGCGGGCGTCGTCAATCAGTTCACCGTCCGAGCCAACGTTCTTGACCTCGGCCCCCAGGCCTTGCCCATAGAGCAGCGCGGTTTTGAAGAAGCCTTCTCTGCCGAAAAAGTTTTTCTGGTGATTGGCCAACATGGTGTGCAAGCCGGAATTCGCAGGCGTCAAACCTGCCTTATTGGTGCGGGTACCGAAATCGTTTTTCTTTGCGCCGATGGCGTTGTACATCCACTGCCATTGACCCTCCTCGAAGAACTGGTTGGAGGTCAGGATGTAGCTTTCCACATTGGCATTAATACCGCCCTGACTGAAATCCCCGTAGCTACGCCCAATCAAGGAGTAATTGGAGCGCCAATTCTTGTTCATCTGCACATCGTAAATGCCACCGCCGGTGCCGGCCAGGTAGACGACGTCAGAGTCCAACCAGTGGATATCGAAATTATCTCTATCAAATCGCTTGCCTGCCCACAGCGTGGCGTTCTCGAACACTGAATTCCCTTTGAACGCCGCCACATGGTCGAGCGCGGTGAACACCTGGCGTACGTTCAGTTTGCTCTCGTCGGCCGTCCAGTCATTGGAGCTTTCCACCCCGTCGGCGATGGAGACCGTGAATTTGGAACGGGTACCGTTTTGCGCATAGATTTCTTTCGACAGGTCTATACGCATGTAGGTGTCGTCCTCGTTACCGAGTCGCCCGACTGCGCCACCGACCGAGCCGGCCGGCGTTGTATAAGGGCCACCACGGCCACCACCAAGCCCTTCGTCGACCAGCAATCCAGAGCGGGCATAGCCGTGGAAGCTGAACCCATCCGTGAGGTGTCCGGTATTGCCCTCTTTCTCCAGGCTTTGCTGACGGGCTTCGAGTTTCGCCACCCGGGTGTCCAAAGCAGGCTCCGCAATGACTTTCGCTGTAGACGCGGCGGGCTGCAAGGGAGGTGTGGCGAGTTTGATCTGCTGCAGTTCCCTGGCAAGTGCTTGGGTCTGCTGTTCAGCCGCGGCTGCACGCTGTTCTGCTGCGCTGGCACGGGCTTCAAACGCGGCCATGCGCTCTTCCAGAGTCATGGCCTGAGAGGTTGCCGCCGATGTGCCGAGCACACCTGCAAGTAGCCAGTTTGATCCTTTCCGCATGGTGGATTTCCTATTTTTTTATTGTTTGCTCCCGCGACCGGGCTTTTTTGCGTGAGTTGCGAGTTGTTCCAATTGGCGAAAAAAGGATGTCTTATCGCAAATACGCTGATACATTTGGCCGTGTTAACGTTAACTTCTCTAAAAACAAAAATAAAGGGTGATCAATGAAACATCTGAAATCTCTTCTTCCTGCCGCACTGTTCACCCTCTGTGTCGGACTTCCATCCGTCTCGAACGCAGCCGATTTGACGATCTCGTGCGGCGCGGTGGGTGCGGAGCTGCAACTCTGCAAAGAGGCAGTCGAGGCATGGTCCAAACAGACCGGCCACAACGTCCAAGTGGTTTCCACGCCTAACTCGGCGACCGAGAGGTTGTCGTTCTACCAACAAATTCTCAGCGCGCAGTCCACTGACATCGACATCATTCAAATCGATATGGTGTGGCCCGGGATGCTGGCCAAACATCTGTTGGATTTGCGCGACGTGCTGCCCGCCGATGCGACGCAAGGCTACTTCCAGGCACAGGTGGATAACGCGACTGTGAATGGACGGCTAGTAACGATGCCGTGGTTCACCGACTCGGGCCTGCTGTATTACCGCAAGGACTTGCTCGAGAAGTACAACAAGCAGGTTCCCCAGACCTGGGAGGAAATGACCACTACCGCCAGGGAGGTTCAACAGGCTGAACGCAACGCCGGGAACGCCAATGCGTGGGGTTATATCTTCCAGGGACGCGCTTACGAGGGGCTGACGTGTAATGCGCTGGAGTGGATCAGCAGCCAACCGGAAGGCGGGCTGGTCAATCCACGCGGAGAGATCGTGGTCAACAGTCAGGCCTCAAGAACTGCTTTGGCCCTGGCGAAAAGCTGGGTAGGCGACATCTCCCCACGCGGCGTACTCAACTACACCGAGGAAGAAGGACGTGGCGTATTCCAGTCGGGAAATGCGTTGTTCATGCGTAACTGGCCTTATGTCTGGGCCCTGGTGCAAAGCCAGGACAGTGTCGTCAAGGACAAGGTTGGGGTTGCTCCCCTGCCCCGAGGCGGCATGACCGGTAGCCATGCGTCCACGCTCGGCGGCTGGGGCCTGGCGGTATCCCGTTACAGCGCTCATCCCAAACTCGCGGCAGAGTTGGTGAGCTACCTCACCAGTGCTCAAGAGCAAAAACACCGTGCCCTGATCGGCGCCTATAACCCGGTTATCGAGTCGCTGTATCAGGACCCCGAATTGCTCGCGTCAATGCCTTATTACAGTCAGCTCCACAGCATTCTCAGCGACGGGGTCATGCGCCCCGCCTCAATCACCGCCGAGCGTTACCCACGGGTCTCCAATGCGTTCTTCGATCGAGTGCATGGCGTGCTGGCAGGCGAGTTGCCTGTCGATCAGGCACTGGCCGAACTGGAAAGCGAACTCACGCGCATCAAACGCAAGAACTGGTAAGCCACAAGGAAGAAAATCACCATGCCTGCCTCTATTACCCATGCCTGCCCTGATGAGCGCCTGCTCATCAGGGAAACCCCCATAGAGCGTCGCCGAATACGCGCTGCCTGGCTGTTTCTGACACCGATGTTGCTGTGTCTGGCCCTGGTGGCCGCCTGGCCGCTGCTACGGACATTCTGGTTCAGCCTGACCGACGCCGACCTGGCGGACACCGGTGGCGGATCCTTCGTGGGCTTGAGCAATTATCTGTCCCGCGACGGCGCCAACTGGTCGGGCATCCTGGTTGATCCACAATGGTGGAACGCCGTGCGCAACACGTTGCATTTCACCGTGGTGTCGGTGGGACTGGAAGTCGTCCTGGGGCTGCTGGTGGCGTTGCTGCTGAACACCAAGTTCACCGGCCGCTCCCTGGTGCGTGCGCTGATTCTGATTCCGTGGGCAATTCCTACCATTGTCTCGGCGAAGATCTGGTCATGGATGCTCAACGACCAGTTCGGCATCATCAATCACATGATGCTGAGCGTCGGCCTGATTGATGCTCCCCTGGCCTGGACAGCAGATGCGGATCTGTCGATGTGGGCGGTCATCATCGTCGACGTCTGGAAGACGGTGCCTTTTGTCACGCTATTGATGCTGGCTGCCTTGCAGATGTTGCCGAGCGATTGTTACGAAGCCGCCAAGGTCGATGGTATTCATCCGCTGAAAGTGTTCTGGCGCGTTACGCTTCCACTGTTGATGCCAGCCTTGTTGGTGGCCGCGATCTTCCGCATCCTCGATTCCCTGCGGGTATTCGACGTCATCTATGTGCTGACCTCAAACTCTTCCAGCACCATGAGCATGTCGGTCTATGCCCGCCAACACTTGGTGGAGTTCCAGGATGTTGGCTATGGCAGCGCGGCCTCGACTCTGCTGTTTCTGGTCGTTGCGGTAATCGCCATGCTTTACCTCTACCTCGGACGCCGTCAAATGGAGGTTCGAGCATGAGCCTGCGCTTACTCAAAAAAGCGCTGTTGCGCTTCGGGTTCTGGTGCCTGATCGGGGTTTTGTTGCTGTATGCGGTCTTCCCTTTCTATTACGCCATCGTGACGTCACTAAAGCCGTCCAGCGCTTTGTTCGAGGTCAGTTACTGGGTCGACAATCCCGACTTTTCCAACTATGCGACGGTACTCCACCAAGCCTCATTCCTGCGGGCTATCGGTAACTCGCTGACGGTCGCGCTTTGCGTGGTGACGCTGGCGCTGTTCCTCAGTGTGACTGCCGCCTATGCCTTGGGAAGAGTGAAATTCCGTGGGCGTGGCACGGTATTGATGATGGTGCTGGGCGTGTCGATGTTTCCCCAGGTCGCGGTACTGTCGGGGCTGTTCGAAGTGATCCGCGCTCTGGGCCTGTACAACACGTCTTGGGCGTTGATCCTGAGCTACACCATTTTCACCCTGCCCTTCACCGTCTGGGTGCTGACCACGTTCATGGGTCAACTCCCTCATGAACTGGAAGAAGCGGCAATCATGGATGGCGCTTCGCCCTGGGTCACGCTTACCCGGGTGCTGTTGCCACTGCTATGGCCCGCACTGGTCACCACCGGTTTGTTGGCCTTTATCGCCGCGTGGAACGAGTTCCTGTTCGCCTTGACCTTCACCCTTACAGACTCACAACGCACGGTGCCTGTTGCCATCGCCTTGATTTCCGGCGGGAGCCCCCATGAGCTGCCTTGGGGGCTGTTGATGGCCGCATCGGTACTGGTCACCGTCCCACTGGTGGTCCTGGTGCTGATCTTCCAGCGTCGAATCGTTTCCGGCCTCACTGCCGGCGCGCTAAAGGGTTGATGCCCAACAACTACAAGGAACAGCATCGTGATCAAATTGAAGCTAGATAATGTGAACAAACAATTGGGCGGCGCACGGATTCTTCGCGACGTCAGCCTGGAGATTGCTGCGGGTGAATTCGTGGTCTTCGTTGGCCCTTCGGGTTGCGGAAAGTCGACCCTGCTGCGACTGATCGCCGGGCTGGATTCCATCTGCGGCGGCGACTTGTTGATCGACGGGCGAAGGGTCAACGACCTGGAACCGCGCGAGCGTGGCGTCGGCATGGTGTTTCAGTCTTATGCGCTGTACCCGCATATGAGCGTCTACGACAACATCAGCTTTGGTCTCAAACTGGCCAAGACTGAAAAGACCAGTCTGCGCGAGCGCGTGCTGAAAACTGCGCAAATCCTGCAGTTGGACAAACTGCTGCAACGCAAGCCAAAGGAACTGTCTGGCGGGCAGCGTCAGCGTGTGGCGATGGGTAGGGCCATGGCGCGCGAACCGGACATTTTGTTGTTCGATGAGCCGCTCTCCAATCTGGATGCATCCTTGCGGGTGCAGATGCGCAACGAAATCGCCCGGCTGCATGATCGACTTGGCTCGACAATGGTCTACGTCACCCACGATCAGGTGGAGGCGATGACCCTGGCGGATAAAATTGTTGTGCTCAACGGCGGTCGCGTAGAGCAGGTCGGCTCACCGCGTGAACTCTATGAGCGTCCAGCAAGCCGCTTTGTCGCCGGTTTCCTCGGCTCGCCCAAAATGAATTTTCTGGCGGCACGCCTGCAGGCCCCGGGAGCCACCAGCCTGGTCGACGCCCCCGTGTTGGGCATGACCACCCTGCCCTTCGAGAGCGCCGACCTGGCGGCGGGTACGCTGCTGACCCTGGGGGTTCGCCCCGAGCACATTTCGCTCAAAGCGGCAGAGGCAGACGCCGGAATCGTCGTGACCGGGGTCGAATACCTTGGCAGCGAAACGTATGTGCACCTCGAAACAGGTCAGGACGAGCCACTGATCTGTCGTTGTGAGGTCAGCGCCGGCTGGCAGGCTGGCGATCGGGTCGAGCTGCAGCTGGACATCGGCAACCTGCACCTGTTCGGCGAGGACGGCACTGCCTTGAAGCGCCCCCCCCACACTGTTGAAAACCCGCGCAGTGATGTCTCCCTGCACGCAGTCCGAGTACAGGCCCTATGACCATGCCGTCAAATAACATCAGCGATCCAATGTCTTCCTGCCTCGACCTTGCGCAGCGTGCACTGACTGATGGCCTGTCTCGCGTCATCCAGGATTATCGACCCGATTATCATATCGCCCCCCCGGCAGGCTGGATGAACGACCCTAACGGGGTCGTGTACTTTCGTGGCGAATACCACGTGTTCTATCAACATTACCCCTTCGAAGCCAAATGGGGCCCTATGTATTGGGGGCACGCCAAGAGTACCGACCTGGTTCATTGGCAGCACCTGCCCATCGCGCTGGCACCTGGCGAAGACTTCGACCGTGACGGTTGTTTTTCCGGTAGTGCCGTGGTGTGTGGAGAGACCTTGGCCCTGATCTACACCGGCCACACCTGGCTGGGAGAAGTGGGGGATGAACGCTTGATCCGTCAAGTTCAGTGCCTGGCCACCAGCACTGACGGCATCCAGTTCGTCAAGCATGGCGCCGTCATCGAGACCCCACCGCAAGACACCATCATGCACTTTCGTGACCCCAAGGTATGGAAGGAAAATGGCTGCTGGTACCTCATTGTCGGCGCACGCCTGGGCGATACGCCGCTGCTGCCGTTGTACCGTTCCACCGATCTGCACGCCTGGGAGTTTCTCGACTATGTGGCAAGCGGCAGCGAGGGTGATGGCTATATGTGGGAATGCCCGGACCTGTTTCGGCTGAACGGACACGATGTACTGCTGTACTCCCCTCAAGGAATGCAGTCCGAAGGTTACGAACGGCTCAACAAGTACCAGACGGGTTACCGCGTGGGCCGACTCGACAACGAGTGGCACTTCACTGGCGGGCCGTTTATCGAGCTGGATAATGGCCACGACTTCTATGCCGCACAAACGCTATTGGCCCCCGATGGTCGGCGCCTCGTGTGGGCGTGGCTCGACATGTGGGAAAGCCCGATGCCAAGCCAGGCCCATCATTGGTGCGGCATGCTCGGTTTGCCACGCGAGCTTGAACTCAGCGCAGATCGCCTTTGCATGTTTCCGGCACGGGAGCTCACCGCTCTGCGCCAGGCAGCGTTGCCGAGTACGCCCTGGTGGGATGAGCAGGGAACCCGGGACGTGCCGCACGTGAATGGCGATAGGCTGGAAATCCATGTGCACCTGGATGTGCTCGACTGCACCGATGGGCACTTGGGGATCGCCTTGCGCTGTAGCGACGATGGCCATGAACAGACCCTGCTCTACTACGATGCGGTGTTGCAGCGCCTGGTCCTTGACCGCAGCCGCTCAGGTGCGCAAGTCACCGGTCAGCGCAGCGTGGCGATAGACCCGACACAAGGCTTGCTGGCACTGCGTGTGTTCCTCGATCGCTCGTCCATTGAGGTGTTCGACGAAAACGGGCGTTTCAGCCTCAGCAGTCGCCTATACCCACAGCCCGGTAGTTTGGGTGTGAAGCTTGTTGCAAGCGGGAGTGGCGGACGTGTCTCGATTTCCAGGGCATGGTCTCTCGCCTCGGGATGGTTATGAGCAGCGTCATTGGAGTCGCGAGAAGCGCAAACCATGTGTCATGTGTCATGATTCGTCGTCAATCTGACCGGTTTCTCTTCGCATGACTTCAGTGAAAGACGTTGCACGGCTGGCCGGCGTGTCCCTGATGACGGTTTCCCGAGCGCTCAGCAATCCGGAAAAACTGAGCCCCGAAACCTATCAACGGGTGCGTCGTGCCATTGACGAATTACAATTCGTGCCGAGCATGTCGGCGCGAAAGATTCGTGGCGACAACCTCCAGAGTCGAACCATCGGTGTGTTCGCACTGGACACTGCTACAACACCGTTTGCTGTCGAGTTACTGCTGTCCATCGAACAGACCGCACAGCAAGCTGGCTGGAATGTCTTTATCCTCAACCTGCTAAGCAACCCGCCCACCGACCAGAATATCGACCTGATGCTATCGCACCGTCCCGACGGGCTGATCTTCAGTGCCATGGGGTTACGCCAGGTGTGCATTCCTGAGCGTTTGAAGAGCAAACCCCTGGTACTCGCCAATTGCCTGGCCGATGACAGTCACCTGGTCAGTTATGTGCCAGACGACGAAATGGGACAGTATCGGGCGGTACACCACGCCCTGAGCCAGGGCTATAGGCGCCCTCTGTGTATCAATTTGCCCAAAAAGAGCCTGGCCTGGCACCTGCGACAAAAAGGCATGCAGCGCGCCTGTCAGGCATTCGGCCTGGCGCCTGACGCGCTCCTGCAATACGACCTTTCTGATCATGACGCCTATGGTGAAACCGCAGCCATCCTCGACAGGCACATCATGGACGGTCGTCCCCAATTCGACATTCTGATCTGTGGCAACGACCGCATTGCCTTTTGTGCCTATCAGTTGTTGTTGGGCCGTGGCCTGAAAATTCCAGACGATGTCGCAGTACTCGGCTACGACAACATGATCGGTATCGCTGAACTGTTCATCCCACCGCTGACAACGGTACAACTGCCGTACTACGAGATCGGGCGCAGGGCCGCCCGGCACCTGATCGAAGCCCTCGACGTATCCGGAGCCCAGCCAGTTGATTGCCCATTGGTTGCCAGGACATCGCTATAAAGGATTTAGTTAATTCGGCGAAAGCCGCCCTCAGTTATCCAGCTACCGGTAGCACGACAGGGGCAGGCATTGCTGGCTCGGCGTGGTTGTGGCCGATCAGTCAACCCAGCCATGACAACACTGCCCTGCGTCATCAGTGCCTCCGAAAGTGATTTTCGGCGCAGATAGAACGTAACAAGGTCAATTCAAGGAGAATGACAGTGAAGTGGATGGATGATTTGCTAGACACGATCGACAATGCCCGAACCGAAGTTGAATTGTTGACCCGGATCGTAAGCACTGCAAAACATCTAGGGTTTGACTATTGCGCCTATGGGATCCGAATACCTATACCCGTCACCCGCCCCAAGGTCGTGATGAGCAACAACTTTCTGCCTTCGTGGCGACAACGCTATACCCAATGCGAATACATCGCCGTGGACCCGACGGTACAACACTGCACGAAATCGACGGTACCGATTGTCTGGGACGAGCAAATGACCCAGCAAAACCCGCAGATGTGGGAGGAAGCCCGCGCCGTCGGACTAGCCCACGGTTGGGCGCAATCCTGTCTGGACGGCCGCGGCAGCGGCGGCATGCTGACACTGGCGCGCCCCAATGACCCTATTACTACCCAAGAGCTTGCCGCCAATCAAAAATACATGCGTTTTTTGGTGCAGGTCGCCCATCAGGGTTTCTTGCGCGTGCTGACACCGCACTGGCAATTACCACAGGAAAAATCGCTGTCGCGGCGCGAATGTGAAGTCCTTAAGTGGGCAGCCGACGGCAAGACCGCCCACGAGATCGGTTTGATCCTCTCGCTATCGCGGGAAACCATCAAGTTTCACCTGCGCAATGCAGGCTCGAAACTGGGCGTCCATAACTGTACCGCTACCGTAGTGCGCGCCACTTCACTGGGCTTGCTCGTCTGACACACAACTCAGTTCCGCACCTCTGATGCGTTAAGGTCGCTGAGTGATAACAACAATAATGATACTCGCACCTTGGCGGCACACCTGCCCAAAAGAGCAGTACCTAAGCATTCGATTATTCTGCCGAATAGCCCCTCGATTATTTGCCGAGGGTTCCTCATGTATATGACCACGGGTACGCGCCTTACATTACCGATAGAACTGTGGCAGGCCCTGTTGCTCTATCGCTATCGCGTATTTGTCGAGAAGCTTGGATGGCATCTGGATTGTGCGATCGGTGAGGAACTGGATCAATTCGACCGCGACGACACGGTATACGTGATCGCCCATCAAGGCCCGCGCATCGTCGGCGTAGCGCGGCTGCTGCCCACGCACAAGCCCTATCTGCTGGGAGAGGTGTTCCCCCAGGTGATTGGCGGCCAGGCACTCCCTCATTCCGCAGACATCTGGGAAATCTCCCGTTTTGCCGCCGTCGACCTGCAACAACAGACCTTCACTGGCCATTCACTGTCATCGCCGAACGCCGTGGCGCTACTGCACGAAGTGCTCAAGGTCGCGGCTCGCCACGAGGTTCGCCAATTGATCACGGTCTCTCCGCCGGGGATTGCCCGATTGTTGCGCAAAGCGGGCTTCGACGCGCATTGCGAGGGCAAGCTGACCGTAATCGACGGGCATAAGATCATGGCCAACTGGATCAGGGTACCGCCCAGCCTTGTTGATCGAGCAGTGGCCTGAAGCACCACGAAAGGCCTGCCGCTGCCGGCAAGTTGGCCAAGCCGACTCCCCAAAAGGTTAGGTTACAACCTCAGGCACCTACTCTTAAATAGTGCTGCATCGGCATTCCAACCGACTCTATAAAGGACACGCGCCCTACATGAAAAACGTCATTGTCATTTCTGGCCATCCTGATCTCTCGGTTTCCCGCGTCAATACCGCGATCATGAGCAAGATCAGCCATCGTGGCGTCAAGGTCCATAGCCTGGCCAGCGCGGTCACGCCCACCGGGTTCGATATTCATGCAGAGCAAGCGTTGCTCGATGCCCATGACCGCATCGTGTTGTTGTTTCCGTTGTATTGGTATTCCTGCCCGGCAATCATGAAACAGTGGATCGATGAAGTGTTCACCCCCGGCTATGCCTACGCACGCGGCGGCGACAAGCTCAAGAACAAGGAGTTCATGATCATCACCACGGTGGGTGCACCATCCACAGGCTACCGCGCTGGCGGGTTCAACCGTTACACACTGGATGAATTGCTCAGGCCTTTGCAGCAGACGGTGGCGTATGTCAAAGGTATCTACCTGCCTGTTGTCGGGATTTACGAATCGGTATTCATCGATGACGAATCAATCGACGTCACCGCTCGGAATGTCGCCGAACAGGTCATTGAGGACCAGGCATCCGCCGACCAGCTCTACGAAAACATGCTGTTGCAGGCCGAGCAGGCGCAAATCGCCCTGCTGCAATAAGGCGTCATCAAGGATGAAGACGCCAAATGACCAGATCCCACCGTGCGCCAGCCTGGTGGCCGCGCACCATGAGCTGAATTTTCTGCATTCGGCCAGCGCGATCATCGACACCGAATCCACGGTATTCGAACTGTACTGCCAAATGACGGCCGCGACGCCCGCCTGGCTCAAAGGCGCGTTCAGGCTGCGCGACAGCATCTCCCAGCACTTTCACGTCGAGAGGATCGGCGGGTTCTCGGGCGTCACACCACAGTGCGTCCCGACGGTCGGCGAAAAGCTCGATTTCTTCACCATCGAGGCCATCAGCGCACAGAAGCTGGTACTGACCTCACGCGATACCCATCTGGCGGTCATGGTCTCGATCGATGCAACACTCGCGCAACCGCGTTGCCTGCATATCACCACCTCCGTCAAGACCTTCAACACGTTCGGCCGCCTGTACATGCTGCCGGTGGCGCCGGTGCATGGGCTCATCATCAAGCTTTTACTGTCCCACCTCCCCCTACATTCCCCAACTCGCTCACTTGGAGATCGCAACTCATGAACAGCGCAGACTCGATTGACCCTCATCTGTTGCACAAAGACACATCCAAGGATGTCCTGATCGCTCGACCAAGGCTGCTTCTGCCCAGTTTTCTCAGCACTCCGATCGGTGCCGAAATACTGGCTGGCAACGCGCAGGATCAGGCCCTGTTCAAGGCCCTGTACCGTGCGCAAGATGGCCAGTATGTGCTGCGCTATCTGCCCTTGACCATCAGCGCGCAGCAGGCGAGCACACTCTCCACCTTCGAGATCCGCCTGACTGACTTCTATACCGAGTGCGGCGACCACTTCATCCTCACGGCTGAATTCATCCCCCAGCAGGCCCAACGCTACCTGGCCCAGCATTTTCAGGGCGGTGATGCCGAAATACCGGCCGACCAGGTATTACGCATGATCGAATGCCTTGAAGCGCTCGCGCAGTGGGATAAGGCCAGGCAGGGGTCTTATCTGTTGATCAACGACACCAAGAATTACTACTTCTACAACAAGCAGCACGAACATGTACCAGGCCTGATGTTGATCGAAGTGGCCAGGCAAGCCATGTACCACTACGTCTACAACTACTTGGGACACCAACGCGGCGCAGTTTCCATTTCTATCGAAGACTTGCGCATTTCCTTCAATGCCTACACCGAATCGGCCTATGAAGTCGAAGTCGTGGTGCAGCAGGCCCAGGGCCTCAAGCGATCACAACCCAAGTCCATCGACAAGTGCGCGAACTTCTATCAGAACGGTCGGCTGGTGTCGCGTCTTTGGCTACAAGGCGCAGTGATCAAGTTACCGCTGTTCAAACGCATGCGCTCGTTGAACTACCCTCAGGATCATTGGTTTGCCCCTTCTGATCGCTTGCCCAAGAACATCCTCGTGCATCACGCCGATAGCGTGTTGCAAGCCAGGCTGAGCCTGCTCTCGGTACTGGGAGTGCTGGTGACTCATCAAGCCGGGGCCATCGATTGGAGCACGGTCAGTACCGTATCGCTCTACATCGAAGGGGGTGGTTTCCTCAGTCTGCCAGTTGCTTCGAGCTGCTCCACCAGCGAGTCCGACCAGCGAGTGCTGGTGTTCGGCAAGCTGTCCAAGAACCAGGCCAGCGAACTGCGTGAAACGATCAAGTGCCACTGCTTCTTTGCCGGGCAGATGCAATGGGCCGCTGCCGCTGCCCCTTCACCTGCCTCTCTCGCCCACGAGCAAATCGTGGCATGAGGATCGTGCGCCCATGAGCTATGAGATATCACAACGCCCACTGGTGATCGGCCAGAGCGTTTCGCTGAAAAACCGCTTGTATTTCGCCCCGATGGGCATCGACCTGGCCACCTCGGACGGTTCGCTGTCCGAGGAAATGCTCACCTTCTATAAACATGTGATCGACGGTGGCTGCGCCATGGTGGTGCTGGGCAACTCCTCCATAGCGCCCTCCACGCGCCTGCATGCGCGTGGCCTGTGCCTGCACAGCGATGCCAACCTGGAAAAGCTCGTGCCGCTGGTGGAGTACGGTCGCCAGCGGGACTGCCCAGTGGTGGTGCAACTTCAGCATTACGGAGCCCAAGGCGGCACGCAGATCAGCGGCCAACCGCTGCTTTGCCCGAGCCGCAGTGCGTTATCCGCCAGCAGCGGCGCCGATCTATTGGTAGAGATGAGTGTCGAGGACATCGACGCTGTCTGCGATCAGTTTGCCCAAGCGGCTCTGCGTGCCAGGCAGGCCGGTGCCAGGATGGTCCAGCTTCAGGCATCCAACGGCTATCTGCTGAGCAGTTTTCTGTCGCCCTGGACCAACCATCGCCGTGACGCCTATGGCGCAAGCCCCATCAAGCGAGCGCGGTTCCTGCTGGAAGTCATCGACCGCATTCATAGGGTTACCGCTGGAGACCTGGAGGTTTCCGTGCGCCTGGGCATCGATGATTGTCTGGGCGCCAGAGGGCAGCAACCGGAACTGCTCGAGGACGTGGTGGCAGCCCTGGCGGACGCGGGGACGTCGGCAATCATGTGCTCGATCACCATCAAGGAAACCTTCCGCTACATGCTTACTGCCCATCCGACAATTCAGCGACAGTTCGTCGAAGGGGTACGCCTGATCAAGTCGTTCACCTCGCTCCCGGTCGGCTATGCCGGTTTCATTGGCTCCCTGCAGGAGGCAGAAGATCAACTGCGGCTTGGTCACTGCGACCTGATCGGCATGAGCCGGGCCCTTTTTGCCGATAACGACCTGATCAGCAAGTCGCTCGCCGGCCACGAGGATCAGGTCCAGCAATGCCGGTTTGACGGTAACTGCTTTCGGGACAAGAGCAATCCGCAACTCGATCGGGTGTATTGCTGTGTAAATGAGCATTACAAGCGTCCTGCTCACATCCATTACGGGAATCAATAACATGGAATTTAAAGACAAGAACATCGTCATTACCGGCGGTGCAAGCGGCATCGGCCTGGCGGTGGCAAAGCAACTGGCCGAAGCAGGCGCACGGCTGTTCCTGATGAGCAGGAACCAGCAAAAGGCTGACGCCGCTCTGGAGATACTGGGTGCTTCGGCGCAGTTCATCTTTTGCGATGTGGCGTCGCAAACGTCAGTAGCCGAGGCATTCGCGACGGTGGCTGGCGAGGTTGATCGGTTGCACTATGCAATCAACAACGCAGGCATTACCGCCCCCTACGCGCCGATCGCAACAATCCAACCGCAGGACTGGAACAGGGTCATCCACACCAACCTGAACGGCCCCCTTTACTGCCTGCAAAAAGAACTGGCATTGATCAGCCAGTACCCCAATGGAGCGATCGTCAACGTGTCCTCGTGCGCTGGCGTGATGCCCATGGCCAATCAGGCGGCCTATGTCGCCAGCAAGACAGCGCTCAATGCCTTGACGCAGGTCGCCGCCATGGAAAATGCCTGCGACAGCGAATCCCGCTTTGCCGTGCGCGTCAACGCCGTAGCGCCCGGGCCGACACTGGGAGGTATGAACTCTCCGGAACGGCTGGCTGCCCACCCGGAAAACACCCAGCGCAAGCTTGACGTGACGGCCATGAAGCGCTTTGCCCAGCCAGAGGAAATCGCCGATGCGATCGTGTTTTTGCTGAGCAAGAGATCCAGCTACATCACCGGCACGGTGCTCAGCGCCGATGGCGGCTATCACATCGGCAAATTCTAGGGGCAATCATGGCTAGCATATTGATCACCGGTGTAAGCACCGGTATCGGCAACGCTTTGGCGCGCTATCACCTGGCCAGGGGCGACGAAGTGCTCGCGGTGTCACGAAGCCCTGCGGCCAATATCCCGCCACAGGAGCGCTTCCACTTCCTGCGGTGCGATTTGACCGATATCGAGCGCGCGCCGGCAATCTTGCAGGCGTTGCTATCGCGCACCCCTACCCCGGTAGAGACCGTCTACCTGAATGCGGGAAGGTTCGGCAGCGCGCCCCAACTGGCCACGCAGACCTCGATGCAGGAGTTCAATAGCGTCTTGGCGCTCAACCTGGGCGCCGTGAAAATGGTCCTGGACATTATGCTGAGTGCGACGCAGCCCCCCAGTACCGTGGTCTTCTCATCATCGATTTCGGCACTGCGCCAACGTGCAGGGATGCTCTCATATTCGGTATCCAAGGCGGCGTTGAACGCCCTGGCAAAAATCTATCAATTGGAAAACCCACACACCTTCTTTGCCGTTCTGGGGCTCTGCAACGTCCAAACAACGGTGGCACGAACCATCATGGCGGCGGATGAGCGTTTCAGCGACCTTGTCGCGCTGCGACAACGAGCGGCAACTCCCGGCTACATCGTCGACGCCGAGTCCCGCGCTGGGCATATCGCCTACGTCTTGGCCGAGCGCCATCGTAATGGACTGAAATCGGGAGAGTTCCAAGAAATTCGTGACTTGTTGAACCAGCCACTCCAGGAGGAGACTCGCAATGACCCAATCCACACATGAGAAAATCGTACGCGTCGGCGCTGCATACGACGTTCTTGCAATGGCTCCATTCGCCTTGCCGGTGGTGTCCATCTGGGCCTATTCACTGATCCAATGGCTCGATCATCAACTGGGCTTCGACAGCCCCTTCTCGACGCTCGACCCCACGGCCATGTTCCTGCTCAACATCGGTGCGTGGGCATATCTCGTGTGGGGCTTTGTGCGTTGGCGAGCGCCCACACGCGAACACGCCCGTCTCAGCGCCTTGCTACGCGTGATCGTAGTGGTATTGCAGGTAGTGGCCGTCAGCGGTGGCGCTTCGCCGTTCTTGCTGGTGCTGGGTGCCGTTCAACTGGTGCTGGCGGTACTGGAGTTTTCCCACGGATTATTCGAGCGCAACGTCGCCAAACCCACCCAACAAGGGGCCCGCTCTTCCTGATCCTGCCGGGCCCCCATTGTGGGCCCTGTTTCACTTAACCACCGGCGCATGCTCGGCCATCAATTCTATTACCCAGTCGATAAATACCCGCACCTTGGCGCTGACGTGGCGATTCGGCGGGAATGCCAGATACATCGGCATTGGCGCCATGTGCCAGTCCTCAAACAGCGGCAGCAGCTCGCCGCTGACCAGGTGCGGTTTGGCCATGTACTGCGGTAGCCAAAGCATGCCCAGGCCAGCCAGGCCGGCGGCGAGGTACGCATTACCGTCGTCGACCGTCAGTTGCGGGCGACCCTGGGCCTCAATGCGTTCCTCACCCCGCTGCATCGCGTAGGGCAAGGATTTGCCGGTACGAAACCAGAGGAAGCCAACGGTACTGTGCCTGCCCTCCTCCATCTCACGAGGGTGCGCCGGCATACCGAAGCGCTGCAGATAGCCGGGCGCGGCATACATGCCGATGTTCAGATCGCCCACATGCCTTGCCACCAGGAACTGATCGGTGATCTCGCCGCCGCGCAACACGCAGTCGACGTTTTCGCCAATGATATCGACGATGCGATCGCTCGCGCCCACGGTCAGCTGGATTTCCGGGTAGCGTGCAAAGAACCCCGGCAAGGCGGGTATCAGCAGCATTCGCGCCAGCGGGCTGGGCACATCCACCCGCAGCCGCCCGCGCGGTGTCATCGACGCGCTGGACAGGCTGGTCTCGGCGTCGTCCATATCGACCAGTAGCCGGATGACGCGCTCGTAGTAGGCCGCGCCGTCGGCGGTGACGTTGACCTTGCGTGTGGTGCGGTTGAGCAAACGCACACGCAGCCTCGCTTCCAGTTGCTGAACGAGCTGCGTAACGGTGGTCTTGCTCATGTGCAGGGTGGCTGCCGCCTTGGTGAAGCTGCCGGTTTCCACCACTCGGGCAAAGGCCTGCATTGCATCGAAACGGTCCATTTCACGCCTCACTCGGATCTGGATAGTTTGGATTCTACAAACAGTCATGACCAGCGTTGCGCGTTTATTCAGGTCGCTCGTCTTTTTACACTGGCTCCATCGTAAACAGCGGGCCGCGATGGCCCCCGAAGGAGGTATGCAATGACCCGCAAACGTGATGTCGTTTTCCCGCCTGACCGCCATGCACTGTACGAGCTCCACCGCTACTCACCGGCGATTCGCTCCAACGGTTTTCTGTTCGTATCCGGTCAGGTCGGCAGCCGCAAGGATGGCTCGGCCGAGCCAGACCTCGCGGCACAGGTTCGCCTGGCCTTCGACAACCTCAACGCGATCCTGGCCGAGGCCGGCAGTAGTTTCGAGGATGTGGTGGACACGACCATCTTCATGGTCGACCCCGACTCAACATTCGAAACAATCTGGGAAGTAGCGGCCGAGTACTGGGGCGAAGCTCCCTACCCGACGGCGACCGCTATCGGCGTGACCTGGTTGTCCGGCTTCGACTTCGAGATCAAGGTGATTGCCAAACTATCCCCATAAACTCAGCTCAGGCCTTCTCCGACCGACAAAGGGAACCCTCTTGTTTTTTCTGAAGTGACCCTCCGCTCCCGGTCGGTTTATGCCTGATGTCATCGCCTGCTTCTGGCCAGGCTGTGTGAAAACACATGTTTATAACGATTCGGCCATGGGGGTATTTGTCTAGGTTTTGAGGCACCATATCGTCTCTAGGAAGCCAACAGCTCGACGCAGCTCGCAAACCAAATCAGGAAGAATGCTCCATCAGTAGATAGGGGTGTTCGTCACCGGGGATTGAGTTCCATACCTTCGACCTTTACCAGGGCATAGTGAAACAGCTGGTTGAACCAGGTTCGGCATTTTTCAGCCATGATGAAGGCTTTGCGTTGTTCGATGGTATTGAGAATGGCCAGCAGGTCATGGCGGGTGATGCTTTTGATAGGACGTTCAGCGAGGGTCGGCAAAATGTCTTTTTTGAAGACCCTGAGGATTTGCGAGAGGGTGGTTTGGCGACCTGAGGGGATCCAGCAACAATACGAATTCGAGTCTGTCGGTTAGACAGTACTTAAAACGATACTTAAACGTACCGGATTGCCCTGGATTCCAGTGGTTTTCCGCAGAAACGAAAAAAGACGCCTAAGCGTCTATTTCGTGGATCCCAGCGTCCAGTGGACATCTGTGGATCAAATTTTGGAGCGGGAAACGAGACTCGAACTCGCGACCCCGACCTTGGCAAGGTCGTGCTCTACCAACTGAGCTATTCCCGCGTCTTGGTGGTGTGCATTCTATAGAATCCAGAACCCCCGTCAACCCCTTGATTCAAAAAAGTTTTATTTCTTTTCAACGGTGGTACGCAGATGCGGCCAGGCGGCGCGCAAATACTGAAGCATGGACCACAGGGTCAGGCCGGCGGCGATGAGCAGCAAGGCGTAACCGATAAGAACCCAAATCGAGAAGTCCGATGGGTTGGCCAGCAAAATCACCAGCGCAAGCATTTGCGCGGCGGTTTTCCATTTGCCCATGTTGGAGACGGCCACGTGGGCGCGGGCGCCGATTTCGGCCATCCACTCGCGCAGGGCCGAGACAACGATCTCGCGGCCGATGATCACGGCGGCCGGCAGGGTCAGCCACAGGTTGCCATGTTCCTGCACCAGCAGGACCAGGGCGACGGCGACCATGAGTTTGTCGGCCACAGGGTCAAGGAACGCGCCGAATGGCGTGCTCTGCTCCAGGCGGCGCGCCAGGTAGCCGTCGAGCCAGTCGGTTGCGGCAGCGAAGGCAAACACCGAACTGGAGGCGGCGTAGCTCCATTCGTAGGGCAAATAGAACAACAAAATGAAAATCGGGATAAGCAGGACGCGTAGAACGGTGATCAGATTAGGGATATTCATCGGCACAACTGGCTACGAGGTGAGAAGGCATTCTATTCGCTGTGCAGACTTGCATAAATCAATTCTGCGAGCTTTTTACTGATACCGGGGGCTTTGGCTATTTCGTCAATGCTGGCACGGGATAGCTCCTGCAAGCCACCAAAATGTTTAAGCAAGTCGCGACGGCGCGTCGGGCCAACGCCCGCCACCCCTTCCAGGGTTGAGGTTCGCCGGGTTTTGCCACGGCGGGCGCGGTGGCCGGTAATGGCAAAACGGTGGGCTTCGTCACGAATCTGTTGGATCAGGTGCAATGCGGGTGAGTCGCCCTTCAAAGTGAACTCATGGGCGGCATCATTCAAGTACAACGTCTCGAAACCGGCCTTGCGCGTGGCGCCCTTGGCCACGCCGAGCAGGATCAGGTCGGGCACGGCCAGTTCGTTGAGCACGTCACGGGCCATGGACAACTGGCCCTTGCCGCCGTCTACCAGCAGGATATCGGGGAGCTTGCCCTCGCCGTCCTTGAGCTTACTGAAGCGCCGCGTGAGCGCCTGGTGCATGGCGGCGTAGTCATCGCCGGCGGTGACGCCTTCGATGTTGTAGCGCCGGTAATCGGACTTGATCGGCCCTTCCGGCCCGAATACCACGCAGGAAGCCACGGTGGCTTCGCCGCTGGAGTGGCTGATGTCGTAGCACTCCAGGCGCTGGGGCGGCTCGTCGAGGTTGAGGACCTCGGCCAGGGCATCGAAACGTGCGGCAACGTGCTGACGATTGGCCAGACGCGCGCCCAGGGCCTGTTCGGCGTTGGTCACCGCCAGTTGCTGCCAGCGCGCGCGGGTACCGCGTACACGGTGGCTGATGTCCAGCTCGCGCCCGCGCAGCTCGTGGATCGCCTCGATCAGCGTGGGGAAGTCCTCATGCACCACGTTGACGATCAGTTCGGACGGCAAGTCGCGCTCGGGGCTACTGACGTAGTACTGGCCAAGGAAGGCGGCCATGACTTCGGCCACTTCCTCGTCGATACCGGTCTGCGGGAAAAAGTTCTTGCTGCCCAACACTCGCCCGCCACGCACGCTGATCAGGTGCACACAGGCGCCGCCCGGGTTGACGAATGCAGCGATCACATCGACGTCGCCGTTGCCACCCTCCATGCTTTGCTGGTCCTGCACGCGGCGCAACAGCGAAATCTGGTCGCGCAACTCAGCGGCCCGTTCGAAATCCAGGGTGCTGGCGGCCTGCTCCATGGCGCCGGAGAGTTCATCGGTGAGGGCATTGCTGCGTCCTTCGAGGAACATCACCGAATGGCGCACGTCTTCGGCGTACTCAGCAGGTTCAACCAAGCCGACACAGGGTGCCTTGCAACGTTTGATCTGGTATTGCAGGCACGGCCGCGTGCGGTTTTTGTAGAAGCTGTCTTCGCACTGGCGCACAAAAAAGGTCTTTTGCAGCAGGCTCAGGCTTTCGCGGATCGCACCGGCGCTCGGGTACGGGCCGAAATACTTGCCTTTGGCCTTCTTTGCGCCTCGGTGAATGCTCAGGCGCGGGAAGTTGCCGTCGGACAAATACACATAGGGGTAGGATTTGTCGTCACGCAGCAGGATGTTGTAGGGCGGCCGCCACTCCTTGATCAGCGTCTGCTCCAGCAGCAGCGCCTCGGTTTCATTGGCGGTGATGGTGGTTTCAACCTGGGCGATACGCGCCACCAGCGCGGCGGTTTTCGGCGCCAGCCCGGTCTTGCGAAAGTAGCTCGCCAGGCGGTTCTTCAGGTTCTTGGCTTTGCCCACGTAAAGCAGGCGTGCCTCGCTGTCGAACATGCGGTACACGCCAGGGCGGCCACTGCAGGTTGAGAGAAAGGCACTTGGATCAAACGGTGTGGTCATGTCAGGCGCTGGCGTCCACCATGCCGTGGCGTACCGCGAGCAGGGTCAACTCAACATCACTGCTGATGGCGAGCTTCTCGAAAATACGATAGCGGTAGGTGTTGACGGTTTTGGGCGACAGGCACAGCTTGTCGGAGATCGTCTGTACTTTCTGGCAGCCGACGATCATCAAGGCGATCTGGATTTCCCGCTCCGACAGCGCATCAAACGGCGAGTCGCTGGTAGGCTGGAACGATTTGATCGCCAACTGCTGGGCAATCTGCGGGCTGATATAGCGCTGGCCGGCAAATACCAGGCGTATGGCTTGCACCATCTCGGCCAGGCCTGCGCCCTTGGTCAGGTAACCGGCTGCCCCAGCTTGCAGAAGCCGTGTAGGAAACGGATCTTCCTCGCACACAGTGACCACCACGACCTTGATGTCCGGATGGCTGCGCAACAATTTGGTGGTGGCACCAAGACCGCCAATCCCAGGCATCTTGACGTCCATCAAAACCACATCGGGTTTCAACTCCCGAGCCTTGATCAGGGATTCCTCCCCCGATTCAGCCTGGCCGACTACTTGCAGGCCATCGATGTCAGCCAGCATTCGTGTAATGCCCGTACGAACGAGATCATGGTCATCGACTACTAGCACCCTAATCAAGCAGACACCTCGCGATATGGTCTTATAGGTTGCTGAACACCTTAGCAAAAAACCAAGGCGCAGACCTAGCTGCTAGCGTCATATATATAGAGTTTCAACGCGATGCGGCGGCCCGTCGGATGACAAGCAGCGCTATTTCCTGGGTAAAAGGTCAGGAATCCTGGGGTTGCGGTTTGCTTTTCCCATTCGACGCAGCCGAATGTTCGGCCAGGGTAGACGTCAGGCGGCGGATTGCATCCTGGTCTTCCTTGAACATGGCGCGGTAATCACCGAGGACCTTTTCTTCTATCTGGCTGAGGTTTTCCAATTGAATCGGGGTGGCGTTGCCGGTCAACACATACAGGATGTCCACACCTTTTTCGGCTACCCGTGACAGGTAGTCGGCTTTAGGCGCCCGGCCCCCATTTTCATATTTACCCTGGGCATTGGCCTCAACCCCTCCAATTTCACCAAATGCTTTTTGCGACAAGCCAAGTCGCTCTCTTTCTTGCCGCAAACGCGAACCGATTCCACTCATTTGGATGTATGATCCTATCTGGCACACCCCAAGAGGTGACACATTCATCTCGTATTACACAAACTTGAACGGTTTTGAACTATGCCCGGAATCCGTACCGCTGCACAAGCCAAGGCCTGGCTGGAATATCAAGGAAAGTCAGTTCAAGCGTTCGCACGTGAACATGGCGTTGATCCGGCCACCACGTATCAAGTGCTTGCTGGGCGTAAAAAGGGACGGCGTGGGGAAGCCCATAAAGTAGCGGTGCTGCTGGGCATGAAAGAAGGGATTATCGTGGATGAACGCGTCGCTCAACACCTTAATCCAAGCAGTGTGTCCTGAGCGCAGTATGCGCTTATTCCTACAGCGTGCCTGATTTAGTCCACGACAGCCGCTCGACACTCGCGCTCCATGCGCCAAAAGCAGTCCTCCTCCCCGACAATACTCAACCCTTGGCGCTGATACAGGCGTCTCGCCGGGTTGGTCTTGAACACGGTCAAGCGTAAAAGGCCCAAGCCCTGCGCACACGTCTTAAGCACCATCTGCTGTAACACCCAACTGCCAGCGCCCTGTTTGCGGCAGCGCTCGAGCAGGTGTAATTCGCGAATATAGAGTGCCTGGCTGTCACGATTCACGCTGATAAACCCCATCACGGTTTCATTCTGGCAAATCAGCCAGTTTTCACGCGAAGCCCAGGCGACGTCAAAGCCATGGTCAGACCACAACAAATCGTACTGCAGGTAATAGCGGTTCATGGCTTCATGGGTCAGCGTTCGTGCGAATGGCAGGTCGCGGTCCGTCGCCGCGCGCAGGTGAAAAGCCATTTCAGAAGGCTACCACTTGGCCAGTCCATTGCTCACCGTTGCGGCGAGCAATCACCAAGGCCTCGCCAATGCCCGGTACGTCGGCAAGCAGGGTTCCATCAGCGCTCCAGATAGCGCTGCGCCCCGCACAGGTATAACCGCCGGACGGGCCACCATGGTTGGCCATCAGTACCAGCATGCGATGCTCTGCGGCATACCCCTGAAGCAGCGCGCTGTCGGTCGCGTACCCGCCTTCGCTGATCAGCACACCGGCGGCGTACACCGTAGCGCCAGCCTCTGCTGCCAGACGCGGATGGCTGGCGTGGGAAAAGTCCGCACAGACCGCCAGCGCAATCCGGTCATCCGCCCATTCGAGTGCTGCACCGCCCTGCCCTGCGACAAACGCCACCTCTTCGCCCGGGTGCAAATGCTGCTTGGTGTAGACCGCCAGCGAGCCATCTGCGCCCAACACCAGGGCGCCAATAAACACACCGGTCCCGGGTGCCAAGCGAATCGGCATGCCCACCACTGCGGTCATTCGCAACTCTTGCGCCATCTCACGTAGCGGCGCCAGCAGCACGTCCTCGGGCGTAATTGCCAGTTGGGCGGCCAAAGCGGGTTCATAGCCGGTCAACGACAATTCCGGAAACACCAACAATTGCACGCCCTGCTCCGCCGCCGCCTGCATGAACCTCAGGTGCCCCTGGATGTTGCCCGGCACGTCGCCGGCGATGGAAGTGGTTTGAGCTGCGGCGAGGGTCAAGGCAGTCATGGTCGCGTCCTGGCAATCATTATTAACGTGTTACCAGCATATCGGCACTTACCCCATAGCCGTAAGTAGGTCATGCGATAGAAATTACTGATTGAATCAACCCGCGTGCCTCTAGTAAGCTCCCCCCATCATTTGGAGACACACCATGTTGCAACTCACCCATACTCAGGTTTGCCCTGCTGCCAGCGCCCAGCGCTCGGTGTCGGCTACCCGTGTGAGCGGTTTGAGCGCACTGGTCAGCTTTTATTTTGGGTATTGGTTTAGCCACTGGCGCGCCTGATACCTGAAATCGGCGCCCGCTACTCAAGGGGTCGCCTACCAGAGAAATCTAACCCCCGGTCGGCTCCCCGACCGGGGGTTTTGTTTTTTCAAGGCCCCAATAATTTTGCTTCACACCGAACACTAAAAGGACTCACGACATGAACTACGCCACTTATTACCGTTACGACACTTCGACTGCATGGCGATTTAGCAAGCTCCGCTCGGGACAGCCTGCCGCCTCCGATCGGTCACCTATTGGTGGCAAGCCAACACACGTAGCCAATACGGCCAATTGTCGAACACCCCAGTAGGGCAGAGCGTGCGGGAACAGCCCGCCGCTTGCCCAGGAAGCCTTGAATATGAACTCTGCCACTGCCGCCTTGCCTGTTGCCAACCTGTCCAGCGCCAATGAAGCCCTGACCCAGCGCCTGCCCAGTTCCCTTGAACTCAAGCACCAGTTGCCCCTCAGCCCGTTCCTCAACGAACAGATCCACGCCCATCGCCAAGCCGTGCGCGCCATCCTCAATGGCGAAGACTCGCGTTTGCTGGTGATTGTCGGCCCGTGTTCGATCCACGACCCCGAGTCGGCCATGGAATACGCGCGCAACCTCAAGAAGCTCGCGCTGGAAGTCAGCGACCAGATGCTGCTGGTGATCCGTGCCTACGTCGAAAAACCGCGCACCACCATCGGCTGGAAAGGCCTGGCCTACGACCCGCACCTGGATGGCAGCGACGACATGGCCGCCGGCCTCACGCTGTCGCGCCAACTGATGCGCGAGATGCTGCGCCTGGGTTTGCCGGTCGCCACCGAGCTGCTGCAACCCATGGCCGCCGGCTACTTCGATGACCTGCTCAGTTGGGTCGCCATCGGCGCACGCACCACCGAATCGCAGATCCACCGCGAAATGGCCAGCGGCCTGGGCATGCCGGTCGGCTTCAAGAATGGCACCGACGGCGGCGTCGCGATTGCCTGTGATGCGATGCGCTCAGCCTCCCACCCGCATCGTCACTTCGGCGTGGACAGCCAAGGCCATCCGGCGATCATCCAGACACCGGGCAACCCCGACACGCACCTGGTATTGCGCGGCGGTCACCGTGGGCCGAACTACGATGCGCAAAGCGTGGCGCAGGTGAAACACGACCTGGCCAAGTCCAAGGTCGCGGCGCGCATCATGGTCGATTGCAGCCACGCCAACAGCGGCAAAGACCCGCTGCGTCAACCGGCGGTGTTCAATGACGTGCTCGAGCAGCGCCTGCAGGGTGACACGTCGCTGATCGGCATGATGCTCGAAAGCCACCTGTTCGAAGGCTGCCAACCGTTGAGCGCGTCGATGAAGTACGGGGTGTCGGTGACCGATGGTTGCCTGGGCTGGAACGGCACCGAGCAATTGCTGCGCAGTGCGGCTGAGCGCCTCCGCCAGCAACACACAGCCAACTGATCCATGCAGATCAAAATGTGGGAGCTGGCTTGCCTGCGATGCAGACACCCCGGTGTGTCAGGTACACCGAGTTGATGCTATCGCAGGCAAGCCAGCTCCCACATTTGAATATCGTTGCGTTCAGGACAGTGGATACAACGCCTCATCAAACTGCGCCAGCTTCGGAAACACCAAGGGCTGCTCATCCGCAAGCCCTTGCAGCCGCTGTTCATACCCCAGCAGAAAATCCTGCCGCGCCTCGGCACTGATATACGGCACATGCCAGGCCACAAATGGCGCCAGCACGTCATACCCGACATACGCCAGGGTGCCGCGCAGAATCGGCCGCAGCATCTCCTCCAACGGCCCGTGGATCGTGCCCTCACCAAACATATGCTCACGCCCGCCCAAGGTCACGGCGACCAGCGCGCGCTTGCCTGCAAGCCCGCCCTGATCGTAAAAACGCTTGCCGCCGTAACACACGCCGGACACCAGCACCCGGTCGATCCAGCCCTTGAGCATGGCCGGTGCCGAGAACCAGAAGATCGGGAAGTTGAGGATCAGCAGGTCGGCCCACAGCAGCTTGTCCAGTTCGCCCTGGATGTCCGCCGCGATCGACTGATTTTTTACGCCCAGGCGCTGTTCCAAGGCATACACCAGGTAGTCCGGATTCTCCCGCGTGGCAAAGTCAGCGGCAGACGCCACAGGGTTCCATTGCATGGCATACAAGTCACTCACCTGCACTTCATGGCCCTGGCCTTGTAACGTAGCCAGCGCCTGGTCGCGCAACGCCGCGGTAAACGACTGAGGCTCAGGGTGAGCGTGAACAATCAACACCTTCATGTGCATTCCTCAAACAGTGGGCGCCGCCCGTTGGGCCAGCAAATGGTCGAGCCAGTCCGGGTCCATTTCCGGCTCCGATGAAAACAACAGGCCGGTGTAAGCCTGGTACGGCGGAGTAAAAATCGCATTGCGGCTGCCTTGGTCCACTACCCTGCCCCGCTGCATCACCAGCACCTCGTCGGCAATCGCCCGCACGGTGGCCACGTCGTGGGTGATAAACAGGTAGGCCACGCCCAGTTGTTGCTGCAGGCGGTTGAGCAGTTTCAGCACGCCCTCGGCCACCAGTTGATCAAGCGCCGAGGTGACTTCATCGCAGATGATCAGTTGCGGGTCGGCCGCCAGCGCGCGGGCGATACAGATACGTTGTTTTTGCCCGCCCGATAATTCACGGGGCTGGCGCTCCATGAACACCGCCGGGTCCAGTTCAATCATCTCCAGCAACTCGGCGACCCGCGCGCGCATCGCCTTGCCTTTGAGGCCCAGGTAAAACGTGAGTGGCCGGCCGATGATGTCGACGATGCGCTGACGCGGGTTCAGCGCCGTGTCGGGGATCTGGTAGATCATCTGGATGCGCCGCAATTGCTCCTTGCTGCGCCGCCGAAAATCCACCGGCAGCGCCTCGCCGTCATACAGCACCTGCCCCGCCGTGGCCGGCAGCAGCCCGGTAATCAAGCGCGCGGTGGAGCTTTTGCCACTGCCGGACTCGCCGATCACCGCCAGGGTCTGGCCGCGATACAGCTGCATCGACACCCCATGCAGTACCGGCTGCTGCCCATAGCTGGCGCAGGCCTGACGCACTTCCAGCAACGGCACCTGCGCCACCGGGCATGCCTTGGGCTCGGTGCGAAAGCTGCGCACTGCCCACAACGATTTGGTGTAGTCCTGCTGCGGCTGGCTGAGCATGCTGCGAGTGTCGGCCTCCTCCACCAACTTGCCGTGGCGCAGCACCATGATGCGGTCGGCCATCTGCGCGACCACGGCGAGATCGTGGCTGATGTACAAGGCGGCGCTGCCGAAGGTTTTCACCGCGTCACGGATCGCCGCCAGCACTTCGATCTGGGTGGTGACGTCGAGGGCGGTGGTGGGTTCGTCGAAGATAATCAGGTCCGGATGGCAGGCCATGGCCATGGCCGTCATCACCCGCTGCAACTGCCCGCCCGAGACTTGATGCGGGTAGCGTCGACCAATGGTCTCGGGGTTGGGCAAACGCAGTACGCGGTACAGCTCCACCGCCTCGTGCTCGGCCTGGGCGCGGCTGATGCCGCCGTTGATCACCGCCGTTTCCACATGCTGGTCGATCAGGCGGTGCGCCGGGTTGAAGGACGCCGCCGCGCTCTGCGCGACATACGCGATGCGCAAGCCGCGCAGCTTGCGCAAGGCTTCGGGCTTGGCCTGCAGCAACTCAATGCCATCAAAACACACCGAGCCGCCGATGATGCGGCAACTGTCGCGCGCATAGCCCATCGCTGCCAGCCCGAGGGTGGATTTACCCGCCCCGGACTCACCGATCAGCCCCAACACTTCACCGCGCTGCAAGGTCAGATCAATGCCCTTGATCAACGGGTGCCAGGCATCCTCGTAATGCCCTTCCACCTGCAGGTTGCGGATTTCCAGCAATGGCCTGTCCATCCTCAACCCTCCTTCAGGCCGCTGGATTTGTGCAGCATCCAGTCGACGACAAAATTCACACTGACGGTGATCAACGCCACCGCCAACGCGGGCAACAATGGGCTGATATCGCCGAAGGTAATCAACACCGCGTTGTCGCGCACCATGCTGCCCCAGTCGGCGGTGGGCGGTTGGATGCCCAGGCCGAGGAACGACAGCGCGCTGATAAACAGGAACACAAAGCAAAAACGCAGGCCGAACTCGGCGATCAGCGGCGCCGCGGCGTTGGGCAGCACTTCGCGGGTGACCAGCCACCACAAGCCTTCACCGCGCAGGCGCGCGGCTTCGACAAAATCCTGCACCACCACCGTCATCGCCACCGCGCGGGCCAAGCGAAACACCCGCGTCGAATCCAGCAGCGCAATCACCAGCACCAGCGAGGTGGCATTGGTGCCGACCACGCTGAGAATCAACAAGGCAAAAATCAGCTGCGGGATCGCCATGAGGATATCCACCACCCGCGACAACCCCTGGTCGACCCAGCCGCCCTTGATCGCCGCGACCAAACCGCTCAAACCACCGAGCAGAAACGCCAGCGTCGTCGTCAGGAAGGCAATGCCCAAGGTATTGCGCGCGCCGTACATCAGGCGGCTGAACATGTCGCGCCCCAGGTTATCGGTGCCCAGCAAAAACTGGCCGCTCCACGGCGCGAAGCCTTCACCCACCACCTGGGTTTCGCCATAGGGCGCCAGCAGCGGCGCCAACAGCGCCAGCGCGACGTATAACAGAATAATCAGCAGGCCGAACTTGGCGCTCAACGGCGCCCGGGCCACTTGGCTCAACAGGCTCATGGCTTACCCCTTGGGATGCATCAGGCGTGGGTTGCTGGCGATGGACAGCACATCCGCCCCGGTATTGAGCAGGATGTAGGTGGCGGCAAAAATCAGGCTGCACGCCTGCACCACCGGGATGTCACGTTTAGACACAGAGTCCACCAGCAACTGGCCGAGACCTGGATAGACAAACACCACCTCGACCACCACCACCCCAACCACCAGGTACGCCAGGTTCAGCGCCACCACGTTGACGATCGGCGCCAGTGCATTGGGCAACGCGTGCTTCCAGATAATCCGCGATTGGCTGATGCCCTTGAGCCGGGCCATCTCGATATACGGGCTGGCCAACAGGTTGATCAAGGAGGCGCGGGTCATGCGCATCATCTGCGCGATCACCACCAGACTCAGGGTGGCAACCGGCAGCACCGAGCGCTCCAGGAGCGTGCCGAACGTGGCATCCGGCGCCAGGTTGGACAGGCTGGGAAACCAGCCCAGCTTCACCGAGAACACCAGGATCAGCAGGTACGCGACAAAGAACTCCGGGAACGACACTGCGCTCAACGCCGTGGTATTGAGCAGGCGATCGAACCAGCTGTTGCGGTACAGCGCCGCAAGCATGCCCAGTACCAGCGCGGTAGGCACCGACACCAATGCCGCCAGGGCGGCCAGGCTCAGGGTGTTACCCAGCCGCGCACCGATCAACTCGGCGATGGGCCGCTGGTTGGCCAGCGACGCGCCCAGATCACCCTGTAACAGCCGCAACAGCCAGTGCGCAAAGCGCGTCAGCGGCGGCAGATCCAGGCCCAACTGCGCGCGGAAAGCGGCGATGGTTTCCGGCGTGGCCGACTGGCCGAGCATGGCCTGGGCGATATCGCCGGGCAGCAGGCCGACGGCGAGGAAGATGATCACCGAGACGGCGAACAACGACAGTAGGCCGAGGGCCAATCTCTGGAAGACCAGTTTCAACAGACTATTCATGTGTGTGTTGACTCCTAAGCCACCACAAATCCAGTGTGGGAGCTGGCTTGCCTGCGATAGCGGTACATCAGCGATAGATTTTTAGCCTGACACACCGCCATTGCAGGCAAGCCAGCTCCCACATTGAATCTTCATTGTTTGGAGGGTTTCTATGCCTGCCACCACCGCTCAATCAACCGCAACCCATCCAGTTCGCCGTAGGGCGCCGTCAGCGGCCCATGACTCACGCGGTTCGAGCGCGCCGCCACGGAGCTGGCGAACAGCGGCACAATCGCGCCGCCGTCATCGCGGCACAGGGCCTGCATTTCGTTGTACATCTCTTGGCGCAGCGGCGCGTTCATCTCGCCACGGGCGGCGGTGAGCAGTTGGTTGAAGCGTGGGTTGTCCCAGTGGGTTTCGTTCCAGGCTGCACCTTTGGCATAGCCGATACTGAACATGCGGTCGGCGGTCAGGCTGCTGTACCAGAACGAGGTGGTGAACGGCTGCTTCATCCACACATTGGAGAAGAACCCGTCAGCCGGTTCGCGTACCACGTCAATGTCGATACCGGCCTGGCGCGCCTGCTCCTTGAACAGCACCGAGGCGTCCACCGCGCCGGTGTAGGCGGCGTCGGAGGCTTGCAGGCGCACCTTGAGTGACTCCACACCGGCTGTGCGCAGGTAAAAGCGTGACTTGTCCGGGTCGTAAGTGCGCTGCTCCAACGCCGCGTTGATAAAGCGGCTGCCGGGCTGGATCGGATGGTCGTTGCCAACCAGGCCATAGCCATGCAGTACTGAGGCCAGCAAGGTTTCGCGGTTGATCGCGTGCTTCATCGCCAGGCGGATGTCGTTGTTCTTGAACTCGTTGCTGTCGCACAGCATCGGGAAGGTGTAGTGCTGGGCGCCCTTGGTTTCCTCGATCACAAGATTTGGATTGCGCTTGAGCAAGGCCACGGTTTTCAGGTCGACCTTGTTGATCACATCCACTTGCCCGGTCACCAGCGCATTGACCCGCGCCGCGCCGTCGGCGATGGCCAGCAGTTCTGCGCTGGCGAAGTGCGCGCGGCCGGTTTTCCAGTAATCGGGGTTGCGTTCCAAGTCCATGCGCACGCCGGGTTCAAAGCTTTTCAGGCGGTAACCGCTGGTGCCCACACCGGCCTGCCAATCGGCGCCGCCGTCCTTGGCGGGCATGATCACCAAATGGTAATCGGCGACTACATAAGCAAAGTCGGCATTGCCGGAATGCAGCTCGAACACCACCGTATCATTGCCCTTGGCGCTGACACTGGCGACGTCGCCCAGTACGGTTTTGGCCGCCGACGTGGAGTCTTTGCTCAGGTGGTGATTGATCGACGCCACCACATCGTCGGCGCTGAGGCTTTTGCCGTTGTGGAAGGTCACGCCCTGACGCAAGTGAAAGGTCCACACCCGCGCATCCGGGGTGGATTCAAAACGCTCGGCCAGCTCGGGGATCGCGCTGCCGTCGACGGCGATTTCAGTCAGCGTGTTGTACACCGCCGAGAAGCCGACGAACGTGAAGGTGTCGACCCAGGAGCCGGGGTCGCGCGAATCGGTGGTGCTGCCGCCGGCCAGGCCCAGGCGCAGCACGCCGCCGGCTTTGGGTGTCGCCTCTTCGGCAAACGCGTGCAACGGCAGGCCCATGGAAAACGCTGCCGCCCCCGCACCCGCCACGGCGCTGTGTTTGAGAAAGTCCCTTCGGTGCATCGCTTGAGTCATTTTGTTGTTGTTTTCGCTCATGGTCTTGCTCCTCTAAAGGTCAACAGGCACAGGCATGTTTGAGCTCGATCAAGGTCACGCCATTGCGTTTGAAACCGTTGCGCAAGTCCGTCTGCAACTCATCCAGGTTTTTGGGTTGGTTCACGGTGCAGCCGAACGCCTGGGCGAACAGCGCAAAGTCCGGGTTGCGTGGCAGCACGCCGATGGGCTCGATGTCCAGGCTGAGCATGTCGTCGCGGATCTGGCCGAGGGCGTCGTTGTTCCACAGCAGCACCACCAACGGGCTGTGCAGTTCCTCGACCGCGGTCGCCAGTTCCTGGGCGGTGTAGAGGAAGCCACCATCGCCCACCAACACCAGGCCCGGACGCAGCGGCGCGCCGAACTTGGCGCCAATGCCGGCAGGCAAGCCATAGCCCAAGGTGCCGTAGCCGGTAGGGTGCAGCCAACTGCGCGGGGCGCGGCTGCGGTAGGCGTAGTTGCCGGTGTAGGCCAACTGGGTCATGTCGCTACTGATAAATGCGTTGGCGGGCAGCTCGGCCTCGATACGCTCAAGAATGCCTTGGTGAATGGCCTGCAAAGGGCCGTGCCCCAGCTCGACCGCCTCAAGCAATGTCGCGACCTGTTGGCTTGCCGCATCGGCGTTACGCGGCGCAGGCGGCAGACGTTCGAGCAAGGCCAGCAAGGTCTGTTGGGCATCGCCTTTGAGCGCCACGGCGCAAGGGTAGAAATCGTTGAACTTGCGCGGGTCGATATCGATGCGCAGCAGTTCGCCGGTGATGGGCAAGCGCTCGCGCCAGTAATCGGTGTCGGCCATTTCCGTGCCGACGGCCAGCACCACATCCGCCTGGCTGATCAGTTGCCAGCCGGGTTCCACGCACAGGGTGGCACCGGCATTCAGCGGGTCATTGACCGGCAGTAAACCCTTGCCGGCCACACTGCTGAAAAACGGCGCCGCCAACAACGTGCTCAAGCGCTGCAACGCATCACCCGCCGCCAGCGCGCCGCCACCGGCAATGATCATGGGTTGCTTGGCCGCCGCGAGCTTGGCTACGGCCAGCTCCAGCGCCTCGGCCGATGGCATGCCGCGTCCCGGGCGCCGCACGACTTCATGGCTCCAGTCGCGTTTGATCGGCGCTGCCAGCACATCCAGCGGCACTGAAATATGCACCGGCCGTGGCCGCTCGCTGTCGAACACCGCATAGGCGCGGGCGATCAATTCGGGCAAATCCTCGGCACTCAAGGCCAGCGCCGAAAACGCGGTGATCGGCGCGGTGATGGCGCGCTGGTCCTGGGTTTCGTGCAGGCTGCCCCAGCCTTTGCCGAGGCTGGCGGTGTGGTTGACGCTGGAGATCACCAGCATTGGGATCGAGTCGGCGTAAGCCTGGCCGATGGCGGTGGCGGCGTTGGTCACGCCAGGCCCGGTGATCACAAAGCACACGCCCGGTTTGCCGCTGACCCGCGCATAGCCGTCGGCCATAAAACCGGCGCCCTGCTCGTGGCGTGTCAGCACGTGGCGAATGCCGCTGCCGGGCAAGCCTCGATACAGTTCCAGGGTGTGCACGCCGGGAATGCCGAACACGGTGTCGACGCCATAATTAGCCAGCAACCGCACCAGGGCCTGGCCGCCGGTCAGGGTCTTATCTTGCATGTTCATCTCCTAGGCGAATCAACGCATCCACCGCCAGCGTGCCGTGGGCATTGACCAACAATGGGTTCACATCCAGTTCCAGCAACCGCCCGGCGTTGGCGCAGGCGTAGTCGGCCACCGCGCGAATGGCCGCCACCAACGCATCCATATCCGCCACTTCACGCCCGCGAAAACCTTGCAGCAAGGCCGCGCTGCGCAGGCTGAGCACGGCGTTGCGAATCGCCTCATCGGTAGTCGGCAGCAGCAGGCTGCGGCTGTCTTTGAGCAATTCCACGAGGATCCCGCCAGCGCCAATCACCAGGGCCAGGCCAAAGTCATTTTCACGTTTGATGCCCACGATCAACTCGGCCAAGGGCTTTGTAGCCATGCTTTCCAACAGCAATTGATCAAAGACAATGCCCGGCGCATAAGCGCCGATTTGCTCGCGCATCTGCTCCAGCGCGGCGGTCAGTGCGACACCGTCTTTCAGGTTGAGCGCCACTGCACCGGCTTCGGTTTTGTGCGGCAGGTCGGTGCTGACGGCCTTGAGCACCAACGGATAGCCCAAGAGTTTGGCGTCTGCGATGGCGCGCCCTGGCGTGCTCAGCACCGCCGCTGGCGTGCTCAAGCCAAAGGCGCGCAAGGCTTGTTTGGACGCCCATTCATCCAGCGCCAGGCCTTGGCCCGCAAGAGGCTGAGGGCACAGCGGTGCAAGGATCGACTCGCCGCGTTCCAACAACACACGGCGATGGTTTTGATAGTCGGCAATCCGCCCCCAGGCAGCGAGTGCATCTTCCACCCCCTGCAGCGCGGCAATGCCGTGGGCATGCAGGCGTTCGCGGGCATGGGCCGGCAGTAATTCGGGAAAGGCCGAGGTGACGAATCCGGTTTTGCCATGACGACTGAGCGCAGCGCAAAACAGCGCCAGCAACAGGTCGCATTCCTTGCGCTCGCCAGTGAATTCGGCCGGGTAATCCAGCACCAGCATCGCCGCATCGGCATCGGTGCGCAGGGCCGTTTCGAGCATGCGTTCGAGCGCCTCGCGGTCGCCCCAGATGGCGGTGGTGAAGTCCAATGGGTTGACCAGGTTGGCATAGCTGGGCAGCACCTGCGCCAGTTCCGCGCGCTGGCCTGCGTCGAGCTTCGGCAAGGCCAGTTGGTTGCGCTCGGCGTAGTCGGCAATCAGCCCCGCGTCGCCACCGGAACAGGCCAGTGCGATCAGGCAATTGCCGCCAGGTAGATTGCCGCAGGCCGCCGCTTTCAAGGTTTCGACAAAACTCACCGGCCCACTCACGCGGATCACGCCAAGGCGCGCAAACAGGCTGTCGTACAGCGCATCGGAACCAGACAGCGAACTGGTGTGACTCAGGGCCAACTCGGCGCCGATCTGCGACACGCCGGTTTTCAGCGCGATAATCGGGATGCCTTTTTCCAGCGCCTTGTTCGCCGCGCGGGCAAACCCCGGCACATTCTTCAAGCCTTCCAGGTGCAGGCCGATGGCGGTCACGCGCGGCTCATCGAGCAGCACGTCCATCAACTCGGCAACCCCCAACTGCGCCTGGTTGCCCACCGACGCCATATAAGCAATGGGCAGCGAGCGGTCGCTCATCGACAGGTTGTAGGCAAAGTTGCCGCTCTGGGTGAGCACCGCCACGCCCTTCTCTACCGCCTTGCCGCCGTGGGCCACCGGCCACAGCGCGGCGCTGTGCAAATAGTCCAACAAGCCGTAGCAGTTGGGGCCGAGCAAGGCCATGTCGCCCGCCGCCGAAATAAGCTGGTGTTGCAGAGCCGCACCATTGGCGCCTGTTTCGGCAAACCCCGAGGCATAGCAAATGGCGCCGCCAGTGCCGAGGGCGGCGAGTTCGGCCACACAGGCCAAGGTCAGCTCACGGTTAGTCGCGATAAACACCGCATCCGGGCCGTAAGGCAAATCGGCAACCCGACGCACACACGGGATGCCGTCGAGGCTGTCATGCTGCGGGTTGACCAGCCACATCGGCCCGGTAAAACCGCCGTCGGCGCAGCGCTTGAGGGCGCGGGCCATGCTGCGCCCGCCGACAAAAGCCAGGTGCCGGGGCGCCAGCAGGCGCTTGAGGTTGTCGCGAATAGCCTGGGACATAAGCGTTCTCCGCGCCGGTCAGCGCAACAACGGCCGCAACAGTTCACGGGCAATAATGTGCCGCTGGATTTCCGAAGTGCCTTCCCAGATCCGTTCGATCCGCGCGTTACGCCAGATGCGCTCCACTGGCCCTTCATCCATCAAGCCCATGCCGCCAAAGATCTGCACGGCTTCATCGGCTACCTTGCCCAGGGTTTCACTGGCAAACAGCTTGGCCATGCCGGCCTCGCCATCGGTCATGCTGCCCTGGTCCATCTTCCAGGCGGTGTGCAGGGTCAGAAGCTCGGCGGCGCGAATCTGCGTGGCCATGTCGGCCAGCTTGAAACTCACGCCCTGGTAGGTGCCGATGGGCTGGCCGAACTGCTTGCGGTCCGCCGCCCATTGCAGCGACACCTCCAACGCACGCTGGGCCTGGCCGACGCAGTTGGCAGCGACCATCACCCGGCCAGCGGTGAGCCAGGCGTTGGCGACCTCCCAACCTTTACCGACTTCGCCCAGCACTTTGGAGGCTGGCACGCGGCAGTCGTCGAAGAACATTTCATAGGTGTGATAACCGCGGTTGCTCACACACTTGGGGCCACGGCGGATGGTCATGCCGGGCGTGCCGCGATCGACCAGGAATGCAGTCACCGCATTGCGCTGGCGGCCGCTGTGTTCGTAGGTGTCGGTGACGGCAAACACGATGGCAAAATCGGCATGGCCAGCGTGGCTGATGAAGTGCTTGCTGCCGTTGATCACAAAGTCATCGCCGCTGCGTACGGCGCGGGTCTTGATCGCATTGGCGTCGGAGCCAGCGCCGGGTTCGGTCAGCGCGAAACAGTCAACTTTCTTGCCTTGCACGCACGGCAACAGGTAGTCCTCGACCTGCGCGCCGGTGCAAGCCATGAGAATCTTGGACGGGCGCGCGACAAACACATGCAGCGCCCACGAGACTTTGGACAACTCGCGTTCGATCAACGCCTGGGACAGGTAATCCAGGCCACCACCGCCCACCTCTTCGGGCATGTTGAAAGCATAGAAGCCGGCAGCGACAGCCTTGTCGCGAATCTGCGCGGCCAGCTCGGGCGAAACCGCGTCGGCACGGTCCACCGCGTCCTCATGGGGCAGCAATTCCCTGGCAACAAAGCTGCGTACCGCGTCCACCAACATGTCTTGTTCTTGGCTGAGTTGGAAATTCATGGCGCTACCTGTGTGTGCTTCCTGTGTGGGCTTAGCGACCGGAGAAAACCGGCAGGCGTTTTTCCATCGAGGCACGCAGCGCCTCGGCGCCGTCGTCAGTGCGCCCGCACAGCAGCCCGGCGGCCAGTTCGGCCTCAAGCTGTTCAGGCAGGCTGCGCCCGGCGCCTTCGCGGATCAGGGTTTTAGTCTGGGCGAAAGCGAAGGTCGGCCCGTTGGCCAGGCGCGTGGCCAGCTCGCTTGCGTGGGCATGCAGCTGCTCATCGGCGACCACTTCGCCCACCAGCCCGGCGGCCAGTGCGCGCTCGGCGCTCCACAGCTCATCGAGGAACAGCAGGCGCTTGGCCTGCTCGCTGCCGATCAAGCGCGGCAAGTGCCAACTGGCGCCAGCGTCCGGCGAATACGCCATGCTGGTGTAGCCGGCCTTGAAGCGCGCCGACTGGGCGGCGATGCGCAGGTCGCAGCACAGGGTCAGGTCCATGCCCGCGCCGACGGCGGTGCCGTTGATCGCAGCAATCGTAGGTTTGTCGAGGGTATGCAGACGGGTCATCAGGGCGTGAGCGGTTTCGGTCCAGCCGTAGGTTTCCAGGGCGCCACGGGACTCGGCGTCGGCCCACTCAGCCAGGTCGGCACCGGCGCAGAAACTACGGCCGCTGCCGGTGAGCACCACCACCCGCACGCTGGGGTCGGTGTTGAACGCGTCGAGCACCGCATGCAGGTAGTTGAGGGTCGGGATGTCGAGTGCATTGCGCTGCGGGCCACGGTTGAGCGTGATCCAGGCAACGCCAGCTTGCACCTGAGTGAGCACGGGCGAATCGGTAGTCATGGCTTCCTCGAATTATTTTAGTTGGCGTGAGGGGTGCGACATGGCGAGATACTAAACGAGTGTTCAGTAAGGAGGCAATCGGCAAACTGCAAATATTTTCAGGGCGAAAAAAAACGCCCGAATAGAGCGTTCAGGCGCTGAAGGGAAGGTTCAGGCTTTGAGCTGGTAGCGCGCGCGACCGCCGCCTTGCAGGCCGTCCACCCAGGCTTCGCAGATCTGGATGCCCTGCTGCGGCGTGAACGTGCCGGGGTTGAGCCCCGACTCCAGCCACAAGCCATCGAGCAACGCGCTCAAGCCGATGGCGGCCAAATCAGCGTCGAATTGCTCCCAGCCTTCCTCCCTGGCCATGTCCGCCAACGCCGAACGCATGATGGTGCGGTACTCGCCATAGGAATGCTCGTGGGCCTGGTTGATCGCCGGCGCGGTCTTGACCGCGCCCCAGAACACCAGCCAGGCGTCCAGCAGCTGTGGGTCGAGCAGTTCAGCTGAAAAGGAGCCACGGAACAGCGCCGATAAACGCTCACGCGGCTGCGGCGGCGCCTTGGCCATGGTCTCGCGCAACAGGCTCATGACTTGGGCGGTGATGGTGCGATAGGCCTCGGCCACCAACTCATCCTTGCCCGAATAGTGATGGCTGATCAGCCCTACCGACACCCCGGCCTCAGCGCTGATCTTGCGGATCGAAGCGCCCTGGAAGCCATCGCGCTTGAGGCACGTCAGCGTCGCCTGAACCAGGTTGGCCTTGCGCAATTGCGGCTCCATGCGGGAGAAACGCGATTCCTGAGTCATGGGGCGGTGTCCTTCGGTTGAGTCGGCTGCACGACTCTACCTCAGTCGCGGTAACCGGGCGACACCCGATCCAGCATCCGCAGCAACGCCGCCCATGCCAGCTGCATGGCATTCACATCGGTCAGCTCGCCCTCCTCCAGCGCTCGGTTGGGGTTATTGAATTGCTGCTCGGTGTAAGCGCAAACCTCAGCCGGCGGCAGGATCAGCTTGCCGCAGGCCTGCGCGGCGATCTGGATATCGCAGGCCTTGTCCAGGTAATACATGCGCAGAAACGCCTCACCAACCGTCTCGCCCACCGTCAACAAACCATGGTTGCGCAGCATCAGCACCGGCTTGTCGCCAAGGTCCTGCACCAGCCGGCGTTGCTCGTGCATGTCCAGGGCGACGCCTTCATAGTCGTGGTAGGCAACCTTGCCGTAGAACTCCATCGAGATCTGATTGACCGGCAACAAACCGCACTCCAGCGCCGCCACCGCACAGCCGGCGCGGGTGTGGGTATGCAGCACGCACTGGGCGTCTTCGCGAGCGCCATGAATGGCGCTGTGAATGACAAAACCAGCCGGGTTGACGGCATAAGCAGAAGGTTCGACCGCCTGCCCGTCCAGGCCGATCTTGACCAGGTTGGAGGCGGTGATTTCATCGAACATCAGCCCATAAGGATTGATCAGAAAGTGATGTTCCGGCCCGGGAATACGCACCGAAATATGCGTGAAGATCAGGTCGCTCATGCGGTAGTGCGCGATCAATCGATAGCAGGCCGCGAGCTCTTCGCGCAGTTGCTGCTCGGTGGAGTGAGTCATTTTTATTCTCCAGGCTCGGGGTTGGTAAAGGCGACGCTAAGCCAGCCGCCAGTAAAAAAACAAGTTGATTTTTTACTGGCGCTCGCCTCTTACTAGAAAAATAACAATAACAGCGCTTGGAGTATCCGCACCATGTCGCACGCTGCCTTCCCGCATCTGTTCGAACCCTTGGTACTGCGCGGCAAACGTCTGAAGAACCGCATCATGTCCAGCGGGCATGACACCTCGATGCCGACGGATAACCGGGTCAATGCGCAATTGATCGCCTATCACCGTGCGCGCGCCGAAGGCGGTGTGGGGCTGATTGTGTTGCAGGTGGCGGGCGTGCATGACAGTGCGCGGTACACCTCCCATGTGCTGATGGCCACCGACGACGAATGCATCGACGGCTATCGTGAGTTAGCCGATATTTGCCACGCTCAGGGCACCGTGGTGCTGTCGCAAATATTCCACCCGGGCCGCGAGATCATGGAGTCGGCAGACGGGTTGCTGGCGGTGGCGTACTCGGCGTCGGGAGTGCCTAATGAGCGGTTTCGGGTGATGCCACGGGCGCTCGACCAGGCGATGATCGATGAGATCGTCAGCGGTTACGCAGCGGCGGCCAGGCGCTTGCATCAGGCGGGCATTGATGGCGTGGAAGTGGTCGCCAGCCACGGCTACCTGCCCGCGCAGTTTCTCAACCCGCGGGTTAACCGGCGCACCGATGACTACAACGGCGCGCTTGAACAGCGCCTGAGATTCCTGCGGGAAATTATTGCCGCAGTGCGCGCCGCGACCGACCCGCAGTTCATCATCGGCCTGCGCATTTCTGCCGATGAGCGCGACAGCGAAGGCCTTACCGAAAGCGAATCCCTGGAGGCCGTGCAACACCTGCAAACGCAGCTGGATTATGTGCATATCGTCGCCGGCACCTCGGCGTCCACGGGCGGCGCAGTGCATATCGTGCCGCCCATGGCCATCGCCGCCGCGTACCTGGCCGATGCGGCCGCGACGTTCAAAGCCAGCCTGTCGATACCCCTGTTTGTCACCGGGCGGATCAACCAGCCGCAGGAGGCCGAGCTGATCCTGGCGCGCGGCCAGGCCGATGTGTGCGGCATGACCCGCGCACTGATCTGCGACCCGCTGATGCCGGCCAAAACCCTCGGCGGCCGCGCTGAAGACGTGCGCGCGTGCATCGCCTGCAATCAGGCCTGTATCGGGCACTTTCACAAGGGCTTGCCAATCTCCTGCATCCAGCACCCCGAGACGGGGCGCGAGCTGCACTACGGTAACCTGCAACCGACGTTGAAACGCCGCCGCATCATGGTGGTCGGCGGTGGCCCGGCCGGCATGAAAGCTGCCGCTGTGGCCGCGCAACGCGGCCACGACGTGACCTTGTTTGAAGCCAGCGGGCAATTGGGCGGGCAAGTGCTGTTGGCGCAGTTGCTGCCACGGCGCAGCGAATTCGGCGGCGCCAGTACCAACCTGCAACGAGAGATGACGCTGGCAGGCGTGCGTGTGCTGCGCAATACCCGCGTCGACCGCGCCCTGGTGGAACAACAGCGACCTGATCACGTCATCATCGCCACCGGCGCCGAACCCTATTGGCCGGCATTCGAGCGAGGCGGCGAGCTGCAAGTAGTCGATGCCTGGCAGGTGTTACGCGATCAGGTCACCTTGGGCCGTTCGGTGGTGGTGGTCGACTGGCGCTGCGACTGGATCGGCCCCGGTATCGCCGAGCGTCTGGTGCGCGCCGGCCATCAGGTGCAACTGGCGGTCAATGGCACGCATTGCGGGGAAAACCTGCCGCTCTATGTACGCGATCAACTGGCGGGCGAGCTGCACCGCCTGGGCATCCCCATCATCCCTTATGCCCGCCTCTACGGCTGCGACGACAGCACGGTTTACTTGCAACACAGCGCCAGCGGCGAACCGATGCTGTTGGAGAACGTCGACAGCCTGGTGTTGTGCCAGGGCCATCAGCCAGTGGACACTCTGGGCACGGCGCTTGCCGGGCTGGTGCCGTTTGAACGCATCGGCGACTGCCTGGCGCCGCGCACCGCCGAAGAGGCGATCTACGAAGGACTCAAGGTAGCGTGGAAACTCTGAACGACGAACCGCAGCCACTGTTTCTCGGCACCCGCATTCGCGGCCTGCGCAAGGCACGCGGCCTGACGCTGACCGAACTGGCGCAACTGAGTGAACTGACCGCCGGCTATCTCAGCCAGTTGGAGCGCAACCTGGCGTACCCATCGATCCCGGCGCTGTTCAATATCGCCCGCAGCCTGGGCGTGACTATCCAGTGGTTTTTTGCCAGCGAGGCCGCCCCTGCCCCAGCGGATGAAGGCTATGTGGTACGTAAAAACAATCGTCAAAGCATCCGTTATGAAGATGGCATCGTCGACCAACTGCTGACGCCATTGCCCAACCACCAACTGGAGATCCTGCACTCATGCTTCCCACCCGGCACCTACAGCCAGCAAAGCTACAGCCATGAAGGCGAAGAAGCGGGCTATGTGTTGAGCGGCACCTTTGAGCTGTGGGTCGGTGAGCGGCATTTTCTGTTGGCTGAAGGCGACAGTTTCAGCTTTGCCAGCAGCGAGCCGCACCGGTATGGCAACCCGGGCAAGGTGGATACAGTGGTGATCTGGGTGATTACACCCCCGACATTTTAGGCCGCTGTAGCAAATGCAGACGTTTCCTACGGGAACTGGCGACAGTGGCGCGGCTTGCCATCAGTGGTGAGGCACCCAGTCGCTTGCTATAAAAATGGCTACTTCTTTTCGAGGTTGTCGCCATGTCTTTATTGCATTTGTTGTTTGGGAAACCGACTCAGGATGATTGGGATCGAGTAAGGGATGTCAAATCCCGTAAAACCTGGAAGGTCCTACGTGGAGGCATCGGCCTGGACATCGATGAGGTTATCGCGTCAGAGGGTTACAAGGACGCTCTGCGCCAAGTGCAAAAAATGGAGTCAGACGACTCATGGGCCTGCTGATCATTGTGCCGTTACTGGTCAGTGGCTATCTGGTCTGCCTCAGGCACCCGTTTTTCTACTTGCGATTGCACCGATTCCAGGGACAGTTGCTTTACCTGCAGGTAGCAAGGCTCGGAATGCTCTGCTTAATCGTTGCCACGTTTTTGAGTGCTGCCCTGCTGACGTTATCAAAACAAGCAGCCTTTATCGCCGGGCATGAAGTTGCGGCGGACTACAGCCAAAAACTGGGTACGCTATTGGTACAACTCGACATTGCCAATGAGAAAAACTGCACGCTATGGGTTTTCATGTTGCAGGCGGGCATGACCACTCTGGCGATTCCTTTTTTCTGGGCAAGGCTATATGTACGCGCGAAGAAGAAAATGCTGAAGCTGGAAACCGACACGCAGCTCTACCACGTGCTTTCGCTGGGTATTCTTGAGGGCACGCCATTCAAGCTTTTATTGAGAGAGTCCATCGTCAAGTGTGTGCCGTGCATGTTCAGTTTGAGCGACAGGAAGGTCTATGTCGGGATTGTAGTATTCGCAGGCACCCCCACGGAGTCCGAAGGCATTGGTCAGGGGTTCAGCCTGGTGCCCATACTCAGCGGGTACCGGGACAAGGACACATTGGAGGTCACGCTCCACACTCACCACGCCCCTATAAACCGCCCCAGGCCGATCCTGCTGGTTCAGGAAAACGTCGTGTCGGCCACTCGTTTTGACTTCACCACATGGACCCGTTCCCAGTCCTGCAGAAGCCGAAAGGCGCAGCAGGGGCAGTTCTATCACCACCGCCCTGCGCGCCCGGCAGAAGCCTCGCGCATCTGCGCATGAAGCTGGGTATCACGGCCACTTGAACATATCGTCCACTGGTACACGGTAGCCGGTCGCCAGGCGGTTGGTCTCATTGGCCATGCCGACCACGGCCTGCAATTCGCCAAACATCTCGTCTGTCATGCCGGCCTTGCGTGCGGCGGCGGTGTGGGAGGCGATGCAATACGGGCAATTGTTAGTCACGCTGACCGCCACATACAGCAACTCCTTGGTCAGCGGGTCGAGAGCTCCCGGTGCCATGATTTCCTTGAGGCTTTCCCAGGTGCGGCGCAACGTCGGCGGGTGGGCGGCCAGGCATTTCCAGAAGTTGTTCACCTGGTCGACCTTGCGTGTTTGCATGATGTCGTCGTAAACCGCACGCACTTCAGGGCTGGCGTCGGCGTATTCGGTGAGGTGTTGGGTCATGGTCTTTCCAAGGCTGGCATAAAGCATTCTGGAATACCGCGCCACACCCATGGCTGGCAAGTGAAGCCGGTAAGCATCGGGTGACAAAGTTGACCAGCGGTCATGCGAACCCGTGCTGTTGTGAATCGGCGTGCTGGGCACAGCCTGCTCACCCTGACAAGGCCGCGGGTATTCGTGACTTGTGGTTAAGAGTCCTTTTCGCAATGGGCGGTTTTTCCGAGTGAACGACGGGCGAATACTCGACTCCATTGTTCACACCCCTTCTGGAGTTACTGATGTCTACCCCAACCCCAAACGTCCCCGCCTTCGGCCTCGGCACCTTCCGCCTGCAAGGCCAGGTGGTGATCGACTCGGTGAGCACCGGCCTGGAACTGGGCTACCGCGTCATCGACACTGCGCAGATCTACGAGAACGAAGCCGATATCGGCCAAGCCATTGCCGACAGCGGCGTAGCGCGTGATGAGCTGTTTATCACCAGCAAGATCTGGATCGCCAATTTCGCCGAAGGCCAGTTGATTGCGAGCCTGCGCGAAAGCCTGCGCAAACTCAAAACCGATTATCTCGACCTGACGCTGATCCACTGGCCATCGCCGGAAGACCAGGTGCCGGTCGCCGAATTCATGGGCCAGTTGCTGGAAGCCAAGCGCTTGGGACTGACACGCCAGATCGGCATCTCCAACTTCACCATTGACTTGATGAAGCAGGCAATCGCTGCGGTGGGTGCCGAGAACATCGCCACCAACCAGATCGAGTTGCACCCCTACCTGCAAAACCAGAAGGTTGTGGATTTTGCCACCGCCCAGGGTATCCAGATCACCTCGTACATGACCCTGGCCTATGGCGAAGTGCTCAAAGACCCGGTGATCCAGCAGATCGCCGAGCGCCATCAAGCCACACCGGCGCAGGTCACGCTGGCCTGGGCAATGCAGTTGGGTTACGCGGTGATCCCGTCGTCGACCAAACGCGTCAACCTGCAAAGCAATCTCGAGGCCCTGCACCTGACCTTGAGCGCTGCCGACATGGCGCAGATTGCAACCTTGGAGCGTGGCCACCGTTTAACCAGCCCCAAAGGCATTGCGCCGAAGTGGGACTAAACCCCGGCCAGCGGTTTGCGCGATAATTCCCGCAGCCATGGCAACACCCGCAGGCCCGCCGTGGCTGCGGGTGGGTCGATGATGTCCATGAAGTGTTCGAGGTTGACGCTGTCCGGCACACCCGGCAACCGCACCAGCACCGCAGGCTGAGTATCAGCCGGTTCGCCCAGTTCCTGATGGTCATAGAGCAGCACATGCCGCACCTGAGGCTGCGGCCCGCAAGCCTGCAGCGCCAGCCCCGCATTAATGATCAATACGTCGAAGGGCTCGGCAGGGATCGCGGTGAGTATCTGGACTTCCTGGTAGGTTTGCACCGGCACAATGCGGTGGTAACCCAACTGATTGAGCATTTTTTCTATGTACAGTCGTTGCAGGTGTTGTTCATCGGCAATCAGGATGGTCAGTGCTTTGTTCGGCATGGCGAACCCCTGGGCTGGCAGCGCTCGTCAGTGAGCGTGCCCCATTCTCCAGACATATACCGAAGACAAAATCAGGCATGTTCCCCCTTCATGTAGGAGTTCTCCCAAATTCACCGAATGCCCCTCAACTGCAGTCAGGCCTGCTTGCAATAGTCACCCATGCGCTGGTGCAAATCAGCAATTGCCGTGTCAATTGTTGCAACAGCCGCGCCTAATGTGCTGCGCTCCTGTCGCTCACACACCGCCTCCAGCATTTCGCAACTGGCTATCAATGGCTCGGCCTTGACCATTCGCGCCCCACCTTTGACGCGGTGTGCGAGGTCATGCAGCCCACTAAAACTATGCTGACGCGCCAGCAACGCCAGCATCGCGCGGTCTGCCTCCAAACTGTCGAGCAAGGCGCTCAAAAGCTCATTGAGCGCGGCGTGATCGTCTCCCGTGACGACCTTCAAAGCCTTTAAATCAAACCCTGGACCAGCGTCGGGTGACTCAGGGCCGAGCGCATAGACGCTCAGCGCAGAGCGCAAGTCCTCAAGCCCGGCAGGCTTGAACAGGCAACCATCCATGCCCGCCTGCCGGCAGCGCTCGGTTTCTTCCGGCTGGGCATTGGCGGTAAACCCCAGCAGCAGGCAGGCGGGCAAGCCATGCTCACGCTCTTGCGCACGGATTTCACGCGCCAAGGCATAGCCATCCTTGAGGGGCATGTTGCAATCGGTGATTACCACATCCGGCCGCTGGGTTTGCCAGCGTTCCAAGCCCTGGACGCCATCTTCGGCGGTGCTGATGCGATGCCCCAGAAAGCTCAGCTGCCGGGCCAGCAGCAGGCGATTGGCCGGGTAGTCATCCACCACCAGAATGTCCAAAACACGCACGGGACGGGTAGGTTCCGGCGTAGCCGAAACCTCGGCCGCTATTGCTGCTGTGGTGGCCAACGTGAGTGCTACGTCCACCCGTGTCCCCTGCCCCAGCGTACTGCTCAACTGCAGTTTCCCCGCCATCATTTCGCATAGCGTGCGGCTGATCACCAACCCCAGGCCCGAGCCGCTGCGCGCCGACTGCTCGGTATTGCTGCCCTGGATAAACGGGTTGAACAGCCGCTGCTGGTCCTCGGCACTGATGCCTATGCCGGTGTCTTCTACCCACAAGGTGAGGTTCAATTGGCCGGGGTCCGATGCCAACCCACAGCGGCCGCCCAAGCGCACCCGGCCGTGGTCGGTAAACTTGATGGCATTGCTCAGCAGGTTGGACACCACCTGCTTGAATCGCAACGGGTCGATCAACACCGCGCAATCCATCTGCGGGTCAAGCTCTACTTGCAGCGCCAGGCCTTTCGCGCGCGCCAACCCTTCGAATACCCGCGCCACCGACTTCAATAGCTCATGCAGGTTGGCCGGTTCAAGGGACAAAGACAAATGGCCGGACTCAATTCGGGCAATATCCAAAATGTCGCCGATCAGGTCCAGCATGCCGTGGGAGGCCACCGAAGCGACTTCCAGGGCGTCACGGTCGGCACGCCCTTGTTCAGCGTTGGCCAGCGCCAGCTCGATCATGCCGATCACCGCGTTCATGGGGGTGCGAATTTCGTGGCTCATGGTCGCCAGGAACGTGGTCTTGGCACGGTTGGCGGCGTCAGCGTCCTCCTTGGCTTCCTGCAACTGGCCCAGCAGACGCTGGCGCTCGCTCACATCGACCCAACCGGCAATCATGCCCACGACATTTTCGTCGCCATCACGGTACGGCAGCATCCAGTGGTAAATGGTCAACACCTTGCCCGCAGGCAACCTGAGCACCCGATCATGAATCTGCGGTTCGCCCCGCTCCATCAACCGCAGATAGTCCTCATGGAATGACTGGGCCTGCGGCGGGTTGCCGGTGTCGGTCTCGATCACCGTCTTGCCGATCACCGCTTCAAGCTTGAAGCCAAACACGTCCAGGTAGGCACTGTTGCAGGCCATCAGCCGCCCCTGGCGATCACGCACGTAGATCGGGTGGGGCGTACCGTCGATCAGCACGCCCATAAAGCGCATCTGGTCACTTAACGCGCGTTCGGCCTGAGCACGCTTGCGTATCAGGCTGCGCAGGTAAATCGCCCATCCCAGGGTGATCAGCAGCAATACCGCTGCCAGGCCGAATCCTTGGATAATCGTGCGGCGATGGCGTAGCCAATGGTCTTCGATGATGACATCGGTGCGCCATTGGCTGATCAGTTCATCCATTTCCTGAGGCGGGATGCTCAGCAACGCCTTGTCCAGTATCGAGTACAGCTCCAACTGCCCCCGGTTGACCCCGAACGTCATACGCACAGGTTCAGAGCCGACGGTGCTGGTCACGTGCAAGCGATCGCGGTACTCAAAGGCGATCAGGTAACGCGCATAGATCAGTGAACTGACGGCACCCTCGGCGCTGCCATTGGCCACCAGAGCCATGGCATCCGTAGGATTTTTCGCCTCCACAAACTGGATACCGGGATAGTCGCGATTGATGACGTCACGCAGCGCATTGCCGCTGGGTATTACCAGGCGTTTACCCAGCATATTTTCCAGTGTCATGGTGCCAGGCGTGTCGGTACGGGTGACCAGCACCAGCGGATTGGTCAAGTAGGGCCGCGTAAAACGCACCTGGTCAGAGCCTTCGAGGCTGGGCGTGACCACCGCCATCATGTCCGCCCGGCCGGAACGGACCGCCTCTATTTGCTGAGGCATTGAGCCGCCCGGGACCACATCGAACTTCAAGCCGGTGCGCAAGCTGATCCGGGATAGAACGTCTGCACTCAAGCCCTCTGATTGCCCTTGTGCCGTGAAGGATGCCAACGGCAACATCTGGTCGGACGCTACCACCCTCACCCGTGGGTGTTTTTCCAGCCAGCGTTGCTCGCTGGTGCTTAAGCGCAGGCGCTCGGTACCCAGAACACCAAGATTGCCAGCACTCCAACGGCGCAAAATATCCAGCTGCTGGTTAGCCGGAATCGACCTCAGCGCGCTGTTGATGATGCGCAGCAAGCGAATATTGTCCCGGGCCAGCGCGAACGCAAAGGCGTTGGACTCCAAAGTGGAAAAGTCCGCCAGCTGTACATTGTTGAGGTGGTTGCGGTTGATCTGGTAGTGGGCGGTGATGGCGTCTCCGAGGTAGACATCGGCACGGCCAAAGGCCACGGCGCCGATGGCTTCGAAGACCGACGCAAACAGTTCCACATGGGCCTTGGGGTAAAACGCCTCGACCACATCGGGCGGCATATAGTGATAAAGCATCGCCACACGCTTGCCGGCCAGGTCGACACTCAGGGACTGGGTGTCTCCGGTACGGGTGACCAGGATGGGCTGATCATTGGCATAGGAGCGCGAAAGGACGAGTTGCGGGTCCCCCGCTTCAAACCCGTTGGCCGACCCCAAGAAATCGATAGAGCCCTGCTTGAGCGCCTCAATCACTTCATCACGGGTGTCATAGCGGCGCACTTCAACGCTGACGTTGAGCGCCTGGGCAAGCAACTTGGCATAGTCGGCGGTGACGCCTTCCAGTTCATCGTTATTGTTGGTCAGTTCGAAAGGCCCGTAATCGGGCGCAGAAACCCCCATCCACAGCGTGCGGCGCTCACGCAGCCAGTGCCAGTCAGCGTCCCCCAGCACCACGGGCGGGCCATTCTCGTCGAGGCTGGAATGCCCCAGCAACCGCAAGGTGTGGGGCTCATCAAGGGCCGCAGCGAGCAACGGCAGCAGGCTCATCAACACCAGCATGATCAACCGTCGGACCTGGGCAAGGATCATGTCGATTCAGATCAGATGATTACGCTGGGCAAACTTGGCCATGTGCACCACAGACGTCATCCGCAGCTTCTCCTTGAGCCGGGTCTTGTAGGTGCTGATGGTCTTGTGGCTCAGCAGCATATCTGCAGCAATTTTGTTGTTGGTAAAACCCAACGCCAACATCCTCAGCACTGCCAGCTCGCGGTCTGAAAGCGAGTGCACCAGCTCGTGCTCGGTGGTCTGCAAATCATCACGACGCACCGAACTGCTCGGCAGACTGGGGAAGCAGTTGTAGTTGGACATCACCGCCTTAATGGCTTTTTGCAGCTCCTCCAGCTCTCCGGTCTTGGCGACAAACCCCATGGCGCCGGCACGCATGCACCGCGTGGAAAAAAACTCCGGCAGATACGACGTCAGTACCAGAATTTTGCACGGCACACCCAGCGCCTTGACCCGGCTGATCACCTCCAGCCCACCCAGTTTTGGAATGGCCAGGTCGAGAATAATCAAGACTGGACGCTTCTCTCTAACCTTCTGAAGCGCGTCCGCCCCCGTACCGGCTTCCTCGATGTCAGTGAAGCCTTCGCACTTGAGCAAATGCTTGACGGTTGCCCGTATAAACGGATGATCGTCCACAACTAACACGGTCCCACTACTTAGCGCTTTGCTCATATCACTACCCTGAAAAGAATAAGTACCCTTACACATCACACGGGACACCACTACCTGTGAGAAATGACAGTTTCGACCAGCGGTACTGCCGTCACTCAGGTGGTCCGCTTCTATCGAAGTCACATCGAGCACGTATAGCCAAACCGTGACCACCGGCTAGCTGCAAGTGCGCAACCTTAACAACGAAATGACGTATTGACCGAAGGGGCAATCCCAATCAGATGTAGGATTTTTCTTCGCAAAAGTAGCCGTTGAGCGCGTGTCAGTCAGTGGTACTCGGGCTCCAGAACGCTTGCACCACCAGTGTCGAGGTGGAAATTCGCGCCACCAGCGCGTCCAGTTCGTCGCCGTCTACCGAGGTCGCGGCCAGGGTGGCCTCGATCTCCACTTCTTCGCTGCCGAACGGCCGCACATCGACGTCGCTGGCCGGGTAGTTGCACCGCGCCAGTTCGGCCTCCAGCAGCACCATCACTGCCTGCTGCTGGCTGCGCCGGGCGATGACATAGAGGATGTTGGTGACCTCCGCCGACACCACGTCCAAAGGCTGACGGTTGATGTTATTGACGATCGGCCGCAGCAAGGTGTTGGCCGCCAGCACAAATAGCGTGCCCAGCAGTGCTTCGAGGATCAGGTCAGCCCCCGCACACGCCCCCACCGCTGCCGAAGCCCACAACGTCGCAGCAGTGTTGAGCCCACGCACGTTGCCTTCTTCACGCATGATCACGCCAGCGCCCAAAAAGCCGATGCCCGAGACCACGTACGCAACCACCCGCACCGCGCCTTCCGCGCCACCCAGGCGGTTGGCCATGTCGACGAAGATCGCCGCGCCCACTGCCACCAGCACATTAGTGCGCAAGCCCGCCGTGCGCTGGCGGTACTGGCGTTCGAAACCGATCAAGCCACCGAGGATAAACGCCGCGGTAAGGCTGACCACGGTATCGACCAAAGAGTTGAGGTTGATGTTGTTGATTGCCTGCATAAAAATTCTCCATGACTGCTGCGCATGCCAGAAACCTTAGTGCAGGTACGACCGACTGCACCGTCCCCGTTTAAAGGCACAGTCAGCTTGGCCCGCCCGCCGTAAAAGGCAGGCGCGTCCGTAGCATCCCAAGTGATTTGAGGTGCTGGTCAGCGTCGATGAGAGGGATGCAGGCAGGTGCCAGGACTGGCCGCTGCCGGAATGCCGCTTCTCGCTTTTTGAGGCGAGACAACGGCATCAGGAAAAATGCGCGTTACCTTGCCAAGTATGTGCCAGTTACCGAAACCGGCCGACGACTGTCGCTCGAACAAGTACCCACTGAGGGTCTCCGCTATTGATGAAAACGCGCGGAGTTTACGCCGCGTTTTCGAGGGAGTAAACCGTAGGAGAATTTACCATAGGGGTTTAGGTGGATTGTTCAGGGTGAGTTCAGCAACTGTTTTTTGGGTCACGCCGAAGATCAACTGTGGGAGCTGGCTTGCCTGCGATAGCGGTCTGTCTGCTGGAGGTTTATTGCCTGACACTGCGTCATCGCAGGCAAGCCAGCTCCCACAAGGAGTGTGCACGTCCGCTATTACGGCATATCGGGCCGATCCCGCTCAACCCGTTTCAAGTACTCGTCCATCTGCCCACCTGCCAGCGGCTTGACCTGAATAGACACCCTGTTGACCTGCCGTCCCATCCTGATGCCTTCACGCGTGCGCACCTGCACATACCCAAGCTTGGGCCAGAAGCGCTCGGCCTTGGTATTGCCGACCACCACCGTCAACCGCAGCCACTGGGCACCGTTGCTCACCGCCCACGCTTCAAGATCGGCATGCAATTGTCGCGCGAACCCGGTGCCATGCAGGCGCGTATGCACCAGCAGCAAACCGATATGCCACACGCCGACGGCCAGCAAGTCGGCCGCGATGTTCACGACGGCGGCCAGTTGGTCCTGCGTATCGCGATAACCCAGCCAGTACATCCGGCTGCAACGCCAACCTGCCGGCAACTGGCCCTGTAACTCTTCGTGCGCTTCGGTCGGTGTGGCCGGTTCACCATTGACCGCGATGAAATACTCGGGTGCCTGGTCAAAAAAACACTGCAGTTCGGCCGCGTCGCCGTCGTACAGTTCAACCACTCGAATACCTTCGAGTGCGCAATCAACCTCCATGTTTTCTTCCCCTTCAATCGTCGCGCGTCAGCACTTCCAGCAACTCGATTTCAAAGCGCAGATTGCTGTTGGGCGTGATATGCGCGCCCATCGAACGCTCGCCATAGGCCAGGTGCGCCGGCACAAACAGTGTGCGCACGCCACCCACCTGCATGCCCATCAAGCCCTGGTCCCAGCCCTTGATTACGCGCCCGGTGCCGATCACGCACTGGAACGGCTTGCCGCGCTCCCAGGACGAATCAAACACGGTGCCGTCTTCGAGGGTGCCGGTGTATTGGGTGGTGATCAGCGCCCCCTTGACCACGGCTTTGCCGGTGCCCAGGCGGGTGTCGGTGATCTGGAGTTCATCGTTGCTCATGGGGCTCTCGTTGGATGAGTTAAGACTGGGGTTTTCCCAGAATAAAATGAGCTTGGCAAGTGCGCCCTCGCCACACCCTTATGCCGATCGTTCCTTACAACCAATGCCAGAACCGGCTCCAGAACCCGCGGCCCAAATCATCCTTACAGCGCGCATATTGCGCCGCGTACATCTGCGAGCGCGCCTGCACCTTGCTCGCCACCGGCGGCAGCCAGGCTTTGGCCGCATAGGTACGCTGGCGATAGCCGCCCCAGCCTTCGTGGTAGTTCAGGTATTGGCCGTAGGCGTCGTATTTGTACACGCCGTTGATGGTGTAGGTCTTGTCCATGTACCAACCCACAAAGTCGATGGAGTCATCGAAATCCTGACGGCTCGCACCGCTGCGGCCGGTGCTCTTGCGGTAGTCGTTCCACACTTCATCCTTGGCCTGGGAATAGCCTTCGGCGGTGGACACGCGCCCCCAGGGGATGATCCATAGCAGGTACTTGCGTGGTGTCTTGGCATCCTGGCGGAAGCCCGACTCTTGATACATGATCGCGAACGGCACCTGGATCGGCACGCCCCAGCGCTTTTGCGTGACCTTGGCGGCGTCGTACCAGTCATCTTTTTCACGGAAGATGCCGCAGATGTCGTTTGGCGTGCGTGGCGGCGAAGTACCGCACGCCGCCAACAGGGAGGTGAGTAATAACAGTCCGACAGCTTTGCCTGCGCTCAAGGGGCACCTTTGCGTGATACACGTAAAAAGCCGGTATTTTACGCATTCATTCGAGCGCAGGGGGTAGCGAGTTCACTCCATAACCAGCTTCCACAGGCGGCATCCATGCCGCACATGCTCAGCTTAAGCCAACGGCACGCGACGCGTGGTCAGCGCGGTACGACCCACAAAGAAGCTCAAGGCTGCACCCAGCAGCAACATGGCCAAGGTGCTCCATGCAGCGCGGGACAGCTGCTTAGCCGCTACTTCACCGGCTTCACGGGCTTTCTGTTCGGCTTGCTGTTTCAGCTCATCGACCTTCTGCATGGCTTGCTGATAAGCCTGGGCATAGTTGTCGACGATCTGCGTGGCTTCGGCTTTGCTCTTGCCGGTACGGGCGGCCACGATGTTGACCAGCGCGTCTTTGTCCGCAGCATTCAACGCAGGCTCGCCGGAGGCTTTGACGCGTTCGAACCACTGCTTCAACTCATCACCGGCCTGGGCAGGGTTGGTCGCGGCGTCCTTGGCCGATTGCTTGCCGTCGGCGGCGGCCTGGTCGGTTTTCTGCTCGACGTTGGCAGGGTCCAGCTCAGGCTTGCCGCTTTGCTTGAGCAAGGTGTCGAGTTGGCCTTGCAGGCTGTTCCAGTCCAGTTGGATACCCTGCTCGTTCAACTGCTGCTTGATGCTGTTGCCGATCCCAGGCGCAGCAGCGGCGATACCACTGCCGGCGGCGGACAAGCCTTTGCCTACTACGTTACCGGCGGTGCCGACCACGCTGGCGGCCAGGCCAGCCAGCAGCCAGGTGGTGAGCAAGGTGGTGAAGGTCCAGGTCAATACGCCGTGCAAGCCGCCACGGTCCGGTGCAGTGCGCCCGGCCACAAAGGCGCCGAGGCCGACAGCCACCAGGGTTGAGACAAACAGCCAGATCCCGGCGCCGGTGCCGAAGCCGCTCAGGGGGTTGCCCGCTTCCATCGGGTTGACGGCACTGGCGCCGATGGCCGTGCCGAGCACGCTGAGTACCAGGTAGGTCACCAGGGCAATTGCACTACCGGCCAGCACAGAGCTCCAGGACACGCGAAACGGTGAACGGTTGGTTTCATAGACAGTTGTCATGATTAATCCTTTGAGTGGTTGACCGTATCAGTCTGGCGAGACCGCTGCCGGTCGTCCCCGCTCAAATGCACCAGAGCATCTGGTGCATTCGCACCCCGCAACGGGCACTCTGTGTGCACTATCCTGATGCCTGGGTGTCGTACCCTTCATGCGCCCATCCCCGGAGAGACCATGACCCAGGACGTTCTTGCCAAAGAAACCAACCGCCGCCAATTGCAGCAGATCATCTCCGGGTTATCGGACGGTGTGATCCTGGCCGAAGTCGACCAGACCATTCTGTGGGCCAACGAAGCCGCGCTGGCCATGCACGGGGTCAGTGAGGTCGAGCAGCTCGGCGCCAATACCGAGCAATACGCCAAGCGCTTCGCCTTGCGCTATCGCAACAACCACCCCTTGCCGCTGGACAGCTACCCGCTCAGCCGAATCGCAGCCGGTGAAGAATTCAGCGATGTGGTGGTGGAAGTCACCCCCGTTGACGACGAGGACCGCAGTTGGGTGCATCGCTTGCGCAGCCTGGTGCTGACGGACGCCCACGGTGAACCGGAACTGCTGGTGCTGATCCTCAGCGACGCCACCGAATGGGCCAGCGCCGAGCAGCGCTTCGAAAAAACCTTCAACGCCAACCCGGCACCCGCGGTGATCTGCCGCCTCAGCGACCTGCGCTACATCAAGGTTAACCAGGGTTTCCTGGAGATGACCGGTTACAACCGCGATCAGGTCATCGGCAAATCCGTCTATGAACTGGATGTACTGGAACACGCCGATCGCAAGGACCTGGCCATTCAGCGCCTGAGCGAAGGTGCGACCATCCCGCAGATGCAGGCTGAACTGCGCCTGCCCGAGGGCGGCAGCAAACTGGTGATTGTCGCCGGCCAGCCGTTGGACATGAACGAGGAAGACTGCATGCTGTTTTCCTTTACCGACCTGGAGCCAAGGCGCAAGGCAGAAATCGCCCTGCGCCAGAGCGAAGAACGGTTCGCCAAATCCTTTCGCCTCACGCCGGTGCCGACCCTGGTGTGCAACGCCGCCAACCGGCAAGTGGTGGACATCAACGAAGCGTTCATGAACATCACCGGTTACATCAGCGAAGAGCTGATCGGCAAGAACGTTGAGGACATCAACTTCATCGACAGCGCCCCTGCTGGAGCGCAGTTGTTCGCCACCCTGGAAAAAGCCGGCAACCTCGAAGGCCAGGACCTCAAGGTGCGCAAGAAAGGCAACGAGGTGATCGACTGCGTGGTCTCCGCCGACACCGTGATTATCGAGGACGTGCCCTGCTACCTGTTGGTGCTGATGAACATCACCGAACGCAAACGCTCGGAGCTGGAGCTGGTGGCGGCCATTGAGGAGGTGATGCAAGACGCCTCCTGGTTCAGCCAGACCCTGATCGAGAAACTGGCCAACGCCAAGAGCGTCAACAGCCCCAACCTGCCGAACGTAGCCTTCACCGACCTTACCGCCCGTGAGCGTGATGTGCTGGGTTTGATCTGCGAAGGCCTGGCCGACAAGGAAATTGCCTCGCGCCTGAAGCTTGCGCCCAACACGGTGCGTAATCATGTGGCCACGGTGTACTCCAAACTCGGTGTGCACAGCCGCAGCGCGGCCATTGTATGGGCCAGGGAGCGCGGCTTGTTTGCCGGCGAACTGCGCGTCAAAAGCAAACCATAGAGTGCAAATGCACTAGTGCGACCAGTGCAAATTCGCCTTATTGCGCTGGCGTACGCTGCTTAACCTTGAAGGGTGGGCACAGGGCCTTTGGTCCCGTGCCGTAATGGTTTGATCTCTTCCAAGGAAAGCACGATGAAAAGCGAACAAGTCAAAGGCGCCGTAGAGAAGGTTGCCGGCAAGGCCCAGGGCTTTATCGGCGACCTCACCGGCGATGAACAATTGCACGCTGAAGGTGTGGCGCGTCAGGCCGCAGGTCAACTGCAGCAAACGTACGGCGACGCGCTGGACACTGTCAGTGATTTCGCCAAAAACAAACCCCTGGCTACCGTGGCTGTCGTCGCCGGTATCGGCCTGCTTGTGGGCCTGTTGCTGCGTCGTCGTTGAGGAGGCCGAGGCCCATGTTTACCCTCTCTCAACTGCGCAACTGCATCGAAGAAGGTTTGTCACCGCTGACCTGCGAGTTCACCCTGTGCCGGGACGCGTCCCTGACCCTCAAGGTCTACGACGCCGAAACCGGCCGTGTTGATCTGGTGGTGACAGGCATCAGCACCAACCGGCTGCAAACCGCGCAAGAAGTGGCCAAGATGGTTGAAGAGTTGCGCTACGAACTGCAAAGCAACAACGTCGGCAAGCTCACACTGGATGATCTGCCTTCAACGACGGCCCAATGAAAATGAAGGCAGGCTGATCTCCAGGTCGACCTGGGTGACGCCGAGGCCGAAGTGATGGGTGAGGTAACACGACCGGTGTGGCCGGTTACCTTAACGCAAGAGCGAGGAAAACAGACCGATCACCGCTTGACGGGGGTGATCTCAAGAATGGTGCCGTTGGTGGTTTTGAGCAGCACAAACTTGTCACCCACCCGCGCCCATTGGCTGTCTGCCTCAGGCTGCTTGAGGCCGCGTTTTTTCCAGTCGCTGACCGCCGATTCCTTGCGCATCAGGATATCCGGGGCGCGATCACCTTCTTTCAGATCCCGCGTATTGATGCTGGAAGGCTGCACGGTTTCCTGGGGTGTATCACCGGCCTGCACGACAAAGCTGACGGTGGACAGGCCAGCGGTGAGCAGCAGGCAAGCGGCTAGGGTCTTGGACTTCATGGGTGCTCCTTCAATGAATGATGCGTACCCAGGTTCCGACCGCAGGCGCATGGAATCATTCAAGTTTGCACCCTTCCTGTGGCAAGGGAGCTTGCTCCCTCGCCACAAGGGCGCCGGGTCTATAACCAGGCTGCGTCCCAGAGCGGATAATCGCCGATATGTTCAGCCAACCCAGCGCGCAATGGGTTGCCAATTATGTAGCGTGCGATCTTTATAAGATCCTCCTCAGCGCGCGCTGCGCGATCATGGTACCCGCACTGCCAGAACGCGCCCCGTGCATGACAGGCTCGATTGATGGTCAATGTGCTGCGCGACTTCACCCTTTTCATCACTTGCGGCAACGATGCGGCTCTGAGTTCAAATAGCCAATGGAAATGGTCTGGCATGATGACCCAAGCCAAAGAGTTAACCATCTCAAGGTCATGAGCCTGTTTGAACTCTGCCACCAACAACCGCCCCAAGCGAAAATTGGCAAACACCGGGCGGCGCTGATAGACCACAGCAGTTACCAAGTAAGCCCGACCCGCCTCTGAATAACGGCCACGTCGCAATAGGTGAGAATTGGGTTTCTGAAGCAATCCTTTGCTCTGCGATTGAATGAATGATCCATTTACCCTAGCAAGCCACAGCAATACCTCCGTTCAATTCAGTTTCCCAATATGTCACGCCCCTCCACTGTGGCGAGGGAGCTTGCTCCCGCTGGGCTGCGCAGCGGCCCTAAAAAGGCTGGCCGAGTAACACCTGAACGAACGCAGTGGATCGATTGGGGCCGCTTCGCGGCCCAGCGGGAGCAAGCTCCCTCGCCACAAAAGCCTAGGCAGCAGGTGTGCGCTGATAAAACACCCTCCACCACTGGCTCGGACCATTCAGTTTCCCACTATGTCACGCCCCCCACTGTGGCGAGGGAGCTTGCTCCCGCTGGGCTGCGCAGCAGCCCCAAAGAGGCTGGCCGAGTACCGCCTGAACCAACGCGGTGGATCGATTGGGGCCGCTTCGCTGCCCAGCGGGAGCAAGCTCCCTCGCCACAAAAGCCTAGGCAGCAGGTGTGCGCTGATAAAACACCCTCCACCACTGGCCTGGACCATTCAGTTTCCCACTATGTCACGCCCCCCACTGTGGCGAGGGAGCTTGCTCCCGCTGGGCTGCGCAGCAGCCCCAAAGAGGCTGGCCGAGTACCGCCTGAACCAACGCGGTGGGTCGATTGGGGCCGCTTCGCTGCCCAGCGGGAGCAAGCTCCCTCGCCACAAAAGCTTAGGCAGCAGGTGTGCGCTGATAAAACACCCTCCACCACTGGCCTGGACCATTCAGTTTCCCACTATGTCACGTCCCCCACTGTGGCGAGGGAGCTTGCTCCCGCTGGGCTGCGCAGCAGCCCCAAAAAGGCTGGCCGAGTAACACCTGAACGAACGCAGTGGATCGATTGGGGCCGCTTCGCGGCCCAGCGGGAGCAAGCTCCCTCGCCACAAAAGCTTAGGCAGCAGGTGTGCGCTGAAAAAACACCCTCCGCAACTGGCTCGGACCATTCAGTTTCCCACTATGTCACGCCCCCCACTGTGGCGAGGGAGCTTGCTCCCGCTGGGCTGCGCAGCAGCCCCAAAAAGGCTGGCCGAGTAACACCTGAACGAACGCAGTGGATCGATTGGGGCCGCTTCGCGGCCCAGCGGGAGCAAGCTCCCTCGCCACAAAAGCTTAGGCAGCAGGTGTGCGCTGAAAAAACACCCTCCGCAACTGGCTCGGACCATTCAGTTTCCCACTATGTCACGCCCCCCACTGTGGCGAGGGAGCTTGCTCCCGCTGGGCTGCGCAGCAGCCCCAAAAAGGCTGGCCGAGTAACACCTGAACCAACGCAGTGGATCGATTGGGGCCGCTTCGCTGCCCAGCGGGAGCAAGCTCCCTCGCCACAAAAGCTATGCCACACCCATTGCCACCGTGAAATAATCCGTGTAATTTTTCATGAAATTTCTCGACATAAATTTCATGAACCAACAACAAGAACTCGACGCCCTGGCTGTGCTCATCCACGATCTGCGCAAGCACAAGAAACTCACCCTTGCCCAACTCGCGCAAAAAATCGAGCGCTCGGTGGGCTTTTTGTCTCAAGTCGAACGCGGCCTGTCACGCCCTACTGTGGCCGACCTGACTGCCATCAGCCACGCCCTGGATGTGCCCACCACCTACTTCTACAGCCTGCCCAAACCCAAGGCCGTCGACTGGGTCACACGCCCCAACGAGCGGCGCACGGTGTATTACGCCAATGGCATCACCGACATTCTGGTTTCGCCAAGCATGCACGGCGCCTTTTCGATGCTCGACAGCCTGTTGGCGCCCGGCGCCAACAGTGGCGAGCACACCATGAGCGACCGCGCCGAACAGGCCGGTTTTGTACTGGAGGGCGAGTTGACGCTATGGGTGGAAGGTGAAGCCGATTCGGTCACCCTCGGCCAAGGCGACAGCTTCCACCTGGCCAGTTTTGCCCATTGCCGCTACGCCAACCTGACTGATCTGCCCGCCCGCGTATTGTGGGTTTACAACTAGGAGCAACACCCGTGAAAAGCCAACCCTCCACGTTGCTGGCCGAAGTACGGACCTTTCGCCAGAACCACCCCGAGGTGCGTTACGTCGACCTGATCGCCCTGGACATTCCCGGCCATTTCTACGGCAAGCGCTACCCGGTGGAGATGCTCGAAAAAGTCGCCGCCGGCAGCCCGCTGAAGCTGCCGCAAAATGCCGTGCTGCTGGGCGCCCAGGGCGGGCTGTTCAAAATTGGTGACTATTGCTTCCACGACGGCGACCCGGATGCCAATCGCCGCCTGGTGCCGGGCACGCTCAAGCCGGTGAGCTGGGAAGCGCAACCGCTGGGGCAGATGCTGATCACCTCGGATGGCACTGAAGCGCCCATCGAGTTTGAACCACGTGAAGTCCTGGCCAAGGTGCTGGAGCGCCTGCAGCACAAGGGCATTCACCCGGTGGTGGCGTTTGAGCTGGAGTTTTACCTGTTCGATAAAAAGCTCGACGACGGCCTGCCGCAATTCGCCCGCGACCCGCTGAGTGATGACGCTGACGACCAGCCCAACCTGCACATCGAGCGGTTGTCGCGCTTCAGCGAAGTGCTCGACGACATGGCGCAAACCGCCCAGGCCCAAGGCATCGACATCACGGTGATCACCGCCGAACTCGGCCCTGGCCAGTTCGAGATCAACTTCGGCCACTGCGACGACGGCCTGCGCGCCGCCGACTGGGCCGCGCTGTTCTGCCGCAGCACGCGTGGCGTGGCACTCAAGCATGGCTACCGCGCCAGCTTTATGGCCAAGCCTTACCTGCAATTTCCCGGCAGCGGCATGCATGTGCATGTCAGCCTGTATGACGGCGCGGGCAATAATTTACTCGCGGCGCACCAGCAGCAACCGCTGCGCCACGCGGTGGCCGGTTGCCTGGAATTGTTGCCGCACTGCATGCCGATTTTCTCGCCCAACCACAACGCCTTCCGCCGCTTGGGTGGCACCGTGAACGCGGCAACGCGTGCCAGCTGGGGCTTTGAAGACCGCGACGCGTGCGTGCGTATTCCCGATTCCGACCCGCGCAACCTGCGCATCGAACACCGCCTGGCCAGTGCCGATGCCAACCCCTACCTGGTGCTGGCAGCGATCCTGGCAGGGTTGGAGCATGGCCTTGAAGCCAGGCAAGAACCCATCGCCCCGCTGAATGAGGACCGTAACAGCGGCGCCGACTTCCCCCTGGAAATGCTCGATGCCGTACGCGCCATGCAGCATCAAGCGGTATTGCGCGATAAGCTGGGCGCCGAATTTATCGACGTGTACTGCGAAAACAAACGCCAGGACCACTTGGCCTTTCAACAAGAGATCAACGCGCGGGAATACCGCTGGTTTCTCTAGCCATGGAATCACCGATGACCGACCAAAGCGCCCCGGCCCTCAAGGAAATCTTCAACGTTGAACGCCTGCAACACATCGCCAGTGAAATGACAGCGGTGTACCCGGCCTTTGATGCAAAAGGGTTTCTAAAGCACGCCAAAGCCGGGCTGGCCGAGTTGTCGGTGATGCAGCGCATGGCGCGGGTCAGTGAGAGCCTGCATGCGGTAATCCCACTGGATTACGCGCAAACCCTCAAGCTGCTGCATGCGCTGGCTCCGCGACTGAACAGTTCATTTGTGTGCCTGTTTCTGCCGCACTACGTGGCCAGTTACGGGCAAAGTGACTTCAAGCGCTCCATGGCCGCGCTCAAATACTTCACCGTGTTTGGCTCGGCCGAGTTCGCCATTCGCCCGTTCTTGTTGAACGACTTCGAGCGTACCCTGGCCGTGATGCAGCAGTGGTCGCTGGACGCCAACGAACACGTGCGTCGCCTCGCCAGTGAAGGCTCGCGCCCTCGCCTGCCGTGGTCCTTTCGCTTGGCCCAGGTGCAGGCCAACCCGCAGCTGTGCGCCTCGATCCTGGATAACCTCAAGGCCGACAGCAGCCTGTATGTGCGCAAGTCGGTGGCCAACCACCTCAACGACATCACCAAGGACCACCCGGACTGGGTGCTCAGCCTGATCGAAGGCTGGAACCTGGACAACCCGCACACGGCCTGGATCGCCCGGCACGCCTTGCGCAGCCTGATCAAGCAAGGCAATACCCGCGCACTCACGATCATGGGCGCCGGCGCCAAGGCCGAGGTAAACATTCACCACCTGAAAGTCACACCGGCGGTGATCAACCTGGGCGAGCGGATCAACCTGTCGTTCAGTCTGGAATCCACCGCCACCGCCGCGCAGAAGCTGGTGGTCGACTACGCCATCGACTACGTAAAAAGTGCCGGCCATAGCGCGGCCAAAGTGTTCAAGCTCAAGGCCTTTACCCTGGGCGCGGGCGAACATCAGAGCATCCGCCGCGAACAACATATTCGCGAGTTGACCACGCGCAAGCATTACGCAGGCAAGCACTGGGTGCATGTGCTGGTGAACGGCGAAAAGCTCGCCAGTGCCGAATTTGAACTGCTAAAACCCTGACAAAAATCAACCAAAAGGCTCTAGAACGGGCCTTTCAGACACATTAATTGTCAGACAATCCTGGCTTTTGTTGTTGCGATCCATTATCATCCGGCGCCTTCTCACTACCCATCGGGTAGTTGTTCCACTGTGTCACCCGAGGCGCCAATGTACCGTTCGCACCGTTTGTATCGTTTTTCGTTTCACAGCCCCTTGCTTGCCCTGAGCCTGGGGCTGGTTTCCCACGGTGTCAGTGCCGCCCTGCAACCCATGGCCGAAGCCCCGCTGGCCAGCGACACCGAGCTGCACTGCCACTTCAACCGCGACGCCAGCACCGACTGCACTACAACCCAGCACTACACCATCCTCAAGCCCAACGGCCGCGAAATGCTCTCGCGCATCGACTTCGATTACTCCGAAGGCGACACCTTTGAAGTGATCAGCGCGCAATCCACCCAACCAGGCGCCAAGCCGGTCGCGCTGGACGCCGCGCAAATCGACACGCGCACCGCGCCCAACCCGGACCAAGGCTTCAGCCGCTACAAGCAAACCTCGCTGGCCTTCCCAAACCTGCGCGTAGGCACGCAAATTCGCTACACCGTGCGCGAACGTCGCGCCGCCAAACCGTTGGTGACCCAGTTTCACTACGCAATCATGTTTGGCCCCAGCACATTCCGGCGCGACCACGTCAAGGCGCGCTTTACCGCCGAGCGCCCGATCCAGTGGCGCAGTGAGTTGTTCGACGGTTTCAAAGTAACGGCATCTGCCAACGGCAAAACCCTGGACGTGGTGCAAAAAAAACCGACCTATCTCAATTACATCAACGAATCCTCCAGCGCCGCGCTGCAACGCATCCCGCGCCTGGAAGTGGGCAGCGCCCTGGAGCGCCAGGCGTATTTCGGTGATTTCGCCCAGCGTTACAACCAGATCCTCGGCGCCAACCTGCCGGCGCAAGCGGCCGCAGCCGTAGCTGCCGCACGCAACCTGGCGCCGGCACAACAGGTCGAAGCGCTGATGCAGCACATCAACGATCACTACCGCTACCTGGGCGACTGGCGCGCCACCGAGCGCGGCTATGTGCCGTTCAACCTGGCGGAAATCGAGCAGCATGGTTATGGCGACTGCAAAGACCTGGCGATCCTGCTGACCGCAATGCTCAAGGCCAGCGGCATCAAGGCCGAAACCGCCTGGGTCAGCCGTGGCGACGTGGCGTTCTCATTGTTGATCCCCGGCACCAATGCAGCGAACCACGCCATCGTGCGTGCCGAAGTCGATGGCCAGGTCTGGTGGCTCGACCCGACCAATCCGGTGTTCGCACCCGGCCAGACCATGCCCGACATTCAAGACCGCTGGGTGCTGGTCAATGATGCTCAGGGCCAGGTACGCGAAGAACAGATCCCGCTGGAACGCCCGGAAACCACCCTGCGCCTGGACAAAAAAGTGCACTTCGACAAGCAAGGCAATGGCGCCACCCAGGCCACCATCACCTTCAGCCGCCTGCCGCTGATGCAAATGAGCGTCGCCGACCGCCAGCAAGGCACCACCGCCACCGACCAGAACATCTGCGGCAACTTTGGCAACGAAATCAGCGACTGTAAAATCACCCGCCAACCCACCGCCTTCGTGGTGCACGACGGCTACACCGTCAACGCCAGCATGAACGACCAGCGCGCGCTGGAAAAGCTCGCGAACGACTACGTCTACACCGACGAGTCACTCAAAGGCCGTTGGGATGGTTTCATCAACTACCGTCGCCATGATCAACAAGCCGACCTTTACCTGGGCAACCCCGAAACCTACGACTACCGTTTCACGCTGACCGGTGGGCAGATGGAAAAAGCCATCCCCGGCTGCCAGGTGCGTTCGCCCTGGTATGACCTGGATCTGGATGGCAAGCGCACGGATGACGGCCTGCAGTATCACTATCGCCTGAGCCAGAAGATACGCTGGCTGACCCATGCAGAAGTCGCCAGTGAAGCGTTTGGCAAGATGATTGACGAGGCGCGGGCGTGTGCTGAGCAGGTGCATCAGGTGGTGAAGCTCTGACCCCTCACTGACACAACACAAACCCAATGTGGGAGCTGGCTTGCCTGCGATTGCAGTGTGTCATTCAACAAATAAGTTGACTGACAGGGACTCATCGCAGGCAAGCCAGCTCCCACATTTTTTATCCGGTTTATTCAGTGGGTTTCGCCTAACAGCAAGCTTTGCTCGCGCGCACACAACTCCACCACATAATCCCACAACACCCGCAACCGCACCGACTTGTGCAGTTCCCGGCGCGAGCTGATCCAGTAGCTGCGCTGGATGCTTTCTGCCGGCAGCAAAGGCACCAGGTCCGGGTCGCCAGCAGCCATAAAGCACGGCAGCACCGCAATGCCCAATCCCGAACGCGCCGCCTGGTGTTGAGCAATCACGCTGGTGCTGTGGAACACCACTTTGGGGTTGCGGCAAAAGCTGCTGAGGAACTTGAGTTCCTGGCTGAACAGCAGGTCATCCACGTAATCGATCCATGCATGGGCGGCGAGGTCTTCACGTTTTTCAATCGGCGGATTGCGCGCAAGGTAGGCGCGGCTGGCGTAGAGCGCCAGGCGGTAGTCGGTGAGTTTGCGCGTGACGAGTTGGTCAACGCTGGGGCGTTCGAGGTGGATGCTGATTTCCGCTTCGCGGTTGAGAATGCTCACAAAGCGCGGCACCGCCACCAGTTCCACTTCCAGCCCCGGATAACGCTCGAACAGCCCGCCCATGCGGCTGGCGAGGAACATCACGCCCAACCCCTCAGCCACGCCAAGGCGGATCTTGCCCAGCGGCGCAGCGGAATGGGTGAGTTCGTCTTCGGCCAGCAACGCGACGTTTTCCATGGCCTCGGCGTGCTTGAGCAGGGCTTCACCGGAAGGCGTCAGTTCGTAACCCTGGGCATGCTGCACGAACAGCGCGGTGCCGAGGCTTTTCTCGATGGCCTCGATATGCCGGGCCACGGTAGCGTGCGTGGTTTTCAGGCGCTGTGCAGCGGTGAGCAGGCGGCCGCTGCGTTGCAACTCAAGAAAAAACCGCAGGTCATTCCAGTCGAACATGTCGCCTCCCTTGGACAAATGTACCTTCTAATGCCTGGCCCGGCACCTGTGGCTGGCGCTTACTGTGGCGAGCGAGCTTGCTCGCGCTGGGCTGCGCAGCGGCCCCAATGCCTGCCACTACACTTTATCTAAGCCACCGCGCTTACTTTGACGAGGCCGCTTCGCGCCCCAGCGCGAGCAAGCTCGCTCGCCACAGGCATAACGTTGCTTCGAGGTTTAAGTGCCGCTGTTTAAAAACGCACAGCAGCTGGGTAAAAACTAACATTTTTAAGACGAAAACTAACAACTAGGATGGGCCCAATAAGAAAAACAAGCGAGACCTCAGATGCCCATTGCAACTGCTGAATACGATTACATCGTCGTAGGCGCCGGCCCCGCAGGCTGCCTGCTGGCTAATCGATTGTCCGCCAACCCCGCCCACCGCGTGCTGCTACTCGAAGCCGGTGGCCGCGACAATTACCCCTGGATCCACATCCCCGTCGGCTACCTGTTCTGCATCGGCAACCCGCGCACCGACTGGTGCTTCAAGACCGAAGCCCAGGAAGGCCTGCAGGGCCGTGCACTGAGTTACCCACGCGGCAAAGTGCTGGGCGGCTGCTCGTCCATCAACGGCATGATCTATATGCGCGGCCAAGCCCAGGATTACGACGGCTGGGCCGCCGCAGGCAACCCCGGCTGGGCCTGGAAAGACGTGCTGCCACTGTTCAAACAGAGCGAAAACCATTTTGCCGGCGGCTCGGAATTTCACAGCGACGGCGGTGAATGGCGCGTGGAGCAACAGCGCCTGCACTGGCCGATCCTCGATGCCTTTCGCGATGCGGCGGCGCAGAGTGGTATCGCGCCGATCAGCGATTTCAACCAGGGCGACAATGAAGGTTGCGGCTACTTCCAGGTCAACCAAAAGGCCGGGGTGCGCTGGAACGCGGCGAAGGCGTTTCTCAAGCCGATCCGCCAGCGCCCCAACCTCACCGTGCTGACCGAAGTGGAAGTCGACCGTGTAGTGCTGGAAAACGGTCGCGCTTCGGCCGTGGTCGGGCGCCAGCATGGCCAGCAATCAAGCTGGAAAGCACGCAAGGAAATCGTCCTGTGCGCCGGTTCTGTCGGCTCGCCGGGCATCCTGCAACGCTCAGGGATTGGCCCGTCCACTGTGCTCAAGCCATTGGGCATCAACGTGCTGCATGAACTGCCGGGTGTCGGTGGCAACCTGCAGGATCACCTGCAACTGCGGCTGATCTACAAGCTGGAAAACGCACGCACCTTGAACCAGATCGCCGGCACCCTGTTGGGCAAAATGGGCATGGGCCTGCGCTACCTGTATGACCGCAGCGGCCCGTTGTCCATGGCGCCCAGCCAGCTTGGCGCCTTCGCCCGCTCCGGCCCGGAACAGACTACGGCCAATCTTGAATACCACGTGCAGCCGCTGTCACTGGAGCGTTTTGGCGAGCCGTTGCATGCCTTCCCGGCATTCACCGCGTCGGTGTGCGACCTGCGCCCGCAAAGCCGTGGCCGCATTGATATTCGCTCCGCCAACCCGGCGGATGCACCCCTGATACGGCCCAACTACCTCAGCCATCCCGAAGATTTGCGCGTGGCCGCCGACGCGATCCGCCTGACCCGCCGCATCGTCGCCGCACCGGCCTTGAGCCACTTCAAGCCGGTGGAATACCTGCCGGGCGACGCGCTGCAAACCGAAGAACAACTGCATGAAGCCGCCGCGCGTATCGGCACGACGATTTTCCACCCGGTGGGCACTTGCCGCATGGGCGATGACCAAGATGCCGTGGTCGATGCGCAACTGCGCGTACATGGCGTGCCGGGCCTGCGTATTGCCGATGCCTCGGTGATGCCACGCATTACATCCGGCAACACCTGCTCACCTACACTGATGATTGCGGAAAAGGCAGCGCAGCTGATGCTTTCGCCGAACACAAGGAGTCTCGCCCCGCAGAGAGAAACGGTTCATGCAATCTGAATAGCGGCGCCGCACCCGGCGCCGACAGTGGAACAACAATAAATAATCACTGTGAGGGATACCCGATGTCAGAACATGCTCAACCCCTGGGCTCGGCCGTCAAGGCGAGCACCGGCAGCGAATCAAGGAAAGTCATCTTCGCCTCGTCTTTAGGGACGGTGTTCGAGTGGTACGACTTTTTCCTCTACGGCGCCCTGGCGGCGGTGATCAGCAAGCAATTTTTTGCCGGGGTCAACGACACCACGGCGTTCATCTTCGCCTTGATGGCCTTTGCCGCAGGCTTTGTGGTGCGGCCGTTCGGCGCGTTGGTGTTCGGCCGCCTGGGCGACATGATCGGGCGCAAGTACACGTTTTTGGTCACCATCATCCTGATGGGTGTCGCGACCTTCTGTGTCGGGCTATTGCCGACCTATGCCAGCATCGGCATTGCGGCGCCGATCATTCTGATCGTGCTGCGCATGCTGCAAGGCCTGGCGTTAGGCGGTGAATATGGCGGCGCAGCCACCTATGTGGCCGAGCACGCACCGGCCGGCAAACGCGGCCTGCACACCAGCTGGATTCAATCCACAGCCACCCTTGGCTTGCTGCTGTCGCTGCTGGTGGTGCTGGCTTGCCGTTACTTCACCGGTGACCAGTTCGAGGTGTGGGGCTGGCGCATTCCGTTCCTGTTTTCGATTGTGCTGCTGGGTATTTCCACCTGGATCCGCATGAGCCTGCATGAGTCGCCGGCATTCCTGAAGATGAAAGAGGAAGGCAAGGCCAGCAAGTCGCCGATCCGCGAATCCTTCGGTAAATGGGAAAACCTCAAGGTGGTGCTGATTGCGCTGTTCAGTATCAACGGCGGGCAGGCAGTGACCTTCTATGCGGCGCAGTTCTATGTGCTGTTCTTCCTCACGCAGTTCCTGAAGATGGACCCGGCCCTGGCCAATATGCTGTTGATTATCAGCGTAGTGATCGGCGCGCCGTTCTTCATCCTGTTTGGCTGGCTGTCGGACAAGGTTGGGCGCAAACCGGTGCTGATGCTCGGCTTGCTGTTGGCCACCGCACTGTACTTTCCGATCTTCAAAGGGCTGGCGCATTACACCAACCCGGCGATGGACCAGGCCAGCCACCAGGCGCCGATTACCGTATTGGCCGACCCGGCCACCTGCACCTTCCAGTTCGACCCGGTGGGCAAGGCGCGTTTTGACAGCCCGTGTGACAAGGTCAAGACCTTCCTGGTCAAGCAAGGTCTGCCATACAGCAGCGCCGCCGCGCCAGCCGGCAGCCCGGTGCAGGTGAGCGTGGGTGATGTGCGCATCGACGGTTACGACGAAGCGGCCCTGCGCGGCGCGGTGACCCTGGCCGGCTACCCGACTTCGGCGGATGTGGCCCAGGTCAACAAAGTGATGGTGGTGGTGCTGATCGTGGTGCTGATCCTGATCGCCGCCATGTGCTACGGCCCGTTGGCAGCGCTGATGGTGGAACTGTTCCCGACGCGCATCCGCTACACCTCGATGTCGCTGCCCTACCACATCGGTAACGGCTGGTTTGGCGGGTTCCTGCCGACCGTGTCGTTTGCCTTGGTGGTGTACACCGGCGATATCTTCTACGGCTTGTGGTACCCGGTGGTGGTGACCGGCGTGAGCTTGATTGTGGGGTTGTTCTGCCTGAAAGAAACCAAGAACGTGGATATCAATAACAACTGATCTTCAAAACGCTGAAGCCCCCTGTGGGAGCTGGCTTGCCTGCGATTGCATCACCTCGGAGTGTCAGATGTGCCGAGTTGTCCGTATCGCAGGCAGGCTAGTGCCCACATTTTTCTGAGTGCTGACCACACAAATTGCTGTACATCCATACAGATAACAGTTGCTCAATTGCCTTTGACTGAGCATCCTGCAAGGCATCGACCCAATCTGATGTGATGACCATGCGGCTGTACCTCTGTGAAAAACCCTCCCAGGCCAAGGATATCGCGGCCGTGCTCGGCGCCAGTCGGCGTGGCGACGGGTGCTGGCTGGGTAACGGGGTCACAGTCACCTGGTGCATCGGGCACCTGTTGGAAACCGCCCCACCCGACGCCTACGACGCCAAATACAAGCGCTGGGTGCTGGCCGACCTGCCAATCGTGCCGGAAAAATGGAAGATGTTGGTCAAGCCCAAGACCGCCAGCCAGTTCAAGGCCGTCAAGCGTTTGCTCGGGGAAGCCCAGGAACTGGTGATCGCCACCGACGCCGACCGCGAAGGCGAAATGATCGCCCGTGAGTTGGTGGAGCATTGCCGCTATCGCGGGCCGATCCAGCGTTTGTGGCTGTCGGCGCTGGATGACGCCTCCATTCGCAAAGCCCTCGCCGCCCTCAAACCCGGCGCCGAAACCTTCAGCCTGTATCACTCGGCCCTCGGCCGCTCACGCGCCGACTGGTTGATCGGCATGAACATGAGTCGCTTGTTTACCTTGCTCGGGCGTCAATCCGGGTATCAAGGCGTATTGCCGGTGGGCCGCGTGCAAACCCCGACCTTGCGCCTGGTGGTGGACCGCGACCGCAGCATCGCCGACTTTGTGCCAGTGGCTTACTGGGCCATTGATGTCGACTTGCGGCATGACCGCATGACCTTCACGGCTCAATGGCGCGCCGCTGAGGATGCCTGCGACGATCAAGGCCGCTGTCTTAACCCGCAACTGGCTCGCGATGCTGCCGATGCGATGACCAACGCCGCCAGCGCCAGGTTGGTCAAACTGCATACCGAACGCGTGCGCGAGGTGGCGCCCCTGCCCTTCGACCTCGGCACGTTGCAGGAAATCTGTTCCAAGAAGCTCGGCCTCGGCGCCCAGGAAACCCTGGACATCGCGCAGTCCCTTTACGAAACCCACAAAGTCATCACCTACCCTCGCAGCGATTGCGGCTACCTGCCGCTCAGCCAACACAGTGATGCGCCGAAGATCTTGGCCGCGCTGGCCCGCGCGGATGCGGCGGTGAATGAGTTGATGCCGCATATCGACCCGCAACGCCGCTCGCGGGCCTGGAACGACGCCAAGGTCAGCGCGCACCACGGCATCATTCCTACGGGTGCCGGTAAGGAGGTCGCGCAACTGGCCGGCAAACACCGTGCGGTCTACACGCTGATTCGCGCGCGTTACCTGGCGCAGTTCCTGCCCAACCATGAATACGATCGCACCCAGGCGGATTTCGACTGCGCCGGCCAAGCCTTGCGCGCGGTAGGTAAAGTCATCATCGAGCCGGGCTGGAAACGCGCCCTGCCCGAGGCGCTGGCGCCTGCCAAAGGCCGTGAAGCTCCTGCACCACAGGCCTTGCCGACCTTGGTGCAAGGCCAGGATTACGCGGTGGCCAAGGTCAACCTCAAAGACCTGTGGACCCAGCCGCCCAAGCCCTTCACCGAGGGCGACCTGATCAAGGCGATGAAAAACGTCGCCAAACTGGTGGAAGACCCGCTGCTCAAGCAAAAGCTCAAGGACACCACCGGCATCGGCACCGAAGCCACCCGCGCGGGGATTATCCAGGGTTTGCTCGACCGGGGTTATCTGGTCAAAAACGGCAAGGCACTGTCAGCCACTCCGGCTGCGTTCAGCCTGATCGACGCGGTGCCTCGGGCGATTGCCGACCCAGGCACCACCGCGATCTGGGAGCAGGCGCTGGACATGGTGCAAAGCGGTGAAATGAGCCTGGAAGAATTCGTCGCCAAGCAGGCGGCCTGGATGAGCAAACAAGTGGCACGCTGCAATGGCATGCGCATGACCATCACCGGCCCAGCCAGCCCGGCAGGCCGAGGTGCTACGCCGTGGAAAAACAAGCGCAAGGCTGCACCGCGCAAGACGACAGGCGCTCCAAAGCGGGCGAAAAAGCCGAACAGTGCCGGCTGAATAGCGAAATAATCCGGCGAATGACGTTTTTCGACGGGTTTAACGCCGCTTTGGGCCTTGCGGCGCTGTAGCCCGTCTAGGATTCTGTAAGGGACTCGCTGACTTCCTAATAACAACACCGGAGTGGCCGCCATGAAAACCGTTGCACAACTGCTCAAAGCCAAGGACCAGAAGAACCAGGACGTCCATACCATTCAATGGGACCACACGGTCTTTGAGGCGCTGGTGCGGATGTCAGAGAAAAACGTCGGGGCCTTGCCGGTGGTCAAAGACGGCGCGGTTGTCGGAATCATCAGCGAACGTGATTACGCCCGCAAACTCATCCTCAAGGGACTCTCTTCGGTTACCACAAAGGTCCATGAGGTGATGAGTTCACCGGTCATCACCGTGGATACCCATAAAAGTGTCGAAGAATGCATGAACATCATGACCGACAGTCACTTGCGCCACCTCCCAGTGGTCGAAGACGGCGAACTGAAGGGCCTGCTGTCCATCGGTGACTTGGTAAAAGAGGCCATTGCCGAACAGACCGACCTGATCAAACAGCTGGAGCAATACATCCGCGGCGAATAGGGGACCCCATGCTCGATACGCTGGACCATCAAGAAAATCACCTCGACACCCTGTACCGGGCCATGGCTGAACGACGCTTTTTGGTCTTGACCGGTGCAGGTATCAGCACGTCATCGGGCATCCCGGATTATCGCGACAGCGAAGGCGTGCGCCGTGGCAAGGCGCCGATGATGTACCAGGAATTCCTCGCCACCGCGCAAGCGCGTCGCCGCTATTGGGCACGCGCCATGCTGGGTTGGCCACGGGTGCGTATTGCGCAGCCGAACCAGGCTCATCTGGCGCTGGCCACGCTGCAGCAGCGTGGCCGTATCAGCGGGCTAATCACGCAAAACGTCGACACCCTGCATGATCAGGCCGGCAGCCATGATGTGATCGAACTGCATGGCAGCCTGCATCGTGTGCTGTGCCTGGACTGCCAGCAGCGCAGTACCCGCGATGTGATTCAGCGGCAGATGGAAATCGACAATCCTTACCTGGTGCAGGTCCACGCGGTGCAGGCGCCCGACGGTGACACCCTGCTCGATCCGACCTTTGAAGAACGCTTCCAGGTTCCTCGCTGCCCCCATTGCAATGGCGAGCGCTTGAAGCCAGACGTTGTGTTTTTTGGCGAGAACGTGGCACCGGCTACGGCAGCCAGGGCCATGGCCGCCGTGGGGCATGCAGACGGGCTGCTGGTGGTGGGTTCTTCGCTAATGGCCTATTCCGCATTTCGCCTGTGCAAGGCGATGGTGGAGCAAGGCAAGTCGGTAATTGCCATCAACCTGGGCAAGACCCGTGGGGATGAGCTGTTGCAGGTGAAAATCGAGGCGTCATGCGAGCGGTTGTTGCCTCTGCTGGCCGAACGACTGAGTTAGCAAAACCACCGAAAATCCAACTGTGGGAGCTGGCTTGCCTACGATCGCGGTGTATCAGTTAACAACTCTTTGGCTGACACACCGCGATCGCAGGCAAGCCAGCTCCCACAGGGATTGCGCGTTGGATTGGCTATCTGCCCACCACGACCCACCGCACAAAAAATGACGCCCAAGTCACGTTTTCCCGCATTCTCCCGTCCCCACAGCAATTTATGTAGTGACTAAAAATAATCACTACATAATCGTTGACGTAACCTTTTTGTCCTTGCATTATCGAGACGTCTCCCGGATCGGGAGCGTTGGTAACACGCGTTTTGAACAAGCTCGTCTGACCGCCGAGCTGTTTTTTCCGGATGTGCACTGCCCACAAGGCAGATTGATGAAGCTGACCGGCCCGCAAGGATCGGTACAAGGAGCTCAAACGCTGCTTGTCTTCGTGATGAAACCATCACGTAGCCGCTCATCAGCAAGACTACATGCATCAGGTTCAAGACCCTGCCCGTATTCGGCAGACCGTTACTGACGCCCGGTTTTCGCAACCGGAGACAACTAAGCAGTTTTAACGAACCAACTGATAGATCGCCAACTGGTCAAGGGGCTTACACATGAATCTGAACAACCAACCAACTATCGATGAATTGGCTGAGATGTTCGCAGCGCAAAAAGACAAACTCGACGACCATATCCTGTGGGTTGGCAAGTCGGGCGAAGTCAAAATTGACTGCCTGGCGCCCCACACCGAAGAAGCCGAGTTTGACCGCACTCACCGTGAACTCGCGGCGCGCCTGAAGATGTACCGCCGCGGCCAGGGTTATGTCGGCAAGAAAGCGGCGGCCGATCGAAACTTCATTGAGCAAGTATTCGACACACTTAACAATGCCTGGGCATCTTTCAAGGATAACTCGCAAGTTAAAGTGATCGACCGCTACTACTAAGTAAAACTTGCCCACTGTGGGAGCTGGCTTGCCGGCGATAACGGTTTAACTGCCAACACTTTTGTTGAATGTTAACTGGCTATCGCAGGCAAGCCAGCTCCCACATTTGTTTTGTGGCACGCTCAAAACGTCGGGAAACGTCCCTTCGCGGCTTCGTCGCGAAAAATATCAAACAACACCTGCGCCGCCGCCGACAGTTCATGACCGGGTTTGGTGAGTACGCCAATCGGCCGCTCGATCACCGGATCGCTCAAGGTGATGCAATGGGCGCCCGCCTCCTCCATCTGACGTGCGCACAATGCAGGCACGGCGCTGACACCCAGGCCACTGGCAACCATCTTGCCGACCGTGGCCAATTGATGGCTTTCCAACGCCACCGGCAATTTCATCTGCAAGGCCCCAAGGTGCTCCTCCAGCATCACGCGCACCGTCGAGGGCCGTTGCAGGGTGATGAACGGGTGTTCCAACAGGGTTTTCCAGTCGACTTCGGTACATTGCGCCAAGGGCGAATCACCGGGCACCACCGCAATAAACCGGTCCAGGTATAAAGGCGTGAATGCCAGGGACGAACCTTCGGATGGCTCGAACGCCACGCCCAGCTCCACTTGGCGATCGCGGACCATTTCCAGCACCTGTTCATTGATCAGGTCATGCACCGTCACATTCACCTGCGGGTAACGTGCGCGGAATATCTTAAGAATCGGTGGCAGCAGGTTGCCCGCAAACGAAGGCATCGCCGCCACAGTGACGCGGCCACGCTGCAGGGTGAAACGCTGACGCAGTTCGTCTTCGGCATTGTCCCAGTCGGCAATCAACCGGCGCGCCAACGGCAGCAGCGATTCACCTTCGGGTGTCAGTGCGACGTTGCGGGTATTGCGGCTGAACAGGCGCCCACCCAGGCCCTCCTCCAAGCCCTTGATGGTCAGGCTCAGCGCCGATTGGGAAAGGTGCAGGCGCTCGCAGGCGGCGGCAAAACTCAGGCTTTGGGCCACGGCGAGAAAGGCGCGCATCTGTTTGACGGTCATGAGGCTGCTCCGGGCGGCGATTGGACTATGCTGTTTTCTAAATCAATCAACCTTAAAAAACAACTTAACAAATCAATCCGTCGGCGCAACACTCAGTTCATTGGCTGGCCCACAAACAATAAAAGAGGTGCATATGGCAGGTTTCGATAAACGCGTGGCGTCCTATGAAGAAGCACTGGCAGGCCTGGAAGACGGCATGACCGTGCTCTCCGGTGGTTTTGGCCTGTGCGGCATTCCAGAAAACCTCATCGCCGAGATCAAGCGCAAAGGCACCCGCGACCTGACCGTGGTTTCCAACAACTGCGGCGTTGACGGGTTTGGCCTGGGCGTACTGCTGGAAGAAAAGCAGATCAGCAAGGTAATCGCCTCCTACGTCGGTGAAAACGCGCTGTTCGAGAAGCAACTGCTCAGCGGCGAAATCGAAGTGGTGCTCACGCCCCAAGGCACCCTGGCCGAAAAAATGCGCGCAGGCGGCGCCGGCATCCCGGCCTTCTTCACCGCCACCGGCGTCGGCACTCCGGTGGCCGAAGGCAAGGAGACCCGCGAGTTCAACGGTCGCCCGTACTTGATGGAAGAGTCCATCACCGGCGACTTCGCCATTGTCAAAGGCTGGAAAGCCGACCACTTCGGCAACGTCATCTACCGCCATACCGCGCAGAACTTCAACCCGCTGGCGGCTACTGCGGGCAAGATCACCGTGGTCGAAGTTGAAGAAATCGTCGAACCGGGCGAGCTGGACCCGGCGCATATCCACACCCCAGGGATTTACGTCGACCGAGTCATTTGCGGCACCTTCGAGAAGCGCATCGAACAGCGCACCGTCCGCAAATAATCCGCCAGCCCAAATAATAAGGAGACAACACATGGCTCTTACCCGCGAACAAATGGCTCAACGCGTCGCCCGCGAAATGCAGGACGGTTTCTACGTCAACCTCGGCATCGGCATCCCGACCCTGGTGGCCAACTACATCCCCGAAGGCATGGAAGTGATGCTGCAATCGGAAAACGGCCTGCTCGGCATGGGCCCGTTTCCGACCGAAGAAACCATCGATGCCGACATGATCAACGCCGGCAAACAAACTGTGACCGCACGCATCGGCGCCTCGATCTTCTCCTCTGCCGAGTCCTTCGCAATGATTCGCGGCGGGCATGTCGACCTCACCGTGCTCGGCGCATTTGAAGTGGACGTGCAAGGCAACATCGCGTCGTGGATGATCCCCGGCAAGCTGGTCAAGGGCATGGGCGGCGCCATGGACCTGGTGGCCGGTGCAGAAAACATCATCGTGATCATGACCCACGCGTCCAAGGACGGGGAGTCCAAACTGCTCAGCCAATGCAGCCTGCCGCTGACCGGCGCCAAGTGCATCAAGCGCGTGCTGACAGACCTTGCGTACCTGGAAATCGAAAATGGCGCTTTTGTCCTCAAGGAACGCGCACCTGGCGTCAGCGTTGAAGAGATTGTGAGCAAGACCGCCGGTAAACTGATCGTCCCGGACCACGTTCCAGAAATGCACTTCCAGTGAGGACAGATTCCATGCAAGACGTCGTGATTGTTGCTGCCACCCGCACCGCCGTGGGCAGCTTTCAAGGAGCGCTGGCCAGCATTCCGGCACCGGAGTTGGGCGCGGCCGTGATCCGTCGCCTGCTGGAGCAGACCGGTCTGGACCCGGCTCAGGTCGATGAAGTGATCCTCGGCCAGGTACTGACCGCAGGCAGCGGCCAGAACCCGGCGCGCCAGGCCTCTATTCTGGCGGGTCTGCCCCATGCGGTGCCGGCTTTGACCCTGAACAAGGTCTGCGGCTCGGGCCTCAAAGCCCTGCACCTGGGTGCCCAAGCCATCCGTTGTGGTGACGCTGAGGTGATCATCGCCGGCGGCATGGAGAACATGAGCCTGGCGCCGTACGTATTACCCGCTGCGCGCACCGGTTTGCGCATGGGCCACGCCAAGATGCTCGACAGCATGATAACTGACGGCCTGTGGGATGCGTTCAACGACTACCACATGGGCATCACCGCCGAGAACCTGGTGGACAAGTACGGCATCAGCCGTGAAGCCCAGGACGCCTTCGCCGCCGCCTCCCAGCAGAAAGCCGCCGCCGCTATCGAAGCCGGCCGGTTTGTCGATGAGATCACTCCGATCCTGATTCCACAGCGCAAGGGTGATCCGTTGTCCTTCGCCGTGGATGAGCAACCGCGCGCCGGCACCACAGCCGAGTCGCTGGCCAAGCTCAAGCCCGCGTTCAAGAAAGAGGGTAGCGTCACCGCCGGCAACGCCTCCAGCCTCAATGACGGCGCCGCCGCTGTCTTGTTGATGAGCGCCGAAAAAGCTAAGGCTCTCGGCCTGCCGGTGCTGGCGCGTATCGCCAGCTATGCCAACGCCGGCGTGGACCCTGCGATCATGGGCATCGGCCCGATCTCGGCTACCCGCCGCTGCCTGGACAAAGCCGGTTGGAGCCTGGGTGACCTGGACCTGATCGAAGCCAACGAAGCCTTCGCCGCGCAATCTCTGGCGGTGGGCAAAGAGCTGGAGTGGGATGCGAACAAGGTCAACGTCAATGGCGGCGCCATCGCCATCGGCCACCCGATCGGCGCCTCAGGCTGCCGCGTGCTGGTGACCCTGCTGCATGAAATGATCAAGCGCGACGCCAAGAAAGGCCTGGCCACCTTGTGCATCGGCGGCGGCCAAGGCGTAGCCCTGGCCCTCGAGCGCAGTTGATCTAAAGAGCAACAGGCTAATTGTGGCGAGGGAGCTTGCTCCCGTTGGGCTGCGCAGCAGCCCCTGTCGACAAGAGCAACATGAGAAAAGGCTCGATTCCACGAAAAATCGGGCCTTTTCTTTGCCCGGTTTTCCTGAAAAAAAACAATACTCATGTGGGAGCTGGCTTGCCTGCGATAGCGGTGTATCAGGTAACAACTGCTTGGCTGACACACCGCTATCGCAGGCAAGCCAGCTCCCACATTTAATCTTCATCGTCAGAGTGAGGTACCGCAAACACCGCATTCGCCCGTGCCACCACCTTGTCCCCCACTTGCAGGCTCACAGTGGCAAACGCCATCTGCCGGCCACGCTTGTGGTGCTCCAGCCGCACCACAATCCACTCCCCCACCTGCACGGCACCCAGGTAGTCCAGGGTCATGCTAGCAGTTATCAACGGTAACGGCGGTTCGCTGGAAAACGCCATCGCATAGCCCATGCCGACATCCGCCAGCGTTGCCAACACCCCACCGTGCACCGTGCCGCGCCCATTGGCGTGGCGGTTGTCGGCACGCAGGCCGATTTCCAATTGCAACCCTTCACCCCGGCAATACGCCGGACCTAACAGGTCGAGCAACGGGCTGCTGCGTGGCAGCGAGACAAACCCTTCGGGCACGGTGTAAGTGATCATGGCGAGCTCTTCCTTGGCCAAAACACGAGGTGTACCCCAGCCTCCCCAAGTTCACCATCAAGATCAGCCAAGCCAATGATCAACAATCAGCTAACGCTTCATGCAACGCTGATAGCGCTCATCCACACGCTTGGCAAACCACGCGGTAGTGAGGTTGCGGGTGATCTTCGGACTCTTGAGCACGATGCCCGGCAAAATCGCGCGCGGCACAGGCTTGCCGGCAGCTTTGTCGGCCAGGGCAAATACGCGTTTGTAGAGGGTGGTTTCTTCGAAGTCGAGCTGCTCGCCCTTTTCCAGCTGGCTGCGGATGCTGGGGTTGCGCATATCCAGCTTCGCGCCCAGGGAACGCACCGCCAACTCGGTGGTGCCGGGCAGCAGTGAGCCATAACGAATCAGATCCCCATCCAGCGCCAGCTCGGTGCCGCTGACTCGGCTGACAGCAGCCTGGAACGCGGCATTGCGACTGGCATACCACCCCGCGTTGAAATCGGCAAAGCGGTACAGCGGCTGGTCGTAGCTCACCGGGTAACCGAGAAGATGCGTGATACCGAAGTACATGCCGCCACGACGGGTGAAGACTTCGCGACGAATTGTGCCATCCACGGTGTAGGGATAATCGCGGGCGTGTTGCTGCGCAAAATCGATGCTGACCTGCATGGGGCCGGCGGTGTGCACCGGGTTAAAGCCGCCGAACAAGGTATTACCCAGTGGCACCATGCTGATGAAATCGTCAAAAATGCCGCTCAAGTCCTTCTCTGTGCGCGCGGCATTCAGGCGCTCGGCGTAAGTCTTGCCGGTCGGCGAACGCAGTTGCAGCGTGGTACGCACCACAAAGGCCGGCACATGGACCTTGCCGGCGCGGCGCAGGATTTCATCCTGGGCGATCTTGCCCATGTTCGGCACCGGCGGGTCTACCTGATAGGTGGACTCTTGCTCGGTCACCGCCAGCACAGCGCAGATATTTTCGCTGCTGGGGTAGATTTTCTGGGTGTCGAAGGCGGTGTAGATGTCTTTGGCCCAGCCGTTGCGGTCCGCCACCGTGGCCGGTAACAGCCGCACAATCTGCGCCTTCACCTCGGCCTCGCTGCGCTCAGGCTGCTGCGGGCCGCGTGGAGTGGAGCAGCCGGCCAGCACCAGCAAGGTGGTGAGGCACAGGATCAGGCGGCTTGAATACATGGGGTTTCCTTGAATAACGACGGGCCGGTTGTGCGGATATCGACAGGTAAGTCTAACCGGGGTTCGCCGACCTGTTGCACTCGCCAGTTATCACTGAACGTGACAGGATCGGTCATCGACCATTCGTACAAGGAGTTTGAATGCCATGCTCAGCCTGAACTTCTTCGTCACCTGCCTGATCGTCGTGCTGATCCCCGGCACTGGGGTGATCTTTACCGTGTCCACCGGCCTCACTGCCGGCAAGCGTGCCAGCCTGTTCGCCGCGTTGGGCTGTACTGCCGGGATCATTCCCCACTTGCTCGCATCGATATTGGGCCTTTCCGCCCTGCTGCATACCAGCGCCCTGGCCTTTGAGGCGTTGAAATTCGCTGGGGCGGCCTACCTTTTGTATCTGGCCTATGCCACCTGGCGTGACCGCTCGGCCTTCGCCATGAGCGACACACCAGCGGTCGCGACTGCACGCAGCCTGATGCTGCGCGGCTTTCTGCTGAATATCCTGAACCCCAAGCTGACGATTTTCTTCCTGGCCTTCCTGCCGCAATTCGTCACCCCCGGCAGCACGGCGCCCGCTGTGCAGATGCTGGTACTAAGTGGCGTTTTCATGGCGATGACGTTTGCGGTGTTTGTGGTGTACGGCCTGCTGGCCAATGTGTTTCGCCGTGCCGTGATCGAGTCACCACGGGTACAGAATTGGTTGCGCCGCAGTTTTGCCGCAGCCTTTGCGGGGTTGGGGTTGAACCTGGCGTTTGCGCAGCGCTGACAAGAACTAGCGAAACCTCCTACCCAACACCCGGATAAGCTCTACAGATCCTTCCTGAAAACCGCTGCAAAGTCCTTCGCCTGATCACACAGTGCGAGGGATTGCAGATGGTTTTGTTAGTTAGAGCCCGGGCCAAAGGGGCTAGCGCTTGAACCCGGCCATTGGCAGGCTGGCCCTGACCCCAATGGACGTGAAGACGGTCGACGTTGAAAGCGTCTTCCGTGATTTTCGCGAATGCCTGAATACCTTTGACGAATGGGCGTCGAGCTTCTGGAGCTTCTCGGCGCTGGATGTCGAGCAGGTGTTCAAGGTCGGGGATGAGGTGGCGCTGGTCGCCCCGATCAACCGCTCCATCATTCCCAGTAGCACCGTTGCCACGTGCCAGGCCAATGGCACGTTGACCCTGGTGCATATGTTCCAAAGCACGCGTTTTGTGCCCATCGGCAATACGCCGGTGGTGCTGCAACGCGTCGATCCCAACGGCGGCCCATTGGGCGAGCCGATCCACCACACCATCGGCCCCAGCGGCATTCTCGAAATCACCGAGTGTGATCGTAATCAATCGTACCGAATCAGTTTTTACCCCGATGTTTCCAAAGATCACGTCAAGGCACTGTACGCGTCTTATCAGTCAGTGATTGCGGGGTTGGAAGAGCGCCTGCGTAAAGAGTGGAACGACACCTTCCAAGCGCAGTGGAGAATTTATACCGACGCCAAACCGCTTGATCAACGCAGGATGCTGGAGAAAGCGGCTCTCAATGGCATGGGCACGGCGCTCTACACCCTTTGGGACAACTTGACGCAGCTGTTTGACATGTTGGCGGACATCAAGCCCAACAGCGAAAAGTTGCTCAAGTACATCTCCCAGGCCGAGCTTGATGAGCTGCTGACACTCAGCAATGACGCGATCGCCAACGGCCTGCTGGTACTCAGCGATGAGCCGCTGTTGTTCATTTACGTGTCGGCGATGGTCAGCTGGATGCGCCTGCTGCCGCCGCAAGACATGCAGGAGCTGATGGGCGAAATCACCGGCGAGGTGTTGATTAACTTGCTGTTGATTCGGGCGACGGCGGGCATGGGCGTGGCAGTACGCCTGGGCACTCAAGTCCTCGGGCACATCAAGTCTGGACGGGCGCGGAGTTTGCTCGAGTTGCTGGCAAAACAGCATGTGGGGCCGACGTTGGAGCCACATGTAGCGGCGGTTAAACCCTTGTTGCTGAGCAGTGCCCCGACGCCGATCAAGACCGTGCCGGTTGCGCCGCTGAAGGCTGGGGATCAGTTGGTTGCCAACCCGGTGCCGGCGGTGCGCGGCAAGACGCAGCAGACCGCGTTGGTGCGCCAGGAACCTGTGGATGATGTGCCGGCTTCGGGCAAGAACCTCAATGGCGATGCGGCGGCCCCTGCGGACAAAACCGTCACCCACGGTTGCCCCGTTTCGATGGTCACCGGCGAGGAATTGCTGACCCTCACCGATGGCACGTTGGACGGGATTTTGCCGTTTGAGTGGACGCGGCTGTATCGCACCAGTGCGGTGGAAGTCGATTGCGGGTTGGGGTTTGGCTGGAGCCATTCGCTGGCGCAACGGTTGGTGGTTTCGGGTGATTCGGTGGTGTGGACGGATCATGAGAATCGTCGTACCGAGTTTGTGCTGCCCTCCGCGGCTCGACCGGCGATTACCAATAGCTTGGCTGAAGCGGCGATCTATTTGGGTGAATTGCCCGATGAACTGGTGCTGGCCTAGGCGTCGCTGTTCTACCACTTTCAAGAGGGTGTGCTGACCGCCATCAGCGATGCGTATGACAACCGGTTGCGGGTTTTCCGCGATCGTTTGGGGCGGGTTGAGCGGCTGGATAACGGTGTGGGTCGCTCGCTGTTTCTGCGTTATGAGCTGGGCCGCATTGTGGCGGTGGACTATCAGGTTCATCGGGCCAAGGGGCACGAACCGTTTGAATGGGTGACGGAGCAGAAGGTTGTTTCCTACGCCTATGACGACCTTGGCCGACTGGTTTCTGCGACCAATGCCGTGGGTGAAAGCGAGGTTTATCGCTACGACGAGCAGCACGTCATTCTTGAACGTGGGTTGGCCGGTGGCGCGAGCTTCTTTTGGGAGTGGGAACGGGCTGGCAAGGCCGCTCGGTGTGTTCGGCATTGGGCCAGCTTTTCGCAGATGGATACGCGGTATGCCTGGGGCGATGACGGCCGTGTCACGGTGCATAACGCTGATGGCAGCCGGGAAGTGTATGTCCACGATGACCGTGCGCGGCTGGTGCAGCGCATTGATCCGGACGGTGCTGAGCACTTCAAGTCTTATGACGACAAGGGTCGGCTGACGGTCGAGCAGGACCCGCTTGGGGCGGTGACGGCATATCAGTACGACGAAGCCGGACGCTTGGTAGCGATGTTTCCGGGGGATGACGAGCCGACGTCCTACGAGCATGACAACGGGTTTGTACGGGTCGTAAGGCGTGGTCTCGCCGTCTGGAAATATGAGCGCAATGATCAAGGCGACGTCACGCGTAAGACCGATCCTGACGGCAATATTACGGACTACAGCTACAACAAATATGGGCAACTGACGGGGGTTTGGTTTCCCGACAACAGTTGCCATCGGCTGGTTTGGAATGAGCGTGGGCAGTTGCTTGAGGAGCTGCTGCCTAATGGGGGTATCAAGCGTTATCGCTATGACGACCTTGGTCGGCAGGTTGCCCGCGAGGATGAACAGGGAGCGCTGAC
>NZ_LJSB01000053.1:0-242 GCF_002742565.1 Pseudomonas sp. 2995-3 | reverse complement strand
TTCTCTCAAGCGTTCTTCTCGGTCCCGTAGTCGGTGAGCTAGACGGCTAGATGCATTTGCTGCAATACTGCATAATAAATCATCTAGGAAGGTGTTGACAGATTCATCTGACTTTGTATCTAATTCTTTGATAATCCCAACCTTTTCTTTATCGAGGTAACCAAATGTTGTTACAGCAATACTTCCATAGCCAAACACGGATCCGAGGGCGATTGTTTCATCGACACCGAACAGTCCTTCAT
>NZ_LJSB01000052.1:0-274 GCF_002742565.1 Pseudomonas sp. 2995-3 | reverse complement strand
CCTTTGGGAAGGAACTGGATTCTCTTGCCGATATAGTTACCTTCGGGGTAGCGCCGTCTTTCCTTGTTTACTATACTTATTTTTATCAGTTCGATTTATTAGGCTTTGCTGTTGCTGGTTTATTCCCTCTTTTTGGAGCGTATCGACTGGCTAGGTTTAATGTGAATACGAGTAAATCATCCAATAATTATTTTTCAGGTGTGCCAATCACTGCTGCCGGAGGTATATTAGCGATACTAACCTTATTTGTTGAAACACTTCCTGAGATAATTAC
>NZ_LJSB01000051.1:0-319 GCF_002742565.1 Pseudomonas sp. 2995-3 | reverse complement strand
GTGACGTGGTGGTACAGGAATTTCAACCTGTTTGCCATCGCCTACGCCTTTCGGCCTCGGCTTAGGTCCCGACTTACCCTGAGCGGACGAGCCTTCCTCTGGAAACCTTAGGCTTTCGACGGAGGGGATTCTCACCCCTCTTTTCGCTACTCATACTGGCATTCTCACTTCCAAGCGCTCCACATGTCCTTCCGGTCATGCTTCGCAGCCCTTGGAACGCTCCCCTACCCCTGTCCATAAGGACAAGCCATAGCTTCGGTGATACGTTTAGCCCCGGTACATTTTCGGCGCAGAGTCACTCGACCAGTGAGCTATTACG
>NZ_LJSB01000050.1:0-319 GCF_002742565.1 Pseudomonas sp. 2995-3 | reverse complement strand
CTTTATATCTCATATATCTCATGATCTTCGGACACCAATCACATACATTAAAGGATATTCTGCGGTTATGAAAGATGCTTATGAGATAAAGCATGAAGACTGGAAACGTAATTTGCAGGTTATATATAATGAAGCAACGCGAATGGAACAACTTGTTAGTGACTCGTTCTTACTCACAAAACTTGAAGAGGGAAGACTCAAGTTAGAAAAGGGAAACGTTTCATTAGCTTCTTGGCTTCGAAATTTATATTCCAGTCGAGCGTTAATGTTTGATCAAAAAGGAATAAGACATCAATTAATTATTCAAGAGGCATGTGAG
>NZ_LJSB01000049.1:0-229 GCF_002742565.1 Pseudomonas sp. 2995-3 | reverse complement strand
ACTTGATTTTTCCGAGTCATGTAGCTCGGCCTGGTACCGCTACTTATAAACCTATTATTTCTGCCAATAGTTGGTGGGAGTGAAGTCGGGCTTTGTGATCGTAGACCATTGTACTCACCATGATCTCATCTGCCTTCGTATCATCTAAAAATGATTGCAGCCTTTTCTTTACGTTGATAGGATTCCCGATGATTGTAGAACCTAATTGTTTATCTAAAACTGCCTTTTC
>NZ_LJSB01000048.1:0-251 GCF_002742565.1 Pseudomonas sp. 2995-3 | reverse complement strand
TTTGTTCAGGCAGAAGGGCCAACGACAATTAACCGTCAGGACCAAAGTCGAGGGGTTTCCATTACTGGCGATATTATGGACCGTGATTTAGGAAGTGTCATTTCTGATATTGAAGCAGAATTAGAGCAATATATTTTCCCAGAAGGCTATGATTATAGCACAGGTGGAGAATATGAACAGATGATGGATACGTTTAGTGACTTAGCACTTGCGTTGGCATTGGCTATCTTCCTAGTTTATGCAGTTATGGC
>NZ_LJSB01000047.1:0-317 GCF_002742565.1 Pseudomonas sp. 2995-3 | reverse complement strand
ATATATCAGAGTCAGAATTTGAGGACTTTTATCAATTAATTAAAACAGAGAATGTGATTAAATTAGGAGAAGAATATAAAACAGCGATTTTAAGTTGGTTAGAGGATATGGACGAGAATCTAAAACAGAGGTATATGGATGAAATACTTGATATGGCTCAATCTATCGATCCAGATTTTTATGAGATGTATCCATCACTTCTATATAATTTGTTTGCTGCAGACCCTGCAGAATTTATTAGAGGATTGTCAGAAACAGAAATGTCTAGTGAACAATCTATTATAGTTTCTCTTACACAGTACGGGAAAGAAACAAAT
>NZ_LJSB01000046.1:0-339 GCF_002742565.1 Pseudomonas sp. 2995-3 | reverse complement strand
GTACTATCCCTCTTTAACAGAGGAAAGATTACCTCTCTTGATAATAGTCCCTCTCCCCCTCCTGAAATAACAATAACCCTTTTATCCTCAGGAATTGAGAGACGTTCACGACATTTTTGATGTTCAATTTCATCATCCCAAACACTTTTAGTGGCAATACCGAAAGCGTAAAATTTACAACCAGGGTACTTTTTTTCTAACTTCTTCTTTTCTTCTTCCTGTGCAATAAAAATGGCGTCCACATTTTTTGATATAGACATACGATGCGTATTAAAGTCTGTCAGAACAGAAAAAACTTTTAAATTATGCTTTGTACTGCGTAATCTTCTCTTCATATAC
>NZ_LJSB01000045.1:0-317 GCF_002742565.1 Pseudomonas sp. 2995-3 | reverse complement strand
GCAATGGGCGAAAGCCTGACGGTGCAACGCCGAGTGAACGATGAAGGTCTTCGGATTGTAAAGTTCTGTTGTTAGGGAAGAACAAGTGCCGTTCGAATAGGTCGGCACCTTGACGGTACCTAACCAGAAAGCCCCGGCTAACTACGTGCCAGCAGCCGCGGTAATACGTAGGGGGCAAGCGTTGTCCGGAATTATTGGGCGTAAAGCGCGCGCAGGCGGTCTCTTAAGTCTGATGTGAAAGCCCACGGCTCAACCGTGGAGGGTCATTGGAAACTGGGGGACTTGAGTGTAGGAGAGGAAAGTGGAATTCCACGTGT
>NZ_LJSB01000044.1:0-341 GCF_002742565.1 Pseudomonas sp. 2995-3 | reverse complement strand
GTGAGACAGTTCGGTCCCTATCCGTCGTGGGCGTAGGAAATTTGAGAGGAGCTGTCCTTAGTACGAGAGGACCGGGATGGACGCACCGCTGGTGTACCAGTTGTTCCGCCAGGAGCATCGCTGGGTAGCTACGTGTGGAAGGGATAAGTGCTGAAAGCATCTAAGCATGAAGCCCCCCTCAAGATGAGATTTCCCATCACGTAAGTGAGTAAGATCCCTCAGAGATGATGAGGTTGATAGGTCTCGTGTGGAAGCATGGCGACATGTGTAGCTGAGAGATACTAATCGATCGAGGGCTTAACCAATTTTTAAACCTTCTTTACATTTTATCAATCCAATAT
>NZ_LJSB01000043.1:0-307 GCF_002742565.1 Pseudomonas sp. 2995-3 | reverse complement strand
ATCTAATTCATCGCTATCTAGAGCCATCATGGTTGCACCCATGTCCAATAAGGTTAATTCAACATTATAACCTTTCTCTTCTAAGACTACTTTCCACATATTTGTAACTGCAATATTTTCAGCCCAGTTGATTTGAGCAATCGTAATTACTTCTTCGTTTACGACTTCTTCTGAATCAGCAGCACCAGCACTAGATTGGTCATTGTTTGTTTCCTCACTAGTGTCTCCACATGCTGACAAGATTGTAACTGTTAGCAGCACAAAGAATAAAATTAATTTTTTTCCCCATTTTACCATGTTGTAAAAC
>NZ_LJSB01000042.1:0-310 GCF_002742565.1 Pseudomonas sp. 2995-3 | reverse complement strand
ATATAGAGCTGAGAAGTAAATTCCCGTTCACTGGTAGAGAAGTAGAAAATAAAAGTACCGATTACTGGAAAGAAGTATTGGTAAAGTCGAAGGAATTTCATCAATTAAAGCCATGGGAAAAGATGGGGGATGACACTATCTTTGCGATTGAAGATCCTATCACTGAAGAACTCCTATTTTGTACTGTCATGGGGGGCGCTGGAGAAATGTTTGGTTTGGCAGTGAATATAGGGGAAGTAGGATATAGGGCTTTAATGAGCACAATGCAAGGTGGAAATTCACCAATGGGCTTAGTCACGCAGCAACGAAG
>NZ_LJSB01000041.1:0-229 GCF_002742565.1 Pseudomonas sp. 2995-3 | reverse complement strand
ATTTGCAACGGCGTGAAGAGGTTTTTTAAATCTTACTTCCTCTCCTTTCCAATATATTTTCCCTTCATCTGGGGGGACATCTCCATTTATCACCCTGGCTAATTCACTTCTTCCTGCTCCAATTAATCCCGCAAATCCTAAGATCTCTCCTTTTCTAAGACTAAAGCTTACATCTTCAAACCATCCTTTTTTTGTCAAATTCTCAACTCTTAAGATTTCTTCCTTAAAG
>NZ_LJSB01000040.1:0-308 GCF_002742565.1 Pseudomonas sp. 2995-3 | reverse complement strand
AGATATTTCAACGATTCCGGCACCTTCACCAATCGTAACAACTTCTCCATCATATCGATCAGCTTGTCCAGCTAAGTCTGCAATACTATCCTCTTCTACATACGCTGGTACTACCCAACCTAATGGTACATTTTCATAACTTGCAGCTACTTTTTGTAGGTCATCACCATATTCTTCCCATAATGCTTCTTCCGTGTATGGAAGCCACGCATCCATAAAGAAGTCTATCTCCTCATCTTGAAGTCCTTGGAATATAATCGGTTGGTCTAATAACGTAATTTCAACAACATAGCCCACTTCTTCTAAAA
>NZ_LJSB01000039.1:0-306 GCF_002742565.1 Pseudomonas sp. 2995-3 | reverse complement strand
AGCACGACTAAAAAAGTTTTCTTGTGTAAAAATATAATTTAAAGAGAAAATCGTACCTAAAAATAAGCTAGGTATAATCACCAAGATGGGAAGCCGTAAATAAATCAATACAGAACTAAAAAAGGCATACCATACAAAAACTTCAATGTTTCCTGTATCAGATATCGTCGGTATAGGACGGAGCCATTCCCAAAGAAGTAGGAATGCTAAGACATAAATAAATAAGTGTGTAATAGAAAAGTTATTTTGCCCTGTCATTGATTTCATCTAATCACCTGCACTTGCATAGGTTGGCATCGCATGATC
>NZ_LJSB01000038.1:0-321054 GCF_002742565.1 Pseudomonas sp. 2995-3 | reverse complement strand
GTTTACCAAGGAGTTTTCCGTTTCGACTGCGCCGGAAGTGGGGCGAATTATAGACAGATATAAAACGCCGTCAATCCTTAATTACGCTTTTGTCGCAGAAAGTGGTTTTTTCGCAATAAGACGGGGAATCCGGCGCATCACTGGCGGAATCCGCAGCACTAGCAGCAGCGCGCCTATAGATGCATAGATCGCCCATTCCTTCAGGTCGGCCCGCACAATCCACAACATGTGCAACAAACCAAGCCCAAGAATCACGTACACCAGGCGATGCAGCTTCTTCCAACGGCTACCCAACCGGCGCTGGCTATAACGATTGGACGTTACTGCCAGCACCAATAAGCCAAGGAACCCCAGCGCACCGACAATAATGTAGGGCCGCTTACGCAGCTCGACGCCGAACTGCGACCAATCCAGCCCGAGGATGAATACGCAGTACGCAGCCAGGTGCAGTGCCACATACGCAAAACACCACAATCCCAGCTGCCGACGCACGGCAATCCACCCTGCCCACCCGCTGAGTTTCTGCAACGGCGTCATACCTAGCGTTACCAGCAACAGGATCAGGGTCCCAAGCCCCAACCGATCCATCAACACTTTGCCTGGATCAGGCCCGAGCACAGAGCTCCACGCCTCATACAGCCAGAAAAATGGCCAGATCGCCGCGGCCATAAAGACGCCAATGCGCCAGATCGGATAACGCATCAGTAGTTCTTCCGCAGGTCGAGGCCCGTATAGAGAGAAGCGACCTCATCCGAATAGCCGTTGAACATCTGCGTCTCTCGCACATTCGGGCTGAACAGACCGCTCGGCAAACGACGCTCACGCGCCTGGGTCCAGCGAGGATGGTCGACGGTCGGGTTCACATTCGCGTAGAACCCATACTCATTGGCCGCAATGCTTTGCCAAGTCGTCTTTGGCTGCTCGCTGACCAGGCTGATCCGCACAATCGACTTCACGCTCTTGAAGCCGTACTTCCAAGGCACTACCAGACGCAGTGGTGCACCGTTCTGGTTCGGCAACTCCCGCCCATACATACCCACAGCCAGGATCGCCAACGGATTCATTGCTTCATCCAGACGCAGCCCTTCTACATAGGGCCAGTCGATCAAGCCGAAGCTGGAGCGCTGTCCCGGCATGCTTTTGGGGTCCTGCAGCGTTTCAAAGCGGATGTACTTGGCTTTAGCGGTTGGTTCAACCTGCTTGAGCAAGGCTGAAATAGGAAAGCCCATCCACGGAATCACCATCGACCACGCCTCGACACAACGCAGTCGGTAGATACGCTCTTCCAATTGATAAGGCTTCATGAAGTCTTCCAGGGCATAGCGCCCAGGTTTACCGACTTCCCCATCGATCACCACACTCCAGGGTTCGGTCTTGAGTGAACCGGCGTTCTTCGCCGGGTCGCCCTTGTCCGTACCGAACTCATAGAAGTTGTTGTAGTGGGTGGCGTCCTTGAACGGGGTGATGGCTTCGTCTTTTACCGTAACCGCCTGCCATTGGGTGCTGGGCAGCTTATCTGCAAACCAGCCTGGGGCATTGCCCGGCTCGACATCGGCATAACGCGCGGCATCTTCGGCACTCGCCCAACGCGGCAACGCAGTGGCCGCAACACCGGCCAGCGCACCACCGAGCAAGCTGCGACGCGAAAGATAGAAGGATTCAGGCGTGACATCCGATTCATGACAATCGGACGCTTTGGGGATCTTGATTAACATGGCAACTCCGCAGCATTGGAGAACTGATGCACCAATAGACTGCGGAGTATGGGGGAAATTACATTAAGGCAATGTTTTGTCGCGGCGCAGATGCAGCAGGTACTGAATCGGCCCCGACGCGGCATACACCAGGAACGCCAGCAGCAGAATACGTGGCGGATCACTGAACACGACCGCAAACACCAGCACCACCACCAGGATAGCCACGAAAGGCACGCGCCCCTTGAGGTCAAACTCCTTGAAGCTGTTGTACTTGATATTGCTGACCATCAGCATGCCGGCGGCTGCAACCATCAAGGCCACCAGGAACGACATCTTCGAACCCTGGATGCCGTAGTCACTGAACGCCCAGACGATACCGGCCACCACACCTGCCGCCGCCGGGCTGGCCAGGCCGATGAAGTAACGCTTGTCAGCAGTACCCACTTGGGTGTTAAAGCGCGCCAGACGCAACGCCGCGCCGGCGACATAGATGAAGGCAACCATCCAGCCGACCTTGCCCATATCACCCAGCGCCCAGGCAAATGCCAGCAATGCCGGCGCAACGCCGAAAGCTACCATGTCCGACAGCGAGTCGTACTCGGCACCGAAAGCGCTTTGGGTATTGGTCATGCGCGCCACCCGGCCATCCAGGCCGTCGAGCACCATGGCCACGAAGATGGCGATAGCCGCAAAGCCGAAATACTTGCTGGCACTCGCCGCATCACCCGCCGCCAATGCGCTTTGCGCACTCATGGAGTTGATGATGGAGTAGAACCCGGCAAACAGGTTCGCCGTGGTGAACAGATTGGGCAGAAGATAGATACCACGATGCCGGACCTTGCGACCTTCCGCATCATGCCCTTCTTCGACATGCTCATCGATCGGTAGCAGGCTTTCGGCGTCAGAGGCCTGGTTTGGCTCTTCGGGACGTTCGGTCATGGACTTTACCTTGCAACGGTGTGAAAAGAATTCGACAAATACTTGCAGCGCGTGTTCGCCCGCAAACGATGCAGCTTTATACCAGAACCCGCCCCCAAACGAAAAAACGCGGCCTAAGCCGCGTTTTTTCTAGATACGTACGACTTAGTTTTTGGCTTTGTCGACGATCTTGTTGGCACCGATCCACGGCATCATGGAGCGCAGTTGCTCGCCGATCACTTCGATACCGTGAGCGGCGTTGTTACGACGCTTGGCGGTCATCGAAGGGTAGCCGGTAGCGCCTTCGCTGATGAACATTTTGGCGTATTCGCCGTCCTGAATACGTTTCAGGGCGTTGCGCATAGCCTGACGGGACTCGGCGTTGATGACTTCCGGGCCGGTCACATACTCGCCGTATTCGGCGTTGTTAGAGATCGAGTAGTTCATGTTGGCGATACCGCCTTCGTACATGAGGTCAACGATCAGCTTCAGTTCGTGCAGGCATTCGAAGTAGGCCATTTCTGGCGCGTAGCCAGCTTCAACCAGGGTTTCGAAACCGGCTTTGACCAGCTCAACGGTACCGCCGCACAGTACGGCTTGCTCGCCGAACAGGTCGGTTTCGGTCTCGTCCTTGAAGGTGGTTTCGATGATGCCGGTACGACCGCCACCAACGCCAGCAGCGTAGGACAGTGCCACGTTCTTGGCGTTGCCGGATGCGTCCTGGTAGATCGCGATCAGGTCAGGGATGCCGCCGCCTTTGACGAACTCGGAGCGCACGGTGTGGCCCGGCGCTTTCGGCGCGATCATGATCACGTCGAGGTCAGCGCGTGGCACAACCTGGTTGTAGTGAATCGCGAAGCCATGGGAGAAGGCCAGGGTGGCGCCTTTCTTGATGTTTGGCTCGATTTCGTTCTTGTAGAGCGCGGACTGGAATTCGTCCGGGGTCAGGATCATGACCAGGTCGGCAGCGGCAACGGCGGAAGCAACGTCAGTCACTTTCAGGCCGTGGGCTTCAGCCTTGGCAACAGTGGCCGAGCCTTTGCGCAGGCCAACAGTCACGTCAACGCCGGAATCTTTCAGGTTGCACGCTTGGGCGTGGCCCTGGGAACCGTAGCCGATGATGGCGACTTTCTTGCCCTGGATGATCGACAGGTCACAATCTTTATCGTAATAAACTTTCATGAGGTTCCTCTATATATCCAGGCCGTAAGGCCATTCGCTAATTTGGGTTAGATGCTGAGTACTTTGTCGCCACGGGCAATCCCGGTGACACCACTGCGTACGGTTTCCAGAATCGAGGCCGTCCCGATCGACTGGATGAAGCTGTCCAGCTTGTCGCTTGTACCGGTCAGTTGAACGGTATAAACGCTGGCGCTCACATCGACGATCTGCCCGCGATAAATGTCGGTGGTGCGTTTGATCTCGGCACGTTGGGCACCCGTGGCCTTGACCTTGACCAGCATCAGCTCGCGCTCGATGTGGGCACTTTCCGACAAGTCGACCAGCTTGACCACTTCGATCAGCTTGTTGAGGTTCTTGGTGATCTGCTCGATCACCTCATCGTGACCAACAGTAGTCAACGTCAGGCGCGACAGGGTCGGGTCTTCGGTCGGCGCCACGGTCAGGCTTTCGATGTTGTAGTTGCGTTGCGAAAACAGGCCGACAACACGAGACAGAGCGCCGGGTTCGTTCTCCAGAAGCAGGGAGATAATGTGCCGCATGATTAGGTACGCTCCGTCTTGTTCAGCCACATGTCGCGCATAGAGCCGTCTTTGATCTGCATCGGGTAGACGTGCTCGCTGGTGTCCACTTGAATATCGAGGAACACCAGGCGGTCCTTCATGGCGAACGCCTCTTCCATCTTCGGCTTCAGATCTTTCAAATCGGTGATGCGCATGCCGACGTGGCCGTAGGCTTCAACCAACTTGATGAAATCCGGCAGCGATTCCATGTAGGAATGGGAGTGACGGCTGTTGTAGCTCATGTCCTGCCACTGACGAACCATGCCCAGCACGCCGTTGTTCAAGCACACGATCTTCACCGGAAGACCGTACTGCAGGCACGTCGACAGTTCCTGGATGTTCATCTGGATGCTGCCCTCACCCGTCACGCAGGCGACGTCGGTGTCCGGGAAGCTCAGTTTCACACCCATGGCCGCCGGGAAACCAAAGCCCATCGTGCCCAGGCCACCGGAGTTGATCCAGCGGTTAGGCTTGTCGAACTTGTAGTACTGCGCAGCGAACATCTGGTGCTGGCCCACGTCGGAGGTCACAAAGGCGTCGCCCTTGGTCACTTCGCACAGGGTTTCGATCACGGTTTGTGGCTTGATGATGCTGCCGTCGCCCTTGTCGTAAGGGAACAGGCCGCGGTCGCCGCGCCATTCGTCGATCTGCTTCCACCAGCTGGCAACCGATTCCTTGTTCGGCGTTTCGCCGATGTCCTTGAGCGCCGCAACCATTTCGGTCAGCACGCTTTCTACCGGACCTACGATCGGCACGTCGGCCTTGATGGTCTTGGAGATGGACGCCGGGTCGATGTCGATGTGGATGATCTTGGCATTCGGGCAAAACTTGCTCGGTCCGTTGATCACACGGTCATCAAACCGCGCGCCCACCGCCAGGATGACGTCGGCGTGGTGCATGGCCAGGTTGGCGGTGTAGCTGCCGTGCATGCCGAGCATGCCGACGAACTGACGGTCCGTACCCGGGAATGCGCCGAGGCCCATCAGGGTATTGGTCACTGGCAGGTTAAGCAGCTTGGCCAATTCGGTCAGAGGTGCAGAACCGCCGCCCAGAATCACGCCGCCGCCGGAGTACAGCACTGGGCGCTTGGCCGCCAAGAGCATTTCTGCCGCCTTGCGGATTTGACCCGAGTGCCCACGAACGGCCGGGCTGTAGGAACGCAGCTTGGCTTTTTTCGGGAAGACGTATTCGAACTTTTCCGCCGGGTTGGTCATGTCTTTCGGGATATCGACCACCACAGGGCCCGGACGACCGGACTGTGCAAGGTAGAAGGCCTTTTTCATGACTTCCGGGATTTCCGACGCGTGCTTGATCATGAAACTGTGTTTCACGATCGGCCGGGAAATACCGATCATGTCGGTTTCCTGGAATGCATCGGTGCCGACCATGGTGCTGGGCACCTGGCCAGAAATGATCACCATCGGAATGGAGTCCATATAGGCAGTCGCGATGCCGGTAATGGCATTGGTTGCGCCTGGGCCGGACGTTACCAGCACTACACCGGCTTTACCGGTGGCACGGGCATAGCCGTCAGCCATATGGGTCGCGGCCTGTTCGTGGCGAACCAGGATGTGGGTAACAGCCGGTTCCTTGAACAGTGCGTCGTAAACATGCAGCAGAGCACCACCTGGGTACCCGTAGATATAGTCGACGCCTTCGTCACGCAAAAAGCGGACGAGCATCTCACCGCCAGATAAAAGCTCCACGTTGTTCACCTCTAAAACGCCAGAATACCGTCCGTTAAAAACCGACGGGTCTTAATAGGTTTACTTCTCAACAGAGCATGAGCGACGGTGGTCGCCGACTACGTCAGCACTGACTGAGCAAGTATTGGGATCGTCCCAAGTGTTGCGGGCTTTTCCCACCCAGCGCGAGGTAACGCGTTGCGGGTGTTACAGGTCGGCGCGGATATGCGCCTCATGATCTGCTGAGCGGGCCTGCTTCTGGCAGTCCCGATACAGCGGACTTTGGATTCTTCTGTTTCAGCCCCTTCAAGTCAAGCAATAATTGCGCTTTTTTCCAACTAAGCGCATGAGAACGAAGATTAAAGGGGCTTGAGGAGGGATAAAACTCGCCTGAATGTCGTCAAGCGGTAGAAATGTGCGCAAGACTGCCGAAAAACCCGGCAGTCAGGCAATTAACGAGCGTCGACGATCAATTGGTCGAACTTTTTCAGCGCATTGCGTAAGCCTATGCTTTCAAGCGGGCGATCGGCGTAAACCATCTCCGCCATCTCGAGGATCCCCGAAGCATTGGGCAATGGCAGGTCCTGCTCGAGGATCTGCTTCATGCGCACCAGGAAGATCCATTGCAGCCACTGGTGAAAGTCCAGGGTGTCCACCGAAAACGGCTCGACGCTGCTAAGCGCTTCAGCGCTGGGGGGCACTTCGTCCCACCAACCCTGCACACGTAACTCACGCTCAATCAGCAACAGCTGTTCGGCAATTGCCGGAAACCGTGCATCCATCAGAGGCTGACCTTGGCTTTTTGCCGCGCCTGGGCAGCACCGGCGGCGTCGCCTTGTGCGGCACGCGCGTCACCAATCAAAGCCCACAGGTTGGCTTGCAGGTCGGGGCGACCGTTGGCCAGGGTCAGGCCGCGACGGGCGAACTGCTCGGCTTGCGGCGCGTCGCCCTGGGCCATGCGCACCTGTGCCAGGCGATACAGCACTTGCGGCTCACGCGGCGCCACACGCTGGGCACGCTCAAGGCTCGACGATGCCCCGTTCAGGTCACCACCGGCCTGTTGCTGCTGCGCGGTGGTCAGCAAAGCCAGCACCGGCCCGTCCAGTTGCTCGTCAGCCGACAGGCCACCCGCGTTAGACGACGACGGAATACCGCTCGGCGTGGACGGCGGCATGTTGTAAGTGCCCTGGTTGATCGGCGCCGTCTGGATCGGCGCGGAGTTGGCCGGCCCCGAAGTGCTTGGCCCTGGCGTCCAAGGCTCGGCACTGATCGGCGCCGACGTCGCAGCACCGCCGCCCGGCACCATCACCACCACGCCCGAATCCTGCGGTATGGCCTGAGGCGTGGCTTGGGCAGGACGCTTGACCACGGTCTGACGGAAACCGCCAGTGGCCGAGATACGGTCGTTATTGGAAACGTTCGTGCTTGAGTCCACCACGGGAATCGAACCGCGCTGCACGCTGGAGCAACCGCCGAGCATAACCAAGGCGGTAATAGCTGGAATCCACAACTTGTTCACTTGAAACCCTCTTTGCTTAATGCATCCAGCCCTTGACCCAATCCATCACCGAATCCGCGTCAGCGGGGGCACTGCCACCGCACGCAGCACCGGCGGGTGGCTCGCTGCCGCGAATATACGGCATCTGTACCGCGCCCGGACAGTTGGCATCGGAACCCTGCCCGGTATGCGGATCAATCCAGGCCTGCACGATGTTGTCCGGCTGCGGCATGTTAAGCGGCAACGGATCGGCCTTGCGCATGAAACTGGTCCACACCTGCAGCGCACCGGTCGCACCAGTGAACGGGGTTTTGCCGTTATCGTCGCGGCCCAGCCAGACCACGGCCAGCACATCCTGGCCGAAGCCTGCGAACCAGCTGTCGCGCGAATCGTTACTGGTGCCGGTCTTGCCCGCCAGCGTCAGGTTCGACGGCAGCACGCTGTAGACCGAACGCCCGGTGCCTTCACGCATCACGCGCTGCATGGCGTTCTGGATCAGATAGATGGAACCCGCGTCAAAGCGCTGCTGGATCTGGAACGGGTAACGCTTGAGCGGTTCGCCATCGGCGGTCAGCACACTGCGAATGCCGCGCATCGGGGTATTGAAGCCACCGTTGGCGAGGGTCTGGTACATCGTCGCCACTTCCATCGGGGTCATGGCGCCAGCGCCCAGCAGCATAGACGGGAACGCCGGGAACTCACGGGTGATGCCCAGTCGTCCCAGGGTTTTCAGCACATTCGGCACGCCCACTTCAAGCCCAAGGCGCGAGGTGGAGATGTTGTAGGAATGCGCCAGGCCTTGGTACAGGAACACAGTGCCGTGGGAGCGACGATCAAAGTTCTGCGGCGTCCATACCTGGCCATCCGCCCCTTTGACCGACAGCGGGTCATCCGACAACCAACTGGTCAGCGTGTATTTGCTTGGTTTTTCCAGGGCCGTGAGGTAGACCGCCGGCTTGACCAGCGAACCGATCGGCCGCACCGCATCCAGCGCACGGTTGAAACCGGCAAAACTGGCCTGGCGGCTGCCAATCATGGCCTGCACCTCACCGGTTTCCGGGTTGGTCACGACCATGGCTGCTTCGACTTCATCCGAACCTTTACGGCCGGTCAGGCGTTTGAAGGTGTCGTTGACCGACGCTTCGGCTTTCATCTGCAGGATCGGGTCGAAACTGGTAAAGATCCGCAGGCCTTCTTCGGTCAAGTCTTCGTCGCGGTAATCTTCACGCAACTGGCGTTTGACCAAGTCGATAAAGCCCGGGAATGAACTGTCGGCCAGCTTGCCGCGCGTGGTCACACCCAGTGGCATTTTTTTCGCCGCCGCAACTTGTTCAGCGGTGGCTACGCCCTGCTGTTCAAGTACATCCAACACCAGGTTACGGCGCTCAAGCGCACGTTCCGGGTTGCGGCGCGGGTTGTAATAGGACGGCCCCTTGACCATCCCCACCAGCAACGCGACTTGATGCAATTTCAATTCGGACAAGGGCTGGCCAAAGAAGAACTGGCTGGCCAAGCCGAAACCGTGCACCGCGCGCTGGCCGTCCTGGCCGACGAACACTTCGTTGAGGTACGCCTCGAGAATCTCCTGCTTGCTGTAATGCAGCTCCAGCAGCATGGCCATCATGGCTTCGGTGAGTTTACGGGTCAGGCTGCGCTCGTTGGTCAGGTAGAAGTTCTTGACCAATTGTTGCGTGAGCGTACTGCCGCCCTGGGTCATCTTGCCGCCGGACGTGTTGACCCAGATGGCGCGGGCAATCGACTTGGGCGACACACCCCAGTGGCTGTAGAAATCGCGGTCTTCCACGGCGATCAGCGTATCAAGCAGGTACGGCGGCACCTGATCAAGCTTGATCAGGATGCGATCTTCAAGGTTCTTGGGGTAAATACCGCCGATCAACAGCGGTTCCAGGCGCACCACGGGCAACTTGGAGCCATTGAGCGACGACAGTTCGGCAACGTAATCGCCGGAGAAGCGCACGCGCACCGGCTGGGCTTTCTCCAGGCCTTCATAGAACTGGAAGCCACGGGTATTCAAATCGACGGTATTGCCGCTGACAGCAGCGGCGCCGGGGCCATTGCTCACGGGTTCGCGGCGATAGCCCAAGGCGTCGAGTTCGGTAAGGAAGTCTTCCTTGCTCAGCTTTTGGCCGGTGAACAATTCCAACGGGCGTGCGTATACCTTGGCCGGGATGGTCCAGCGCTTGCCGGAGAATTTCTCCTGCACCACGGCGTCGAGGTACACCGCGAAGCCTGCGAGCACCACAAGGCCTACCAGGCTCAGCTTGATGGCCCAGCCCAGCCACGGGCGCAGGCCGCGTGAAGGAGGTTTTTTACGGGAACGGGGAGATCGGGTTCGAGTCATGGCGGCGGATTATACGCACTTTATTGAGGATCAACATGAGCCGGACAGCGGTTTGCACGACCGACCGTAACCGCCATAATGCCGGCCATGATTTCCCCCAGACTTTGAAGGATCGCCCGTGAGCCAGTCCCTGATCGCTGCCCTGCAAAACCCGGCTTTGTATCCCCATCCGGTTGAAGCGTTTCAAGTCATTGAGACCCATATTTCCTGGGTCATACTGACCGGCCCCTATGCTTATAAGCTGAAGAAGCCGATGAACTTCGGCTTCCTGGATTTCACCCAACTGGATGACCGCGGCCACTTCTGCCGCGAAGAGCTGCGCCTCAATCAGCGCCTGACCGAAGATTTGTATCTTGACGTGTTGCCAATCACCGGCAGCGCCGAAGCCCCGCAATTGGGCGGTGATGGCCCGGTCATCGAATACGCGCTGAAAATGCGCCAATTCCCGCAGAGCCAGCTGCTCAGCACACTGCAAGCCAATGGCGAGGTTACCAGCGCGCACATTGATGATATGGCCAAGCAGATTGCGCACTTCCACCTCACTGCGCCGAAAGTGCCGCAAGACCACCCCGCCGGCACGCCGGATGAGGTGATGGCACCGGTTCGCCAGAACTTCGACCAGATCCGCCCGTTCCTCAGCGACAAAGCCGACCTGGCTCAACTCGAAGCCCTGCAAGCCTGGGCCGAAGCCAGCTTCGAACGCCTCAAGCCACTGCTGGCCCAACGCAAACTCGAAGGTTTCACCCGTGAGTGTCACGGTGATATCCACTTGGGCAACGCCACCCTGATCGATGGCCAGGTGGTGATCTTCGACTGCATCGAGTTCAACGAGCCGTTCCGCTTCACCGATGTGTATGCCGACACGGCCTTTCTGGCGATGGACCTGGAAGACCGCGGCCTCAAATCCCTGGCGCGCCGTTTTATCAGCCAGTACCTGGAGCTGACCGGCGACTATCAGGGCCTGGAAGTGCTGAACTTCTATAAAGCCTACCGTGCACTGGTGCGCGCCAAGGTGGCGTTGTTCAGCATGCCGAGCGAGGCCAGCCCGGTGCAACGCGCCACCACCCTGCGCCAATACCGCAACTATGCGAACCTGGCGGAAAGCTACAGCACTATTCCATCGCGCTTCCTGGCGATAACCCACGGTGTTTCGGCCGTCGGTAAAAGCCACGTGGCCATGCGTCTGGTGGAAGCCTTGGGTGCCGTGCGCCTGCGTTCGGATGTGGAACGCAAGCGCCTGTTTGGCGAACAAAAGGTCGAGAACACCCCGCAAGCCGGTATCTACGCCGCCGAAGCCAGCGCTGCCACCTACGCTCGGCTCAACGAAATCGCCGATACCGTCTTGCGTGCCGGCTACCCGGTAGTGCTGGACGCGACCTTCCTGAAAAGCGCACAACGCGACGCCGCCGCCAGGATTGCCGAGGCAACCGGTGCGCCGTTCCTGATCCTCGATTGCAACGCACCGCAAGCCGTTATCGCCAGCTGGCTGGCGCAACGTCAGGCGGATAAAAACGATCCTTCCGACGCGACGCTCACCATTATCGAAGAACAGCAGGCCAACCGTGACCCGCTGACCGCCGAAGAGCTGCTGCTGAGCAAACGCGTGGAAACCAACGAAAGCGGCACACTCGACGCTCTGGTAGCGCACATTCGTCAGCGCCTGCCCGGTCTGTAAGAAATATTTCTTGGTCGTGTCACCGATCTTCGGTGCACGACCGAGCAATAGTGGCACTATAATGGCGTCATAATTCCAACAGGAGTCGCCGTCATGAGTCAGCCCAAGCTTCTTGATACTCCGCTCTACGCACTCCTGCATAAAGACGACATCCGCGGCTTCAACCAGGAACGTCCCAAAGACGGCCCCATCGACATGCGCGGTGGTGACTTCCGTGGGTTGGACCTGCGTGACCTGAACGCCACGGGCGTGGATTTCACCGACGCCTACTTCCGCTCTGCCGACCTGCGCGGCCTGGACCTGCGCGAGTGCTCGCTGGAAGGCGCCAGCCTGGCCCATGCGCAGATTTCCGGCACCTACTTCTCCCCCGAACTGACGGCTGACGAAATCCTCATGTCGGTCAATTTCGGCACTCGTTTGCGCTACCGCACCAAGTAACTTCATCTTTCGGGCCCCAGCTACGCCTCACGCGTAGCGGCGCCTCCTGCCTGCTTGTCGGCAACACCCTCAAGAATTCTTATAAGCTTTTCAGCCGTTCCTGACCAAAGAACCACGCTTTTCCTACTGAGCGCTACACTCCTTTTCAGGCTTGCCTGGTCACGATACCCACCGCACCATTCGGCCGTCGCAAGGAGGCTTGATGAACGATGAGCTGCAACACCTGAAAAACCTGGGCAAGACGTCGGCGCAGTGGCTGCATGCGGTGGGCATCCACAGCGCGTCCGACTTACGTCGCCTGGGAGCTGTCGATGCCTACCGAGCCGTGCGCACTCGCGGGTTTCGTGCCTCGAAAGTGCTGCTGTATGCAATCGAGGGAGCCTTGATGGACGTGCATTGGAACGACATCCCGACGGAACGCAAGGAGGCATTGAACCGTCAGTTGGAAGCGATTTCAGCGCGTCAGAAAATTTAGGTCTGCAAGAATCCCCAATGTTCATGGGCAGTTCGAACACGTGTTTGAGAAAAACGGCAGATCGTTGAAAAACAGATGTTGACTCTCAAATGAGAATCGTTATGATTATCACAGCTGGTCGCGAGATCAGCCGATAACTGAAAGACCATTGGTTCGGACTCTCAGATTATCTCCTCATCAGGCTAATCACGGTTATTTGACCCGGCTCTTGCCGGGTCTTTTTTTACCTGTAAAAAAGCCGATTCAGCGCGCAATGATCAACGGATGCCCACGCTCCGGGTGCGGCTGTACCAGCACCTCCAAACCAAACACCGCCTTAAGTGGCTCGGGCCGCATCACCTGCGCCGGCGTATCCAACGCGTGTGGGCGCCCCTGCTCCAGCAACAGAATCCGGTCGCAATAACGCGCCGCCAAGTTCAGGTCATGGAGAATCACCAGCACCGCAGCGCCGCGATCAGCGAAAGTACGTATAGCTTGCAGGGTCGTGTGTTGGTGCAAGGGGTCAAGCATCGAGGTCGGCTCATCCAACAGCAGCGTCTGCCCGGCTTCCCCCGGCCATAACTGCGCCAACACTCGCGCCAGATGCACACGCTGGCGTTCACCACCCGACAGCGCCAGGTAGCTGCGCCCGCTTAAATGGCCCACGTCTGCCGCGTGCAGCGCCGCCTCGATGATTTCGTCATCACGCACGCGTCCGGTCTGATGGGGCAAGCGGCCCATGCCTACAACCTCCTCGACACGAAATGCGAAATCCAGCGTGGAAGTCTGCGGCAACACTGCCAAACGTTGGGCACGTTGCGGCCCGCTCCACTCCGTCAAGGCTTGCTGATCCAGCCACACCTTGCCCTGATCCGGCTTCAGCTCGCCGCACAACGCACCGAGCAGCGTGCTCTTGCCTGCTCCGTTAGGGCCGAGCACACCGAGCACTTCACCCGGCAGCAAGTCCAGGGTGACATCCGCCAGCACGGTTTTATCGCCACGCCGGACCTGCAACGCTTCTACTCGCAGCATCAGGCGCGCCCTCGCAGCAACAAATACAGAAAAAACGGCGCGCCAATAAAGGCCGTCACGATGCCGATCGGCAGTTCAGCCGGCGCCAGCGCCAGGCGCGCCACCAGATCAGCAAACAGCAACAGGCTCGCACCCGCGAGCACAGACGCCGGCAACAACACCCGATGATCCGGCCCGGCCAACAAGCGCACCAGATGCGGCACCACCAGCCCGACAAACCCGATCATGCCCGCCGCCGCTACCGCCGCGCCCACACCGAGGGCCGTGCAAAACACCAGTTCACGCTTGAGCCCTTCAACATCAATGCCAAGGTGATTGGCTTCGGACTCACCCAGCAACAATGCATTCAAGGCTTTTGCACGGCGCGGCAACCACAGCGCCACACCGGCGCTCACCAACAGCAATGGCCACAACCGCGAATAGCTGGCGCCATTGAGGCTGCCAAGATTCCAGAACGTCAGCGTGCGCAAGGTGGCGTCATCGGCCAGATAGGTAAACAACCCCACCGCCGAACTGGCCAGGGCGGTAAGCGCGATACCGGCAAGCAGCATCGTTGCAACGTTGGTCTGGCCGTTGCGGCGCCCCAGGCGATAGACCAGGGCAGTGACGCCCAAACCGCCAAGAAACGCGCACAACGACAGCAGATAAGGCCCGAACGCATCCGGCAGGCCACCAAAAAAAGAACCGCCGACGATAGCAATCGCCGCCCCGAGCGCCGCGCCGCTGGACACACCGACCAACCCCGGATCGGCCAGCGGGTTGCGAAACAAGCCCTGCATCGCCACACCCGACAATGCCAGCACACCACCTACCGCCAAACCCAGCAAGGTTCGCGGCAAACGAATCTGCCCCAGGATCAATTCGGCCTGCTCCAGGCCCTGGGCTTCAATCGGTACGCCCATCAGGCGCAAGGCGGCCTTGAGCGTATCCAGCAACGGCAGGCTGACCGGCCCCAGGGCCAGTGAAAGCCAGATTGCCAGAAGGCATAACAGCGCCAGCCCGATAAACAGCGTTTTCGGTTTAACCAGAGTCGTCATGGGGCAGGTTTAGCCTGGGACGGATAAAACCCGGCAGACAATTGCACCAGGCTTTGCGGCAGACGCGGCCCGAGCCCGCCGACCAGCAGGGTCGGGTCCAGCTCAAACACGCGGCCGTTTTTGGCGGCCGGGGTCGACGCCAGAATCGGGTTTTCCTTGAACAAGGCCGCCCGAGCGGCATCGCCAGTGAGTGCGCGATCAGCAAACACCAGCACATCAGGACTCAGCCCGGCCAGCGACTCCACCGAAAACGGCTTATAGCCCGTGTGGGTCGCCAGGTTATGCCCGCCCGCCTGCTGCAACATCCAATCGGCGGCCGTGTCCTTGCCTGCAATCAGCGGTTTGCCACCTGCATGCCCTAGCAACAAAAGCACACCCGGCGCCTTTTGCGTGGCCTGGGCCTTGGCGACCCAGGCTTGCTGCTGATCCAGCTTTTGTTCATATCCGGTAAACAATTCGTTGGCCTTGGCTTCATCACCCAACAGCTTGCCCAAGTGCTGAAGGTTGCCTTTCAAGGTCGGCAAATCCGGCTCTGCCGAGAACATCTCCACCTGCACGCCCGCGCCGCGAATTTGCGCCAGCACCGGCGGTGGGCCCATCTCTTCAGTCCCGACCAGAACCTGCGGACGCAGGCTTAAAATCCCTTCCGCCGACAGTTGCCGCTGATAACCGATGCTCGGCAACGCCTTGAGCGATGCTGGATGCTGGCTGGTGGTATCCACCCCCACCAGCTTTGACTCCCCGCCCAGCGCCGTGACCCATTCCGATAGCGCCCCACCGGCGCTGACCCAGCGTTGCGGCAGTTCAGAGGCTTGCGCCCCGTGGTTGACCAGCAGTGAGGCAACAAGCGCAATAGCGCTGGTACTCAGGCGCATAACAGGGTTTCCTTCCAAGGGCGGGGCCACTCAAGCACTCATGGATGTGACAGATAAACCCTGTCTGGCATCGTACAGAGCACCCAATCAGCTAACGGGCGAAGCCGGCATTTGATAATTGTTTGCATTTGAACGTCAAGGCACTTAAGGATTGTTATGAAGCTTCTCTGCCCCTCAGATGCCCTGGCGCCCAACAGCAGCCGTGGTTTTGAAATAGACGGTTGCAAAGTGTTGGCCGTGCGCCGTGACGGCGTGGCGTACTTCTACCTCAACCGCTGCCCCCATCGCGGCATCCCGCTGGAATGGCAGCCCGACCAGTTCCTGGACAGCAGCGCCAGCCTGATCCAGTGCGCCACCCACGGCGCCTTGTTCCTGATCGAAAGCGGCGAGTGCATCGCCGGGCCGTGCGCGGGCCAAAGCCTTAAAGCCCTGCCCGGCCGTGAAGACGCGCAAGGCCTGTGGGTGCAACTCTAGTCGCCGATCATCACGTCCAGGCGCCGGTCGATGATAATTTCCTGCGGCGTGACCCGCGCACCATAGGCCAACACCTCCACGCCGGCCGCCTTGGCCTCGCGCAGCGCAGCGGCGTAGCCCGCATCGATTTCCACCGCCGGGCGTACAGCGTCAATCCCCGACAGGTTCACGCAATACAACTGCACCGCACGCACGCCCTCACGCGCCAGGTGTGCCAACTCGCGCAAATGCTTGGCGCCACGTTGGGTCACCGCGTCGGGAAACGCTGCCACCGGCGAGCCATCAAAGCCCAAGGTGACGCTCTTGACCTCCACATACGCCGCGCCGTGTGGGTACTCCAGGCGAAAATCGATACGGCTTTTTTCCTGGCCGTAAGGCACTTCGCGCTTCAAGGCGGTAAAACCGTTGAGTTCAGTGATCACCCCGGCGCGCAACGCCTCCTCCACCAGTTGGTTGGCACGCGCGGTGTTGACGCATGCCAGCCGGCCTTGGGGGGTTTCGGCAATTTCCCAGGTACCCGGCAATTTACGCTTGGGGTCTGTGGAGCGACTGAACCAGACCTGGCCGCCCTCCACCATGCAATTGAGCATCGAGCCGGTGTTGGGGCAGTGAATGGTCAGCAACTCGCCGGTCAGCGTTTCGATATCGGTGAGAAAGCGCTTGTAGCGGCGGATCAGCCGCCCTTCTTCGAGGGGAGGATTAAAGCGCATCAGCCTTGCCAGCTCCGCAAGCCACGGGCGATGCGTTCCACCGCCTCCTGTAGCCGATCGAGGTTTTGCGTGTAGGCAAAACGCACATGGTGGCCGGCCTGATAACGACCGAAATCCAGGCCCGGCGTAAACGCCACATGCTCGGTTTCAAGGAAATGACGGCAAAACGCGAAGGCATCACCGCCGAACGCGCTGATATCGGCGTACAAATAGAACGCGCCTTCGGGCTCTACGGCGATGCCGAAACCCAACTCGCGCAAGGCTGGCAGCAGGAAATCCCGGCGGCGCCCGAACTCGGCGCGGCGCTCTTCCAGAATGCTCAGGGTTTGCTCGGTGAAACACGCCAGCGCCGCGTACTGGGCCATGCTCGGCGCGCTGATGTAGAGGTTTTGCGCCAACTTCTCCAATTCGCCCACCGCCGCCGGGGGCGCCACCAGCCAGCCGAGGCGCCAGCCGGTCATGCCGAAATACTTCGAAAAACTATTTAAGACGAAGGCATCGTCGTCGACTTCCAGCACGCTGGCGGCATCGGTGCCGTAGGTGAGGCCGTGATAGATCTCGTCCACCACCAAATGGCCGTTACGCGCCTTGATTGCACTCGACAACCCCGCCAGTTCGTCGCGGGTCAGAATGGTGCCGGTCGGGTTGGCTGGTGAGGCCACCAGCGCGCCAACGCTGTCTGCATTCCAGTGTTTGGCCACCAGCTCAGCGGTCAATTGGTAGCGCACGTCCGGGCCAACCGGCACCAGCTGCGCAGCGCCTTCCACTAGCCGCAGGAAATGTCGGTTGCACGGGTAGCCTGGGTCGGCCAACAGCCAGTGCTTGCCCGGATCGACCAGCAGGCTGCTGGCCAGCAGCAACGCGCCAGAGCCACCGGGCGTGATCAGGATACGCTCAGGGTCGACGCTCAGGCCGTAGCGCTGCTGGTAAAAACCACTGATGGCCTGGCGCAGTTCGGGCAGCCCACGGGCCGCGGTATAGCGCGTCTTGCCGTTGGCCAGCGCGGCCTGGCCAGCCTGGATAATCGGCTCGGCCGTGGTGAAATCCGGCTCGCCGATCTCCAGGTGGATAACATCATGGCCAGCCGCCTGCAGCTCATTGGCTCGCGCCAGTAACGCCATAACGTGAAAAGGTTCGATGGCGCGACTGCGCGCACTGTAGGGCTGGGCCATTAGCCTTCCTTAACGGTGAGGACAAAATCAGGATTCTACCGAACCCGCGCGGTAAAACATGCTCTATTGCCTGCTCGGTCCTCCGTGCTGAACCGGGCAAGCGCCTGCAAAACGACTAAAATCAACATTCGAGACACGCTATACCCAGCCATGGCGGGCCATGACAGTTTGCAAGCCTGCCACGTTGGGCCTCGACAACCGGGAGTGGCGCACCCCGAATCTATCTGGTAAGTTCGCCCGCTTGCAGCCGCAGGGCCGGCAGGTGTCGGTGACGTTGCAATCCTGCGCAATGGATTAGAAGAGTGAGAGGCGGTCTATTCATGTCCACCCAAGCAAAGCAACAGCAGACTCAAGGCCTCGGCGGCTTCGAACCCTATGTGGAAAAAAAGGGCGAGGAGTACATGGGCGAGCCCATGCGCGAGCACTTCACCAAGATCCTGAACAAGTGGAAACAGGACTTGATGCAGGAGGTTGATCGTACCGTTGACCACATGAAGGACGAAGCAGCCAACTTTCCTGATCCGGCCGACCGTGCGAGCCAGGAAGAAGAGTTCGCCCTTGAACTGCGAGCGCGTGATCGAGAGCGCAAGCTGATCAAGAAGATCGACAAGACCCTGCAACTGATCAAGGACGAGGAATACGGCTGGTGCGAATCCTGCGGCGTCGAGATTGGTATTCGCCGCCTGGAAGCCCGCCCAACCGCGGACCTGTGCGTAGACTGCAAGACCTTGGCTGAAATCAAGGAAAAACAGGTCGGCAAGTAACCCTGCCGGGCTGAACGCGACAAACAAAAAATGGGGCGTGCAAACGCTCCATTTTTGTTTCTGGCGTTCAGCGGTTTTCCAGTAGTATCCGGCCCATGACAGCCTCTACTTATATCGGGCGTTTCGCCCCCACGCCCAGCGGCCACCTGCACTTCGGTTCGCTGGTTGCCGCGCTCGCCTCCTACCTCGATGCCCGCGCCAATCACGGCCGCTGGCTGATGCGCATGGAAGACCTCGACCCACCCCGTGAAGAACCCGGCGCCCAGGCGGCGATCCTGCACGCCCTGGAAAGCTATGGCTTTGAGTGGGATGGGGAACTGGTCCGGCAAAGCGAGCGGCATGATGCCTACGCCAAAGTCTTGAACGACATGTTCAACCACGGCCTGGCTTACGCCTGTACCTGCTCGCGTAAACAATTGGAGCCCTACCACGGGATCTATCCAGGCCTGTGCCGAAACCTCGGGCACGATCAGCAAGACGCGGCGATCCGCCTGCGCGTTCCGGAGCTGGAGTATCACTTTACCGACCGCGTGCAAGGCGAATTCCGACAGCACCTGGGCCGTGATGTGGGCGATTTCATCATCCGCCGTCGCGATGGCCTGTATGCCTACCAACTGGCAGTGGTACTCGACGATGCCTGGCAAGGTGTCACCGACATCGTGCGCGGCGCCGACCTGCTCGATTCCACGCCGCGCCAGCTTTACCTGCAGGAACTGCTGGGTCTGCGCCAGCCGCGCTACCTGCACGTGCCGCTGATCACCCAGCCGGACGGCAACAAGCTGGGCAAATCCTACCGCTCGCCGCCGTTGACACCCGACCAGGCCACACCTTTGCTATTGAGAGCGTTGCGCGCCCTCGGCCAGCAACCCGGCAGCGAAATGCTGCACGCCAGCCCACGGGAACTGCTGGATTGGGGCATTGCACACTGGGACGCCAGCCAGATTCCGCGCACACTCACGCTGGCCGAAGCGCAATTGAGCTGAAGGCGCTTGCAGCTTGCCAAGCATCCGTTACCATCGCGGCAGTTTTTTAATCAGAGGCCAACATGTACATCTATCGATTGGTCCTGCTGCTGGTCGTCGGGATCTACCTGTTTTCCCCGGCCATCATGGATTGGTGGATCGACGCCACGGGCGCCTGGTATCGCCCTTATCTGCTGTGGTTGATCCTGATCGTCGTGACCTTCATCCTGCAGAGCCAAAAAGATGCCGATGAGCTTTAGCCTCACCCAGATGCTGCTGATCAGCGCCGCCTACCTGGCCGCGTTGTTCGGGGTTGCCTGGATCAGTGAGCGCGGAATGATTCCGCGGGCGATCATTCGCCATCCGTTGACCTACACCTTGTCCCTGGGCGTCTACGCCAGCGCCTGGGCATTTTATGGCACGGTGGGGCTGGCCTATCAGTATGGCTACGGCTTTCTGTCCAGCTACCTGGGCGTGTCCGGCGCGTTCCTGCTGGCGCCGGTGTTGCTGTACCCGATCCTGAAAATCACCCGCACCTATCAACTGTCGTCCCTGGCGGACTTGTTTGCCTTCCGCTTTCGCAGCACCTGGGCCGGCGCGCTGACCACGATCTTTATGCTGATCGGCGTGCTGCCGTTGCTGGCCCTGCAGATCCAGGCGGTGGCGGACTCCATCAGCATCCTCACCCGCGAACCGGTGCAGCACCGCGTCGCCCTGGCTTTTTGCGCACTGATCACGCTGTTCACGATTTTCTTCGGCTCACGCCATATCGCCACCCGCGAGAAACACGAAGGCCTGGTGTTTGCGATTGCCTTCGAGTCGGTGATCAAGCTGATCGCCATCGGCGGTGTCGGCCTGTATGCGCTGTATGGCGTATTCGACGGGCCGCAACAGTTGGAGTTGTGGTTGCTGCAAAACCAGACCGCCCTCGCCGCTTTGCACACGCCGTTGCAGGAAGGCCCATGGCGCACGCTGCTGCTGGTGTTCTTTGCCTCGGCCATCGTGATGCCGCACATGTACCACATGACCTTCACCGAGAACCTCAACCCGCGCTCATTGGTCAGCGCCAGCTGGGGTTTGCCGTTATTCCTGCTGCTGATGAGCCTGGCGGTGCCGCTGATCCTGTGGGCCGGCCTCAAGCTCGGCGCCACCACCAACCCCGAATACTTCACCCTTGGCGTCGGTATTGCCGCCAACAGCAAATCCCTGGCATTGCTGGCTTACGTAGGCGGTTTGTCGGCGGCCAGTGGCTTGATCATCGTCACCACGCTGGCACTCTCCGGCATGGCGCTCAATCACCTGGTGCTGCCGCTGTATCAGCCGCCAGCCGAAGGTAATATCTACCGCTGGCTGAAATGGACGCGCCGCGCGCTGATCGTCGCCATCATCATGGCCGGCTATGGCTTCTACCTGCTGCTGGGCGCTGGGCAAGACCTGGCCAACCTCGGCATCGTCGCGTTTGTGGCGACCTTGCAGTTCTTGCCGGGTGTGTTGTCGGTGCTGTACTGGCCAACCGCCAACCGTCGCGGCTTTATCGCCGGGCTGCTGGCAGGCATTCTGGTGTGGATGGTGACCATGCTGCTGCCGCTGGTCGGCAACTTGCAGGGCTTCTATATTCCGCTGCTGAACATGATCTACGTGCTGGATGACACCAGCTGGCACATGGCAGCGATCGCCTCGTTGGCCGCCAACGTGCTGATGTTTACCCTGATCTCGCTGTTCACCAACGCCAGCCCCGAAGAAACCAGCGCCGCCGAAGCCTGCGCGGTGGACAACGTGCGCCGCCCGCAACGCCGCGAGCTGCACGCCGCCTCACCGCAAGAGTTCGCCACCCAACTGGCCAAGCCGCTGGGCGCCAAGGCTGCGCAAAAGGAAGTCGAGCAGGCGCTGCGCGACCTTTACCTGCCGTTTGACGAGCGCCGGCCCTACGCCCTGCGCCGTTTGCGCGACCGCATTGAGGCCAACCTGTCCGGCCTGATGGGACCGAGCGTGTCCCAGGACATGGTGGAAACCTTCTTGCCCTACAAGGCCGGCGGCGAAAACTACGTCACCGAAGACATCCATTTCATCGAGAGCCGGCTGGAGGATTACCACTCACGTCTCACCGGCCTTGCCGCCGAACTCGATGCCCTGCGCCGCTATCACCGTCAAACCCTTCAGGAACTGCCGATGGGCGTGTGTTCCCTGGCCAAGGATCAAGAGATCCTGATGTGGAACAAGGCGATGGAAGAACTCACCGGCATCGCCGCACAACGTGTTGTGGGTTCGCGCCTGAATACCTTGGGCGACCCTTGGAAAGAACTGTTGCAAGGCTTTATCAACCTGCCCGACGAGCACTTGCACAAACAGCACCTGGCGCTGGACGGCCAGACCCGCTGGCTCAATCTGCACAAAGCGGCGATCGACGAGCCGCTGGCGCCGGGCAACAGTGGCCTGGTGCTGCTGGTGGAGGACCTGACCGAAACCCAGATGCTCGAAGACAAGCTGGTGCACTCCGAACGCCTGGCCAGCATCGGTCGCCTGGCCGCGGGTGTGGCCCATGAAATCGGCAACCCGATCACCGGTATCGCGTGCCTGGCGCAAAACCTGCGCGAAGAGCGCGAAGAAGACGCTGAAATCACCGAAATCAGCGGGCAGATCCTCGAGCAGACCAAGCGCGTGTCACGCATCGTGCAGTCGCTGATGAGCTTCGCCCACGCCGGCGCCCATCAGAACCATGACGAAGCGGTGTGCCTGGCGGAAGTGGCGCAGGATGCCATTGGGCTGCTGGCCTTGAACCGGCGCAATTTCGAAGTACAGTTTTTTAACCTGTGCGACCCGGACCACTGGGTTGACGGCGACTCCCAACGCTTGGCGCAGGTGCTGATCAACCTGCTTTCAAACGCCCGTGACGCAACGCCCGCCGGCAGTGCGGTACGCGTCAAGAGCGAGGCTTTCGAGCACACGGTCGACCTGATCGTGGAGGACGAAGGCAGCGGTATTCCACAGAACATCATGGATCGATTGTTCGAACCTTTCTTCACCACCAAGGACCCGGGTGAAGGTACCGGTCTGGGCCTTGCACTGGTCTATTCCATCGTTGAAGAGCATTATGGACAAATCACCATCGACAGCCCGGCTGACACCGAAAGCCAACGCGGCACCCGTATTCGGGTGACCTTGCCGCGTCATGTCGAAGCGACGTCCGCTGTGAACTGAGACCGTCGAGAGAATTGAATCAATGCCGCACATTTTGATCGTCGAAGACGAAACCATTATCCGCTCTGCCTTGCGTCGCCTGCTTGAACGTAATCAGTACCAGGTCAGCGAAGCCGGCTCGGTGCAGGAAGCCCAAGAGCGTTTCAGCATTCCCACGTTCGACCTGATTGTCAGCGACCTGCGCCTGCCGGGCGCGCCGGGGACCGAGCTGATCAAGCTTGGCCAGGGCACGCCCGTGCTGATCATGACCAGCTACGCCAGCCTGCGCTCGGCGGTGGACTCGATGAAGATGGGCGCGGTGGACTACATCGCCAAGCCTTTCGATCACGACGAAATGCTCCAGGCCGTGGCGCGCATTCTGCGTGACCGTCAGTCGGCTGGCAGTACGCCGGCCGAACAGCGTCCTGCCGGCAAGGCTGCCGAGAAGCCGGGGGCCGACAACAGCAACGGCGAGATCGGCATCATCGGCTCTTGCCCACCGATGCAGGATCTGTACAGCAAGATCCGCAAAGTGGCGCCGACCGACTCCAATGTATTGATCCAGGGCGAGTCGGGCACCGGTAAAGAGCTGGTGGCCCGCGCCCTGCACAACCTGTCCAAACGTGCCAAAGCGCCGATGATTTCGGTGAACTGCGCGGCGATTCCCGAATCCCTGATCGAGTCCGAACTGTTCGGGCACGAGAAAGGCGCATTTACCGGCGCCAGCGCCGGGCGTGCGGGGTTGGTCGAAGCGGCGGACGGCGGCACCTTGTTCCTCGACGAAATTGGCGAACTGCCCCTGGAAGCCCAGGCGCGCTTGCTGCGCGTGTTGCAGGAAGGCGAGATTCGCCGTGTCGGTTCGGTGCAATCACAGAAGGTCGATGTGCGCCTGATCGCCGCGACCCACCGTGACCTCAAGAGCCTGGCCAAGATCGGCCAGTTCCGGGAAGACTTGTATTACCGCCTGCATGTCATCGCCCTCAAGCTGCCGGCCTTGCGCGAGCGTGGCGCCGACGTGAATGAGATCGCCAGCGCGTTTCTGCTGCGCCAGAGCGCGCGCATCAACCGTACCGACCTCAAGTTTGCCGCCGACGCCGAGCAGGCGATTCGGCATTACTCGTGGCCGGGTAACGTCCGCGAACTGGAGAACGCGGTCGAGCGCGCGGTGATTCTGTCGGAGAGCCCGGAAATTTCTGCCGAGCTGCTGGGTATCGATATCGAGTTGAGCGACCTGGAAGACGACGACTTCATCGGCCTGGCCCCGCAACAGGGCGGTGGCAGCAATACCAGCCATGAGCCGACCGAAGACCTGTCACTGGAAGACTACTTCCAGCACTTCGTGCTTGAGCATCAGGACCATATGACCGAGACCGAGCTGGCTCGCAAGCTGGGCGTAAGTCGCAAATGCCTGTGGGAACGGCGCCAACGCCTGGGCATTCCACGGCGCAAGACCGGGGTGGCCAGCGAAAGCTGAGGGCGCACCCCCACAGGTAACACCCTCAGATGTGAAAAAACTGTTACCGCAGCTTTTTCACGTAACAGAAGCCGGGGCTTACGGTAACGAAGCCCCGGCTTTTTTTCGCCCTTCCAAAAGCCAGAACCAGCTCAAACCCCCGGTTTTGCTGGGCGACACAAAAGTTGGCACGCACCCTGCTATATGCTTAGTACAAAAACAATAACAAGCTTTGTACAAGACAATAAAAATAAGACGAATCGACTCACGCATAACAAAAACAACACGGCGGAGGCGCAGCTAACTGATTCTTTTGGAGAGGCGTTGCATTTGGGGCTTGCCCCGCAACCAGGCCGAGAACAACAAAAACTGCCCTAAGGCAGAGCCTGAACTGGTTGGATCGTAGATCAGCAACACAGCGACCAAAGCAATCCGTTTGCTCTTGGCTCCCGATTGGGAGTGTCATGAAGGTGAAACTTCATGGCGAGGGCGATCAACAAAAACAAAAAGCCCGCAACCATAATAAAAATAGAGCACGCAACTACTTCTGGGGGAGCTTCGGCTCCCCTTGTAGTTTCCGGCATTTGACCCGCTCACACCCTTCTTTAAGCTTCTGGCTCAAGCCTTGCAGCTTGTTCCTACACCATCCCTCGACTAAATGCTAGAATCCCGGCCCATCATGCGGTCATTCTTCGTTATGGCCGAACATTCCTTCAAACAGTGCATCCCATGCTGAAGAAGTTGTTCCAGTCATTCCGTTCCCCCTTGCGTCGTACGCAACACATTCGCAGCACGCCTGAAGTGCTTAACAGCAATCAGCATTCATTGCAGCGCGCTCAATTCAGCCGCTATGCAGTGAACATCGTCGAACGTTTGCAGAACGCCGGCTACCAGGCTTATCTGGTGGGCGGCTGCGTACGTGACATGCTGCTCAATATCACGCCCAAGGATTTCGACGTCGCCACCAGCGCCACGCCGGAGCAGGTGCGTGCCGAGTTTCGCAATGCGCGAATCATCGGTCGCCGCTTCAAGTTGGTGCATATCCACTTTGGTCGCGAAATCATCGAGGTCGCGACGTTCCGCGCAGGCCATCCGCAAAACGATGATGAGGAAGACACCAATCAGTCTTCCCGCAACGAGAGCGGCCGCATCCTGCGTGACAACGTGTACGGCACCTTGGAAGAAGACGCGCAGCGCCGCGACTTCACCATCAACGCCCTGTATTACGACCCGGTCAGCGAGCGCATTCTCGATTACGCCAACGGCGTACACGACATTCGCAACAACCTGATCCGCCTGATCGGCGACCCGACGCAGCGTTACCAGGAAGACCCGGTACGCATGCTGCGCGCCGTGCGCTTTGCCGCCAAGCTGAACTTCGGCATCGAGAAACACACCGCCGCGCCGATTCGCGAGCTGGCGCCGATGCTGCGGGAAATTCCTTCGGCACGCCTGTTCGAAGAAGTGCTGAAGTTGTTCCTCTCGGGTTATGCCGCCGATACGTTCGAAATGCTGGTCGACCTGCAACTGTTCGACCCGCTGTTCCCGGCCAGCGCCGAGGCACTGGAATACAACCCCACGTACACCCACACGCTGATCAGCGAAGCGTTGATCAACACTGACCTGCGCATCAAGCAGAACAAACCGGTAACGCCGGCGTTCCTGTTTGCCGCCCTGCTGTGGCCTGCCCTGCCCAAGCGCGTATTGCGCCTGCAAGACCGTGGCATGCCGCCGATTCCGGCCATGCAGGAAGCCGCACATGAGCTGATCGCCGAGCAGTGCCAGCGCATCGCCATTCCCAAACGCTTCACCATGCCGATCCGCGAGATCTGGGACATGCAGGAGCGCCTGCCGCGCCGCAGTGGCAAACGCGCCGACCTGTTGCTGGATAACCCGCGCTTCCGTGCCGGCTACGACTTCCTGCTGCTGCGCGAAAGCGCCGGCGAGCAGACCGACGGCCTGGGCGAATGGTGGACCGACTACCAGGACGCCAATGACAGCCAGCGCCGCGACATGATTCGCGACCTCGGCAGCAAAGGCGATGGCGAAGGCACTGGCCCGAAAAAACGTCGTCGCAGCGGCACCAAGCGCAAGCGCAGCGCGGCCGATGCCTCGGGCGCTGCGGGCGAATAAACGTGGAACGTGTCTACATTGGCATGGGCAGCAACCTGGCTGCCCCGGACCAGCAATTGCGCAGCGCTGTCGAAGCCCTGGCGCAATTGCCCGGCACGGCCCTCGTTGGCGTGTCGGCGTTCTATCAAAGTGACTCCCTGCTCCCGGGCCAACCGCGCTACACCAATGCGGTCGCCGCGCTGAACAGCGATCTTGCGCCACTGGACCTGCTCGATGCACTGCAAGCCATCGAGAACGACCAGGGCCGCGAGCGCCTGGAACGCTGGGGACCGCGCACCCTGGACCTGGACATCCTGCTGTTTGGCCAGCGCCTGATCGACGCGCCGCGCCTCAAGGTGCCGCACTATCAGATGCATCTACGCGCGTTTGTGCTGTACCCATTGGCAGAACTGGCACCCGCCGACCTGCAACTGCCCAATGGCCAAACACTCAGCGAGCTGCTGGCAGCCTGCCCGTTTGCAGGCCTGGAGCGCCTGCCCCAAGATTGACCCGGTCAATGTGGGAGCTGGCTTGCCTGCGATGCGGGCAACTCGGTACACCCGCTATTGCGCGATGCTGCCATCGCAGGCACGCCAGCTCCCACCCGTAACAGGGGTAACACCCCACTCGTAACAATGCGGTAACACATCCAATTGACTTCCCGTGTCCTCATCACGACTATAGGCGTCCCGCTGCCGCCAACCCGGCGCTGAAGGGCGCAATCCAGGCCTTATAAGCACTGCTCTCAAGACAGTGCGCCTGTATAAACGAAGACTCACGCGCGTTACTCGCTGTTTCCAAGCGCCTGAACGAGGACCCTTTCCATGCCAGACATTACCCTGACCACCTTGCAGAGCCTGAAGCTCAAAGGTGAAAAAATCACCATGCTGACCTGCTATGACGCCACCTTCGCCCACGCCAGTTGCGAGGCCGGGGTTGAAGTGCTGTTGATTGGCGATTCACTGGGCATGGTTCTTCAAGGGAATGACAGCACCCTGCCGGTCACCACTGACGAACTTGCGTACCACACGGCCAGCGTCAAACGCGGTAACGACGGCGCCTTCATCATCGCTGACCTGCCGTTCATGGGTTACGCCACCCTTGAACAAACCTTCCAGAACGCCGGCAAGCTGATGCAAGCCGGTGCACACATGATCAAAGTCGAAGGCGCGGTATGGCTGGCGGAGTCGATCCGGCTGCTGGCTGAGCGCGGCGTTCCAGTGTGCGTGCACATGGGCCTGACGCCGCAGTCGGTGAACATCTTCGGCGGCTACAAGGTGCAAGGCCGCAATGAAGCCCAGGCGCGCCAGATGCGTGCGGATGCCATTGCCCTGGAGCAAGCCGGCGCCGCGATGATCCTACTCGAATGCGTGCCCAGCGAACTGGCGGCAGAAATTACCCAGGCAGTCAAAGTGCCGGTGATCGGCATTGGCGCAGGCTCGGCCACCGACGGCCAGGTGCTGGTGGTACACGACATGCTCGGCCTGTCGCTGACCGGCCGTGCGCCCAAATTCGTGAAAAACTTCATGGCAGGCCAGGACAGCATCCAGGCAGCCCTGGCCGCCTACGTGAGCGAAGTCAAAGCCGTGACGTTCCCTGGCGAAGAACATGGGTTCTCTGCATGAACACCGTTAAAACCGTAAGAGAACTACGCGCCGCCGTCGCCCACGCGCGCAGTGCCGGCAAACGCATTGGCTTTGTGCCCACCATGGGCAACCTGCACAGCGGCCACGCCACCTTGGTGACCAAGGCCGCACAGCAATCGGACTTTGTGGTGGCGAGCATTTTCGTCAACCCGTTGCAGTTCGGCGCAGGCGAAGACCTGGACAAGTACCCGCGCACGCTGGCTGCCGACCAGGAAAAGCTGCTGCAAGCCGGTTGCAATCTGTTGTTTGCGCCCACCGTCGACGAAATGTACCCCGGCGGCATGACCGGCCAAACCCGCGTCAGCGTTCCGCAACTGTCCGAGGGCCTGTGCGGTGCCAGCCGACCCGGGCACTTCGAAGGTGTGGCGACGGTGGTGAGCAAGCTGTTCAACATGGTCCAGCCGGACATGGCCGTATTTGGCCAGAAGGACTACCAGCAACTGGCGGTCATCCGCGCCATGGTGCATGACTTGAACATGCCCATCCAGATCATCGGCGAGCCCACCGTGCGCGCCGCCGACGGCCTGGCGCTGTCGTCACGCAACGGCTACCTCAACGAAGAACAGCGCGCGATTGCGCCGGTGCTCTACCGCAGCCTCAGCCAGATTGCGGCGGCTATAAAAGGCGGCGAGCAGGATTTCGCCAAGCTGCGTGCCGAGCAGATCGCGCAGATTGAAGCTGCCGGGCTGCGCATGGATTACCTGGAAGTGCGCCAAGGCGTGCACCTGCGTGCGGCCACGCCTGAGGATCGGGATATCGTCATCCTCGTGGCGGCCTATCTGGGTGCGACACGCCTGATCGACAACCTGCATTTGACCCTCAACTGACCCCGCCAGGCACTTCGCCTGTTGCCCTGATCGCTGTGCCGGTATAAAAAAGTACCGGCAACAGCGCAGACAAAGCCAAGACATATCGACACGCTAGGTTTAATGTAATCGCCCTGCGCCATTGTTGGCGCTGACCGGACTCAAACGCCTGATGAAAGACTCAACGTTCCGGATTTAGAAGTGTCCTAAAGGCAAGTCCCCGTAATAAAAGGAAACCCGCAGCGATGGCGTACTACCGCACTCCTCATGACGTTACCGCTCTGCCCGCTTGGCAAGCGCTCAATCAACATCGCCAAGCCATGCAGGATTTCAGCATGCGCGACGCGTTCAATGCCGATCCCCAGCGCTTTTCCCAGTTCACCTTGAGCAGCTGCGGGCTTTTCCTCGATTACTCGAAAAACCTGATCACCAGCGAAACCCGTGACCTGCTGGTGGGCCTGGCCAAAGAAGTCAACCTTAAAGCCGCGATTGACGCGCTGTACGCAGGCGAGCCGGTCAACTCTTCCGAAGGTCGCCCCGCCCTGCACACGGCGCTGCGCCGCCCAGTGGGCGACAAGCTGTCGGTCAACGGCGTAAACATCATGCCGGACGTGCACAAGGTGCTGAACCAGATCACTGACCTGGTCGGCCGCATCCACGACGGCCTGTGGCGTGGTTACACCGAGAAGCCGATCACTGACGTAGTGAATATCGGCATCGGTGGTTCGTTCCTCGGCCCGGAGCTGGTCTCCGAGGCATTGCTGTCCTACGCTCACAAAGGCGTGCGCTGCCACTACCTGGCAAACATCGACGGCAGCGAGTTCCACGAACTGACCCAGAAGCTGCGCGCCGAGACCACGCTGTTTATCGTTTCGTCCAAATCCTTCAACACCCTCGAAACCCTGAAAAACGCCCAGGCCGCCCGCGCCTGGTACCTGGCCCAGGGTGGCTCGGAAGCCGAACTGTACCGTCACTTTATCGCCGTATCGAGCAACAACGCGGCGGCCGTGGCGTTCGGTATCCGTGAAGAAAACATCTTCCCGATGTGGGACTGGGTCGGCGGCCGTTACTCGCTGTGGTCGGCCATTGGCTTGCCAATCGCCCTGGCCATCGGCATGTCCAACTTCAAAGAACTGTTGTCCGGTGCCTACACCATGGACCAGCACTTCCAGAACGCGCCGTTCGAGCAAAACATGCCGGTGCTGCTGGGCCTGCTGGGCGTGTGGTACGGCAACTTCTGGGGTGCGCAGAGCCATGCGATCCTGCCGTATGACCACTACCTGCGTAACATCACCAAACACTTGCAACAGCTGGACATGGAGTCCAACGGCAAAAGCGTGCGCCAGGACGGCACACCGGTGTCCACCGATACAGGCCCGGTGATCTGGGGTGGCGTCGGTTGCAACGGTCAACATGCTTACCACCAGTTACTGCACCAGGGGACTCAACTGATCCCGGCCGACTTCATTGTGCCGATCGTCAGCTTCAACCCGGTGTCCGACCATCACCAGTGGCTGTACGCCAACTGCCTGTCCCAGAGCCAGGCACTGATGCTCGGCAAGACCCGCAGTGAAGCCGAGGCTGAGTTGCGCGAAAAAGGCCTGCCGGAAGCCGAAGTGCAGAAACTGGCGCCTCACAAGGTGATCCCGGGCAACCGTCCGAGCAACACCATCGTGGTCGAGCGCATCAGCCCACGTCGCTTGGGCGCACTGGTCGCCATGTATGAACACAAAGTGTTTGTACAAAGCGTGGTCTGGGGCATCAACGCCTTCGACCAATGGGGCGTGGAGCTGGGCAAAGAGCTGGGCAAAGGTGTCTACAACCGCCTGACCGGCGCCGAAGAAACCCTGGCTGACGATGCGTCGACCCAGGGCCTGATCAACTACTTCCGCGGTCGTCACCGCGGCTGAGGCCGGTACACCAAGGCCAACGTCCGTTTGGACGTTGGCCTTGAACCCTCTCCCCACAGCGTGCATCTTTATGCCTTGTCGCTAAAACAAGAATAAGGACCGCTCATGTTCGATATCCGCACATTCCCCCGCGCCGATGACGTCCGCCAGGCCGCGCAGCTCAGTCAAGACGAGTACCAGCGCCTCTACCGCCAATCCATTGAGCAACCCGATACGTTCTGGGCCGAACAGGCCAAGGGTTTCCTCGACTGGATCAAACCCTGGCACACCGTGCAGCACTCGGACATCACTACCGGCGCAGCCCAGTGGTTTGCCGGCGGCCAACTGAACGTCAGCTACAACTGCATCGACCGTCACCTGGCACAACGCGCCGACCAGCCGGCCTTTATCTGGGAAGGCGATGATCCTGCAAAGTCCTCCAAAATTTCCTACCGCCAACTTCATCAAAACGTCAGCCGCCTGGCCAATGTGCTGAAAAGCCGTGGGGTGAAAAAAGGCGACCGGGTGTGCATCTACATGCCGATGATCCCGGAAGCCGCCTACGCGATGCTGGCCTGCACCCGGATTGGCGCGGTGCACTCGGTGGTGTTCGGCGGCTTCTCTCCGGATGCCCTGCGCGACCGCATCCTCGATGCCGACTGTCGCACCGTGATCACCGCCGATGAAGGCGTGCGCGGCGGCAAGCCGGTGGCCTTGAAAAAGAATGTCGACAAAGCCCTGGCCAGTTGCCCGAACGTCAGCACGGTACTGGTGGTGGAGCGCACGGGGGCGAAACTTGACTGGGTAGAAGGCCGCGACCTCAAGTATCAAGCCGCCCTGGACGCCGCCAGCGCTGATTGCCCGCCCGAGCCGATGGACGCCGAAGACCCGTTGTTTATCCTCTACACCTCCGGCAGCACCGGCAAACCCAAAGGCGTGCTGCACACCACCGGCGGCTACCTGCTGCAAGCGGCGATGACCTTCAAGTACGTGCTCGACTACCGTGACGGCGAAGTGTTCTGGTGCACCGCCGACGTGGGCTGGGTCACCGGCCACAGCTATATCGTGTACGGCCCGCTGGCCAACGGTGCGACGTCACTGATGTTCGAAGGCGTGCCGAGCTACCCGGACAGCTCGCGTTTCTGGCAGGTCATCGATAAACACCAGGTGAATATCTTCTACACCGCGCCCACCGCATTGCGCGCGCTCATGCGTGAGGGCCACGGGCCACTGCAGAACACCTCGCGCGCCAGCCTGCGCCTGCTGGGCAGCGTCGGCGAGCCGATCAACCCGGAGGCCTGGGATTGGTACTTTAACGCCGTGGGCGAGCAGCGCTGCCCGATTGTCGATACCTGGTGGCAGACCGAAACCGGCGGCATCATGCTCAGCCCGCTGGTCAGCGCGCAACGGATCAAACCTGGCTGCGCGACCCAACCGATGTTTGGCGTACAACCTGTGCTGCTGGATGAACATGGCAAGGAACTCAGCGGTGCCGGCAGTGGCGTGCTCGCTATCAAGGCCAGTTGGCCAGGGCAAATCCGCAGCGTCTACGGTGACCCGCAGCGCATGCTCGACACCTATTTCAAACCCTACCCCGGCTACTACTTCACCGGCGACGGTGCGCGCCGCGATGAGGATGGCGACTACTGGATCACCGGCCGCATCGATGACGTGATCAACGTGTCCGGTCACCGCATCGGCACCGCCGAAGTGGAAAGCGCGCTGGTGCTGCATGACCAAGTGGCCGAAGCCGCTGTGGTCGGTTACCCCCACGACGTCAAAGGCCAGGGCATCTATGCGTTTGTCACCCCAATGAATGGCGTCGAGCCCAGCGATGAGCTGAAAAAACACTTGCTGGCGCTGGTCAGCAAGGAAATCGGCAGCTTTGCCAAGCCGGAACTGATCCAATGGGCGCCCGCCTTGCCGAAAACCCGCTCGGGCAAGATCATGCGGCGCATTTTGCGCAAGATCGCCTGCAACGAACTCGACAGCCTCGGCGACACCTCGACCCTGGCCGACCCGAGCGTGGTGGACGGCCTGATCGATAAACGCCTGAACCGATAGGAGCCACCCAGAGTCGCCATGGAATTTATCCGCAGCCGTATCGAAACCCAGTTGATGAGCCTCACCGGCTTGTCACTCGGCCAACTGGACCTGGAAAACCCCAAGGGCGACCCCGGCCTGTTCGGGCCGGACTCTGTGAGCTGGCAGGTGCATGGCGACTTCAGCAGCATGCTGATCGGCGGCATCAGCGCGTTGATGCTGCAAGCCTTGCACCCGCTGGCCCTGGCCGGCGTGTGGGACCATTCCAACTTTCGCCAGGACATGCTCGGGCGCCTGCGCCGCACTTCGCAGTTTATTTCCGGCACCACGTTCGGCTCGCGCCAGGACGCCGAATGGCTGATTGAGAAGGTGCGCACCATCCACCTGCAAGTGGTCGGGCATGCGCCGGATGGGCGAGCCTATGCGGCCAGTGACCCGGAGCTGCTGACGTGGGTACACGTGGCGGAGGTCAGCAACTTTCTGGCGGCACACCTGCGTTATCGCAACCCGCATCTGTCTGGGCGCGACCAGGACCGCTACTACAGTGAAATTGCCTTGGTTGCCGAGCGACTGGGCGCACGGCACGTGCCGCGTTCACGCCAGGAAATTTCCGATTATCTGGCGCGCATTCGTCCACAACTGCTGTGCGACGATCGCAGCCGCGAAGTGCTGCGCCTGCTGGTCAATGCACCTGCGCCCAGCACCTTGGCCAAACCCTTTGGCAGCTTGATGATGCAGGCCGGCATCGACCTGCTGCCGGACTGGGCCAGCGCTATGCTCGGGCAACACCAAAGCTCGATGCAACGCTTGGTGATCCGCGCGGGTGTGAAGCGCAGCGCGCCCTTGCTGCGCTGGGCGATGCGCAACGGTTCGGTGCAACGCGCCCAGCGGCGGATGGGGTTGATGTAGACGGCGGCCCATAGCTGTTAAACTTCGCGCCCTCTTTTACCCGCAAGGCGCGCTCCATGACTCCCTTGAATCAGGCGCTGCGCGCCGCTCTCAACCATCGCCAAGACCTGATCAACGAGTTGCACGTCCAAGGCACAGACTGCTACCGGCTGTTCCATGGCAGCCAGGAAGGCGCCGGCGGCTTGACCATTGACCGTTACGGCCCGCAATTGCTGGTGCAAAGCTTCCACCAGTCGCTACAAACCGAGGAGCTGCTGGACCTGCATCAACAGGTCAACCAGTTCATGGGGCTGGAATTGCAGCTCGTGTACAACGACCGCTCCCGTGGCAACTCGCGCATCGACCGTGAAGACACGGTGTACCGCGCCGAGCCTGCGGCATTGGCAGATCAGGTCGGCCACGAATGGGGCCTCAACTACCGTGTACGCGGCCGCCATGCCGGGCAAGACCCGCTGCTGTTCCTGGACCTGCGCAACACCCGTGGCTGGGTCAAGGACCACAGCGCCGGCAAAAGCGTGCTGAACCTGTTCGCCTACACCTGTGGCGTAGGCTTGAGCGCCGCAGCCGGGGGCGCAAGCGAGGTGTGCAACCTGGACTTCGCCGAAGGCAACCTGGCGGTCGGGCGCGAAAACGGCCTGCTCAACCCGCACTTGCCGACCATGGAATTCGTGCAGTCCGACTACTTCCCGGCGATTCGCCAACTGGCCGGTTTGCCGATCACCCAGCGTCGTGGCCAGAAGCTGCCGAGTTATCCACGCCTTGAGCAGCGCCAGTTCGACCTGGTGCTGCTCGACCCACCGGCCTGGGCCAAGAGTGCTTTCGGCACCGTCGACCTGTTGCGCGATTATCAGAGCCTGCTCAAGCCCGCACTGCTGACCACCGCCGACAATGGCGTGTTGATCTGCTGCAACAACCTGGCAAAAGTCAGCATGGATGACTGGCGTGAGCAGGTGCTGCGTTGCGCCGAAAAAGCCGGCCGCCCGGTACGCGAGTGGCAAATCATGACGCCTGGGGCTGACTTCCCGTCCCTGGATCAGCAGCCACCGTTAAAAACACTGATCCTGCAGTTGTAGTACTTTTCCCAAGGAGTCCAGTACTTCGGAACCGAAAACCCGTGCCATACTCCAAGGCACTCTCGTTCTACATAGATGGCGTCACTCATGCCCAAAGGATTGATCCGCGCCGCTGGCGCCTTGTTGACCGCCCTGGCTCTGTACAGCTTGCTGGGCTTTCTGATTCTGCCGGGCATTGCCCTTCGCATTGCCAACCAACAACTGGCCAATTACGCCACGGTGCCGGCCCGTATCGAGCGTATCGAGCTCAACCCGTTCAGCCTGGAACTGACGGTGTGGGGCCTGAAGCTCGGCGAGCCGGGTAAGGAGCAAGTCGGTTTCGAGCGCCTGTACGCCAACCTGCAGATCGACAGCCTGTGGACGCGCGCGCTGCACCTGGCAGACGTACAACTGGACCAGCCGAAGACCGAAGTGCTGTTCGACAAAACCGGCCAGTTGAACCTGGCGCAGCTGTTCAAGCTGCCGCCGAGTGAGCCGACCCCGGCTGACCCGAATGCCAAGCCGTTCCCGCTGCGCATCGACAGCATCAAGCTGGCCGGCGGCTATGTGTACTTTCGCGACCTGCGCCCCAGCGAGCCAATCGAATTTCTCTACGACAAACTCGACTTCGAGCTGAAAAACCTCAGCACGTTGCCCGAAGACAATGCCGACATGACCCTGGTGGCGGCCGGCCCCGAGGGCGGTCAGATCGATTGGAAAGGCAATTTCAGCCTGGTGCCGATCACTTCCGAAGGCACCTTGAAAGTCACTGATGGCAAGATGAAAGCCTGGTGGCCCTATGTGCGGGATGCCCTGCCGCTGGTGCTTGAAGACGGCGTGCTGAACTTCAGCACCGACTATAAATTCAGCCTGGCCAAAGAAACCGAACTGAACCTGACCAACACCACCGCCAGCATCGCGCCCTTTGCGATCAAGGCGCCGGATGGCCGGCCACTGGTGCGCCTGGAGCGCCTGGACGTCAGCGACACCACGGTGGACCTGGCCAAGCAGCAAGTGGTGGTCGGCAAGATCCGCAGCAACAAACTGGAAACCTGGGCCGCCCGCGAAGCCGATGGGCAACTGGACTGGCAGAAACTGTTTGCCAGCCAACCGAGCAAACCGGCCAAGGAACTCAAGCCTGCCAGCGCGCCTGCAACCGCCGATACGCCAAACGCCCCACCTGCTGCACCGAGCAAACCCTGGCAAGTGCTGCTCAAGGACGTGCAACTGCGCAACTATCAAGTACACCTGGCGGACCGAGCTGCCAAACCGGCAGTTGCATTGGAGCTAGGCCCGCTGAATGTCGATATGCAGAACTTCGACAGCCTCAACCGCAGCCCCTTTACCCTGAAGGTCGACTCCGGCCTGGGCAAGCAAGGCAAGATCAGCGCAACCGGCGAGGTCAACCTCAACCCGGTCAGCGCCAAGTTGAAAGTGAACACCCAGGACATCGACCTGCGCGTCGCGCAATCCTATATCAGTCCGTTTATTCGCCTGGAGCTGCGCAGCGGTATGCTGGGCAGCAACCTCGATGTGAACCTCAAAAGCACCGAGCCTTTGGCCCTGCAGGTCACCGGCCGCGCTCAGGTCGACCAGTTGCACACCCTGGACACCCTCAAGACCCGCGACTTTCTCAAGTGGCAGCGCCTGGTGCTTGAAGGTGTGAACTACCAGCACGGCGACAGCCTGTCGATCGATAAGGTCAACCTGCTGCAGCCGTATGCGCGTTTTATGATCAACGATGACCGCACCACCAACATCGATGACTTGTTGATCCCGCAACCGGCCGACAGTGGCGCCAAGTCGGCAACCAAACCGGCGGCGAGCAAAGACAAGCCATTGGGCATTCATATCGGGCAGATTGCGATCAATGACGGCTCGGCCAACTTCGCCGACTTCAGCCTCACGCCCAACTTCGCCACGGCTATCCAGCAACTCAACGGGCAGATTGGCACTATCGACAGCCGCCAGGCCAAACCGGCCAGCGTCGACATCAAGGGCAAGGTGGATCGCTACGCGCCGGTCACTATCAAGGGCAGCGTCAACCCGTTTGACCCAATGGCGGCGCTGGATATCGCCACCAGCTTCAAGCGTGTCGAACTGACCACGTTGACGCCATATTCCGGCAAGTTCGCGGGTTTCCGCATTCGCAAAGGCCGTCTCAACCTCGATTTGCACTACATGATCACCAAAGGCCAGTTGAAGGCTGAAAACAAGGTGGTGGTTGAGCAATTGCAACTGGGTGAGAAGGTCGACAGTGCCGATGCCGTCGATTTGCCGATTCGCCTGGCCATTGCGCTGCTCAAGGACACTGACGGCAAGATCTCCATCGAACTCCCCGTGACCGGCGACTTGAATAACCCGCAGTTCAGCGTCATGCCGATTGTGTGGCAGACCCTGCGCAACCTGGTGGTGCGCGCAGCCACGGCGCCGTTCAAGTTTATTGGCGGGCTGGTCAGCGGTGGCGGCTCGGAAGACCTGGGTAACGTGTCGTTTGCCGCAGGCTCCAGCGAACTGAACAAAGAGGCCGAGGGTGCTCTGAATACCTTGGCCAAGGCACTGAAAGAGCGCCCTACCCTGCGCCTTGAGATTGAAGGCACGGCAGCGGCCAGCAGCGATGGTCCGTTCATCGCCGCAGATCGCCTGGAGCGTGAATACCAATACAACTACTACAAAATCCTCCAGCGTCGCGGCGACAAGGTGCCAGCCCAGGCGTCATTGCTGGTGGTGCCGGAGAAGGAAAAAGCGCCATTGCTCGAAGGCATCTACCGCACCCGTCTTAAGCAACAACCACCGGCCGAATGGAAAGACCTGAGCAGCGATGACCGCACTGCGAAGCTGCGTGATGGCTTGATCAAGTTCTGGGGCGCCAGTGATGTACTGCTGCGCCAACTGGGGCAAGACCGTGCCAGCACTATCAAGGACTACCTGGTGGACAAAGGCCAGTTGGAAGATGACCGGGTGTACTTCATTGACGCCAGCCTGGGGCAGGCGGAGAAAGACGGTCGGGTCGTTACACCTATGCATCTGGATGCCGAGTAACCCCCAAGCGACATCTACTCAACTGTGGGAACTGGCTTGTGTGGGAGATAGATTGTGTGGGAGATAGATTGTGTGGGAGATAGATTGTGTGGGAGCTGGCTTGCCTGCGATAGCATCACCCGGGTTTAACTGAATAACCGAGGTGTTTGCATCGCAGGCAAGCCAGCTCCCACACAAGCCAGCTCCCACAGTTGATCGTCAGCTGCCCTGCGCAATCCTATTCCCCACACAATAGAACAGGCCCCGACACAAGTGCCGGGGCCTGTAATGACCACATCCGTGTGGTCGGTCGCATGAACTTTAGAGGTGCATCGGGTGGATAACTAACTCACCCTAAGCCGCCGCCGTCTAGCTCAGACGATTCTTTTAGCGTTACTGAACGGTCAGACCATCAGCCGATACAGATTTAACGCCTTTGATTTTCTTGGTGATCGCAACTGCGGTGTCTTTCTGAGCCTGGGTCACAGCAGCAGTCGACGACAGCGACACTACACCGTGGTTGGTTTCGACTTTGATGTCGGTACCAGGAATGCCTTTCTCAGTAACCAGATCGGATTTCACTTTAGTGGTGATCCAGGTGTCCGAAGTGCTGGTCTTGGCTTTGTCGACGTTGTCGGCTTTAGCTACGCCGCCAGCCATCAGGCCGTCAGCAGAAACAGCGGTAACACCTTTGATTTTCTTGGTGATCGCTACAGCCGTGGCTTTCTGGGAATCAGAGATAGCGACGGTGGAGGACAGGGAAACCACGCCTTTGTTGGTTTCAACCTTGATGTCCGAACCAGGAATGCCTTTCTCGGTCAGCAGATCAGCTTTTACTTTGGTGGTGATCCAAGTGTCCGAAGTGGACTCTTTAGCCTTGGTCATTTCACCGGCCGCCAGGGTCATTGGGGCTTGGGAAGTCTGAGCAAAGGCTACGTTAGCACCCATGGCCAGAGTCAGAGCGGTAGCAGTAGCGAGAGCGAACTTCTTCATACGAGTAACTCCTGTTTTATTAAAAGTCTGCAGCGTGTAAACCTTGATGCTGCAGCGTTAACAGGGTTATTGCAGGCAGTGTGCCAAGTCGCGAAATCGGAATAAAACCTTTATAAACAACAACTTATAAAAACAGGCAATTTTCGAAATCGTGCAACTTGCATGAAGTCGATCGTGCCTGCATGCAAGTTGCGGCTTTTAGAATTTACTAAGCGACTGATTTCCCGCTACTTTCCTGTGGGCATAAAAAAAGGACTCCGAAGAGTCCTCTTTTTCAGCGTAAAGCCTGCGGGTGATTAAACGCCCGAAGCCTTGGCTGCTGCTACGTCCTTGATGGACAGCTTGATACGGCCGCGGTTGTCCACGTCCAGTACCAGCACTTCCACTTCCTGGCCTTCTTTGAGAATGTCGGTCACTTTCTCAACGCGAGCGTCGCTCAGCATGGAGATGTGCACCAGACCGTCTTTGCCCGGCAGGATGTTGACGAATGCGCCGAAGTCGACGATGCGCTCAACCTTACCCACGTAGATCTTGCCGATCTCGGCTTCAGCGGTGATGCCCAGAACGCGCTGACGTGCAGCTTCAGCAGCTTCCTTGGTTTCGCCGAAGATCTTGATCGAGCCGTCGTCTTCGATATCGATCGAAGCCTTGGTTTCTTCACAGATCGCACGGATGGTCGCGCCGCCTTTACCGATAACATCACGGATTTTGTCGGTGTCGATTTTCATCGCGATCATGGTCGGAGCATTTTCCGACAGTTCGGTGCGCGACTGACCAATGATCTGGTTCATCTGACCGAGGATGTTCAGGCGCGCTTCCAGGGCTTGGCCCAGGGCGATTTCCATGATTTCTTCGGTGATGCCCTTGATCTTGATGTCCATCTGCAGCGCGGTAACACCTTTGGCGGTACCGGCTACTTTGAAGTCCATGTCGCCCAGGTGGTCTTCGTCGCCCAGGATGTCGGTCAGGATGGCGAACTTCTCGCCTTCTTTAACCAAGCCCATGGCGATACCGGCAACCGGTGCCTTCATCGGTACACCAGCGTCCATCAGTGCCAGGGAAGCACCGCAAACGGAAGCCATGGAGCTGGAACCGTTGGACTCGGTGATTTCCGACACAACACGGATGGTGTACGGGAACACGTCAGCAGCAGGCAGCATCGCGGAGATCGAACGACGAGCCAGGCGGCCGTGACCGATTTCGCGACGACCAGCGCCACCCATGCGACCACACTCGCCCACCGAGAACGGAGGGAAGTTGTAGTGCAGCATGAACGGGTCTTTTTTCTCGCCCTCCAGGGTGTCCAGCAGCTGTGCATCACGGGCAGTACCCAGTGTTGCAACGACCAGAGCCTGGGTTTCGCCACGGGTGAACAGCGCCGAACCGTGAGTCTTCGGCAGAACGCCGACTTCGATGTTCAGTGGGCGCACGGTGCGAGTGTCGCGACCGTCGATACGTGGCTTGCCGTTAACGATGTTTTCGCGAACGGTGCGGTATTCGATTTCACCGAAGGCCGCTTTGACTTCGCTGGAAGAAGGCTGGCCTTCTTCACCGGACAGCTTGGCTACAACCTGATCCTTCAGCTCGCCCAGGCGCGCGTAACGGTCGGCCTTGACGGTGATGGTGTAGGCGTCGGAGATGGCAGCACCGAACTCGGAGCGGATAGCGCCCAGCAGTTCAGTCGCTTCAGCCTGTGGAGCCCAGGCCCACGTTGGCTTGGCAGCTTCGGCAGCCAGTTCTTTAACGGCCTTGATCACGGACTGGAATTCGTCGTGAGCAAACAGTACAGCGCCCAGCATCTGGTCTTCGGTCAGCTCTTTGGCTTCCGATTCAACCATCAATACGGCTTCAGAGGTACCGGCAACGACCATGTCCAGGCTCGAAGCTTTCTGTTGCTCGTAAGTCGGGTTCAGCAGGTAGCCGGTGCTTTCATGGAAAGCAACGCGCGCAGCGCCAATCGGGCCATCGAAAGGAATGCCGGAGATGGCCAGGGCAGCCGAGGTACCGATCATCGCAGCGATGTCCGGATCGGTCTTCTTGCTGGTGGAAACGACGGTGCAGACAACCTGCACTTCGTTCATGAAGCCTTCTGGGAACAGCGGACGGATCGGACGGTCGATCAGTCGGGAAGTCAGGGTTTCTTTCTCGGAAGGACGGCCTTCACGCTTGAAGAAACCGCCAGGGATCTTACCGGCAGCGTAAGTCTTTTCCTGGTAGTGAACGGACAGAGGGAAAAAGCCTTTGCTCGGGTCTGCGGTCTTTGCGCCAACAACGGTCACCAATACGGTAACGTCGTCGTCAACGGTAACCAGCACTGCGCCGGAGGCTTGACGGGCGATACGGCCTGTCTCGAGGGTAACGGTCGACTGACCGAACTGGAATTTTTTGATAACCGGGTTCACGGTGTCCTACCTTCTTTGTGGCTCTTGGGGGAACTTGTCTTCTTGCGAAATTCTTGGGCAATGCCGGGAATCGGCCCGACGCTCGTCCAGGGTAAAACGTGTATCCAGATAAAACTTGAGGCTGGGAGCCTGCCATGGGCCAGCGGAAATCCCACTGACACACGGCAGACAACCAACCTCTAGCGCAATCGCTTATTAGCGACGCAGACCCAGGCGACCGATCAGAGCCTGATAACGACCCAGATCCTTGCCTTTCAGGTAGTCCAGCAGCTTACGGCGCTGGTTTACCATGCGGATCAGACCACGACGGGAGTGGTGATCTTTACCGTTGGCCTTGAAGTGACCTTGCAGCTTGTTGATGTTGTGGGTCAGCAGTGCAACTTGCACTTCTGGCGAACCAGTGTCACCAACAGCTTGCTGATAGTCAGCAACGATTTGTGCTTTTTCTTGAACGTCGAGAGCCATGAGGCAATCCTTTTTTCAGGAAACCACCCAAAGGGCAGTTTCAACAGGCCAGGGACAAATCCCTGTATCTAAAAATGAGTGTTGACCGTGCCTGTTAACAGCCACACTCGTTCGGTCATTCTGACCGAATCAGTCGACGCGGCGCTATACGCCCGTCTTCGCTCACTTCACCGATACCGATAAAGCGACCGTTATGATCCTGTACCCGCACCATACCGAACTTCGGAGCGTCCGGGGCACGTACCGGCTGACCGTTTAGCCAGTAGAACGCGCTGTGCTCCGAGAAGTGCAGCAATGGCCAATCCAGCAAACCGCTGTCCGATGGCATCAGGAAGCGATCAACCGCTTCATTGCCGCCTTCGGCATGTACCGCTTCCAACTCTTCCAGCGTGACCGTCTGGGCCAGGGTGAAAGGTCCGGCTTGAGTACGTCGCAGCTCTGCAACGTATGCACCACAGCCCAGTTGCTCACCGATATCTTCCACCAGGGTACGAATATAGGTGCCTTTGCTGCAGTCCACCGACAATCGTGCGGTGTCGCCCTCACTGGCGAGCAATTCAAGCCGCGCAATAGTAACAGAACGCGGTTCACGCTCCACTACTTCGCCCGCACGTGCCAGCTTGTAAAGAGGCTGGCCATCACGCTTGAGCGCCGAGTACATCGGCGGTATCTGACTGATTTGCCCACGAAAAGCGGGTAAAACGGCCTCGATATCAGCACGACCAACGGTCACGTCGCGAACCTGCAGAACATCACCTTCGGCATCGGCCGTGGTGGTGGTCTTGCCCAGTTGCATGAGGGTTTCGTAACCCTTGTCGGAATCGAGCAGGTATTGCGAGAACTTGGTGGCCTCGCCAAAGCACAACGGCAGTACACCGGTGGCCAATGGGTCGAGGCTGCCGGTGTGCCCGGCCTTCTCGGCATTGAGCAGCCAGCGAACCTTCTGCAGCGCGGCATTGGAGGTAAAGCCAATGGGCTTGTCGAGCAGAATGATGCCGCTGACGTTGCGACGGATACGTTTGACCTGAGCCACCGCTTACTCCTTGGCGTCTTCAGGTGTGGACGGGTGCTGGCTGTCTTCAGCCACGGCGCGCTCGATCAATGCCGACAGGTGCGCACCACGCACGACGCTTTCGTCGTAGTGGAAGTGCAACTGGGGAACACTGCGCAGCTTCATTTCACGGGCCAACTGCATACGCAGGAAGCCTGCAGCCGAGTTGAGCACCTTGATGCTTTGCGCGATTTCTTCGCTGTTGTCCTGCCCCATCACGGTGATGAAGATCTTGGCGTGACCCACGTCACGGCTCACTTCAACGGCGGTGATGGTGACCAGGCCAACGCGCGGGTCTTTGACTTCGCGACGGATCAGTTGGGCCAGCTCACGCTGCATCTGATCGCCGATACGTTGGGTACGGCTGTATTCTTTTGCCATGTCTTGTTACCTGTTACTGCCACACGGTGAAACCCGTGGGGTCTGAAAGCGGCAAACGCCCGGCCTGACAAAAGCCAGACCGGGCGTTGCGTTTAGAGTCCGTACGCTGCGCGGGGCATTTGCATGCCCACACGCGGCGTGGCTCCGGAAGTGCGCGAGTTAGAGGCTGCGAGCAACCTGGACCTTCTCGTAGACTTCGATCTTGTCGCCAGCCTTGACGTCGTTGTAGCTCTTGACGCCGATACCGCATTCCATGCCGGCACGTACTTCGGAAGCGTCATCCTTGAAGCGGCGCAGGGATTCCAGCTCGCCTTCGAAGATAACGATGTCTTCACGCAGTACACGGATCGGACGGTTACGGTACACAGTACCTTCGATAACCATGCAACCGGCGATCGCACCGAATTTCGGCGAGCGGAACACGTCACGCACCTCGGCAACACCCAGGATGTTCTCCCGGACATCGCTGCCAAGCATGCCGGTAAGGGCTTTCTTGACGTCTTCGATGATGTCGTAGATGACGTTGTAGTAACGCATGTCCAGGCCTTCCTGCTCGACGATCTTGCGAGCGCCAGCATCGGCACGCACGTTGAAGCCGAACAGTACAGCGTTGGAAGCCAGTGCCAGGTTGGCGTCGGATTCGGTGATACCACCGACACCGCCACCCACAACGCGCACTTGCACTTCGTCGTTACCCAGGCCGTTCAAGGCGCCGTTCAACGCTTCGAGGGAGCCACGAACGTCAGATTTGAGGACGATGTTAAGCGTCTTCTTCTCTTCCTGGCCCATGTTCTCGAAGATGTTTTCCAGCTTGCCGGCGTGAGCACGGGCCAGCTTGACTTCGCGGAACTTGCCTTGACGGAACAGAGCCACTTCACGGGCTTTCTTCTCGTCGGCAACTACGCTCATCTCGTCGCCAGCGTCCGGGGTACCGTCCAGGCCGAGGATCTCGACCGGGATAGCCGGGCCGGCTTCCTTGATTGGCTTGCCGTTCTCGTCGAGCATGGCACGTACACGGCCGTAGTTCGAACCAACGAGCACCATGTCGCCTTGGCGCAGGGTACCGTCTTGAACCAGAACGGTCGCAACCGGGCCACGGCCCTTGTCCAGACGCGATTCAACCACAACACCACGACCAGGGGCCGATGGAGTAGCGGTCAACTCGAGTACTTCGGCTTGCAACAGAACAGCTTCGAGCAGTTCGTCAACGCCAGTACCCATTTTTGCGGATACCGACACGAATGGCGTCTCGCCACCCCACTCTTCAGAAGTCACGCCGTGAACCGACAGTTCGCTACGGATGCGATCGAGATCAGCGCCCGGCTTGTCGATTTTGTTCACTGCAACCACCAGCGGTACGCCAGCCGCTTTCGCGTGCTGAACGGCTTCGATGGTTTGCGGCATCACGCCGTCGTCCGCTGCAACGACCAGGATCACGATGTCGGTAGCCTTGGCACCACGGGCACGCATTGCGGTAAACGCAGCGTGACCAGGGGTGTCGAGGAAAGTCACCATGCCACGCTCGGTTTCAACGTGGTACGCGCCGATGTGCTGGGTAATGCCGCCGGCTTCGCCTGCAGCAACCTTGGCACGACGGATGTAGTCGAGCAGGGAAGTTTTACCGTGGTCAACGTGGCCCATTACGGTCACAACCGGTGCACGGGAAACAGCCTCACCTTCAAACTTCAGGGACTCAGCCAGGGAATCTTCCAGGGCGGTGTCGCTGACCAGGGTCACTTTGTGGCCCAGCTCTTCAGCAACCAACTGGGCAGTTTCCTGGTCCAGTACCTGGTTGATGGTGGCTGGAGTGCCCAGCTTGAACATGAACTTGATGATTTCAGCTGCCTTGACCGACATCTGCTGGGCGAGATCGCCAACAGTGATGGTCTCGCCGATCTTCACTTCACGCACGACAGGGCCGGTTGGGCTCTGGAAACCGTGGGCGTTGCGTTTTTTCAGCTTGGCCTTGCCGCGACCACCACGACGGAAGCCATCGCTTTCTTCGTCGGTAGTACGTGGGGCAACGCGTGGAGCAGGCGCTTTCTCTTTGACCGAAGCACGATGCGGAGCGTTTTTACGCTCACCATCGCCACCACCACCGCGACGATTGTTATCGTCGGCACGTGGTTTGTCCGGACGACGAGGTTCGTCGCGCTTGCGAGCGTCAGCTGCAGGAGCTGCGGCAACCGGGGCGGCCTCACGCACAGCTTCAACTGGCGCGCTAGGCGCAGCGGCTGCTTCAGTGGCAGCAGGTTGCGCAGCAGCAGGCTGGCGACGCGCTTCTTCTTCGGCGCGACGCTTGGCTTCTTCTTCAGCCTTCTGACGAGCAGCATTTTCTACTGCGCGACGTTCTTCCAGCTCGCGCTTGCGCTCGGCTTCGATTTCTTCCGGGCTGCGCTGTACGAAGACTTTCTTCTTGCGCACTTCAACGCTGATGCTTTTGCTACCAGCAACACGCAGGGTGCTGGTGGTTTTGCGCTGCAATGTAATCTTGCGCGGTTCTTCCACTTTCGCCTTGTGGCTGCTCTTCAAGTGAGTCAGCAAAGACTGCTTCTCACTATCGCTCACACCTTCATCGGCGGCGGTGTGCGGCAGACCTGCCTCACGCATCTGCTGCAACAGGCGCTCTACCGGTGTTTTGACCTCATCGGCCAGTTGTTTCACCGTGACTTGCGTCATGCACTTCTCTCCTCAGGCCGCGCCTAGTTACTCGAACCAATGGGCTCGGGCGGCCATGATCAACTTGCCGGCACGATCTTCGTCAATGCCGTCGATGTCGAGCAGATCGTCAATAGACTGCTCGGCCAGGTCTTCGCGGGTAATTACGCCGCGCACCGCCAGTTCCATCGCCAAATCCTTGTCCATACCCTCAAGCGAGAGCAGGTCTTCGGCCGGATGGGCGTCTGCCAGCTTTTCCTCAGTAGCGATGGCTTTAGTCAACAAGCGATCCTTGGCTCGAGCGCGAAGCTCGTTGACGGTGTCTTCGTCAAAGCCGTCGATGTTGAGCATTTCTTCCAACGGTACGTAGGCAATCTCTTCCAGGCTGGTGAAGCCTTCATCTACCAGCACCTGCGCCAGGTCTTCGTCGACTTCCAGCTCGTCGATGAAGTTGCGCAGGATGTCACCGGTTTCAGCTTGCTGCTTAGCCTGGATGTCCGATTCGGTCATCACGTTCAGGGTCCAGCCGGTAAGTTGGCTGGCCAGACGCACGTTCTGACCACCACGACCAATGGCCTGAGCCAGATTGTCTGCGCCAACGGCGATGTCCATTGCATGGGCATCTTCGTCAACGATAATTGCCGCCACTTCAGCTGGCGACATGGCGTTGATCACGAACTGCGCCGGGTTATCGTCCCACAGCACGATATCCACACGCTCACCGCCCAACTCGCCCGACACTGCCTGGACGCGCGAACCGCGCATACCAATGCAAGCGCCCTGCGGGTCGATGCGTTTGTCCTTGGAGCGGACCGCGATCTTGGCGCGCGAACCCGGGTCGCGAGACGCAGCCATGACTTCGATCAGGCCTTCGGCGATTTCCGGCACTTCGATGCGGAACAGTTCGATCAGCATTTCCGGCGCGGTACGCGACAGGATCAACTGAGGGCCGCGGTTCTCGGTGCGGATTTCCTTGAGCAGCGCACGCAGACGCACGCCGACACGGAAGGTTTCGCGAGAGATGATGTCTTCGCGGGCCAGCAACGCTTCAGCGTTGTTGCCCAGGTCAACGATCACATTGTCACGAGTAACTTTTTTCACGGTGCCGGAGATGATTTCACCCAGGCGCTCGCGATAAGCGTCAACGACTTGAGCGCGCTCAGCTTCGCGAACCTTCTGCACGATGACTTGCTTGGCAGTCTGTGCAGCAATACGGCCGAATTCGATCGACTCGATCTTTTCTTCGACGACATCACCGACCTGGGCGCCCGGATGCGTTTGCGCAACCTTGCTCGGCCAGGTTTCGATGGCCGGATCATCAAGATCGGCTTCTTCGACGACCGTCCAGCGACGGAAAGTCTCATAGGCACCGGTGTGGCGGTTGATTTCCACACGCAGATCAACTTCGTCTTCAAAACGCTTTTTGGTAGCAGTGGCCAGGGCCAGCTCCAGCGCTTCAAAAATCACGTTTGCCGGTACGCCCTTTTCATTGGATACCGACTCAACAACCAGCAGTACTTCTTTGCTCATCGTACGCCTCGCCTTTCGCAAGCCATTGGATCCGCGGGATCCGCGTCTCAGTCAAAACTGGGAATAATGTTGGCCTTGTCGATCATATCGATCGGCAACAGGAACTCATGGTCTTCTACCTGCACCACGACATCCTGTTCTTCTACACCGCGCAGAAGGCCCTGAAAGTTGCGTCGCCCTTCAAAGGGTGAGCGCAGCTTGATCTTCACTTGTTCACCGGCAAATTTTGCAAACTGATCAATAGTGAACAGTGGGCGTTCCATGCCTGGCGAGGAAACTTCGAGGGTGTATTCAACGGCGATTGGATCTTCAACATCCAGCACACCGCTGATCTGACGGCTGACAATGGCACAATCGTCCACCAGCACGCCGCCCTCTTTATCGATATAAACGCGCAACATTGAGTGGCGACCTTGAGCCGAAAACTCAATACCCCAGCATTCATAGCCTAGGGCCACGACCACCGGGGCCAGCAAGGCCTGCAACTCTTCTAGCTTGCTCGACACCTGAACCCCCTCGTGCATGTATGTGCATGCTGTGCAAAATAAAAAAATGGGCGAAACGCCCATCCTTGAAACGCCGTCGAACAGCGGCGTTGAAAGTGTCCAGCTAACAAAAAGCCCCTTTAAAAGGGGCTCCGCTAAAACTGGTTGCGGGGGCCGGATTTGAACCGACGACCTTCGGGTTATGAGCCCGACGAGCTACCAGACTGCTCCACCCCGCGACAAAGCTGGGGCGGAAGTATACGACCGATCCCTTACAGGGTCAATGTAACCTTCCACCTACAAGAAAGCCCGCAACAGCGGGCTCTCCTGATAATTGGTACCGAGAAGGGGACTCGAACCCCTACACCCTATGGGCACAACCACCTCAAGGTTGCGTGTCTACCAATTCCACCACCTCGGCAATACAGCGTTTACAACCCTTCTTACTTCTGCTCTTGAGCTGGAGGTACGTCAGTCGCTGGAGTAGCCGACTTTTGCTCTTGAAGCACCGGGACATCATCAGAAGCCGGTTTTGCTTTTGGTACTTCCAAAACTGCTGGGTTTGGGAGACCTACCTGAGTCAGCACATGAGCTTTCTCTTTAGCAAAGTAACCTAACCCCAAGCTGGTTATGAAGAAACCGGCGGCAAGTATAGCAGTAAACTTACTAAGAAAGGTAGAGGAACCTTGGCTTCCGAACACAGTATTTGAAGCACCTGCACCGAAAGACGCACCAGCATCCGCACCTTTACCCTGTTGCAACAAAACCAGGGCAACTACGCCCAGGGCAGCCAACAGATGAAAAACGACTACGACTGTTTCCAGCATTTTTTCAGTTTCCCGCGGCGCGACAGATCGCACCGAACTCATCTGCATTCAGGGAAGCTCCACCAATGAGCCCCCCATCGATATCCGGCATGCCGAACAGTTCGACCGCATTGGCCGCCTTCACGCTGCCGCCGTATAGAAGCCGCACACCTTGCGCGACTTCAGAATTCTCTGCCGCTAACTGCGCGCGGATGGCTGCATGCACATCCTGCGCTTGTTGCGGTGTAGCAGTCAGCCCGGTGCCAATGGCCCAGACCGGCTCGTAAGCAATTACTGCCTTTGCAAATGCACCAACACCCAGCTCCTCGATGATACTGCCCAGCTGACGCGAGACAACTTCAAGAGTCTTGCCCGATTCACGCTGCTCCAGGGTCTCCCCTATGCACAACACTGGAATCAAGCCACAAGCCTGTGCCGCTGCGAACTTGCGATTGAGTGTCCCATCACGCTCGCCCATCATCTGACGGCGCTCGGAGTGCCCGACAAGCACATAGGAACAACCCGCATCAACCAGCTGACTCGGTGAAATCTCACCGGTCAACGCACCTTGCATGGGTTCCACCGCAGAGTTCTGCGCGCCGACCTGAATCGACTTGCCTTTCAAACCATCAACCACCTGGTTGATATGCAAGCAAGGCGGGAAAACCGCAACATCAACACCGCTAGGCAAGGCCAAGTGACGAAGGCCATTGATCAGCTCAGCGACACTGGCGCGGGTACCGTGCATCTTCCAGTTACCAGCTACCATAGTGCGACGCATGCTGTACCTCGTCGGTCAAAGTGGGCGCAGATGTTACCCAACCACACCATCACTGGCAAGCCGAATTCAGGCGCAAATTTCAGTTACCAGTTTTGCCAGGTCTTCGGCGTGGCCGCGAACCTGTGTTTCGTCCTCGCCTTCGACCATGACACGCACCAGCGGCTCTGTGCCGGACTTGCGCAACAACACGCGGCCACGCCCAGCCATTGCAAGGGTCACACGCTCGCAGGCGTCTTTGACAGCAGGGTGCTCGATAGGGTTTTCGCCACCGGCAAAGCGCACATTCAGTAGAACCTGCGGGCACTTGCGCAGCGCCTGGCGCGCTTGAGCGAGACTCTCTTTGCGACGACGCAAGGACAGCAATACCTGCAGCGCAGCAATAATGGCATCGCCCGTGGTGGTGTGCTGGAAGCAAACCACATGCCCCGAGTTCTCTCCGCCCACCAGCCAGTTACGCTCCAGCAGCTCGGCGATGACATAGCGGTCACCGACATTGGCGCGTACAAACGGAATCCCAAGCTCGGCCAAGGCCAACTCAAGCCCGAGATTGCTCATCAGCGTGCCAACCACACCGCCTTGCAGCTTGTCACGCTCATGCAGGTCGCGGGCAATGATGAACAACAGCTCATCGCCATCAACCACCGCACCGGTGTGATCCACCATCAATACGCGGTCACCGTCGCCATCGAAGGCAATACCGAGGTCAGCGTGCTCGGCCAGGACAGCAGCCTGCAGTTGCTCCATATGCGTCGAGCCGCAGTTATCGTTGATGTTCAAACCATTTGGCTGGGCCGACAGCACCGTCACATCGGCACCCAGCTCCTTGAATACGCTGGGCGCCACTTTGTAGGTTGCACCGTGAGCACAGTCGACAACAATTTTGAGGCCGGCAAAGTTGGTGCTGGTCGGCACACTGCTCTTGCAGAACTCGATGTAACGGCCTGAGGCGTCATTGATACGCGAGACCTTGCCCAGCTTGCTGGACTCAACCACGGTCATCGGCGCGTCCAGCAACTCTTCGATCATCAGCTCGATCTCGTCCGGCAGCTTGGTGCCCTGGCCCGAGAAGAACTTGATGCCGTTGTCATCATGGGGATTGTGCGAGGCACTGATCACGATACCGGCTTCAGCGTGGAAGGTACGCGTCAGGTAAGCGATTGCCGGCGTCGGCATGGGCCCCAGCAGCATGACATCGGCGCCTGCGGCAGACAGCCCCGCCTCCAGCGCAGATTCGAACATGTAACCCGAGATGCGAGTGTCTTTGCCCACCAGGATGCGGCAAGCGCCCATGCTGCGGAACGCCATACCGGCCGCCCAACCCAGCTTGAGCATGAAATCAGGAGTAATCGGGAATTCGCCGACCCGACCACGAATACCGTCGGTGCCAAAATATTTTTTAGTCATAAGTGCTCCATCATTCTTATTCGGCTGATTCTACCGCGGCCAGCATGCGCACCACATCAACCGTCTCGGCGACATCATGCACCCGCAAAATACGCGCGCCCTTGGTCACGGCGAGTGCCGCCAACGCCAGGCCACCGTACAACCGCTCACCCACAGGGCGATTCAGGGCCAGCCCTATCATGCTCTTGCGCGACACGCCGACCAACAAGGGTCGACCAAGGGCGTGCAAAGCTTCCATATGCTTGAACAGGCTCAAGTTGTGTTGCAGGGTCTTGGCGAAGCCAAACCCGGGATCCAGGATAATCTTTTCGGCTGCGATGCCCACCTTGGCGCATTGAGTCATTCTTTGCGCAAGAAACCCACTCACCTCACCAACCAGATCATCGTAATGCGGGCTGTCCTGCATATTGCCGGGCTCTCCCAACATATGCATAAGGCACACCGGCAGTCCGGTTGCCGCCGCCGCATCCAGCGCGCCATCACGCTGAAGGGAGCGCACATCGTTGATCAGCCCCGCACCGAGGCGCGCTGTCTCGCGCATTACTGCGGGAGTCGAGGTGTCCACCGAGATGATCACATCCAGCTCACGGGCAATCCGCTCGACGATTGGCGCGACCCGCTCCAGCTCCTCCAAGGGAGAAACCACGCGAGCGCCCGGTCGAGTTGACTCACCACCGACATCAATCAAGGTCGCGCCGGCCGCCACCATCGCCTCGGCATGACGCAACGCGGCATCCTGCTGATTGAAGCGGCCGCCGTCAGAAAAAGAATCGGGGGTTACATTAAGAATGCCCATGACATGCGTATGGGCCAAATCAAGAACCCGGTTGCCGCAAGGCAACCGGGTGGAGGACAGCGCAGAAGTCATTTCAAACCTTAGTGGTCAGCTGCGGGGCCGCCGATCGGGGCTTCAGGACGTTCGTTCTGTACCACAGGCGGGGTGCCCGAAGTGCCCGAACCACCTTCCCAATCACGAGGCTCACGCGGTGCGCGACCCGCCATGATGTCGTCAATCTGATCGGCATCAATGGTTTCGTACTTCATCAGCGCATCAGCCATTGCATCGAGCTTGTCGCGGTTATCCGTCAGGATCTGCTTGGCCGTGCCGTAGCACTGGTCAATGATGCTGCGCACTTCGGAGTCGATCAGCTTGGCCGTCTCACCCGAGAAGCTGGCAGCTTGACCGCCGCCACCACGACCCAGGAACACTTCGCCTTCTTCCTCGGCATACATCAAAGGACCGAGTTTTTCCGACAACCCCCACTTGGTCACCATGTTCCGCGCAATCTGGCTGGCACGCATGATGTCGTTTGAAGCACCGGTGGTCACACCGTCGAAGCCAAGCGTCATCTCTTCAGCAATCCGGCCGCCATACAGAGAACAGATCTGGCTGATCAGCGCACGCTTGGAGAGACTGTAACGATCCTCTTCCGGCAGGAACATGGTCACACCCAGCGCACGGCCACGAGGAATGATCGACACTTTGTAGACCGGGTCGTGCTCAGGCACAACGCGACCAACAATGGCGTGACCGGCTTCGTGATAAGCGGTGTTCTGCTTCTCTTTCTCGGACATGACCATGGATTTGCGCTCGGCACCCATCATGATCTTGTCTTTGGCCAGTTCGAACTCTTTCATTTCCACAATGCGCTTGCCGGTACGGGCAGCGAACAACGAAGCCTCGTTGACCAGGTTGGCCAGGTCGGCACCGGAGAAACCTGGCGTACCACGGGCAATCACGGCCGGAGCCACGTCGTCACCCATTGGCACTTTGCGCATGTGTACTTTCAGGATCTGTTCGCGACCACGAATATCCGGCAGCCCCACCACAACCTGACGGTCGAAACGGCCTGGACGCAGCAACGCTGGGTCGAGCACGTCGGGACGGTTAGTCGCGGCGATGACGATGATGCCGTCATTCATTTCAAAGCCGTCCATCTCAACCAGCAATTGGTTGAGGGTCTGCTCACGCTCATCGTGACCGCCACCCATGCCGGCGCCACGATGGCGACCCACGGCGTCGATTTCGTCGATGAAGATGATGCACGGTGCGTGCTTTTTGGCCTGTTCGAACATATCGCGAACACGGCTGGCACCAACACCGACGAACATCTCGACGAAGTCAGAACCGGAAATGGTGAAGAACGGCACCTTGGCTTCACCGGCAATCGCCTTGGCCAGCAAGGTTTTACCGGTACCCGGAGGACCGACCATCAGCACGCCGCGAGGAATGCGGCCGCCCAGGCGCTGGAACTTGCCCGGATCACGCAGGAACTCAACCAGCTCACCGACTTCTTCCTTGGCTTCATCACAACCTGCGACGTCAGCCAGGGTGGTTTTCACCTGATCTTCAGAGAGCAGGCGCGCCTTGCTCTTGCCGAAGCTCATCGGCCCGCCCTTGCCTCCCGCACCACCTTGCATCTGGCGCATGAAGAACATGAACACGGCGATAATCACCAGGATCGGGAAGCTCGCTACCAATAGCTGAGTCCAGATGCTCTGCTGTTCAGGCTGCTTGCCTTCAACCACTACATGGTTATCCACCAAGTCGCCGATCAGACCGTTGTCCTGGATTGCCGGACGAATGGTCTTGAAGCTGTCGCCATCGTTGCGCTTGCCGGTGATCACGTAGCCATCAACCGCTACGCGCTCGACCTTGCCATCCTTAACTTGCTGGATGAAGTCGGAATAGTTGAGGGTCTGCGGCTCGTTAGGGCTGGAGAAGTTGTTCATCACCGTCACCAGGACAGCCGCGATGATCAACCACAGGATCAGATTCTTTGCCATATCGTTCAATTAACTACCCTCTGAAGCAAGCTCCGCTACTGGCGCGCGCTTCGCATGATATTCACCGGCCTAACTTACTACATTACCTACAACTCTGGCAGGCGCCGTCTGTAACCCTTTGTGAAACTTTGACTACACAATATTCGTAAAGCTTCGTGACGAAAGCGATATAAAAAAACCTATCGCCCTCCTCGAATTCCTCAAAAACGCTCTTCGCTCTCCGCCCCTTCGACACCACGGAAGCCGCGGCACAGCAGGTATTGCTCGCGTGACCGGTCTCGCGAAGAGTCTGGTTTGCGCGTCTGTACCTTGTCGAACAATTTGCGAATCTTCTTGTGGTACTCGTCAAAACCTTCGCCCTGGAAGACTTTCACCAGGAAATCACCACCGGGACGCAAAACCCGACCCGCCAGATCCAGTGCCAACTCGCACAGGAACATGGCTCGCGGCATATCAACGGCCGGTAATCCACTCATATTGGGGGCCATGTCGGAAATCACAAGGTCTACCTGCGAATTTCCCACAGCCTCAAGGATCTCGGCCAACACCGTATCCTGGGTGAAGTCGCCGTGTACAAAGGTCACATCCGGGATGCTGTCCATCTCAAGGATGTCTGAAGCGATCAATCGACCTTGCCCACCAATCAGACGACTGGTCACTTGGGACCAGCCACCAGGGGCTGCGCCAAGGTCGATAACGCTCATGCCTGGACGAATCAATTTATCCTTGTCCTGGATCTCCAGCAGTTTGTAGCTGGCCCGGGAACGGTAGCCGTCCTTTTGCGCCTTTTTGACGTAAGGATCGTTGAAATGTTCTTGTAGCCACTTAAGGCTGGTTTTGGAACGGGCCACGGGCCACCTCGAAAATAAAACGGGTCGTGATTAACTGGGCGGTCCCGGACTCGCTCGGGTAAACTGGCCGCCGCTTTTTACAAGATCAGACGCAGGGGTCAGATTATGCCGCTCACTCAAGAGCAGAAGAAACAGTACAAATCCATTGGCCACCATCTGAAACCAGTTCTGATTGTGGCAGACAACGGTTTGACTGAAGGTGTGTTAGCCGAACTGGAACGCGCATTGGGCGATCATGAACTGATCAAGATCAAGGTCAACATCCTTGACCGCGAAGCGCGTTTGGCCGCCATTGCAGAACTGTGCAAGGTCGGCAAAGCGGACCTGGTACAGGTCATCGGCAAGATGGCACTGCTGTATCGCAAGAACTTCAGCGTCAACAAGCAGCTGTCGAACGTACACCGCTTCAAGTAATACAAGGGTCACGGGCGTGCTTCGCGCGCCCCGCCGCTCCATCCCGGTGCCGGCTGTATAACCAGCACCAGGCCGGAGAACCCTAGCACAAGATAGCTGAATAGCTGCCAGCGCAACGCTTGCGGCAGCCACACATGCACCACGCAAAACATTGCGCACGCATACAGCGCCATCAACAGCAGTTGGCCGCGAATATCCCGCCACAAGCTCCTCAAACCCTCGGTCTTGACCAGCACCAATGCCTGGAGCGTCACGCACGCCGCTGAAAAACCCACCAGCAGCGCACTCAGCATTCCGTTGAGCTCATCGATCAGCAGCGGTGCCAAGCCAATCAGGCCCAACACCGGCAGCACACCGATGTGCAACAACCATAGGCCACCCACCCAAAGCATCTGGGCGAGCTGCCAAAGCATGGCGCCCGCACGAAGCGGGCGCCGCCTTTCAGACGTGACGAACTTCAACAATCTCGTACTCGGTAACGCCACCTGGCGTCTTAACGGTCACCACATCACCCTCTTCCTTGGCAATCAAGGCGCGGGCCAGTGGCGAACCGACGGAGATCTTGCCGAGCTTGAAGTCAGCCTCGTCCTCACCGACGATGTGGTAAACCACGCTTTCGTCCGTTTCGACGTTGGCGATTTCCACGGTGGTGCCGAAAATCACCTTGCCGGTTTTAGGAATGGTCGTTACGTCGATCACCACCGAGTTCTGCAGGCGGCCTTCGATATCACGGATCCGCGCCTCAACCATACCCTGCTGCTCTCGAGCAGCGTGGTATTCGGCGTTTTCCTTCAAGTCACCCAGCTCGCGGGCCGTACCGATGTCCTGGCTCAGCTTCGGGCGGACGACCTTGGTCAGATGGGCGTGCTCCTCTTCCAGGGCCTTGAAGCCCTGAACGGTCATTGGGTATTTGGTCATGCCTTCAATCCTGCGTGTAGATCCTGCAAGCGACGCACGGTCTTTTCCGGACCGAACTTGAGCGCTTCGCAGATGGCTTCGCCAGCAGCAATGGTGGTGGTGCAGTAGATCTTGTGCTGCAAGGCATTACGACGAATGGAGTAGGAGTCCGCGATCGACTGGCGACCTTCGGTGGTGTTGATGATCAGCGTGACTTCGTCATTCTTGATCATGTCGACCACGTGCGGACGGCCTTCCGTCACCTTGTTCACGCGACGTACTTTCAGGCCGGCAGCTTCGATCAGCTTGGCGGTCCCGGCAGTTGCCACGACTTCAAAGCCCAAGTTGATCAGATCACGGGCCACGCCTGCAACCAGTGGTTTGTCATCATCACGCACGCTGATAAACGCAGTACCGCCGGTCGGCAGCACTTCGCTGGCGCCCATCTGGGCCTTGGCGAATGCTTCACCGAAGGTATCGCCCACGCCCATTACTTCACCGGTGGACTTCATCTCTGGGCCCAGGATCGGGTCCACACCAGGGAATTTGGCGAATGGGAACACCGCCTCTTTCACGCTGTAGAAGTTAGGAATGATTTCCTTGGTGAAGCCGATTTCCTTCAGGGTCTTACCCGCCATCACGCGGGCAGCGATCATGGCCAGGGACACACCGATGCACTTGGAAACAAATGGCACGGTACGCGAAGCACGCGGGTTCACTTCGATGACGTAGATGTCTTCGCCTTGCAGCGCCAACTGAACGTTCATCAGGCCGACCACGCCCAGTTCCAAGGCCATTTTCTTGACCTGTTCGCGCATCTCGTCCTGGATGTGCGCTGGCAGCGAGTACGGCGGCAGCGAGCAAGCGGAGTCACCGGAGTGAACGCCAGCCTGTTCGATGTGCTGCATGATCGCGCCGATGACTACGTCGGTACCGTCGCACACCGCATCCACGTCCATTTCGATGGCGCAGTTGAGGAAGTGGTCCAGCAGCACCGGGCTGTCGTTCGACACTTTCACCGCATCACGCAGGTAGCGCTTGAGTTCTTCTTCTTCGTAGACGATTTCCATCGCCCGGCCGCCCAATACGTAGGACGGACGCACCACCAGCGGGTAGCCAATCTTGCTGGCGGCGCGGATGGCTTCGTCTTCGCTGCGCACGGTGGCGTTTGGCGGCTGACGCAGGTTCAGGCGCTCGACCATTTGCTGGAAGCGCTCACGGTCTTCGGCACGGTCGATGGCGTCAGGGCTGGTGCCGATGATCGGCACGCCGGCCGCTTCCAGGGCACGCGCCAGCTTCAGCGGGGTTTGGCCGCCGTACTGCACGATCACGCCTTTCGGCTTCTCGACGCGGCAGATTTCCAGCACGTCTTCCAGGGTTACCGGCTCAAAGTACAGACGGTCGGAAGTGTCGTAGTCAGTCGAAACAGTTTCCGGGTTGCAGTTGACCATGATGGTCTCGTACCCGTCTTCGCGCAGCGCGAGGGCGGCGTGTACGCAGCAGTAGTCGAACTCGATACCCTGGCCAATACGGTTCGGACCGCCGCCCAGGATAATGATCTTGTCGCGGCCCGACGGCGCGGCCTCGCACTCTTCCTCGTAAGTGGAGTACAGGTACGCGGTGTCGGTGGCGAACTCGGCCGCGCAGGTATCAACGCGCTTGTAGACCGGGAAGATTTCCAGCTTGTGGCGGTGGGTGCGCAGGTTCTTCTCGGTCACACCCAGCAGCTTGGCCAGACGCTGATCGGAGAAACCTTTGCGCTTGAGGCGGAACATCAGGTCGCGGTCGATAGAGGACAGACCGAGGGTCTTGACCTTCTCTTCTTCCTTGATCAGATCTTCGATCTGCACCAGGAACCACGGATCGATCATGTTCATGCCGAAGATCTGTTCGACGGTCATACCCGCGCGGAAAGCATCGGCCACGTACCAGATACGCTCGGCGCCCGGCACGGTCAGCTCGCGCTTGAGCACGCTCATGCTTTCCGGGTTGCTCAGGTCGAGCTTTTCATCCAGGCCGCAAACACCCACTTCCAGGCCGCGCAGGGCTTTCTGCAGGGATTCCTGGAAGGTCCGGCCGATGGCCATTACTTCGCCAACCGACTTCATCTGAGTGGTCAAGCGTGCGTCGGCCTTGGCGAACTTCTCGAAGGCAAAGCGCGGCAGCTTGGTCACGACGTAGTCGATGGACGGCTCGAAAGACGCCGGTGTAGCGCCGCCCGTGATTTCGTTTTGCAGCTCGTCCAGGGTGTAACCGATCGCCAACTTGGCGGCGATGCGCGCAATCGGGAAGCCGGTCGCTTTCGAAGCCAGTGCCGAAGAACGCGACACACGCGGGTTCATCTCGATCACGACCATACGACCGGTGTCCGGGCAGATACCGAACTGAACGTTGGAACCGCCGGTTTCAACGCCGATCTCACGCAGTACCGCCAACGAGGCGTTACGCATGATCTGGTATTCCTTGTCCGTCAGGGTCTGCGCCGGAGCAACGGTGATCGAGTCGCCGGTGTGCACGCCCATCGGGTCGAAGTTTTCGATGGAGCAGACGATGATGCAGTTGTCCTTTTTGTCGCGGACAACCTCCATCTCGTACTCTTTCCAGCCGATCAGGGATTCGTCGATCAGCAGCTCTTTGGTCGGCGACAGGTCCAGGCCACGGGCGCAGATTTCTTCGAACTCTTCACGGTTGTAAGCAATACCGCCACCGGTGCCGCCCATGGTGAAGGACGGACGAATGATGCACGGGAAGCCCAGCTTTTCGAGAACCGCGTTGGCCTCTTCCATGCTGTGGGCAATACCGGAGCGCGGGCAGTCAAGGCCGATGGACTTCATGGCCTTGTCGAAACGCGAACGGTCTTCAGCCTTGTCGATGGTGTCGGCGTTGGCGCCAATCATCTCTACGCCGAACTTCTCCAGAACGCCTTCGCGCTCCAGGTCCAGGGCGCAGTTGAGTGCGGTCTGGCCACCCATGGTCGGCAGCAGCGCGTCGGGACGCTCTTTCTCGATGATCTTGGCAACGGTCTGCCACTTGATCGGTTCGATGTAAGTGGCGTCGGCCATGTCCGGGTCGGTCATGATGGTGGCCGGGTTGGAGTTCACCAGGATGACGCGGTAACCCTCTTCGCGCAGGGCCTTACAAGCCTGGGCGCCGGAGTAGTCGAATTCGCAAGCCTGGCCGATCACGATCGGGCCAGCGCCGAGAATCAGGATGCTTTTTATGTCTGTACGTTTTGGCATGGGTTTGTCACTCAAATCCGCAGGTCAGTCGGCAAGCCGTCTTGAACAATCGTTGAAGAGCCTGCGGGGGCCACCGAGGTACGGGGCCGCCCGCAGGCCTCTCAGTCAGCGTCGCTTGGCCATCTCATTGATGAAACGGTCGAACAGCGGCGCTACGTCGTTCGGGCCAGGGCTGGCTTCAGGGTGGCCCTGGAAGCTGAACGCGCTCTTGTCGGTGCGCTCGATGCCTTGCAAGGAGCCGTCGAACAGCGACTTGTGAATGGCGCGAACGTTGCTCGGCAAGGTTGCTTCATCCACCGCAAAACCGTGGTTCTGGCTGGTGATCATCACAACGCCGGTGTCCAGGTCTTGTACCGGGTGGTTGGCACCGTGGTGGCCGTGGCCCATTTTCAGGGTCTTGGCGCCGGACGCCAGGGCCAGCAGCTGGTGACCGAGGCAGATACCGAATACCGGAATCTCGGTTTCCAGCACGTCCTTGATGGCCTGGATGGCGTAGTCGCATGGCTCAGGGTCACCCGGGCCGTTGGACAGGAACACGCCGTCCGGTTGCAGGGCCAGCACATCGCTCGCAGGCGTTTGCGCCGGCACCACGGTCACGCGGCAGCCGCGCTCAACCAGCATGCGCAGGATGTTGTACTTCACGCCGTAGTCGTAGGCCACAACATGGTATGGCAGCTCGCTGGCGTCGATGGTCGCGTGACTGTCGGTCTTCAAGTCCCAGACAGTGGAGCGCCACTCGTACTTCTCTTTGACGCTGACAACTTTCGCCAGGTCCATGCCCTTCAGGCCAGGGAAGCCTTGGGCAGCGGCAATCGCCGCCTCTTCGGAGATATTGTCACCGACCATGATGCAGCCGTTCTGCGAGCCTTTTTCACGCAGGATGCGTGTAAGGCGACGCGTATCGATACCGGCGATCGCCACAACATTGTTGGCTTTCAAGTAATCGGACAGCGACATCGTGTTACGCCAGTTGCTCGCAACCAGTGGCAGATCACGAATGACCAGACCGGCCGACCAGACACGATCAGACTCGACGTCTTCCGGTGTAGTACCGGTGTTGCCGATGTGCGGATAGGTCAGGGTAACGATTTGCTGGGCGTAGGAAGGATCGGTAAGGATTTCCTGATAGCCGGTCATGGCAGTGTTAAACACTACCTCTCCAACGGTTTGACCGTCGGCTCCAATGGCTTCGCCGCGAAAAATGCTGCCATCAGCAAGGGCGAGTATGGCTGGCTTAGTCAAGAAGACCTCCCGTAAATAAAGCCTGAAAGGGCGATCGCAGGTTGTAAAAAAGCGGAGTGACGTATGGACACGTCACCCCGCTTCTTCACTGAATTATTCTGCGCGCTTTTAGTGGACACACTAAAGCTGTAGCTTACAGAAAAAGGCTTTTTTGGTCCACCGCTAATGAGCCTTAAAGGCAGGGGAATGCGACAGGACGTCGCCTAGCGGGTAAAAACGGGGCCTAAGCATAAGCTTGAGGCCCGGTTTTGGCTACTCTTAGTGCAGATCCAGCACGTCGCGCATGTCATACAGACCAGGCTCACGACCTTCCAGCCAGAGCGCCGCACGCACCGCACCCTTGGCAAATGTCATGCGGCTGGAGGCTTTGTGCGTGATCTCCAGGCGCTCGCCTTCACTTGCAAACAGCACGGTGTGATCACCCACCACATCACCACCGCGCACAGTGGCAAAGCCGATGGTGTCATGGGCACGCGCACCGGTATGGCCTTCACGCCCGTAAACAGCGACTTTAGACAGGTCGCGCCCCAGGGCATCGGCAATCGCCTCACCCATGCGCAGCGCAGTACCCGACGGTGCATCGATCTTGTGGCGATGGTGGGTCTCGATAATCTCGATATCCGCCTCATCACCCAACACGCGCGCGGCCAGGTCCAGCAACTTGAGCGACAAGTTCACGCCGACGCTGAAGTTGGCGGCGAAGACGATCGGAATATCCTTGCCCGCCTCCACCAGCAACTGCTTCTGCTCTGCATTCAAGCCTGTGGTGCCGATGACCATGGCCTTGCCAGCCTTGCGGCAGAACGCCAGGTTTTTCAGCATCACTTCCGGCAAGGTGAAGTCGATCAGCACATCAAACTCGTCAGCCACCTGCTCCAGGTTGCCCGACAACGAAACGCCGATGCGACCCAGCGAGGCCAGCTCACCGGCGTCCGCACCGATCAGCGTGCTGCCGGGGCGAACAATCGCCGCCGTCAGCCCGGAGGCCGGCGAGCGCTGCTGCACCGCCTCGACCAGCGTCTTGCCCATGCGCCCGGCAGCGCCCATTACGGCTATACGTCGCATATTCACGTCCTTACAAGTCGCCGAAGAAGCGCTTCACGCCATCGAAGAAGCCGGTAGTTTTCGGCGAATGGGAGTCATCGCCTTCCAACGAGCTGCGGAACTCTTCAAGCAGTTCGCGTTGACGGCGACCCAGATTGACCGGCGTTTCCACCGCCACACGGCACATCAAGTCGCCAGCACCGCCACCGCGCACCGGCGCAACGCCTTTGCCACGGATACGGAACTGCTTGCCGGTCTGGGTGCCTTCCGGGATCTTGAGCTTGACCCGACCATCAAGGGTCGGAATTTCCAGCTCACCACCCAATGCCGCGTCGACAAAGCTGATCGGCACTTCGCAGAACAGGTGCTTGCCATCACGCTGGAAGATCGAGTGCTCACGCACATTGATCACCACGTACAGGTCGCCCGTCGGGCCACCTTGAGTGCCCGCCTCGCCTTCGCCAGACAGGCGAATACGGTCACCGGTATCAACACCCGCCGGCACTTTCACCGAAAGGGTCTTGTACTCTTCGACACGACCTTCGCCGTGGCAGGAGTCGCACGGATCGGAAATGATCTTGCCCTGGCCATGGCAGCGCGGGCAGGTCTGCTGCACCGAGAAGAAGCCCTGCTGCATGCGCACCTGGCCAATACCGCCACAGGTCGGACAGGTAATCGGCGAGGACCCCTTCTTGGCCCCCGAACCGTCGCACGGCTTGCAATTGACCAGTGTCGGTACACGGATATTGACCGTGGTACCGCGCACAGCCTCTTCCAGGTTCAGCTCCAGCGTGTAACGCAAGTCACTGCCACGCTGGGCACCGCCGCGCTGACCGCCACGGCCGCCACCAAAGAAGTCGCTGAACACGTCGCCGAAAATATCGGAGAAGTTCTGACCACCAAAACCGGCACCGCCGCCACCCATGCTCGGGTCGACACCGGCATGACCATACTGGTCGTAGGCCGCGCGTTTACTGGAATCAGACAAGCATTCGTAGGCCTCATTGGCCTCTTTGAACATCTCTTCGGATTCTTTGCTATCCGGATTACGGTCCGGGTGGTGCTTCATCGCCAGGCGACGGTAAGCCTTTTTCAGGTCCGCCTCGCTGGAGCTGCGCTCCACACCCAACACTTCGTAATAGTCACGCTTTGCCATAAGTCTTTGCACTCTTAAGGACGTTCAGCCCGGCCCTCCTGAGCCTTGCCGAACTCGTTGAGCCCCAATACAGGCCCGGACCCAACTCACGTCAATTCAACGATCCTGGTCATAACTACTTTTTAGCCAGGGACCCGGCCAAAAATGCGGTATTTACTGCTCGGAAAGCAGGAGCATTCCCGATCACACCGCCAGCACCCGAACCTTGTCGCATGCTGTAAAAATTCACATACCCCAGACACGCCAACGCGGGAGCAAGCTCCCGCGCGGCGACATCCTACCAGTCACCGCTTGATAGCGGTCAACCGGGCAACCAACTTACTTCTGCTCTTTGACTTCTTCGAACTCGGCATCGACAACATCATCGTGCTTGGCTTCAGGCTCTGCGTGCTGTGCAGCGCCTTCTGCCGGCTGGCCTTGCTCGGCGTACATTTTCTGGGCAACCGGCGCGGAGACTTTCGACAGCTCCTCAACCTTGGCTTCGATGGCAGCCTTGTCGTCACCTTTAACGGCGGCTTCCAGGGCAACCAGAGCAGCCTCGATCGCGGTTTTCTCTTCGGCGGTTACTTTGTCGCCCGCTTCGGAGATCATTTTGCGTGTCGAGTGAACCAGTGCATCACCCTGGTTACGGGCAGCGGCCAGCTCTTCAAACTTCTTGTCAGCCTCGGCGTTGGTTTCAGCATCACGAATCATCTGTTGAATTTCTTCATCAGACAGACCGGAGTTGGCCTTGATGGTGATCTTCTGCTCTTTGCCGGTCGCCTTGTCTTTGGCACCTACGTGCAGGATACCGTTGGCATCGATGTCAAAGGTCACTTCAATTTGCGGCACGCCACGTGGCGCTGGTGGAATCTCAGCCAGGTCGAACTTGCCCAGGGACTTGTTCTGAGCGGCTTGCTTACGCTCACCTTGCAGCACGTGAATGGTCACAGCGCCCTGGTTGTCGTCGGCAGTCGAGAACACTTGCGATTTCTTGGTAGGAATCGTGGTGTTTTTCTCGATCAGCGCGGTCATCACGCCACCCATGGTTTCGATACCCAGGGTCAGCGGGCTGACGTCCAACAGCAGAACGTCTTTCACGTCGCCGGCCAATACCGCACCCTGGATCGCAGCCCCCATGGCAACCGCTTCGTCCGGGTTCACGTCTTTACGTGCTTCTTTACCGAAGAACTCGGTGACCAGCTTCTGAACCAGTGGCATACGGGTCTGACCGCCAACCAGGATCACGTCGTTGATCGAGCCAACATCGATACCGGAGTCTTTCAGCGCAATGCGGCAAGGCTCGATGGTGCGCTGTACCAGGTCTTCAACCAGCGCTTCGAGCTTGGAACGCGAGATTTTCACGTTCAAGTGCTTAGGACCAGTGGCGTCTGCAGTGATGTACGGCAGGTTCACGTCGGTCGACTGAGCCGAAGACAGCTCGATCTTGGCTTTTTCAGCGGCTTCTTTCAGGCGCTGCATCGCCAGCGGGTCACCTTTAAGGTTCATGCCGCTTTCTTTCTTGAATTCGTCAACGAGGTAGTCGATCAGACGAATGTCAAAGTCTTCACCACCCAGGAAGGTGTCGCCGTTGGTGGCCAACACTTCGAACTGGTGCTCGCCGTCAACTTCAGCGATCTCGATGACGGAGACGTCGAAAGTACCACCACCCAGGTCATAAACGATCACGGTGTGGTCGCCCTTGGCCTTGTCCATACCGTAGGCCAGAGCGGCTGCGGTGGGTTCGTTGATGATACGTTTTACGTCCAGGCCAGCGATGCGGCCGGCGTCTTTGGTCGCCTGACGCTGGCTGTCGTTGAAGTAGGCCGGAACGGTGATCACCGCTTCAGTCACGGCTTCACCGAGGTAGTCTTCGGCGGTTTTCTTCATCTTTTTCAAGATTTCAGCCGAGATTTGCGGCGGCGACATTTTCTGGCCGTTTACTTCAACCCAGGCGTCACCGTTGTCAGCCTTGGCGATTTTGTAAGGGACCATCTTGATGTCTTTCTGTACGACTTCTTCGTCGAACTTACGACCGATCAGACGCTTAACCGCGTACAGGGTGTTGTGCGGGTTGGTGACAGCCTGACGCTTGGCCGACTGACCGACGAGGATTTCACCGTCGTTGGCGTAAGCAATGATCGACGGCGTGGTACGCGCGCCTTCGGCGTTTTCGATAACTTTAGCAACGCCGTTTTCCAGCACGGAGACGCAGGAGTTGGTAGTCCCCAGGTCGATACCGATAATTTTGCCCATGATTTACTCTCCCGAAACTTTAATTAGGTTGCCGCAGCAGTGGTGGCTAACTGCGGTAGCACTTAAACGCTTGACTTATAGATGGGGCCGTTACGACTGATTTCAAGCCTGCTCATCAATAGAAGGTGCAACGGGTGCAGGAGCCTTGCTCACCACTACCATCGCCGGGCGCAGCAAGCGACCGTTGAGCTGATAACCCTTCTGGAACACTTTCAGTACACTGTTGGGCTCCAGGTCATGGCTTTCCTGCATGGCCATGGCTTGGTGATGCTCAGCATTGAACGGCTCACCGCCTTGCGGATCGATGGCTTCCAACTGATAACGCTTCAGGGTGTCCTGGAACATTTTCAGGGTCAGCTCGATCCCTTCGCGCATCGGACGGATGTTTTCGTCATCCGGGTTGGACAACTCAAGGCCACGCTCCAGGCTGTCGATAATCGGCAGCAGGTCGTTGGCGAATTTTTCCAGCGCGAATTTGTGAGCTTTCTCGACATCCTGCTCGGCACGGCGGCGGACGTTCTGCAGATCGGCGGCAACACGCAAAGATTGATCCTGCGCAGCGGCCAATTGCTCTTCGAGCACTTGCACACGAGTTGCCAGTTCATCACCGGCAGCCGAATTGGCGTCTGGAGTTTGCGTATCCTGCGTCTGTTCGTCAGCCATAGATTTCTCCTTTCAAAATCATGCGCGAACTCAACTCGCGCTTCTGTTCCGGTATATGGGGCCACAATTTTCAGGTTCAAGGGCGCAGGCGTTACCAAAAGTCTTTCGCTTGCTCTGGATCAATTCCGGCAGCGTCATTGCGCTTTGCGCTAAAAAATCCGCGCACTCAAGCAAATTGAGCTAAGCACCAGGATTGCCAGCCCTGAATAAAACACTGTATAAATAACCAGACCTAAAGCCTGGGAGCGGCCGTCATGCTGGTGCACCTGTCCGTACATAACTACGCCATCGTTGAACACCTGGATCTCGAACTGGATCGCGGGATGAGCGTAATCACAGGCGAAACCGGCGCCGGCAAATCGATCATGCTCGACGCCCTGGGCCTGACCCTGGGCGACCGCGCCGACAGTGGCGTGGTACGCCCCGGCGCAGACAAGGCCGACATTCTGGCCACGTTCGACCTGGCCGATATTCCCGAAGCTGAGGCCTGGCTGGCCGAGCGCGACCTTAATAATGAAGGCCCGTGCATCCTGCGCCGCGTCATTACGGCGGAAGGTCGTTCACGCGGCTACATCAATGGCACGCCCTGCCCGCTTGGCGATTTAAAGGCACTGGGCGAGTTGCTGATCGATATCCACAGCCAGCACGAACACCAATCCTTGCTGAAAACCGACACTCATCGCCGCCTGCTCGACGAATACGCCGGCGCCACCGACCTGGCGCGCCAGGTGCAGCTTGCCGCCCAGCGCTGGAGGCAAACCCGCCAGGAGCTGGAGCGACTTTCCAATTCCGGCGACGAACAACGCGCTCGCCATCAACTGCTCAGCTATCAGCTTGAAGAGCTGGAGAGCCTGGGCCTTGGCGAAACCGAGCTGGAGCAACTTGAGCAGGAACACAAAAACCTGACCAACGCCGAAACCCTGCTGGGTATCTGCCGCCAAGTGGTGGAGCAATGCAGCGAAAGTGATTCGGGCAATGTACTGAACGCACTGACCGCCAGCCTCAATCGCCTATCGAGCGTGAACAGCGGGTCGGGCTCCTTGAGCGAGGCCACCACCCTGCTGACCAGTGCGCAGATCCAGGTAGAAGAAGCCGTTGGGGAACTGAATCGCTTCCTGGACCACTTCGACGCCGACCCCGCGCGCCTGCAAGAAATCGAAGAGCGCCTGGACACTATCTATACCCTGGCGCGCAAACACCGCATCCAGCCGACCGAAGTGGCGACGATGCAGCAAAAGCTGCTGGATGAGATCGAAACCCTCAACGCCAATGATGAATCCATTGAAAGGCTGGGCGATGAACTCGCCTCCTTCGCCCGCCATTACCAGGAAAAGGCCCGCGAGCTCAGCCACCTGCGCCAGCAAGCCGCTACCAGCCTGGCCAGTGCCGTGGAGCAGGAAATTCAACGCCTGGGCATGCCTGGCGGGCGCTTCACCATTGAGCTGCACGCCAACACCAGCAACGAGCTGCAACCCCATGGCCTGGAACAGGTGGAGCTGCTGGTCAGCGCCAACCCTGGCCAGCCGCTCAAGGCACTGGCGAAAGTGGCGTCCGGCGGTGAGCTGTCGCGGATCAGCCTGGCGATTCAGGTCATTACCGCCCAGACCTCGCGGGTACCCACGCTGGTATTCGACGAAGTGGACGTGGGGATTGGCGGGCCGACGGCGGAGATTGTCGGCCAACTGCTGCGCCGCCTTGGGGAGCGTGGCCAGGTGCTCACCGTGACTCACTTGCCGCAAGTGGCCGCCCAAGGGCATCAGCATTTATTTGTACACAAAGTGCGCGGCAGCGATGCGACGCATACGGCCGTGTCCAAGCTGAACAAATCGGAGCGGGTAGAAGAAGTGGCGCGGATGTTGGGCGGCATCGACCTGACGAAAGAGTCCCTGGCCCACGCGAAGAAGATGGTAGTGGCAGCCAAGGCTTGAACCGAGCTTTTTTCGCTCTATTTTCTCTCTTGTAGAAAGCACGAAGGCGACCCTAGGGTCGCCTTCTATCGTTTCACAGAGCAAATCTGTGTCGATTTTTACTTTTTCTTACGGATGTACAGGACCAGATTATGGTCCACCAAATCGAATCCATGCTGCTCAGCGATCTGGTGCTGGAGCTTCTCGATTTCCGGGCTGGTGAACTCGATAACCTCATTGGTATCCAGGTCAACCATGTGATCGTGATGACCACCGTCAGCCAATTCGAACACTGCATGACCGCCGTCGAAATTATGACGAACCACCAGCCCTGCGGCTTCAAACTGGGTCAGCACACGGTAAACCGTGGCCAGGCCAACGTCCTCGTTAGACTCCATCAGCGCCTTGTAAACATCCTCGGCACTCATGTGGCGCTGCTCAGCAGAATCGAGCATTTGTAGAATCTTGACTCGTGGCAGAGTCACTTTAAGACCGGCTTTGCGTAGTTCGCTATTTTCAACCATGGTTAGCTTTCTCGCGGATGCTGCTTCGCAGCTTCTCTTAATACGGGTATGATCGGCGTTTACGTTGTCCCAGCCAAGATAGTGGAAGTCGCCCACCGATGCAAAACACCAAGCTCTTGCTAACCAGTTTCACCCTTGTGGGACTGCTCGCACTCGCCGGTTGTTCATTCCCCGGGGTTTACAAAATCGACATCCAGCAGGGCAATGTCGTCACGCAGGACATGATAGACCAGTTACGCCCGGGAATGACCCGACGGCAAGTACGGTTTATTATGGGCAACCCCCTGCTGACCGACACTTTTCATGCCGATCGCTGGGATTATCTCTACAGCATCCAGCCAGGTGGCGGTGAGCGCCAGCAGGAGCGCGTCAGTGTCATCTTCAATGGCAATGACCAGCTTGTGAGCCTGTCCGGTGACTTCATGCCCGGCGTAAGCCGTGATGAAGCCTTGCTCGGCAAGGACAACGGCACCAATGTGACTGCGCCAGCGCAGGAAGCAGAGAAGCCTAAGTCCGAAGTACCGGCCAAGCCTGGCTCCTTGCTGGATCAGATCCAGAAGGACGTCGACGGCGTGCAGACCGTTCCTGTCCCGACGCCACAGCCTCTGGACACCAGCCCGCAGTAATTTTGCGGCGCTCGATAAAAAGCCCGGCATGCCGGGCTTTTTGTTGCCTGCCGATTGGCAGCCTTATGGGTTCTGCTGCCGCGCCAAGGCCGCCTTGGCCGCACGCAGCCTGCGCACTTCCTTGGGGTCTGCCAGCAAGGGCCGATAAATCTCAATTCGGTCACCTGGCTGCGCAACACGCACGTGCGCATCGGCGACCACTTTGCCGAATATGCCCAGTTGGCAATCCGCCAATACCAAGCCTGGAAATTGCTCAGCAATCCCCGACGCCAGCACCGCAGCCCTCAGGCTGGTGCCCGCAGGCACCGTCACCGCCAGCAAGACCTGGCGGTCCTCAGCGGCGTACACCACTTCAATCTCAACCATGCAGTTGTTTGGCCCGCTGACAGAATGCATCCACCAGGGTGTTGGCCGCCTGGTTGAACAAAGGCCCCAAGGTCGCCCGCACAATCGGGCCGGCGTAATCAAAGGACAGGTCCAGGCTGATCTTGCAGGCCTTGTCGGTCAGCGCCTTGAATACCCATACCCCATGCAACTGGGTGAACGGCCCTTCCTGCAGGTTCATCTCAATGGATTTGCCCGGCACCAGCACATTGCGCGTAACAAAATGCTGGCTAAGCCCACCCTTGGCTACCCCGACACTGGCGACCATATGCTCATCACTGCTTTCCAGCACTTCGGCGGTTGAGCACCAAGGCAGGAATTCCGGGTAACGCGCTACGTCATTGACCAGGTCATAGAGCGCCTGAGCCGGATAAGGCAATAAAGCCGAACGTTGAATATGCGTCGTCATGTGAGCGTTACTTCCACTGCTTGAGGCAAACATCGCGAAAGAACAGCCCGATCCGCGAGAGAAAAAAACCAGAGAACTGCCGGTATTGTCCGGGATTCGTCCAACACGCTCAAGCACGCAGGTTGACCGTAGCCGACACGCTCGCAACTCCCTATAATGCCGCCCCTATGGCTAAACAAAAGAAACACCCCACAGGGACCATCGCGCAAAATAAAAAGGCGCGACACGATTACTTCATCGAACATCGGTTCGAGGCTGGTCTGGTCCTGGCCGGCTGGGAAGTAAAAAGTCTGCGCGCCAGCAAGCTGCAACTGGTCGACAGCTACGTATTGCTCAAAGATGGCGAGGCATGGCTGCTGGGCAGTCATATCACCCCGCTGACCACCGCGAGCACCCACGTGATTGCCGACCCGGTGCGCACGCGCAAGCTGTTGCTCAACGCCCGCGAACTGGAAAAGCTCTCTGCCGCCGTACAGCAGAAAGGCTATGCCTGTATCTGCCTGTCCTGGTACTGGAGCAAGCACCTGGTCAAGTGCGAGATCGCGCTGGGCAAGGGCAAGAAGGAATACGACAAGCGCGATACCGAGCGTGAGCGCGACTCCAACCGTGAGTTGCATCGCGCCGTGCGCAACAAGGGCAAGGAAGAGTAATCCTTGTGACGGTGTAGCCCACGCGGGCTACATCCCTTTACGTCGCTCCGCCCTAGCCACGCGCTGAACTTCCTGCCGCACCTCCTCCAACACTTCCTGCACATACAGCAGGTGACGTGTTGAGACTTCCCGCGCCTGTTCGGCCCGCCCTTCGATAATTGCCAAATACAAATCCCGATGCTGACTGATGAGCATGTCGCGGGTTTCTGTACGCTGCTGGTACATGCCGCCGATATTGGTCACCACGTTACGCTTGAGCAAATCGAACAGCCCACGAATGGTGTGCAGCAACACGGCGTTATGGCTGGCCTCAGCGATGGCCAGGTGAAAGCGCGCATCCGCTGCGCCCTCTTCCAGCCGGCTAACTTCATCGGCGCGGGTGTAGCAATCCTGCAGCGCCTCAAACGCTGCGGTCAGCCGCTCGCGGTCGACCTCAGTAGCACGCAATGCGGCGTAGTAAGCACAGGACGCTTCCAGGGTCTGACGAAACTCCAGCAAATCCCGCTGAGCCTCCGGGTTATTTTCCAGCAGGTGCAGCAACGGATCACTGAAGGTCGAGCCCAGAGAATCCGCCACATAGTTACCGCCGCCCTGGCGGCTGACCAACAACCCCTTGGCCGCGAGCTTCTGGATCGCCTCCCGCAGCGAAGGGCGCGACACGCCAAACTGTTCAGCCAAAGCGCGCTCGGCCGGCAAGCGTTCGCCCGACTTGAGCGTGCCCTCGAGGATCATGCCCTCAAGCTGCTCGACAATATCGTCAGACAAACGGCGCTGACGCACCTGATCAAACCCCATAACTCACTCTCCACAAACCCGACCACTCGCCAGGCCCTCTATTCTCGCCTATCGCCGCGCTTGCGGCACCTATCAGAACGCCTTCGATTGACCCAACCAGAACACCTCACCCACACCGCTACGACCAAAGTTTCGTGGGCGGCAAATTGACACACCCCTGCCAAGGCTTTTACTCTAGCCGACAGCGACTGTAAATTGGTATTACCAATTATCCAAGCTGACCAAACAACAACAATCAGGGGCCACCCCATTATGCAAACCTGGCAACAGCTCTACAGCCCACTCGGCAGCCTTGGCCTGTCCGCACTGGCCGCCGTTATCCCGATCGTATTTTTCTTCCTGGCACTGGCCGTGTTCCGCCTAAAAGGCCACGTGGCAGGCAGCATCACCCTGGCGCTGTCGATCCTGGTGGCGATTTTCGCGTTCCAGATGCCGGTAGACATGGCGCTGGCCGCCGCCGGTTACGGGTTTGCCTATGGCCTGTGGCCCATCGCCTGGATCATCGTCGCTGCCGTATTCCTCTACAAACTGACGGTCAAGAGCGGGCAGTTTGAAATCATCCGCAGCTCGGTCCTGTCGATTACCGATGACCAGCGCTTGCAGGTGCTGTTGATTGGCTTCTGCTTCGGCGCCTTCCTTGAAGGCGCAGCCGGTTTTGGGGCCCCTGTGGCAATTACTGCCGCACTGCTGGTGGGCCTGGGTTTCAACCCGCTGTACGCCGCCGGCCTGTGCCTGATCGCCAACACCGCGCCTGTAGCGTTCGGCGCGCTGGGCATTCCGATCATCGTCGCCGGGCAAGTCACCGGTATCGATTCGTTCAAGATCGGCGCCATGGCCGGCCGCCAGTTACCGCTGCTGTCGCTGTTCGTGCCGTTCTGGCTGGTGTTCATGATGGACGGCCTGCGCGGCGTTCGCGAAACCTGGCCAGCCGCACTGGTAGCGGGCCTGAGCTTTGCCGTCACCCAATACTTCACCTCCAACTTCATCGGCCCGGAACTGCCGGACATCACCTCGGCCCTGGCCAGCCTGGTAGCGCTGACGCTGTTCCTGAAAGTCTGGCAGCCCAAACGCAGCGCCGGCGCACAAATTGCCGGCGCCACCTCCGCCGCAGCGGTCACCGCCAGCGCAGGTGGCTTCGGCCAGCCACGCCAAACCGTCGCCTCGCCTTACAGCCTGGGGCAGATTTTCAAAGCCTGGTCGCCGTTCCTGATCCTCACCGTGCTGGTCACTATCTGGACGCTCAAGCCGTTCAAAGCGATGTTCGCCGCCGGCGGTTCGATGTACAGCTGGGTGTTCAACTTCGCGATCCCGCACCTGGATCAACTGGTGATCAAGGTCGCCCCGATCGTCACCAACCCCACGGCGATTCCGGCCGTGTTCAAGCTGGACCCGATTTCAGCCACCGGCACCGCGATTTTCTTCTCTGCACTGATTTCGATGCTGGTGTTGAAAATCAACCTCAAGACTGGTCTTACCACTTTAAAAGAGACCTTCTACGAACTGCGCTGGCCGATCCTGTCCATTGGCATGGTGTTGGCGTTTGCCTTCGTCACCAACTACTCCGGCATGTCCTCGACCATGGCCCTGGTATTGGCCGGCACCGGCGCTGCCTTCCCGTTCTTCTCGCCGTTCCTCGGCTGGCTGGGGGTTTTCCTGACAGGCTCCGACACTTCGTCCAACGCCCTGTTCAGCTCGCTGCAAGCCACCACGGCGCATCAGATCGGCGTCAACGACACCTTGCTGGTAGCAGCCAATACCAGCGGCGGTGTGACCGGCAAGATGATCTCGCCACAATCAATCGCGGTGGCCTGCGCCGCCACCGGCCTGGTGGGCAAAGAGTCCGACCTGTTCCGCTTTACCCTCAAGCACAGCCTGTTTTTTGCCACCATCGTCGGGCTGATCACGCTGGCGCAGGCCTACTGGTTCACCGGTATGCTGGTGCACTAAAACCTGCGCGTAACAGGGTAAGAATCGACGCCGGACAACGATGCCGGCGTCAGCTATTTCTGGAGGACCGATGAGCCTGCCTGCTGCTTTCCTGAGCGACGTCGCACAACTGATCCCGAAAGATCGTCGCTTCGACGACCCTCTTTCCACCCTCGCCTTCGGCACTGACGCCAGCTTTTACCGACTGATCCCACAGCTGGTGGTTCGCGTGGAGTCAGAAGACGAAGTCGTGGCGCTGCTGCACCTGGCCCAGCGCGACCGCGTACCCGTGACCTTCCGCGCAGCCGGCACCAGCTTGTCCGGTCAGGCCATCAGCGACTCGGTGCTGATCGTGCTGGGCGACAATTGGAATGGCCGCGAAATTCGTGGCCAAGGCACGCAGATCCGCCTGCAACCCGGCGTGATCGGCGCCCAGGCCAATGCGTGGTTGGCGCCGTTCGGGCGCAAGATCGGCCCCGACCCGGCCTCGATCAACGCCTGCAAGATCGGTGGCATCGTCGCCAACAATGCCAGCGGCATGTGCTGTGGCACCGCGCAAAACACGTATCACACCCTGGCCGGCATCCGCCTGGTACTGGCTGATGGCAGCCGCCTGGATACCGAGGACGCGGCCAGTGTCAGCGCCTTTCGCCAACAGCATGGCGAGCTGCTGGAGCGCCTGGCCACGCTGGGCCGGGAGACGCGGGCAAATGCCGAACTGGCTGCAAAAATCCGCCACAAATACCGTCTGAAAAACACCACCGGCCTGTCACTCAACGCCTTGGTGGATTTCGATGAACCTCTGGATATCCTCAGCCACCTACTGGTGGGTTCCGAAGGCACCCTCGGTTTTATCAGCGCAGTGACCTACGACACGGTGATCGACCACCCGAACAAGGCCTCGGCGCTGATTGTGTTCCCGGACGTGGAAACCTGCTGCAATGCCGTGACGGTGCTCAAAACCCAACCCGTCTCCGCCGTTGAGTTGCTGGACCGGCGCAGCATGCGCTCGGTGCAGGACAAACCCGGCATGCCGGCTTTCGTACAGCAGCTATCGGAAAACGCCTGCGCGCTGCTGATCGAATCCCGTGCCGCATCACCTTCATTACTCCAGGAACAACTGGCGCTGATCATGGCGTCCCTGGCCGCCTTCCCGGTAGAAAAACAGGTCGACTTCACCCAAGACCCGCTGGAAAACGCCCGCCTGTGGGCCATCCGCAAAGACACGTTCCCGGCCGTCGGCGCCGTGCGTAAAACCGGCACCACGGTGATCATCGAAGACGTGACCTTCCCGGTCGAGCAACTGGCCATCGGCGTAAACCGCTTGATCGAGCTGTTCGACAAACATCACTACGACGAAGCAATCCTTTTCGGACACGCCCTGGAAGGCAATCTGCATTTCGTGTTCACCCAAGGCTTCAACAGCAGTGAAGAAGTCGCACGCTACCAGGCGTTCATGGACGATGTGGCGCAGTTGGTAGCCGTGGAGTTCGGAGGTTCGCTGAAAGCCGAACACGGCACCGGCCGTAATATGGCGCCCTTCGTCGAGCTGGAATGGGGCAGCGATGCCTACCAGTTGATGTGGCAGCTTAAACGCCTGCTCGACCCCAACGGCATCCTTAACCCCGACGTGGTGCTGAGCGAAGACCCGCAAATCCACCTTAAGCACCTTAAACCGCTGCCTGCGGCCGACGAGCTTGTGGATAAGTGCATCGAGTGTGGTTTTTGTGAGCCAGTGTGTCCCTCCAAAGGCCTGACGCTCAGCCCGCGCCAGCGCATCGTGATCTGGCGCGATATCCAGGCAAAGAGACGCGCAGGCGTCGACACCACCGAACTGGAAGCGGCCTACCATTACCAAGGCATCGACACCTGCGCCGCCACCGGGTTGTGTGCGCAACGCTGCCCGGTCGGCATCAATACCGGCGACCTGGTGAAAAAGCTGCGTGCTCGCGACGCCGACCGTACGAAAACCGCCGACTGGCTGGCCGGCCATTTCTCCACGGCCATGCAAGGTGCGCGCTTTACCCTGCATGTCGCCAATGGCGCGCGCATGCTGCTGGGCGCGCCTCGCCTGGCGAAGCTCTCGGCAAAAATCACACAGCTGTCCAAGGGGCAGATCCCGCAGTGGAGCAATGCCATGCCACAGCCGGAAAAAGCCATCCGCTTCAGCCCGGCAGTTGAAGACGAGCGCCCGCGCGTGGTTTACCTGGCCGCCTGCGTCTCACGCGCCATGGGCCCATCAGCCGACGATAAAGAGCAGATGTCGCTGTACGACAAAACCCGCGGCCTGCTGGAAAAAGCCGGTTACCAAGTCGTGTTTCCCGACAACCAGGACAGCCTGTGCTGCGGCCAGCCATTTGCCTCCAAAGGCTACGCCGAACAAGCCGAGCACAAGCGCCAGGAGCTGATCGGCGCCCTGCTCCACGCCAGCCGTGGCGGCCTCGACCCGATCTACTGCGACACCAGCCCCTGCACCCTGCGGCTGGTGCAAGACCTCGGCGAAACCCGCCTGGACCTCTACGACCCGGTGCGTTTTATCCGCACCCACCTGATGGACCGCCTCGACTTCACGCCACAGCAAGCCCCCATCGCCGTGCATGTCACCTGTAGCACCCAGCACCTGGGCGAAAGCCAGGCCTTGATCGACCTTGTGCGGCGCTGCGCCACCACCGTGGTGATCCCGGAAGGCATTCACTGCTGTGGCTTCGCTGGCGATAAAGGCTTCACCACCCCGGAACTCAACGCCCACTCACTGCGCTCGCTCAAGGACGCGGTGCAACATTGCAGCGAAGGCATTTCCACCAGCCGCACCTGCGAGATCGGCCTGAGCCAGCATGGCGGTATCGATTACCACGGCCTGGTCTACCTCGTAGACCGCGTCACCCAGGCCCGCGCCCATGAAACCTGCAAATAAAACAGAACCCCTGCGTGCCGGCGCAGTCACTTGAATAGGCCTCGGCGAACGAGGCTCATCCGTGACCTCGCTGGCTGCCCCGCCTCGGCGCAGCATCGAGCCTTATTTGCTCAAGGAGATACCCCATGAAGCGTACTGCTCTTGCTGGCGTGTTCATCACCGCCGCAATGTTGGCCTCGCCTGTTTTTGCTGCCGGCGAGCCGGACCTGTGCAAAATCAACCTGGACAAAATCAACAACGGCCAAGCCCTGCTCGCCACCGACACCAGTGGCAAAAAGGGCGAAATTGACACCGCCGTGTCCCAGGCCAAAGCCGCGCACGCCGCTGGCGATGACAAAAAATGCATCGAGATCACCTCCAAGGCCCTGCAAGATCTGCAGAACGGCGACAAAGGCGGCCAATAAGCGGTTCACTCGCTGAGGGCCAACCTTCGGGTTGGCCTTCCGTGACGGTTTGGCGTACACTGCACAGGCTTGTCACTCACTAAGAAACAACGAGTTACAAGCACGGGGCCGTTTAGGATTCGACGCCGGTCGCGAAACTTTAGGTGCATGCCGAGTTGGTAACAGAACTCGTAAATCCACTGTTGCAACTTCTTATAGTTGCCAATGACGAAAACTACGGCCAGGAATTCGCTCTCGCTGCGTAAGCAGCCTTAGCCCTGAGCTTCTGGTACCTTCGGGTCCAGCAATCACCAGGGGATGTCTGTAAACCCAAAGTGATTGTCATATAGAACAGAATCGCCGTGCAGTACGTTGTGGACGAAGCGGCTAAAACTTACACAACTCGCCCAAAGCACCCTGCCCTTCGGGTCGCTGAGGGTTAACTTAATAGAAACGGCTACGCATGTAGTACCGACAGCGGAGTACTGGCGGACGGGGGTTCAAATCCCCCCGGCTCCACCAATTCGAAGCATCGACAAAACCCGCCTAGTGCGGGTTTTGTTGTTTCTGGAGGCTGGAAAGCCCAGCCGGCGGGCCTTCGGATTTTTCCTTCAAGATGTCGCGCCGTTGGTGAACTGTTCCCACTCCCCCTACACGGCTAACCTCCTCCTGTCGCTGCAAAATCAGCGACCGGGTTTAGCAGCTCGGTTAATATCAAGGCCTGCAACGCCACCATCCGTTCAGCATCAGCTGGACTGCGTTATGGCGGCTGTGCGTGGGGCACTTTCGGGTGCGCTGGGTTCCTTGATTCCTGGTCTGCTAACCCGCGTACAGTCGCCACCCTCTTCGTTTAGCAGCGATGCCTGGCGACTCCACCAATCAAGGAGTTTGCGCCATGAAAAAAATCACCCCAAATCCCCCAGCGAACCTTTTCACGGTCGCTCAAGATATCGACACCGAAACCCTCCTGATTCAAGCCAGCGAAACTCTGGCCTCGCTTAACGCTATCACCACCGATCTGGCCTTCGAGCTCGAAGGTGAAAACCGTCAGAAGCTATTGGGTAGCCAACAATTGATCGTGCTGGGTGAGTTATTGATCGAGCGGGTGTTGTCCGTACTTCACCCCACAACCGGCACGTCACCTTCCCCGCAGTAGTAAAAATCAAAAGGCCGATTTGCTACGCAGCAACTCGGCCTTAAGAACCTTCAATCCTCGGCGCACCTTGGTTCAAAACAAGCAGGCTATCGGCGGCCGTTGACCCGCTGGGCAGAGCTCGAGGTATGGACTGCACATGACTGACGGCCAGTCATTCTCCTGCCACCACATAAACATCGCACCCGACTAAGGATCTGGCGGCACTGGCCTGGCACTCATCTTGGCATGCAGGAGGGTCCCCCCCTTTGTAACCAGCTTCTATCTGTCGACGAGTACCAGTTTCCTTCTCTCGATTGGCACCGATAAAACGATGCTGGTGCGCGTCTCGCCATAGTTATTGATCTTCGCGATAACGCTCTCAATGTCTGCCATCGACTTGGCATAGATTCTAATAAGGTAAGAGTCATTACCCGTAACGTGCAGGCATTCAACGACCTCTGGGATGTCGTTGAGCGTCGCGATCAACTTGGATTTTGATGGTTTGAAGGTCGTCATGCCGACAACGGCTGATATGCCAAACCCCAGCTTCGCTGGATCAACCTGAGCACAATAGCCAGAAATGATTCCCCCATCCTCGAGCTTTCGCAGACGGTCAGTTGTGGCAGGAATGGAAAGGCCCGCGTGCTTTGACAATTCGGTAATGGAAATGCGCCCCAAATCTTGCACCACGCTCAAGATTTTGATGTCTATACGATCCATGAAGGTCTTCCGTGAAAAAAGGTGAAAATTTTAATGAAGCTCATACAATTTCCATTAAAAAATAATCCATCAAAAAAGTAGTAAGTGCTAGCCTATTTTCAGCCCATGAAAACTCTACAAAAAAAAACAAACGACGAACTGCTTCACTTTTGAAACGTTGCCCAACAGAGTGAAGATTACCGAGCTTCTGCCGCATAAGTGGAATCCTGTCGAAGCGACTATTTTCCAAGCGTCTAATTTTTAGGAGAAAGCCATAAAGGCTTTATCAATTGTACGGCCCAGTGGCGGCCGAATCGCTTCTGGCGAGAAAATCCTCGAAGTCCGTCGTTGGCTTCCAGACTTAGATCCTTGCGAGGATCTCCTGATTGTGGAAAACGAGCGATTTCTCCATAACGATGGGGACGAAGACGATAACGGTATTGCCGTGGCAATTGTGCGCGTGAAAGCCGTGCGTCCCTTCATCCTCGCTGATATGCAAGCGGCCTGTGCAAGCTATTTTGAGGACGGCTGGCTCGCATGGGAGTTGAGTGACATAAGGCCAGTCACACCCCCTGTGACCATCCGTGCGGCACGGGGTATCTACGAGGTAGATTTCCTTCTCCCAGACAAACGCTGAACATTGAGCAAGATGTGTTGGGCAGACGCTTACTTTTAGCAGTGCAACCGTATCAGACATCTATCTCGCGATAGGACGTTTGAAAGCCTATATCGAGTTAAAAATGCAGCCCCTAGCGCTTTAATAGGGGCCGCTGCACGCTCCCTGTGGCCCTTATGCAGCAGCGGCAAGCATGACACCGGTGACCACTTGATACGCACCAAGGACGGTGATGGTCGATCCGGAAAAGTAGTTAATCAATTTGAGTTTTGACTTGGATATTCTGGTTTTGAATGCGGAGGAAAAACCGCTTAATCCAAGCCACCAAACCGCGGAACCTAGAAATATACCGGTCACCATTGGCCACACTGAAGGCTGGCCTTGGTCGCCGACCATGCCATCGCTCATTGACGCGAATATGGCGATGAACGACAAGATGGTCATCGGGTTCGATAAGGTCAAAAGCAATGTCGTCGAATAGGCTTTCATCATGCCGGCCCGTTCGCCCGACAAGGCGGTTGCAGGCTCCTTTGACTTTATCGTCTGGTAGCCGATGTAAGCCAGAAAAAGCCCGCCGAAAATGCACAGCCAGGGTTTGAACATAATCAGTGTTGTGATAATCGCGGTGATCCCTAACGCGCCTATAAAGCCATACATTGCGTCGGCGGTTGCTGCCCCTAACCCTGTTGCAAAACCTGACCTCCAGCCTCGCATAAGGCTGCGCTGTATACATAAAAGGCCTATTGGGCCGACGGGGGCTGCTATGCACAGTCCGATAATCATCGACTTCATAAAGATCAACATAAATCCCCCTCCGTAATTGAGTTTATAGATTAGATGCTGAACGCGCGCAGATGAATTAAATATTCAACTATTTTTGACAAGTTTATATATATTTTTAAGGCATAAATAAAAAACAACCTTACTTATTAAGGAAAGCAAAAAAAACCCTTCACATAGCGAAATCATTCACTCATCGGGTCAATTGACGCCCCTCTGCTTCAGCAATAGACCTGCTGAACGCCACTCGACGAGAGCGCCAAAAAAGAGGTTCCGAGTCGATCCGTCTATTCTTGGAGCGCCCCCAGCAGAATGAACGCTGCTTGATTTCACCCCTTCTTTGTGGCGAGAATTTTCGCCAAATGAAACATCCAATTTTAGTAAACCACCATACCTACAGCTCAACGGCATTTACGCCGAAGGCCCTTCAACAAAAAAGACGTCCACGGACGTCTTTTTTTGTACCTGAAATTCGCCCCCAATCACCCCCGCGCCGGCTCTCTGCGCAACGCCAACATCCCCACAAAAACCACCCCCACCACCCCCACCGCAATCATCAACCCATGCCCACTCACATAAGAAACCATCCCCCCCGTAACAATCGGCCCCAACACACTCCCCAACGTATAAAACATCGCAATCGCCGTCATCGCCGTAGAGACCTGATGCTCCCCCACCCGATCCCCCGCCTCAATCACCGCCAGGGTGTTCATGCCGCCAATCGCCCCGCCCCACAGAAACACGATGAGCGTCGCCAGCCAGGGAAGCGGCTGGCTGAATGGAATGGCGAATGTGCCTAGCAGCAGGATCAATCCGCAGACCAGTTGGCCGATTTTGTAGGAGCTGCGGTCGGCCATCCAGCCGATGGGCAGTTGCAGCAGGGTGCCGCCGATGCCGAAGACGGAGATCAGCAGGGTCGCGGCGGTGAGCAGGTAGCCGGCCGAGAGGCTGTAGCTGGCCAGGAATGATACGGATGAGGTTTCGGCGAAGCCGGCGATAAATGCGCCGCAGAGTGCGGTGGGGATGACGCTGAATAATTTGCCGTGGCGTTTTTCTGCCGGGGTTTGTGGTTGGGTGTCGTAGGGTCTGAGGGTGAGTGCCAGTAGGCCGGAGAGCAGGACGATGACGGCGCAGGCGTAGTAAGGCGCGGCGCTGCCGACGCCGAAGACCACCAGCAGCAGCGGGCCGACGGCGATGCCCAGGCCCATGAGGGTTTCGTGTACGCCAATCGCGCGGCCGCGTTCGTCTTTGGAAGCGACGGCGACGATCCAGGTATCGCAGGCGATCCAGCGCAGGATCAGGCCGATACCGAGGACAAAATTCAGCGCAAAAATCAGCACCAGGTGGTGAGTCAAGGTCATGCCGATCAATGCGCCCACGGTGAGCAGCGCACTGAGGATGTTGGTCTTGACCAGCCCCAGGTGGGCGAGCAAACGCGGCACCCATTTGTACAGCAGCAGGATCGCCAGCCACGAGGCGCTGACGATCACGCCGATCTTGGCCGGCTCCACGCCTTGCTGTTCCAGCGACAGCGAAAGCAGTGGCGTAACGGTGCCGATCTGCACGATCTGCGAGAGTGCCGAGAGGGTATTGATCTTGGTTAAGGCAAACCAGCGCTGTTTGTCGGTGTATTCGATGCTCGGACTTTCCATGGGTGACAGGCCTTGGTTAAGCAGCAGTAGAACGCCCGAACTGCCAAGGGGCAAAGTAGCGATTAGTACCCTGCCAACCTGCCAGGCACCAATATTCTTAATGACTAAGGATATAAAAACCGAGAGTTACCTTATCTAAAAAGAAGGTGTTTGAATCGCCCCAGGTTTCGTAGGCACCTCTTTCCCATTACCCTGACGACCTTTATCAGACAACCGGAAGTCAGATACCCGTGCTCAAGCCCCTCGCCGTCATCGCCCTCGCCTTCACGCCCTTTCTCGCCAACGCCGCCGACCTCGCGGGCGTGTGGCAGGGCACGCTGGGTAAATCCGCCATCACCGCCTGTTTCAACGGCGCCGACGGCGAACAGGGCAGTTACTACTACCAGCGCATTCTCACGCCGATCCAACTGACCCAGGCCAACGACAACGCACCGTGGGTGGAAGCCGGCAATACCGGGCTGTGGAAGCTGGACAAACCTCAGGGCGATACGCTCGCGGGCGCCTGGAGCAAAACCAAGGACGCCAAATCGCTGCCACTGGCCTTGAAACGCATCAGCACCGACGGCTGCGGCAGCGACGCCTACAACGCGCCCATGGAAGCCGCGCCGCTGCCGGTGAAGACCGAGAAAAAAAGCTTCGAAAACCACGCGTATCTGCTTAAGGCCCAAGGCGCACAGGTCACGATCAAGCTCGAGGGCGACAGCCCGGCGATTCAGAAGATCAACCAGCAACTCGCGGCTCTGGCCGTCAACGATGAGGCGCAGGCGGATTACTTCCAGGAACGCCGTGAGTACCTCGCACGAAACGGCTCGGGCTACACCAGCGAAATCGACGTCGAGCCTACGTATTGGTCATCGCAATTCATCACCGTAAAGTTCTATCGCTGGGCGGCGGGCACTGGCGCGCGGGGCATCAGCTGGGGCCTGCACTCCTGGAACCTGCAAACCGGCGAACGTGTTGACCCGTGGACCTGGCTCGGTGGCCAACAACAAGGGTATGACGTCTACTCCGGGCACGTGAAGTTGCCTGCCACCTTCAGCGCCTGGCTGGCCAAACAAACCACCACCGACGAGGGCTGCCCGGCAATCACCAGTTACGACAGCTTCGACCTGAGCTTCAACACCCAAGGCTTGCAACTCTCCACACGCGCCACGGGCGACGGCTGCGACAATGAGTTGAGCTTCACCTGGGCGCAATTGGAACCGGTACTCACCGAGCCAGGCAAAGCGGCGCTGCCCAGCTTGAAACTGCCTTGAATACGGGGCTGAGCGAGCCGTACAAAAACCCCACACTCGTTCACGAAATGTTAAGAAACGGATACATATACTGACCGATTAACATGGCCGCTCCCCCGAGCGGTCCCCTGCTTCGGTAGCCAGAACCATGACGCGTCCCGTTCCTCTGCTGCTCCTTCTCGTTGCTGTGTTGTTCTTCTTCGCCCTTGGCAGCCATGAGCTGCAAGGCTCCACTGAAGCCCGCGTCGCCGGGATCGCCATGGCCATGCACCTGGACAATGACTGGGTGATCCCGCGCCTGTTCCGTGAACCCTTCCTGGAAAAACCACCCCTGAGCCTGTGGCTGGATGCTGGCGCCATTCGCCTGTTTGGCGGCACCAGTTGGGCGGTGCGCCTGGCGTCGGCGTTCGCCGGGTTGTTCAGTGTGATGCTGTTTTACGCGATGCTGCGCAAGTTCGGGCGGCCGCAAACCCTGGCGTTCTGCGCCGCGCTGATCCTGGCGACCATGGCCAGTTACTGGGGCAATGTGCGCGGCGTGGGTGAGGACTCATTGCTCAGCCTCGGCGTGACCACAGCGCTGCTGGGGTTCTACCAGGCCGTGCGGACTGATCGCGAAGGCTCAAGTGGTTGGGCCTGGGCGATGTTTACCGTCGGCATGGTCATCGCCACGTTGAGCAAAGGCGTGCTGGGCCTGGCGATGCCGGGCATTGTGATTTTTGTGTATTTGCTCAGCACCAGCCTGATGGATAAACGCCTGCGCATCGGCGACTGGCTCAAGCCGGCGTTGTTCACGCTGCTGGCGCTGGTGCCGCTGTTGATCTGGCTGGGCTTCCTGTTCCAGCGCGGCGGTATGCAGGCGGTGGCTGAAGTGCTGTGGACCAACAGCGTAGGACGCTTCAGCGGCTCCTTCGTCGAGGCCGGGCATTACGAACCGATCTACTACTACATCGCCAAGCTGCCCGAAGCCTTTTTGCCGTGGAATATCCTGGTGTACCTGGGCCTGTGGCACTTTCGCAAAAGCCTGGTGCGCAACCGCTACCGCCTGTTTTTCAGCGTGTGGCTGGTGGCGCAGTTCACCCTGCTGACCCTGGCGTCGAGTAAACGCACGGTTTATTTGATGGCCCTCACGCCAGCCGCCGCCGTGCTGGCCGCGGAATATGCCGGGGTGTTGCTGGAATGGCTTAAAGCCCACAAACCGGCGATTTACCGCTACCACCGGCGCGTGATCGTCGGTGCTTTTACCCTGGCCATCCTCAGCTATATGAGCGCCGCGTTCTGGTTCGCGCCAAAGGCCGACAAACGCGAGTCGTTCGTGCCGGTGATCAGCCAGGCCAAAGCCTTTCAAACCGAAGGCAAGGACGTGGTGCTGTTCCAGCCTAACGAGCGTATCGCCGGGGCCAGCGTGTTCTATCTGCAGGCGTACTTGCCGATCCTGCAGACCGAAGCCGAGTTGCGCAGCTTCCTCACCGCCAAGCCCGGCAACATTGCGTTGCTGGACCGCACCGAACAGTTGAGCGAGAAGGTCAACGTGATCAAGGAAATGAAGATCGGCCGCCAGCCTTACTACTTTGTGACGCAGTAAGGCTAACGCGGGGCATCAATGCTTGGTGAGCTTGTCCAGGTAACCCATGGCAAACGCCGAGACCACGAAGGTCATGTGGATGATCACGTACCACATCAAATGCTGCGGATCGACGTTCTTGGCGTCCATGAAGATGCGCAGCAGGTGGATGGACGAAATCGCCACGATGGAAGCCGCCACTTTCATCTTCAGCGACGAAGAGTCCATGGTGCCCAGCCAGTTGAGCTTCTCTTTGTTCTCATCGATATCCAGCTGCGAGACGAAGTTCTCGTAGCCGGAAATCATCACCATCACCAGCAAACCGCCGACCAGCGCCATGTCGATCAACGACAGCAGCAACAGGATCACTTCCGATTCCAACATGGTGAAGATGTTGGGCAGGACGTGGATGATTTCCTGGAAAAACTTCAGCGCCAGGATCAGCAGACCCAGGGAAAGCCCCAGGTAAATCGGCGCCAGCAGCCAGCGCGAGGCGTACATCGTATTTTCGATAAAGCGTTCCATCAGATCTCACACAGCCAGGCTAAAAATGGCCGCGAGTATACCAGCCGCCTCCAAACAGCTGGAACCACGAGAAAACTGATCTGTACGGCATCTGTAAGAGAATTTTTCTGCTAGTGTCGAGTCCTCTCACTCGGCTCGATGATGTCGGACAGGAAGATTCAGATGACGGATGTGCGATCCCCTTTGGCCACCCTTGGCCTGTGTGCGGTGTTGCTGATGGCTGGTGGCTGCTCCCCGAAAGAAGAGCAGAAGCAGGCCACCCTCGAAGAGAAAACCGCAAAGTTCGAACAATCGCTGGACAGCATTCAAGACCCCAAACTCAGAGACGCCATCGCCGACCTCGGCGGCTCCCTGTTGTTGCTGGAACGGGCGCGCGTCAAGCTCGCCAACAAGCCTATCGAAGCCGAATACGGTGAAGATACCCTGGCCCTGCTCACGCACTACCCCACGCCCCAAGCCTTGGTCGACACCTACATCAACGGCCTGTTCGTGCTGCGCAAAGCCTCGCACTCCGACTACCTGACCGATTTGCAGCCGGTATTCCCGTTCAGCTCCAACAGCCCCGACCAGTTCCCCTTCCCCCACGGCCTGGAATGGCAGTCGGTGACCTTGAGCAACAATAAAGTCATCCCCTTCCAGCCGGAATGGTCGGAAACCGACCCGGGTATCCAGTTGAGCCCCAGCAGCTCCAACCTGACCAACCCCGATGACTTGACCGTAACCTACCCGTTTATCGAAGGCGTCGAGACCGACAACAAGAGCCAGCCGCAGCCAGTCAGCCTCAAAGGCTCGGTTGAAGTGGTCGCGCCGGGCAAGGTGCTGACCTTCGACCTGTCGAAAAAAGACGTAGGCCACAAGCGCACCGAAGGCAATATCACCCTCAACCTGCTGTTGCTTGAAAAAAACTACGCCGAGATTGAACTGACCAACAGCGAACCGCTGGCGCCGGAAGTCGGCGATGAATCGCCCAACCCATTGCTGGTGCAGGCCCGCGACAGCACCGGGCAGTACCTGACCCGCTCGGGTTCAATCAACGAAAATGCCGCGCAAGTGGCGTTCTACGAGAAACAACTGGCCGAGATGCAAAAGCAGAATGCCTGGTCGGATGCCTTTGAAAAACAACTCACCGACGAACAAAAAGCCTTCGAGCACAAACAGAGCAGCCACTACGCCAAGGTGTATTTCAATGGCCTGATCGACACCCTGCAGGTCGATGTACTGGACTTCTCCAAAGCCACCCTCACCCGCAAAGACCTGGACCTGCCGGTGCAGCGCTTCGACAAGAACAGCCTGCAAAGCAGCGTGCAAGCGCTGCCGATGCCGGTCACCGTGTACGACGACAGCGCCGCCAGTTGGCTTAAAGACGCCGCCATGACCGAGGACCAGCTGAAAAAAAGCGTGACCATCACCCAGTCGACCGAAGACGCCAGCGCGGCGAAGATCGTGTTTGACCACCCGTTCACGTTCAATGACGACCTGGTCGGTGCTGATCGCAACAACAGCGACGCGCCCATCACCTTCTTCACGGCGGACGACAAAGGCGAGCGCGGCGAGCCGATTGAACTGCCCACCGAGGCCTTCGAGCTGAACGCCGGCAGCGGCACACTCACCTATGACCTCAACCTGTTCCCGGAAAACCCGGCCTTTGTGGTGGGCTCGGTGCCGCTGTTTTTGGCCACCATCGAAAAAAACACGATAGACGTGGCCAAGCTGCCTAAAGGCCTGTCGCTCAAGGACAACGCGCTGATCGTCGACCAAAAGGAATTCCCCGCCGACAGCTGGCGCTTCTACGCCAAGGACGCCACGGGCAAGTACCTCAAGGAAATCCTCGGCGTGAGCCACCGCGCCGAGGAATACGGCACGGCGCTGTTTGATGTGCATTACTTCTACGGCCAGCCGACCAGCCTGGAAAGCTACCAGCGCACCGAACTGAACACCGTGCAATACGGTTTTGAGGTCAAGCTGGATAAGCCCGAGAGCAAGTAACCCCGCCGATCCTCCCCACGCTCCGCGTGGGAATGCATCCCGTGACGCTCCGCGTCACCTGCCCACGGCTTGAACCTGCGCTGGCTGCGGGACGCGGAGCGTCCGGGGCGGCATTCCCACGCGGAGCGTGGGAACGATCATCACAGCGCCAATCGCCCTCGCCCGCCGTTGAGTTGTCGCAGATCTGCAGGTCATCAGCAGCGCATAGCCATGCAACGTCAGGCTATCGATCGTTCCCACGCTCCGCGTGGGAATGCATCCCGTGACGCTCCGCGTCACCTGCACACGGCTTGAACATGCGCTGGCTGCGGGACGCGGAGCGTCCGGAGCGGCATTCCCACGCGGAGCGTGGGAACGATCAATGGTGAGTATCGCTGACCGGATGCGAGCGCCCGCCGTTGAGTTGTCGCAGATGGGCCTGCAGGTGCAGGCACCAGATCTGCGGGTCATCGGCCAGCGCATAGCCGTGCAAGGTCAGGCTTTGCACAATCGACTCCAGAATGGTTTCTGCCACGAATGGCCCATGGAAAGGGCCTTGGGACTTGATGGTGGACGGCTGCTCGCCGGTCATGCCGGCAGCAAACAACAAGGTCCACATGCCGTTATCCCCCGCAAGCGGGCGAATGGAGCATTCGATACGGGTGACCAGGCCCAGGCATTGGCGGGTAAGGCAAAGGTTGCGCGACATGGCGGCGCCCCTCGGTAGATCGGTGTTCAGCCTCAATCACGCGGGGAGGCTGTCTCTGTCCTGCGACTCCTGTGGATATCCCTAAAAGTCAGAATAGAAGAAAACCAGTACAAACCAAGGTTGTAGGGACCAACGGGCGTTGGTCCCTGAAATGGGAGTCAATTTTGTGACGAAACACCACCGATCCAATGTGGGAGCTGGCTTGCCTGCGATGACTGACTCATAGCCGACACTTCTGCTGGCTGACCCACCGCTATCGCAGGCAAGCCAGCTCCCACATTTACCGCGTTCCGAACAGCAGATCAGGTTGGCTGGGTTTGCGCCAACGCCTGCTGGGCCAGCTCCTTCTCCGCCTCCTTCAAATCATCCTCACTGATCATCTCGGCGATCGCACGCAACCGCTCAACCACGCGCGCATTCACTGTGCCTTCGGGGAATTGCCCTTCTTCGTCCGGCTCACCGGCAGGCTCGCCCACCAACAGGCTCAGCGCCTCGTCGGCCTGGCGCACGGCATAGATATGGAACTGCCCGTCGCGCACGGCTTGCAGCACCTTCTCGTCGAGCATCAGCGTGGCCACGTTGGCCTGCGGGATGATTGCGCCCTGCTCGCCGGTCAAGCCGCGTGCTTCACAGAGGCGGAAGAAGCCTTCGATCTTCTCGTTGACCCCACCCACCGCCTGCACTTCACCGAACTGGTTGATTGAGCCGGTGATGGCAAAACACTGCTTGAGCGGCGTTTTCGACAAGGCCGAAATCAAGGTACACGCCTCGCCCAACGACGCACTGTCACCGTCCACGTAACCGTAGGACTGCTCCAACGCGATACTGGCCGAGATCGCCAGCGGGAATTCCTGGGCATAACGACTGCCCAGGTAACCGGTGAGGATCATCACGCCCTTGGAGTGGATCGGCTGGCCGAGGTTAACTTCGCGCTCGATGTCGACAATGCCGCTGCCGCCCGGGTACACCGTGGCGGAAATCCGCGCCGGCACGCCGAACGCCGAATCACCGACTTCCAGCACGGTCAGCCCGTTGCACTTGCCGACCGCCGCACCGGCGGTGTCGATCAGGATGACCCCGGCGAGCATGTCGTCGAGAATCCGCGCCGATACACGCCCGGTGCGCGTGGCCTTGGCCTTGAGCGCCCGTTCGATATGGCCGGCATCAGTCATCTCGTCGCCCGCCAGGTGGCGGATAAAGTCCGCCTCGCTGACCAGTTGGAACAAGTCGCCAATGCGCGCCGACAGACGCCCTTGGTGCTCCGCCAACCGTGCGCTGTAAGTGGCCAACCGCGCCACCGCGTCCGAGGTCAACGGCGCCATGCCTTCTTCCGAGGTGCGGGTTTTGAGCAACTGGGCGAACTGTTCCAGGCTTTCGTCGACCATCGGGATGTCTTCGTCGAAGTCCACCAGCACGCGGAACATCTCCTGGAAGTCCGGGTCGGCGTCCTGCAACGCGTAGTACAGCTGGCGCGAGCCGATGATGATGACCTTGACCTGCAACGGGATCATCTGCGGGTTGAGGGTCACGGTGGCCAAGCGGCCCAGCTCGCCCAGCGGCGATTCCATCTTCAGCTTGCGCGACTGCAAGGAGCGCTTGAGCGCGTCCCACACAAACGGCTCGCTGAGCATTTTCTCGGCTTCCAGGATCAGGAAACCGCCATTGGCGCGGTGCAACGCGCCCGGACGCAACTGGCGATAGGTGGTGTAGAGCGCGCCTTGGTCGGTGCTGTATTCGATACGGCCGAACAGGTTGTCGTAGGTCGGGTGCGGTTCAAACACCACCGGCGCGCCGCCATTGACCGAATGGCCCACCACCAGGCTTGGGCAATATTGCTCTTCGAGCAGCTTGCGCGCCTGGGCGTCGGTCTTGGCGTCGTCGACCAATTGCTCAACCACGGTTTTCAGCAGGTAGACCTGCATGGCTTGCAGGTAACCGCAAACGCCTGCGTTCTCTGCGTATTTTTCCGACAGAGGCGCCAGCAAAGGTTGCAGGGCCAGGGTGATGGTTTCTTCGTTGAATTGGCGCAGTTGGTTGTTGGACTCACGCTTCCACTGCGGCAGGCTGGCCAGTTCTTCGTTGAGGCGCTCTTCCAGCTCGGAAATATCCGTGTGGAAGCGCTCGCGATCGACTTCCGGCAGTTGCGAGAACTCGGCTTCGTCCAGCGCCTTGCCGTCGAGCATCGGCGTGAAGGCGATGTTGGAGCTGTCGCGGTACAGCGCCACGTCTTTTTCCAGCGCCAGGCGCTCGATCACGTCCAACGCCTTGTCGTAACGCTGGTTGAAGGCGCGGTCGATGGCGCTTTTGCGCTGTTGATAGGTCGGGTGTTCGAACACGGCCGGGAACGTGGCGACAAGGTTGTCGACCAAGCCGTTGATATCGGCGATGAACGCCGCCGCAGCGCCGCCCGGCAATTCCAGGGCACGCGGTTCGCGCGGCTCGTCAAAATTGTTGACGTAGACCCAGTCCGCCGGGGTCTGCAGGCGTTTGCCTTCGGCTTTCAGGTAGCGTTTGACGAACGAAAAGCGGCCGGTACCGGGCTCGCCCATGACAAACACGTTGTAACCGGGGCGTGGCATCGCCACACCGAACTGCAACGCTTCTACTGCGCGTTCCTGGCCAAGCACACCGCGAAAGGGCTCCAAATCATTGGTGGTCGAGAAGCTGAACTGTTCAGCGGAGAAAGGGCGAGTCAGCGCTTCGGGCGCTAGACGCAAGCTGGCAGCAACAGGATCAGGCATCGGGCTTCCTTACATCAGGCGGGGCAGATGACGGCATTCTGGCTCTCGCTGACGCGCTCTGGCAAGGCGAGCCTGTGGGAAAGCATAGACAGGGGATGCGTCTTACAAAAAAATCGCTGCCACGCTCGACAACCACACGGATTGTTTTATAAAAAATAACGGAACCCTAGGAACGTGCCTAAACTCCAAACTGCGCGGGTTGGACTAATAACTGGCCCCTAGGGCGCTGCGACGCGCCTGAACCCTTGTCCATTGGTTTGCACACAAAGAGAACAAAGCTATGAAACGGATCCTTCTTGGTACTCTCTTCACCGTTGTCTCCCTCAATGCAATGGCTGAATCGCCAGGTGGCCCGAACTGCGGTTGGGGCAACATGCTGTTCGAAGGCCAGCGCGGTACTCCCGCTCACTTCCTCGCTTCCACCACCAACGGCACCTCGGGTAACGCCACTTTCGGCATGACCTCGGGCACCAACGGTTGCAGCACCAACAGCGCCCTGACCTACGGCGGCAAGTCCTGGATTGCCATGAATGGCATGATGAACGAGCTGTCCGAAGACATGGCCAAAGGCAACGGCGAAGCGCTGACCACCTACGCGGTGGTACTGGGCGTTGCACCGGAAGATCGCGAGCACTTCGCGGCCGTGACCCACGAGCACTTCCAGCAGATCTTCAGCAAAGCTGACGTGACCGCCGACGACGTGCACAACAACACCCTGGCTGTACTGAAAAGCGATACCCGCCTGGCCAAATACGCCACCCAGGCTTAAGCTCGACTGGCCCGCGCCTTTCGAGGCGCGGGTTTTATTTCTGGTTTTATTTTTGGTTCTATTTTTGGTTCTATTTTTGGGCCCGCCTCCCCTTTGGGTCTCACTACTTCCGACTTAAGTTGCCCTTATGCTCAAACGCTTTGCCTGGCTGGCACTCTTCGCCTGCGCCCCGCTGTACGCGGCGCCGCATATTGATGATCAACGTTTGCAGCAACTGGCCAACGATCCGTTCTGGCTGTCTTTGGGCCATTACGAAGCCGGCAAGCTCAAGGGCTGGCGCAGCTATGTCAGCGACAAAAAGTTCTTCCTCGCCCCCGATGGCGCCCACCACCCGGACCAGGAACTGCAGGCCACCGTTGAGGCGCTGTACGCCCCGGCCAGCCTCGGCGAAAAGCACGCCCAATGCGTTTACCCCGCACGTACCCGCTGGCTCAAGAGTCAGTTGAACCTCACCGACTTGCCCGCGCTGGAGTGCAAAGAATTCACCCAATGGTTCAAGGACGTCGCGCCCCACAGCGCGGTGATGATCTTCCCGGCGGCCTACCTCAACAGCCCGTCGTCGATGTTCGGCCACACCCTGCTGCGTATCGACCAGGCTGACGTGCAGAGCAACAACACCGCGCTGCTGAGCTACGCGATCAACTTCGGCGCCTATATCGAAGGCTCCGACAACAGCATTCTCTATGCCTGGAAAGGCCTGATGGGCGGCTATCCCGGCCTGTTTGCGCTGGTGCCGTACCAGGAAAAGCTCTCGGAATACCGTAGCCTCGAAAACCGCGACCTGTGGGAATACCGCCTCAACCTGACCCAGCTTGAGACCGAGCGCATGGTCCGGCACGTGTGGGAGCTCAAGCAGATCCAGTTCGACTACTTCTTCTTCGATGAAAACTGCTCCTATCGCCTGCTGGAGCTGCTGCAAGTGGCGCGCCCGAGCCTGCGCCTGACCGAGCAATTCCCGCTCACGGCGATCCCCACCGACACCGTTAAAGCGGTAAAAGAAGCGGGTTTGGTGGAGAAAATCGACTATCGCCCGTCCCGCGAACGTGAACTGCTCGAACGCGCCAAACCGTTGGATGGCGACGAGCAGCAATGGGTGCTGAAAATCAGCGATGACCAGAAGCAATTGCAGGAGCCGGCCTTCAAAGCCCTGCCCCGCGAGCGTCAGGCACTGATTATCGACGCCGCCTATCGCCTCGGCCGCTACCGCGCCAATGGCTTGGAGCGCGACACCGAACGCTCGCAACGCAGCTTCGAACTGCTGCGCGCGATCAACCAGAACCCGGCGCCCGACCTTAAAATCGAACGCCCCGGCCTGCCCGAAGACGGCCACGAGTCGCGCACCTGGCAAGCCGGCATCGGCACCCGCGGCAGCAAAACCTTCGGCGAATACGGCCTGCGCATGGCCTACCACGACCTCAATGACAACGCCGAAGGCTTCCCGCTGGGCGCGCAGATTGAAATTTTGCAGATGAAACTGCGCCAATACGAAGGCAACCACTGGCAACTGCAACAGCTGGACCTGGCCACCATCCGCTCCCTGACCCCGCGTAATGCGCTGTTGCAGCCGTGGTCATGGCAAGTGACCGGCGGCCTGGAGCGCGTGCCGGGCAAGCACGACGACGAAACCCTCGTCGCCCATGTCAACGGCGGCGCCGGCGGTACCTGGCAACTCACCGACGACATGCTGGGTTTTGCCCTCGGCACCGTGCGTGTGGAACATAACAACGACTTCAGCGAAGCCATCTCACCGGCTGCCGGGTTCAACACCGGCGTGCTGTGGAAAAACCCGCTGGGGAATCTGAGCCTTGAGGCCAAGGGTGATTTCTTCACCAATGGCGAAGTGCGGCGCAGTATCAGCCTGAACCAGCAGTGGGAATTGTCGCGCAACCTGGGCCTGCGGTTGAGTGCCCAGCGTGAGTACAGCCATTTGTCGACGCCAGTGAATGAAGTGATGCTTGAAGTGAAGTGGTATCACTACTAACCACCCCAGATCGCTCCCACGCAGAGCGTGGGAGCGATCAATGGCGGAGTGTCAGTTGTTGATTTTTAGCTGACATACCGCTATCGCAGGCAAGCCAGCTCCCACACTTTTTTGCGCCTGACTTGAGCTCTGCGCCGTTCACAGTTCAAAGGTGGGAGCCGGGCTTGCCCGCGATGGCGGTCGTCCAGGTAATGATGCATTGACTGACTCACCGCTTTCGCGAGCACGCGCGCTCCCACATTTGGTCCGTGCATATCCCGACACATCGCAATCAGGAGTTCCATCAACATGGCTGTTAACTGCACCTCCCTTGAACAAGTCCGCGAAAACATCGACCGCCTCGACCAACAAATCGTCACCCTGCTGGCCGAGCGCGGCCACTACGTTTCCCAGGCTGCGCGCTTTAAGAAAGACGCCGATGGCGTCAAGGCGCCACAACGGGTTGAACAGGTGATCGCCAAAGTGCGGGGTTTATCCGAGGCGGTGGGCGCCAACCCTGAGGTCACTGAGCAGGTGTATCGCGCAATGATTGCGGCGTTTATTCAGCAAGAGCTGGCTGAACATGCCGCACTGACGACCGACCAGACGACATAACCCCCTTTGTGGCGAGCAGGCTTGCCCTGCGTTGGGCTGCGCAGCAGCCCCGATCTTTTGGGGCCGCTCCGCGCCCCAGCGGGAGCAAGCTCCCTCGCCACAGGACAGCGCCTGTCTTTAGGTCGTTCCCGCGCAGAGCGTGGCCTGGCCCTTTAACTCAACACTTTTCTCACCGCCCTTTCACGCCTCCCCGACAAATCCCTGACTAGACTTCCCCTATCAGCCGTAAAGCGGCCAGGGAGTACGCCATGTGGCGGTCTGCAGTAATGCTGTGTGCGCTAGTGTGGTTGTCGGGTTGCCAGTCCACCCATCAGGATTTGATCGCCAAGGGTTATCCTCCGGCCTTTGCCGATGGCTTTGACGACGGTTGCAGCAGTGGTCGCCAGGCCGCTGGGGTCATCAGTGGGGAGTTTCGCAAGAATGTGCCGCGCTATCTCAAAGACCGTCAATACGCCGAAGGCTGGGAAGATGGCTTTCGCCAGTGCAAGGCCATGCGCGAGAACGAGGAGTTGCGCGACTACAAGGACAACCACTGGGATGACCGTGAACGCGCCTGGCAACAGGAGAAGGATCGCGACGCTGCCCGCGTCTATCGCCAGTAGTAGGTGGTTTTTCTGAAAAGCGGACGCAGAGCGTCCAGGGCTGCATGCCCACGCAGAGCGTGGGAACGATCACGCGGCGATCATGGCCCAAACTCCATAGAGGGAGAACTCCATGAGCCGAGCTTTTGTAAATGAGGACAACGCCGCCGCCCAGGCCGACCAGCCGGTGGAGCGCCTGGTGAGTGAACAGCCCAATCGTCTCACCGCGCAAGGGTTAGCGCAGTTGCAGGCCAAGGTTGCGCAGTTGCAGCAGGAATACAGCCTCGAATCCGCCCGGGACAATAAGCAGCGGCTGGCGGACCTTGAGCGCGATTTGCGCTACTTCAACCAGCGTGTGCAAAGCGCCCAGGTGATGCCACCAGCGACGTCTACCGACAAGGTGCAAATCGGCAGTTGGGTCACCTTCGCCAACGAGCAGGACGAGCAGCAGCGCATTCAACTGGTCGGCGAAGACCAGGCCGACGCCCACGCCCGCCTGATCAACTGGGGCTCACCGCTGGGCCGCGCATTGCTGGGCGCCCAGGTCGGCGACGAAGTACTGTGGAAGCGCCCCGTCGGCGATCAGTTGATCGAAGTGCTGCGGGTCGAACCCGAGGCCTAGACGATGCCTTGGGCCAGCATCGCATCAGCGACTTTCACAAAGCCCGCGATGTTCGCGCCCTTCACGTAGTTGACCCGGCCGTTTTCTTCGCCGTAATGCACGCAGGCATGGTGGATCGACTGCATGATGTTGTGCAACTTGCTGTCGACTTCGCCCGCGGTCCACAGCAGGCGCATGGCGTTCTGCGACATTTCCAGGCCACTCACGGCCACGCCACCGGCGTTGGAGGCTTTGCCCGGTGCGAACAGAATGCCCGCCTCGATAAAGATATCCACAGCCTCCAAAGTGGTCGGCATGTTGGCGCCTTCGGCCACGCAGAGACAGCCGTTGCGCAGCAGCGTGCGGGCGGCGTCGGCGTCGAGTTCGTTCTGGGTCGCGCAGGGCAGCGCGATGTCGCAGGCCAACTCCCAAGGGGTTTTGCCTTGGCGGAACTCCAGGCCGAAACGCACGGCCAGTTCGCTGATGCGGCCGCGCTGCACGTTTTTCAGCTCCAGCAGCGCCGACCATTGCTCCTCGGTCAAACCGCTTTCGGCGTACAAGGTGCCTTCGGAGTCGGAGAGGGAAACCACCTTGCCGCCCAGGTCCATGACTTTGCGCGCTGCGTATTGCGCGACGTTGCCGGAACCGGAGACGGCCACGCGCTTGCCCTCAACCCGCTGGCCGTTGCGCTTGAGCATTTCTTCAGCGAAGTACACGCAACCAAAGCCGGTGGCTTCAGGGCGGATCAGGCTGCCACCGTAGGCCATGCCTTTGCCGGTCAGCACTGAGGTGAACTGGTTGCTCAGGCGTTTGTACTGGCCAAACAGGAAGCCGATTTCACGCGCACCCACGCCGATATCGCCAGCCGGCACATCCACATCTGCGCCGATGTGGCGGTACAACTCGCTCATGAACGCCTGGCAGAAGCGCATCACTTCGGCGTCGCTCTTGCCCTTGGGGTCGAAGTCCGCGCCGCCTTTGCCGCCGCCCATGGGCAGCGAGGTCAGGGAGTTTTTGAAGGTCTGTTCGAAGGCGAGGAATTTCAGCACGCCCAGGTTCACCGACGGGTGAAAACGCAGGCCGCCTTTATAGGGGCCGATGGCGCTGTTCATCTGGATGCGAAACCCGCGATTGACCTGCACCTTGCCGTGATCATCCACCCACGACACCCGGAAGGTGATCGCGCGTTCCGGCTCGCAGATGCGCTCCAAAATGCCCGAGGTCAGGTAGTGGGGGTTGGCTTCAAGAAACGGCCACAGGCTGCGCAGGACTTCTTCTACGGCCTGGTGGAACTCCGGCTGGTCGGGGTCGCGTTTCCTGAGGCGCGAAAGGAAGGATTCGACAGATTCGATCATGGAGAAGTCTCGGCAAATTGATTGTTTTTAAATGAGATTGAGCCGGACCTTAGCAATTCATGTTGCACCTGAAAAGCGCAAAATGTCGCCTTTGTGAATTTAAATGGTGCTTTATATATAAATTACTTTGATTTTTTGCACCAATAAGGGGATTTCAAATCAGTAAATGCACCAACCGTGAAACCGCTATCGCAGGCAAGCCAGCTCCCACATTTGATCGGGTTGCCAATGTGAAATGCGGTCGAAGGTGGGAGCTGGCTTGCCTGCGATAAATCCACCTCGGTCTTCCTGAAACACACGCAAAAAAAAGCGGAGCCCGAAGGCTCCGCTTTTTCAAACCAGCCAACTCAGGCCAGTTTTTTGTGCCGTACACGGTGCGGCTGGGCAGCAGCATCGCCCAAACGCTTCTTACGGTCCGCTTCGTACTCGGTGTAGTTACCTTCGAAGAACACCGCTTGGGAGTCATCTTCGTACGCCAGGATGTGCGTCGCGACGCGGTCAAGGAACCACCGATCGTGAGAGATCACAATGGCGGCGCCCGGGAAGTCCAGCAGGGCCTCTTCCAGGGAACGCAGGGTTTCAACGTCGAGGTCGTTGGACGGTTCGTCGAGCAGCAACACGTTGCCGCCTTCTTTCAGGGTCAGTGCCAGGTGCAAGCGACCGCGCTCACCACCGGACAGGTCCTTGACGAACTTCTGTTGATCGCCGCCCTTGAAGTTGAAACGGCCGACGTAAGTGCGCGACGGAATCTCATAGTTGCCGATGCGGATCTGGTCGGAACCCTCGGAGACTTGCTGGAATACCGTTTTGCTGCCGTCCAGGTCTTCGCGGCTTTGATCCACGCAGGCCAGTTGCACGGTTTCACCGATTTCGATGCTGCCCGAATCCGGGGTTTCCTTGCCCATCAGCATGCGGAACAGTGTGGATTTACCCGCACCGTTACCACCGATAACGCCGACGATCGCGCCTTTTGGCATGGAGAACGACAGGTTGTCGATCAACACGCGGTCGCCATAGCCTTTGCAGACGTTCTTGAATTCGATGACCTTGTCACCCAGGCGCGGGCCGGCCGGGATGTAGATCTCGTTGGTTTCGCTGCGCTTCTGGAATTCCTGCGACTGCATTTCTTCAAAGCGTTGCAGACGTGCCTTGGATTTGGACTGGCGGGCCTTGGCGCCTTTGCGCACCCACTCCAGTTCTTCCTTCATGGCTTTTTCGTGGGCCGATTGCTGCTTGGATTCGGCGGCCAGACGGTCGGACTTGGCTTCCAGCCAACCGGAGTAGTTGCCCTCGTAAGGGATACCGGCGCCACGGTCGAGCTCGAGGATCCAGCCGGCGACGTTGTCCAGGAAGTAGCGGTCGTGCGTGATCGCTACCACGGTGCCCGGGAAATCGTGCAGGAAGTGCTCCAGCCAGGCGACGGAATCGGCGTCCAAGTGGTTGGTCGGTTCGTCGAGCAGCAGCATGTCGGGAGCCGACAGCAGCAGGCGGCACAGGGCCACACGGCGTTTTTCACCGCCGGAGAGGAATTCGACCTTGGCATCCCACGCCGGCAAACGCAGCGCGTCGGCGGCGACTTCCAGCTGGCGCTCCAGGTTGTGGCCGTCGCCAGCCTGCAGGATGGCTTCGAGCTTGGCCTGTTCAGCGGCCAGCTTGTCGAAGTCGGCATCTTCTTCGGCGTAGGCGGCGTAGACCTCGTCCAGGCGGGCCTGGGCGTTCTTGATCACGGCCACCGCTTCCTCGACCACTTCACGCACGGTCTTGGTCGGGTCCAGGATCGGCTCTTGCGGCAGGTAGCCGATGTTCAGTTCGGGCATCGGGCGCGCTTCGCCTTCGAACTCGGTGTCGACGCCGGCCATGATTTTCAGCAGCGTGGACTTACCCGAACCGTTGAGGCCGAGCACGCCGATCTTGGCGCCGGGGAAGAAGGACAGCGAAATATTTTTCAGGATTTCCCGCTTCGGCGGAACAACTTTTCCCAGCCGATGCATGGTGAAGACGTATTGAGCCATGGTGAACCTAGCGTCAGTGACTGATGAATTAAGCGGGCGAAGCCCGTGCAGGCCATGCGCCGCGCGGGCCGTTGACTATCATCAATGCCTGCGAGCGGAAAAAGCCTGAATGTCTGGGGCTGGAACGCCCCCGCGTAACCGGCAAAGCTACCTGAATGCGCTTGGGCAGTCCAGCCAAGCGGGGCTGGCACTTTGCCACAAGGCAAGGCATGCTAGCCGCCCTCCGGGCGTCCGGCTTATAGTGCACGTCGCGCGCCAGTCCAGCCAAACCGCAGGATCACAGCTTGTCCAAAGTCACGCCGCCCACGCCCTTGCGCGCCGCTCATATAGCGCCGGGCGCGCCCCTGCACGGCACTTTAAAAGGCGCACTGGCGATGCTGGTGCTGGTGCTGCTGGCGTTATTGTTCTGGCAGCTGTTGGACCAACTGCAGCAAAACCAGAAAAACCAACAGCAATACACCATCGATTACAGCGCCGACCTGGCTGAACAGATCAGCCTGAACATGGCCCTGAGCGCGAAAATCGCCTTGAACCTGCTGCCGATGGTCGAGCCGCCGCGCAACGACGAGCAACAACAGGCGCTGATGCGCACCTTGCAACGCTCGTTGCCGGAGCTGCGCAGTTTCGCCCTGCTCGCCCCCAGCGGCGCGCTGATCAGCGACAGCGCCAAAGGCAGCCAGGACCGCGCCTGGCTTGAAGAGCTGGTGCAGCGCAGCCACTCGCAACCTTATTACTTGAGCAACAGCCCCGACGGCACCCTGATCTATCTGTTGCTTCAGCAGCCCAGCGGCGGCTCGAAAATGTACTGGGCCTTGCGCCTGGCGCCCAGCTACCTGAGCAACCTCACCCGCCAGGACGGCCAGGGCCAGCGCCCGATGTGGGCCATCGAGAACCGCCTGAACCACCGCGTGGTCAGCCGCGACAGTGGCATGCCTGCGCAATGGGCCGCGGCGCTGACGCCGGATGAATTGAACAAAAGCGTGCTGGTTACGCCCCTGAGTAAAAGCGATTGGCAATTGCGCGGCCTGTTTGACCGCAGCGCGGTGCTGGAGCAACTGCTGCCGGCGTTTATCGGCAAATGCCTGCTGGGCCTGGCGTTCTCGCTGATCCCGCTGATCGTGCTGCTGAACATGCGCCGCCGCCAGCGCCAGGTGCATGAAGGCCGCCGGCGTTATCAGGATATTTTCGAAGGCACCGGCGTGGCCCTGTGCGTGTTGGATCTGTCGGGGCTCAAGGCGTTTTTTGACAAGACCCACGTGCAGACCCGTGAGCAATTGCAGGTCTGGTTGCTCAACAACACCGCCGAGCGCCAGCAACTGCTCAAGGAACTGCGCATTACCGAGGTCAACCAGGTGGCCGTGCGCCTGCTGAATGTCGGCTCATGCGAGCAAGCCTGGGAACGCCTGATCGATGATTGCCCAAGCAATGCCACCGCCATCGGCTATCAAGTGCTCGAAGCCGTTCTGACCCAGCAAAAACAGCTGGAGCTGGAAATCCAGCTCAATGACGTGGCCGGCAATGACCAATATCTGTGGCTGGTGATGCGCCTGCCGGAGCAGCAGGACGACTTCAAGGCCGTGATTCTCAGCATCAGCGATATCACCAGTCGCAAGCTGATCGAACTGTCGCTGGTGGAGCGTGAGAGTTTCTGGTCGGACGTGGTGCGCACCGTGCCTGATCACCTGTATGTGCAGGACGTGATCAGCCAGCGCATGATTTTCAGCAACCACCATTTGGGCCATACCCTCGGCTACAACAAGGCCGAACTGCAGCAAATGGGCGAGTACTTCTGGGAAATCCTGCTGCACCCCGAGGATGCCGAGTATTACCACGACTTGCGCCTGCAACAGCGCGAGGTCGGCTACACCACCCAACTGCAATGCCAGCTGCGCTTTCGCCATCGCAATAACCAGTGGCGGCGCTTTGATATCCGTGAGCAAGCGCTGGCGCGGGATAAAACCGCGGTAGTCACACGCATCATCGGCGTGGCCAAGGACATCACCGACCAGATCGAAGCCAGTGAATCCCTGCGTGACAGCGAGCAGCGCTACCGCATGCTGGCCGAAAGCATCAGCGACGTGATCTGCTCCACCGACAGCCAGCTTGCCCTCAATTACATCAGCCCATCAGTCAACGCCGTGCTGGGTTATGACGTGGACTGGGTGTTCAAGAACGGCTGGCAGTCGATCATCGCCAACCCGCAGCAACTGACCGGCATCTACAGTTTGGTGGAACAGGTCAGCCGTGCGCTCGGCGACCCCGAGGCGCTGAACAGACTGCGTGATGATATCCACACCCAACTGTTCCTGTTCGACTGCCTGCGCGCCGACGGCCGCAAGGTGCCGATCGAGTTGCGCCTGGTGCTGGTTTGGGACGAACACGGCGCGTTTGAAGGCATCCTGGGTGTGGGCCGCGATATCAGCCAGCAACGCCGCGCCGAAAAAGACCTGCGCATGGCGGCCACGGTATTCGAGCACTCAACCTCGGCGATCCTGATCACCGACCCGGCCGGTTATATCGTGCAGGCCAACGAGGCGTTCAGCCGGGTCAGCGGCTATGCAGTGGCAGATGTGCTGGATCAATTGCCGAACATGCTCACGGTGGATGAACAGCAGGAGGCGCACCTGCGTTACGTGCTCAAGCAGTTGCATCAGCACAGCACCTGGGAAGGTGAAGTGTGGCTCAAGCGTCGCAATGGCGAGCATTACCCGGCCTGGGTCGGCATTACCGCCGTATTCGACGATGAAGGCGACCTGGCCAGCTACGTGTGTTTCTTCAGTGATATCAGCGAGCGCAAGGCCAGCGAGCAGCGCATCCACCGCCTGGCGTATTACGACGCCCTGACCCACCTGCCCAACCGCACACTGTTCCAGGACCGCCTGCACACCGCGCTGCAGTCGGCCGAACGGCAAAAGTCGTGGGTGGTACTGATGTTCCTCGACCTCGACCGTTTCAAACCGATCAACGACTCCCTGGGCCACGCCGCCGGCGACCGCATGCTCAAGGAAATGGCCACCCGCCTGCTGGGCTGCGTGGCCGAAGACGACACCGTGGCACGTATGGGCGGCGACGAGTTCACCTTGCTGCTGCAACCGCGGGTCAGCCGTGAAATGGCGTTGAACCGCGCAATTACCGTGGCCGAGCAGATCCTGGCGAGCCTGGTGAAGCCATTTGTACTGGAGGGCCGCGAGTTCTTTGTGACCGCCAGTATCGGCATCGCCTTAAGCCCGCAGGACGGCAACGAACTGAGCCAACTGATGAAAAACGCCGACACGGCGATGTACCACGCCAAAGAGCGCGGCAAGAACAACTTTCAGTTCTACCAGGCGGACATGAATGCCAGCGCCCTGGAGCGCCTGGAGCTGGAGAGCGACCTGCGCCATGCCTTGGACCAGAACGAATTCGTGCTGTATTACCAACCGCAGTTCAGCGGCGACGGCAAGCGCCTGACCGGCGCCGAAGCCCTGCTGCGCTGGCGTCACCCACGCCGAGGGCTGGTGCCGCCGGGGGATTTCATCCCGGTACTGGAGGAATTGGGGCTGGTGGTGGACGTGGGCGACTGGGTGATCGCGGAAGCCTGCCGCCAGCTCAAGACCTGGCACCAGAACAAGGTGCGCGTGCCGAAAGTCTCGGTGAACATCTCGGCGCGTCAATTCTCCGATGGGCAGTTGGGCGAACGCATCGCCACTATTCTCAAGGACACCGGCCTGCCGCCGGCGTGCCTGGAGCTGGAGCTGACCGAAAGTATCCTGATGCGCGAAGTCAACGAGGCCATGCAGATCCTCGCCAGCCTGAAAAACCTGGGCCTGAGCATTGCGGTGGACGACTTCGGCACCGGTTATTCGTCGCTCAACTACCTCAAGCAATTCCCCATCGATGTGTTGAAGATCGACCGAACTTTCGTCGACGGCCTGCCGTCCGGCGAGCAGGACGCGCAAATTGCCCGCGCGATTATCGCCATGGCCCACAGCCTCAACCTGGCGGTGATCGCCGAGGGCGTGGAAACCCATGAGCAGCTGGATTTCCTGCGTGAACATGGCTGTGATGAGGTGCAGGGTTATCTGTTTGGGCGGCCAATGCCGGCAAATCGGTTTGAAGCGCAGTTCAGCAATGATGCGCTGTTCATGTTCGACTGAAGCCTTGTGGTGGGGCTGATGGCCCTATCGCAGGCAAGCCAGCTCCCACATTTTGAATTGTGAATACCTTCAGGTGTGGGAGCTGGCTTGCCTGCGATAGGGCCAGTACAGGCACCGCCCATCCCTGGATGAGCCCCACTTGTCCGCGACATGATGTCCTTTCATATGCCATCTAAAACCCATTGGGTTAGAATGCCTTCCTTTTCTGCCCCCGATCCTTGAGGACCGCCATGTTCAGCCGTGATTTGACTATTGCCAAGTACGACGCCGATCTCTTCGCCGCCATGGAGCAAGAAGCCGTGCGCCAGGAAGAGCACATTGAGCTGATCGCTTCGGAAAACTACACCAGCCCTGCGGTGATGGAGGCTCAAGGTTCGGTTCTGACCAACAAATACGCCGAAGGCTACCCAGGCAAGCGCTACTACGGTGGTTGCGAGTACGTCGACGTGGTTGAGCAACTGGCAATCGACCGTGCCAAGGAACTGTTCGGCGCCGATTACGCCAACGTTCAGCCACACGCCGGTTCCCAAGCCAACAGCGCCGTGTACCTGGCCCTGCTGCAAGGCGGCGACACCATCCTGGGCATGAGCCTGGCCCACGGCGGTCACCTGACCCACGGCGCCAGCGTTTCCTCCTCCGGCAAGCTGTACAACGCCGTTCAATACGGTATCGATGCCAACGGCCTGATCGACTACGACGAAGTCGAGCGCCTGGCCGTTGAGCACAAGCCAAAAATGATCGTGGCCGGTTTCTCTGCCTACTCGCAGATCCTGGATTTCCCACGTTTCCGCGCTATCGCTGACAAAGTCGGCGCATATCTCTTCGTTGATATGGCTCACGTAGCCGGTCTGGTCGCCGCTGGCGTCTACCCGAACCCGGTGCCTTTCGCTGACGTCGTGACCACCACCACGCACAAGACCCTGCGCGGTCCACGTGGCGGCCTGATCCTGGCTCGCGCCAACGCCGAGATCGAGAAGAAGCTGAACTCTGCCGTATTCCCAGGCGCCCAAGGTGGCCCGCTGGAGCACGTGATCGCCGCTAAAGCGATCTGCTTCAAAGAAGCCCTGCAGCCTGAGTTCAAGACTTACCAGCAGCAAGTGGTGAAGAACGCCCAGACCATGGCCAGCGTGTTTATCGAGCGCGGCTTTGACGTGGTGTCCGGCGGTACTGAAAACCACCTGTTCCTGCTGTCGCTGATCAAGCAGGACATCTCCGGTAAAGACGCTGACGCCGCACTGGGCAAAGCCTTCATCACCGTGAACAAAAACTCCGTGCCGAACGACCCACGTTCGCCGTTCGTCACCTCCGGCCTGCGCTTCGGCACCCCGGCTGTGACCACTCGTGGCTTTAAAGAAGCAGAGTGCAAGGAACTGGCCGGCTGGATCTGCGACATCCTGGCTGACCTGAACAACGAAGCCGTGATTGACGCGGTCCGTGAGAAGGTCAAGGCCATCTGCAAAAAACTGCCGGTGTACGGCGCTTGATTGCAGTTGCTTGAATAAAAAGCCCGGCTCTTGAGCCGGGCTTTTTTATGGCCGTTCTCAAATTGAAATACGGTTCAATGTGGGAGCTGGCTTGCCTGCGATAGCGGCCTGTCAGTTGGCACATCATTAGCTGACCCACCGCCATCGCAGGCAAGCCAGCTCCCACATTTTGAATGCATTTCGAGTCAGGGTTGGTAGACCCGGGCAAAGCCCTCGCGAATTTTGGCTTCCGGCAACTCATCAGCAATAAACACAATCACACTTTCGCGCGCCTCACCCTCGGCCCATTCGGTGTCCCAATCGAAACCGTAAAGCTTGAGCACGCCCTGGAACACCATGCGCCGGTCTTCCCCGGCAATATTCAGTACGCCTTTGTAGCGCAGCAGTTGTTTGCCATGGTCCTCCAGCAGTTCGTTCATAAACTCGCTGAGCCGGTCGATATCCAGCGGCTGGTCGGTGCGCAGCACCAGGCTGGAAATACGGTCGATGGACGGCGCGGCACTGACCGGGCGCAGGGTCATGCCCGCGTTGAGATTAAAGCCGCGCACGTCGAGCAGTTCGGCCAGGTCGATTTTGCCGTGGTCGACCACGCGAATCGGCGCACGGCGGTTGATGCGGGTCAAGCGCTGGCTGAGGGCGTCGAAGGATGCCTCATCCACCAGATCACGCTTGCTCACCAGCAGGCGGTCGGCAAAACCGATCTGAGCCTGGGCGATGGTCTGGGTCAGGTGGTGCTCAGCATGGGCCGCGTCCACCAAGGTGATGATGCCGTCGAGGATGTAGCGCTCGCGCAGCTCCTCGTCGATGAAAAAGGTCTGGGCCACGGGCGCAGGGTCGGCCAGGCCGGTGCACTCGATCACCAGGCGGTCGAAGGCGATCTCGCCGCTGTCCAGACGTTCGAGCAGCAGGTACAGGGCTTTGGTCAGGTCGGTGTGGATGGTGCAGCACACGCAACCGTTGGACAGGGTCATGACTTGTACAGGCTCGGCGCCCAACAGTTGGGTGTCGATGCCGGCATCACTGAATTCGTTTTCGATCACGGCGATTTTAAGGCCGTGCTCGGCTTTGAGCAGGTGGCGCAGCAAGGTGGTTTTGCCGGCGCCGAGGAAGCCGCTGAGGATGGTGACAGGGATGGGAGAGGACAAAAAATTCTCCTTGAAGAAACACAGAAACAAATGTGGGAGCAGACCCATGTGGGAGCTGGCTTGCCTGCGATGCAAGCAACTCGGTCTATCAGGCAGACCGAGGTGATGCTATCGCAGGCAAGCCAGCTCCCACATAAAGCCTTGCTCCCACAGGGAGAAGCGCTAACCCGAATACCGGGTCAGCAGCACTTAGGCCCACCCTTGCCACCGTAACGGGCTTCCTGGCGTTCGCGGAAGAACGCCTTGTAGTCCATCACCGGTTTGTCCGGGTGCTTGGTTTGCATATGCTCGACGTAGGTGTCGTAGTCGGGCATGCCGACCATCAGGCGCGCGGCCTGACCGAGGTATTTACCGAGGCGACTGATGTCATTGAACATGGTTGCAATCCTCGTTTACGCGTCCGGTACAGCCTGGAACGGGGCTTCTTTGTCCGTGCGCTCTTTGTTGCCCCAGGCGGCAACGCCGACCTTGAGCGCATAGAACAGGATGCTGAAGACCACGAACAGGAACAGCGCCGTCAGCGTTGCGTTGGTGTAAGCGTTCCAGATCACGTGCTGCATCTGGTCGATGTTCTTGGCCGGTGCGAGGATCTGGCCGTTGGCCAGGGCATCGCTGTACTTCTTGGCCAGCGACAGGAAGCCAATCGCCGGGTTAGCGTCGAACAGCTTGATGAAGCCTGCGGTGGTGGTGCAGATCAGCAGCCAGACTGCCGGCAGCATGGTCACCCAAATGTAGCGCTGGCGCTTCATTTTGATCAGCACAACGGTGGCGAGCATCAGCGCGATACCGGCGAGCATCTGGTTGGAGATACCGAACAGCGGCCACAAGGTATTGATGCCGCCCAGCGGGTCGATCACGCCTTGGTACAGCAGGTAACCCCACATCGCCACGCAACCTGCCGTAGCAATCAAGTTAGCGGTCCAGGACTCGGTACGCTTGAGCGACGGTACGAAGGAGCCGAGCAAATCCTGGAGCATGAAGCGCCCCGCACGGGTGCCGGCGTCGACTGCGGTCAGGATGAACAATGCTTCGAACAGGATCGCAAAGTGGTACCAGAACGCCATGGTGTTTTCACCCGGCAGCACACTGTGCAGGATCTGCGCGATACCCACCGCCAGGGTCGGCGCACCGCCGGCACGCGCCAGGATGGTGGTTTCGCCGATGTCATGGGCCACGGCCGTCAAGGCTTCCGGGGTAATTGCAAAGCCCCAGCTGCTGACGGTTTGCGCCACAGTCACCACATCACCACCGACCACCGCAGCCGGGCTGTTCATGGCGAAATACACGCCGGGCTCGATCACCGAGGCGGCGACCATGGCCATGATGGCCACGAACGACTCCATCAGCATCGCGCCGTAACCGATGTAGCGCGAGTTGACTTCGTTATCCAGCAGCTTGGGCGTGGTGCCCGAGGAAATCAGCGCGTGGAAACCCGAGACCGCGCCACAGGCAATGGTAATGAACAGGAACGGGAACAGGCCGCCCTTCCACACCGGGCCAGTGCCGTCGATGAATTGGGTGAGGGCCGGCATTTTCAGCTCTGGCATGGTGACCAGAATGCCGATCGCCAGAGCGATGATGGTGCCGATTTTAAGGAAGGTGGAGAGGTAGTCACGCGGTGCCAAAATCAGCCACACCGGCAATACCGCCGCCACGAAACCGTAGCCGATCAGCATCCAGGTGATCTGGATACCGGTGAACGAGAAAGCCTTGGCCCACACCGGGTCAGCGGCAATCTGCCCGCCCAGCCAGATCGAACCCAGCAGCAACAGCACGCCGATGACCGAAATTTCGCCAATGCGGCCCGGACGGATGTAGCGCATGTACACGCCCATGAACATCGCGATCGGGATGGTCGCCATCACCGTGAAGATGCCCCACGGGCTCTCGGCCAGGGCCTTGACCACGATCAGCGCCAGCACCGCGAGGATGATGATCATGATCAGGAAGCAGCCGAACAGCGCGATGGTCCCCGGAATGCGGCCCATCTCTTCGCGAACCATGTCCCCCAGGGAACGGCCGTTGCGACGAGTGGACAGGAACAGCACCATGAAGTCCTGCACCGCACCGGCCAGCACCACACCGGCAATCAGCCAAAGCGTGCCGGGCAGGTAGCCCATTTGCGCCGCCAATACTGGGCCGACCAGCGGACCTGCGCCGGCAATCGCCGCAAAGTGGTGCCCAAAGAGGATGTGTTTGTTGGTCGGCACATAGTCCAGGCCGTCATTGTTGAGCACTGCGGGGGTGGCCCGCCGTGGATCGAGCTGCATCACATTGTTAGCGATGAACAGACTGTAGTAACGGTACGCAACCAGGTAGATGGCGACAGCAGCAACCACAATCCACAAGGCGTTGATCGCCTCGCCGCGGCGCAAGGCCACTACGCCCAAGGCGCACGCTCCTACGATTGCCAGCACCAGCCAGGGTAGGTGGCGTAGCAGGCTATTATTATTTTTCATTTTTATATTCCAGCCAGGGTGGACAGAAAGACAGCCAGCCCGAGTTTAGCGCTGTTGGCCTTAAAGGCCACCCCCCTACGTTGGTCTAGAGCCTTGCAACCGTAAAAAAAGCAGAAATAAAGGCCCGATGATGGCGCAGGGCTACAATCCCCTTATCTCCAGAGGGTTTGACCATGAGCGAGCAACCGTCAGATCGGCGCCGTTTTCGGCGTATTGCCTTTGATGCCCGAACGACCATTGCGCAAGACCGCTGGAATTGGCCGGTGCAATTGGTGGACCTGTCGCTCAAAGGTTTGTTGGTGCAGCGCCCTGATGACTGGCAGGGCAATCGCGCTCAGCCGTTTGATGTGGATATCCGTCTGGATCCGCAGGCGCATATAAAGATGCAGGTCAGACTGGCCCACGATGATCATGGGCAGTTGGGGTTTGTGTGTGAGCACATAGACCTGGAGTCGATCGGCCATTTGCGGCGGTTGATTGAGCTGAATGTGGGCGATCATGAAGAACTGGAGCGTGAGCTGGGCGCCTTGTTAGAGATTTGAAAACCCTCTAAACCGCAGAGGCTACGGGTGTCTGAATAGATCCACTCACCCGCCAGCCTCCGCTACATCCTCATCAATAAAAGTCATACCTTTAGATCAAATCATCATAACAACCCCGCCTGCACGACCACCTGGAAACATATAAACCCTTCACAAAAACGACATACGTCATTTTAATTAAAACTGTAACAACTCAATCCACATTGAATTCGGTGGGAAAAATATGCAACGCCGCTCCTTTCAAAAAAAGCAACACTTCCAATAATGAAATTATTTTCATGATCGATCATTAAGACGATACGGTTCGCGCGCTTGATAAAAACACAGTTAATAAACTACATTTCACCTGCCCTTCCAGCCCGGCCCTCTAACAGGATGTTAAAGCATGCTTATTGCCAAAGCCGAAATCTTCTTGACCGAAATCCCCTATAAAAACCCCTACCAAACCGCTACCAACATAACCCCGAAGGGGCGGCATATAGTATTAAAGTTAACCACCGATACTGGCTTGGTAGGTTGGGGAGAGTCCGGAACTATCTCAAGACGCTATCCTGCTCAAGGTGATACTCCCGAAACCATGTTGGCCGTCCTTGAAAGTTATCTATGCCCGGCAATCATTGGAAAAGACCCTTGCGCATTCGAAGTTATCATGAGCCAACTCGACACGCTGATCAAAGGGCATCTATTTGCCAAGTGTGCGATTGATCATGCTCTGTTAGACCTCGCGGGCAAAGTGCTTAACATTCCAGTCTGCAACTTGTTGGGCGGTGCATACAACCTCAGCTATACCGTCAGTCGAAGTTTGCCATTTGCCTCCGCCATAGCGCAAGTAAAGCGTAATGTAGCGACGGGCGCTGCGGTATCACTGAGACATGTCTACTGATTACAAATCTTCATTTCAATTCAATATTGTGCAGCGGCAAAAGCCAAAAGGTATTAAAACTCAGTAGTCTTGTTTCAAAAGCGATGGGCGACACCTTTGATCGCCGTCGTCCGATCATTGGTGAATATAGCTTTGTGCACACCGCAAAACTGCACCTAACCGCTAATAGTAGGGACCGCAATTGCAACCATTGGGTAGACCCCCTCTACTTGAACGAATAACAATTAATGCACGTCATCAGGGATGCAGGTCTTTCAATATGATTGAGCATGAGTGGCTGATAGGCGCAGGGTTGGTCGTACTGGGTGTTATGACGGGTTTTATCGGCACCAATACCGGCGGCAGTGTATTTCTAACAGTGCCGGTGATGATCTGGCTCGGAATATCCCCACAGGCGTCGATAGCGACAGCCCGCCTGGCATCGGTAGGGACGATGTTTGCCGGATTAAGACACTTTCATAACAATGGAAAAGTGGATTACAGGTTAGCGGCCCCCGCAGCCGCACTTGGGTTGGCTGGCGCCTTGGTCGGTGCAAGTCTGCTCGTGCAAATAGATCCGGCGCTGCTGCATAAAATCATTGGCGGTCTGACACTGCTACTGGTGGGGCTTTCACTCATCAGGAAGCCTCACTCGCCGAAGACGGCCCCTTCTTCGCTCAGGCGCTTTTGCGGGTATATCCTGTTTATTCCCGTCGGCATGATCGGCGGCCTGTTCGGCGGGCAGGCCAAGCTATCAACTTATTTGTATATTATATTTTTTAAAAAAACGATCAGTGAGTCAATTGGCACACGTAAGGTGGGTGGCCTCATCCTCTCAGTCGGCTCGTTAATAATATTCGGTGTCAGCGGAATTATTAATTGGCAGTACGGGTGTTGCCTGATCATAGGCACGCTATTTGGCGCCAATGCGGGCGCCAAGTTTGCTCTTCAGAAAGGCGATAAGTGGATGGAAAGCGCTTTCAACGTAGTCGTGATTGCCTTGGCGTTGAAAATGATCTTCTGGTAGTGACGCTCTCACGGAAAAGCGACACTCAGGGAAACGCGGCACTCGGGGGGAATTCGCTTTCCGTGTCCCAATAACCCGCCTTCTGACGCGACACGGCCTGCCATTGCCCATCGATAAAACGATAGGTCGTGTAGCGGGTTGCGAAATCATCGTCGCCGTCACCGTCCATAAAGGACGAGACCTGCAGTAACTCATCCGTACCGCCGGCGGCTGGCGTGGCGATCTGCCAGGCGGCTTTGCCGGTCTGGGCCAGGGTCAGCGGCTCGACCTTGCCGGCCGCGCCCTTATAGCGCATTGGTTTGAGTTGCTGTTTGGCCGGCATCAGCAACTGAGTCGCCGGGCCGCTGTAACTGCCCATCGGCGCCGTCTGGTCGACGCTCAAAAAGTACACCGTGTCCGGCAGGCCTTTAAGCGGGGCCTTCTTGACCTTGGCCAAGGGGTAGCCAAGATCGTCGTGCGCAAGCACAGCGCCGGACGCCGACAGCAAACGTACCTGGGCATTGAGCAACGGGTTTTCCGCCAGATCGCCGGGCTCGTCAAATGAGTCCTCATCCAGGCCATTGCCCCAGCTGTCTTTGTGCAACTGCGCGCTGATGCGCTGGTCTTCCAGCACCTGCAGCACACTGCCGTCTGCTGTCGCCAGTTTCTGGGCCAGGCGGTAACCGGCCGGCAGTGGGGCCGACTCAGCCAAGGCAATGCCCGGCAACCCGAGCAAGGCCACGAACAGGGCACATACCCCCCAACGATGGGTCTGTTGCATTGCGTTCATCCCTGATTGCTTCACGGTTATTCGAACAGTGCATCCAGCGCCTGTTCCAGGCGCGTGACGCCAATAATCTTGATTCCCGGCGGCGATTCCTTCGGCATATTGCCTTTGGGCACGATCGCGCGCTTGAAGCCGTGCTTGGCCGCTTCTTTCAGGCGCTCCTGGCCACTCGGCACCGGGCGTACCTCGCCCGACAGGCCGACTTCGCCGAATACCAGCAAGTCATGGGGCAGCGGGCGATTGCGCAGGCTCGACATCACCGCCGCCATCAACGCCAGGTCGGAGGCGGTTTCCAGCACCTTGACCCCGCCGACCACGTTGAGGAATACGTCCTGGTCATGGGTGGGAATACCGCCGTGACGGTGCAGCACAGCGAGCAACATCGCCAGGCGGTTCTGATCCAGGCCGAGGGTGACCCGGCGCGGGTTGGCCAAGTGGCTGTCATCCACCAGCGCCTGCACTTCCACCAACATTGGCCGGGTACCTTCCCACGTCGCCATCACCACACTTCCCGGCACTTCTTCCTGGGCACGGGTGAGAAAAATCGCCGAGGGGTTGGAGACTTCTTTCAACCCCCGGTCGGTCATGGCGAACACGCCCAATTCGTTGACCGCGCCGAAACGGTTCTTCACCGCCCGCAGCAAACGCAAACGGCCATCGGATTCGCCTTCGAAATACAGCACGGTGTCGACCATATGCTCAAGCACTCGCGGCCCGGCCAAGGCGCCCTCTTTGGTCACGTGGCCCACCAGAAAAATCGCCGTACCGCTCTGCTTGGCATACCGCACCAGCAGCGCCGCACTTTCGCGCACCTGGGACACGCCGCCGGGCGCCGATTGCAGCTGCTCGGTGAAAATCGTCTGGATCGAGTCGATCACCATGACCTTGGGTTTTTCGATACGGGCCGTGGCGATGATGCTTTCGATGCAGGTTTCGGTCATGACCCGCAGTTGATCCTGGGGCAAGCCCAGGCGACGGGCGCGCATGGCCACTTGCTGCTGGGACTCCTCACCCGTGACGTACAGCGCCGGCATGCGGCTGGCAATGCTGCACAGGGTTTGCAGCAGGATGGTCGATTTGCCGATGCCGGGGTCGCCGCCGATCAGCACCACCGAACCGTCCACCAGCCCGCCGCCGAGCACGCGGTCCAGCTCGCCGGACGCCGTGGAGAAACGTGGGATTTCCTCGACGCTGACTTCAGCCAACGTCTTGATCTGCGCCTGTTGCCCGGTCCAGCCGGCGCGGCCGGTGGGGGCTGCGGCGCCGCCGCTTTCGATCATGGTTTCCGTCAGGGTGTTCCATGCACCGCACTCGGTGCACTGGCCGGCCCACTTGGGAAAGGTCGCGCCGCACTCGGTGCAGCCGTACATGCGCTTGGCCTTTGCCATTTGAGAACCTCCAACCGAAAAACCGCGATGATAGCTCAGCGCGGCGCCGGGGTCCGGATTTCACCACTGGCCAAACGTGAAGCGCTGTTGCCGATCGGGTCTTCGGCGTTTAGGTCGGCGCCTTTGGCCTTTAACTCATCCAGCAATTCAACGCGCTTGAACAGCCCGGCGTACATGGCGGCGGTCTGCCCGGCGCCGTTGCGCTGGTCGGGGTTGCAGTCGGTGGCGAGCAGTCGCTGGGCGATTTTCAGCTCGCCTTTGAAGATCGCGCCCATTAATGCGGTGTTACCGCGCTTGTCCTGCACACAGGCGTCGGCGCCGGCGTTGAGCAGGCGTTCCACGAATGGAGCCTGGCCGTGGTAGGCGGCAAGGATCAGCGCGGTGTAACCCTTGTCGTCCTGGGTGTTGAGGCTGTAGCCGGATTCTATGAAGGTGTTGAGCATCTCGATATCGCCACGACGGGCAGCATCGAAATAGTAGTCCTGCAACTGAGCCTTGAGCGCGACCGGGTCGGGTGACTCGGCATGGGCGACAAAGGCCAGCATGGCCATCAGTAAACCGATAGAAATTCGCATGAGTTTTCTCCAACTCGGGGTCGACGCCTATCAGCGGGCGCCGACCGTAACCAACGTCAGTCAGTCAGTTTTTCTGCCAGCGCCTTGACGCGCGCCAGGTCGCCTTTGGCAACCTTGGTCACGCCAGTGCCGTACTCAGGGTCAGCCTTATAGAGGAACGACAGGATGATGTGCTTGCTCTCGTCATCGGTGGTGGCCAGGGAGCCGCCGAAGTTTTCGATCAAGTCCTGACGCTCTTTCTGGCTATAGGAGCGGTACAAGTCACCGGCCTGCTTGAAGTTCTGCTCGCGCTGGATCTTCGCCTGCTGGGTGCTGCCCGACAGCGCCGACTGGCTGTAACGCGCGGCTTGTGGTTCGTCACGTGGCAGCAGGCGGCTTGGTTGGTAGTTCACGCCCGTGGTGGTCTTGCCGGCGTTCATTGCGCCATCCTGGTTACCGTTGTTGACGGTGACACGCGGTGCGTTGATCGGCAGTTGCAGGGCGTTCGGCCCCAGGCGGTACATCTGCGTGTCGGCGTAGGAGAACACTCGACCTTGCAGCAGGCGGTCTTCCGACGGCTCGATGCCCGGCACCAGGTTGGCCGGGGCCATGGCCACTTGCTCGGTTTCCTGGAAGACGTTGGCCGGGTTGCGGTTCAGCACCATTTGCCCGACTTTGCGTTCCGGTACATTCGGCCAGATCTTGGTGGCGTCCAGCGGGTCGAAATCAAACTTGGCCAAATCCTCAGGTTTCAGCACTTGCACGTAAAGGTCCCACTTGGGGAAATCGCCCTTGTTGATGTGAGTGACCAAGTCGTTAGTCATATGACTGTAGTCACGCCCCTGCACGTCGGTAACTTGCTTGGGGTCAAGGTTCTTGATGCCCTGCAGGCTCTTCCAGTGGAACTTGACGTAATGCACTTCGCCCTTGGCGTTGATCAACTTGTAGGCATGTACGCCGTTGCCGTCCATTTCGCGATAACTGGCTGGCGTGCCGGAGTCGGAATACAACTCGGTGAGCGTGCGGGTGGACTCTGGAACATGGGAGAAGAAGTCAAAACGACGCGAGTCGTCGTCAAGGTTAGTACGCGGGTCCGGTTTGAACGCATGGACCATGTCCGGAAACTTGATGGCGTCGCGGATAAAGAACGTCGGGAAGTTATTGCCCACCAGGTCCCAGTTACCTTCGCTGGTGTAGAACTTGGTGGCGAAACCGCGTGGGTCACGCAGGGTTTCCGGGGAATGGTTGCCGTGCACCACGGCAGAGAAACGCACGAATACAGGGGTGGCTTCACCGGCTGCGAAGACTTTGGCTTTGGTCAGGTCGCTGAGGTTATCGGTGACGGTAAAGGTGCCATGGGCGCCGGTGCCACGGGCGTGGACCACGCGCTCCGGGATGCGTTCACGGTCAAAGCGCTGCAGTTTTTGAATGAGCTGCACGTCTTGCAGCAGCACCGGGCCATTGGCCCCGGCGGTTTGTGAATTCTGATTGTCCCCCACGGCGGCGCCGTTATCGCGGGTCAGGTTGGCGGCTTGTACGGAAAGGGACAGCAGACTGGCAGTGACCAATCCCAGCGCATATCGCGCGGAAACAGGCCTGCGGCTCATTGACGTGTTCATCGGGGTTTCCTCTGGCTTTTTTAGTGCACATTCAGTTGTGCTTGCCAGAGGCTAGTGACCTGCGAGTCAGAAGATAAATAGAAAAACACCACCGGGCTGATTAAGAAAAAAGTGTGGCAAGCCCCTGAAGTAGCGCGTATTTCGCGCGCGATTGGTGGCACTTTGCAAACTATTTGCGATTTAATGGGTCGATAAAAATTGACAGTGTTAACGGTTGTGTCGAGCAAGCGGGCTACGACTGACTTACACTGACCTCCACCCTCCTCAACTGTAACAAGGAATAACCTATGGGCGTGATCAGTGAGTTCAAGGCCTTCGCGGTCAAAGGTAATGTGGTCGATATGGCCGTCGGTATCATCATCGGCGCCGCCTTCGGTAAAATCGTTTCCTCGTTTGTAGGCGACGTGGTGATGCCACCTATTGGTCTGTTGATCGGTGGTGTGGACTTCGCTGACCTGGCGATAACCCTCAAGGCCGCGCAGGGTGATGTGCCCGCTGTGGTCCTGGCCTATGGCAAGTTCATCCAGAGCATCATCGACTTCGTGATCGTCGCCTTCGCCATCTTTATGGGCGTGAAAGCCATCAACCGCCTGAAGCGCGAAGAAGCTGTGGCCCCAAGCCTGCCGCCGACGCCGACCAAGGAAGAGCTGCTGCTGGGTGAGATTCGTGATCTGCTCAAAGCACAAAACGACAAACCGCTTTAACCCGCGTTTGCCTGGAAGAGGCGCCTGTTTCAGGCGCCTTTTTTATTACCAGTAATTTTCCACCGCCACTTGCCCTGGGCGCCGGCTCAGGCTCAGTTGCAGGTCGCGCTGCTTGAGCAATTGGCGCGTGTCATCGACCATCTGCGGGTTGCCGCAAATCAGCACGCGGGAGTGCTCCGGGGTCAGTTCTACACCAGCAGCGCGCTCCAACTCGCCATTCTCGATCAGCGTGGTGATGCGCCCGTTCAGTGCCCCAGGGTGCTGCTCACGGGTGACGATGGGAATGTAGGTGAGTTTATGCGCGTACTCGGCCAGGTACTCACGCTCGCCGAGCGTGTTAATCAGCGACTGATACGCCAGCTCCTTGGCCTCTCGGGCGCTGTACACCAGTACGATGCGCTCGAATTTTTCCCAGACCTCGAAGTCCTGCAGGATCGACAGAAACGGTGCCACCCCCGTGCCGGTGCCCAGCAGCCACAGATCACGCCCGTCCACAAAACGATTCAAGGTCAGATAGCCTGTGGCCTGACGCTCAACCATCAAGGTATCGCCCACCTGCAGACGGCTTAATTCACTGGTGAACTCGCCCCCCGGAACGACGATAGAGAAGAAGTCCAAGTGTTCATCAAATGGCGAGGACACAATGGAATAGGCGCGCCACACCGTGCTGCCGTCCGCCTTGGTCACGCCCAAGCGCACAAACTGGCCGGCGGTAAACCGAAAGCCCGGGTCACGGCTGGTGCGCAGGGTAAACAGGCTGGGCGTCAGCGATTGCACTTCGAGCAGGGTCTGGCGGGTAAATTTCTCAGCGCTGGCCGTCATGGGGGGCTCCGTTGAACAGGTGCCCTAGTGTCTCTCAAAGTCGCGCAGGGAAACACCAGTGGTTTGTACTGGCATTGCCAGTGCGAGCAACAGCTATGCTGTTACAGCGCAAGCGCTCGGATCGGAGCTATCCAGTCCCAACTAATTATTTAGCTATTTCTCCCCTTCTAACAGGCCATTAGATGTCGCAGTGCAACTAAACAAATGCCAATTTAATATCACCACCAACCCATTGAACTTATAGGAATAACCCGAACATAAAGCACTATATGTACAAACGATCACTCATTGTATAAGTAATAAACAAACAAAATACGGGCATTCAGTAAAATTTTTTCACATTACGATGTGTAGGCTTTGTCCTACACTGATTTCCGTACCTCGCTGGGATCCGGGACGTGCCCAGGCAACAACACCCATGGAGAGTTACAAATGGTCAACTGGCGCAATACACGACTCCCCAAACTGGAAGGTGAGAACAAGATCACCACTATTTATGAGATGGTCGTCAATCACACCTATGAGCTAGGATTCGAATACTGCTCATTTACGATGAGTTCGCAACAACAAGCTACCCAAACTAAACCGATTCACTTTAATAACTACCCCAATGAATGGAATGCCGTTTACAAACAAGCGCATTTTTTTGACATCGATCCGGTAGTCGCCCACTGCAAACGTAGCGTGCTGCCTATCGTGTGGGATGAAAAAACCTTCAGCGCCGCACCCCACCTCTGGTCGTTGGCCCAGTCGTTTGGTGTGCATTTTGGATGGACCCAAGCCGTGCACGATTTCCAGGGTGTGTTCAGCATGCTGACCCTGGGCAGAAGCAACGGCGAAGTCAGCCCACAGGAGCTTTACGAGAAAGCCGGCCAGGTGCTCTGGCTTTGTCATGTGATGCATGCTGCGGTGGCACAAAATTATGCCGAAAAGCCGAGCGTCACAGCGCCTTGCAAATTGACCCCACGAGAAACGGAAATCCTCAGGTGGTCGGCCCTGGGCAAGACGGCTTCGGACATTGCCACGATCCTGTGCCTGTCGGAGCGCACCGTGGGCTTTCATATCAGCAGTTGCTTGAGAAAACTGGGGGTCAATAACAAGATTGCCGCCGTACTGTGTGCTTCCAAAGCAGGGTTGTTTTAACCGCTGAAGAAACACCGCATGTAATCCCATCGAAAAAAAAGTAACATTTACGGCCAATTCTGAGTGTTGATACGGCGCATTGATGCCGCTTCGTTGTTCACTCAGATGGTTGCGCCGGTTGCCCATGCCCGCTGCCGCCCCATCGATGACCCAGAGCTTCCCCGCCATGCCCCTGCTTGACAGCCCCTTCGCCCAGCTCGACCTGATTCGCCAGCCTGAGCAACACAATGACCCGTTGCAGGCCTTTGATGCTGCCGATGAGTACCTGCTCAGCTACCTGGCCGAGCAGCAGCCCGGCGCCGCTACCTGCGTGCTGGTGCTCAACGACAGCTTCGGCGCCTTGGCGGCCAGCCTCGAAGGCCGGGTGCACGTGACGTCCAGCGGTGACTCGTTTCTGGCAGCCCAGGGTCTGGAGAAAAACCTGGTGCGCAATGGCAAAGCTTTTGATGCCGTAGCATTCGTCCCCGCCAGCCAGGTCCCGACCGGGCCGTTCGACCGCGTGCTGATCCGCGTGCCAAAGACCCTGGCCCTTTTGGAGGAGCAGTTGATCCGCCTGCAAGGGCAACTGGCGCCAGGCGCCCAGGTGATTGCCGGCGCGATGGTCAAGCACCTGCCACGGGCGGCGGGCGAGTTGCTGGAGCGCTATATCGGCCCGATGCACGCGTCCCTTGCCCTGAAAAAAGCCCGTTTGCTGATCGCCACGGTGGACGCCCGCCCGGCCGCCGTCTCGCCCTACCCTACCCGCTACACCCTGGACGCACCGGCCATCGAGCTGTTGAACCACGCCAACGTGTTCTGCCGCGAAGGCCTGGACATCGGCACCCGTGCCTTCCTCCCGCACCTGCCAAACAATCTCGGCAGCGCCCGCGTGGCGGACCTGGGCTGCGGAAACGGCGTGTTGGCAATCGCCAGTGCCCTGCAAAACCCCGACGCGCAGTACACTCTGGTGGATGAGTCCTACATGGCCGTGCAGTCGGCGGCCGAAAACTGGCAGGCGGCCTTCGGTACGCGCGATGTAAGCGTACGCGCCGCCGATGGCCTCGCCGGCCAGGAAGCCCAGTCACTGGACGTGGTGCTGTGCAACCCGCCGTTCCACCAGCAGCAGGTGGTCGGCGACTTCCTGGCCTGGCGCATGTTCCAGCAGGCGCGCGAAGCCCTGGTAGTGGGCGGTGCCCTTTATATCGTCGGCAACCGCCACCTGGGTTATCACAGCAAATTGGCGCGTTTGTTCCGTGGCGTTGAACAAGTAGCCGCCACGCCGAAGTTCGTCATTCTCAAAGCCCGCAAATAAAAAAGCCCTCGTAGCGAGGGCTGGAAAACCGGGCCGCAAAGCCCGGATCGGGATATCAGTGAGTGGTCAGGCCGGCCGCATTCATGAACATGCGCATCAGGCTGGCCACGACGAACAGGGCCAGCACGCTGCCGGTCCAGATCATCGCCAGCCACCCCAGGCGCCGCCATAACGGCTGTTTCTCGGCCTGTTCAATCTCGTGTAACGAAGGTTTGCCGGACATACAACGACCCTCCTAGTGGTAGCCGTCTTCGTGGGTGACCTTGCCGCGGAACACGTAGTAGCTCCAGAAGGTGTAGCCCAGGATAAACGGGATGATGAACAACGTGCCCACCAGCATGAAGCCCTGGCTCTGCGGTGGAGCAGCGGCGTCCCAGATCGACACGGAAGGCGGAATGATGTTCGGCCACAGGCTGATGCCCAAGCCGCTGTAGCCGAGGAAGATCAGCACCAGCGTCAGCAGGAACGGCGTGTAGTGGGCATTACGCGCCACGGCGCGGATCAACCCGTACATGGTCACCAGCACCAGAATCGGCACCGGCAGGAACCAGAACAGGTTCGGCAGGGTGAACCAGCGTGAAGCGATTTCCGGATGCGCCAGCGGCGTCCACACACTGACGATACCGATCACTGCCAGCACCACAAACGCCAATGGCCGCGCCAGGTTGTGCATCTGCTCCTGCAACTTGCCTTCGGTTTTCATGATCAGCCAGGTGCAGCCGAGCAAGGCATAGGCGACCACCAGTGCAACGCCACAGAACAGGGTGAATGGCGTAAGCCAATCCAGCGAACCGCCGGTAAACTGGCGATTCACCACCGGAATGCCATCGATAAACGCCCCCAGCGCCACCCCCTGGAAGAACGTCGCGGCGATGGAGCCACCGATAAACGCCTTGTCCCAGAGGTGACGCTTGTCGTCCTTGGCCTTGAAGCGGAACTCGAAGGCCACGCCCCGGAAGATCAGCCCGATCAGCATCAGGATCAGCGGCAGGTACAACGCCGACAACACCACCGAATAGGCCAGCGGGAACGCGCCGAACAGCGCCGCGCCGCCGAGTACCAGCCAGGTTTCGTTGCCGTCCCATACCGGCGCGACGGTGTTCATCATCACATCGCGGTCGACTTTGCCGGGGATAAACGGAAAGAGGATGCCGATGCCCAGGTCGAAACCGTCCATCACCACGTACATCATGATGCCGAAGATGATGATCACGGCCCAGATCAGCGGAAGATCAATACCCATCTCAATTCCCCTTGTGCTGGATGTGGGTGTGGTCGTCGTCGCTGCCATCATCGGCGGCGGACAACGGACGGGCCGGTGTACGTTTCTGGCCAGGGCCACCATGGGTTGGCTCGCTGCCTTCGTGGGTCTGCGGGCCTTTGCGCACCAGGCGCATCATGTAGCCCAACCCGGCGCCGAACAGCGCGAAGTACACCACCACAAACAGCACCAGCGTAATGGTCATCTGCGCCAGGCTATGCCCGGAGGAAGCATCCGCCGTGCGCATCAACCCGTAGACCACCCACGGCTGTCGGCCGATTTCGGTGGTAAACCAACCGGCAAGAATCGCGATCAGGCCGGACGGGCCCATCCACAACGCCAGGTACAGGAACGGCTTGGACGTGTACATCTTGTCGCCCCGGCGCAGCCACAGGCTGAACAGACCGGTGAAGATCATCAGGAAGCCCAGGCCGACCATGACCCGGAACGACCAGAACACAATGGTCGAATTGGGGCGATCTTCAGGCGGGAACTCCTTGAGCGCCGGCACCTGCTTGTCCAGGGAGTGGGTCAGGATCAGGCTGCCGAGGTACGGAATTTCGACCGCGTATTTGGTTTTCTCGGCCTTCATGTCGGGCCAGCCGAACAGGATCAGCGGCGTCGGCTCATTGCCGATATTTTCCCAGTGGCCTTCAATCGCGGCAATTTTCGCCGGTTGGTGCTTCAAGGTGTTGAGGCCATGGAAGTCACCGATCACCGCCTGGATAGGCGCCACAATCAGGGCCATCCACATCGCCATCGACAGCATGGTGCGGATCGCCGGGTTGTCCTTGCCGCGCAACAAGTGCCAGGCCGCCGAAGAGCCGACGAAGAACGCCGTGGCCACAAAGGCTGCCGTGGCCATGTGCATCAGGCGATAGGGGAACGAGGGGTTGAAGATCACCGCCAGCCAGTCGGTGGGAATCACACGGCCGTCGATGATTTCAAAGCCTTGTGGTGTCTGCATCCAGCTGTTGGAGGCCAGAATCCAGAAGGTCGAGATCAGCGTACCGACGGCCACCATCACCGTGGCAAAGAAGTGCAGCTTGCGCCCCACTTTGTTCCAGCCGAACAGCATCACCCCGAGGAAACCCGCCTCAAGGAAGAAGGCCGTGAGCACTTCGTAGGTCAGAAGCGGTCCGGTGACGGCGCCGGCGAAGTCCGAGAAACGGCTCCAGTTGGTACCAAACTGGTAAGCCATGACCAAGCCCGAAACCACCCCCATGCCGAAGTTGACGGCAAAGATCTTCGACCAGAAATGGTAGAGGTCACGGTAGGTGTCGTTGTGAGTCTTGAGCCACAAGCCTTCCAGCACCGCAAGATAACTGGCCAGGCCGATGGTGATCGCCGGGAACAGGATGTGAAACGAGATGGTGAACGCGAATTGAATTCGGGCGAGATCTAGCGCCTCCAAACCGAACATAAGTCTTCCTCTGTCAGGTAATACCGGCTGCTGGCGGGAGCCTGCACCCACTGCCCCCACGGATATGGAGTGTGGCGAATTTCAATTCGTTTCTTTTTTTACCCATCACGTAGGGATCCTGGCCTTGCGGCCGCCAGATCAATCCCGGGGCCGGTTTTGATCTGGATCAAGCATTGCTCAAAGAGTAGTCCCATTTTCGGACGAAAGCCGTGTGGTTCATTGACGCGTGACAGGTTGTCTCAGCTCAGTTCTTGCAACTATTTGTTACAGCTTGATGCTAATCTGCCTGCACCCTCTGCTCCAGACCTGACTTCCCGATGCCCATTGAACCCGCATTGCTGTTGCGCCACCACCGCCCTTTCATCGCGTTCTGGCTGGCCCGGATCTTTACCGCCAGCGGTTTCCAGATGCTTACCGTGGCCATCGGCTGGAACCTCTATCAACTGACTGGCAATGTGCTGGACCTGGGCCTGGTAGGCCTGGTGGAGTTCATTCCGCGCGTTCTGTTCATGTTGCACACAGGCCACGTGGCCGATCGCTATGAGCGGCGCAAAGTCGCCGCCATCTGCCAGACCGTGCAGGCATTGATTGCCTTGTCCCTGGCCATCGGCGGCCTGACCGGCAATGTGACCCGCGAGATGATCTTTATCCTCGCGTTCCTGCTCGGCGCCGCACGCTCGTTTGAGATGCCCACCACCCAGGCGCTGCTGCCGAGCATCGTGCCGAGCGCGCTGTTCCCGCGTGCCGTGGCCTCGTCGCAATCGGCGCAGCAACTGGCCACCATCGTCGCGCCAGCGTTGGGCGGCTTGCTCTATGCGTTTGGCAGCGTGTGGGTGTATGGCCCAACCGTGGTGCTGTACCTGATCGCCTGCGGGCTGACCCTCAACCTGCCCGCGCGCCAGACACCGATCAATAAAGCCAAGGCCACGATGGATTCGCTGCTGGCCGGGATCCGCTTTATTCGCAGCCGCCCGGACATTCTCGGCGCCATTTCGCTGGACCTGTTTGCCGTACTGCTGGGCGGCGCCACAGCGTTGCTGCCGGTGTTCGCCAAGGACATCCTGCTGACCGGCGCCTGGGGCCTGGGTCTGTTACGTTCGGCGCCAGCGGTGGGCGCGTTGTTGATGTCGCTGTGGCTGGCGAGGTTCTCGGTAGACCGGCATGTCGGGCGCGTGATGTTTACCGCCGTCGGTGTGTTTGGCGTGGCAACCATTGCGTTCGGCCTGTCGACGTCGTTCTGGTTCTCCCTGGCGGTACTGGTGGTGCTGGGCGCGGCGGACATGATCAGCATGGTGATCCGCGCATCGTTCGTACAACTGGAAACACCGGATGAAATGCGCGGGCGGGTCAGTGCGGTCAACGGCCTGTTTATCGGCGCATCCAACCAACTGGGCGAGTTTGAATCGGGGATTACCGCCCACTGGTTCGGCACCGTGCCCGCCGTGGTCATGGGCGGGATTGGTACGCTGTTGGTGACGGGGGTGTGGATAAAGCTGTTTCCGACCCTGGCCAACCGCGATCGGATGCATGTGCCGGTGGAGGAAGCCAAGCTATAAGCCGGTTGAAAAACAGGCAATGTGGGAGCTGGCTTGCCTGCGATGGCGGTGTCTCAGCCAACATATGATTGGCTGACAGATAGCTATCGCAGGCAAGCCAGCTCCCACATTTTGATCTTCTGTGGTTCGAAGACCGGGTTACAGCACCTTATCCAGCGTGACAGGAAACTCCCGCACCCGCTTGCCAGTGGCATGGTAGATCGCATTCGCCACCGCTGCCGCCACCCCGACAATGCCGATTTCACCCACACCCTTGGAGCCCAGGGCGTTGACGATTTCGTCGTGTTCGTCGACAAAAATCACCTCTATGTCGCCGATGTCGGCATTCACCGGGATGTGGTACTCGGCCAGGCTGTGGTTCATGTAGCGCCCCAGTTGATGGTCGACCTGGGTTTCTTCATGCAGGGCCATGCCGATGCCCCAGACCACGCCGCCGAGGATCTGGCTGCGGGCCATCTTCGGGTTGACCACCCGCCCGGCCGCAATAGCGCTGACCACCCGACGCACCTTGATGGTGCCCAGGTCTTCATCTACCTGAACCTCGACAAACACTGCCGAATGGGTCGCCGTCGCATAGCCTTCACGCTTTTTGTCCGGTTGGCTGTCAACCTGAACAGCGAGCACTTCTTCGCCACTGTCCTTGACCAGTTGTGCCAAGGACACACTCACATCACCGGTGTGCAACTGGCCGTCTTCAAAGCGCACCGTTTCTGCCGCTTTGAACACCGGGTAAGTCTGCCGGGCAACCGCCAGCAGCTTGGCGTTCAGCGCTTCGCAGGCCTGCTGCACGGCAGTGCCGACAGACGACACGGTAAACGAGCCGCCCTGCAACGGTGCCGTGGGTAACGACGAATCGCCGAGCAGAAAACGCACATCGGCCATCGCCACACCGCTGGTTTGCGCGGCAATCTGCGTCATTACCGTATACGTGCCCGTGCCGATATCGGTGGTGGCGCTGCTGACGGTCAATTGGCCTTGGGCATCCAACTGCGCCTTGGCGCTGGCCTTCATCTGCAGGGCCTCCCATACACCACCGGCCATACCCCAACCGATCAACTGGTTGCCATCACGCATGCTGCGCGGCTCGGGGTTGCGCTGGCTCCAGCCGAAGCGCTCGGCACCTTCGCGGTAACACTCGCGCAGGGCTTTGCTCGACCAGGGTTTGTCTTCGTTCTGGTTGCGCTCGGCGTAGTTGATCAGGCGCAGTTGCACAGGGTCCTTCCCCAGGGCGCAGGCCAGTTCATCCATCGCACATTCCAGGCCGATCACGCCCAGCGCGGCGCCCGGCGCGCGCATGTCCATCGGCGTGGACACGTCCAGGGGAACCAGTTTGTAGGTCAATTGCACGTTGTCGCAGTGGTAGAGCATGCCGCTCCACTCCACCACATGTTCGCTGAAATCCTCGAAACGCGAGGTCTGGCCAATCGCTGTGTGGCCCAACGCCAACAGGCGGCCATTGGCAGCAGCGCCCAGTTGCAAACGCTGCAGGGTGCGCGGGCGGTAGCCGAACGTGAACATCTGTTGCCGGGTCAGGGTGACGCGCACCGAACGCTTGAGCGCCAGCGCTGCCATCACCGACAGAGGCAGTTGATACTGCGGGCGCAGGCCCGAGCCAAAGGCACCGCCGACGAACGCAGCGAAGATCCTTACCTGGCTTTTATCCAGGCCGAAGACTTTTTGCACATACGCCTGGCAGTTCTGCGGGCCTTGGGTCTTGTCGTGGATATGCAGGGTGCCGTCCGGCTGATACAGCACGGTGCTGGCGTGGGGTTCCATCGGGTTGTGGTGCTCGATGGGCGTGCTGTAGTGCATATCCAGGCTGACAGCGGCAGCAGCCCACTCGGCCTGGAAGTTACCGCGTGGCTTGGGCGGCGTTTGCGGCGATGGGTGCGCCTGTTCCTGCAGGGCCGCGAGGTCAGTGGCAAAAGCCTCGCTCGCGTATTCGATCTCGACCAGCGAAGCAGCGTGTCGCGCCAGTTCAAGGTTGTCGGCGATCACCAGGGCCAGGGGTTGGCCGTTATAAAGCACGCGGTCGTTATACAGCGGGCGAAACGGCGAGCCGTCGGCTGCATCGGCATCGGCGAAAGCCTCATCGTAGCTGGCGAGTTTGGGCCGGTTCAGATGATCAAGCACCCTGACCACGCCCGGCAGCGCCAGGGCTTTGGACGCGTCGATCCGGATTACCCGGCCCTTGGCAATCGTGCTTGAGACGACACTGCCATGCAGCAGGTCGTTGCCTGGAAACTCACCGGCATAACGCGCCTGGCCGGTGACCTTGAGCAGACCGTCAACGCGGTCCAGGGGTTTGCCGACGGCGGTCATGAGCGTTCTCCTGCGACAGCGGCGTCGCTCAGGGCACGGATGATTGCGCGGCGTGCCAGCTTGATTTTGAAACTGTTGTGTTCCAAGGGTTCGGCGTCTTGCAGCAAGGCGTCAGCGGCCTGGCTGAAGGTCTCGCGGCTGACCGCTTGCCCGATCAGCGCGGCTTCCACCGCGCGATCGCGCCAAGGTTTGTGGGCCACACCGCCAAGGGCCAGGCGCGCATCGACGATGGTGTCGCCCGCAAGCTCCAGCGCGGCGGCAACGGAGACCAGCGCGAAGGCGTAGGACGCACGGTCACGAATCTTCAGGTAGTGGCTATGGCTGGCGAGATGATCAGGCGGCAGTTCGATGGCGGTGATCAGCTCATCGTCGGCCAGCAGGTTGTCGCGCTCAGGCGTATCGCCGGGCAATCGATGAAAGTCGGCAAACTCGATCACCCGCGCGCCGCCACGCCCTTCTACATGCACCCGCGCCTGCAGCGCTGCGAGGGCGACGCACATGTCCGAGGGATGGGTAGCCACACAATGTTCGCTGGCACCGAGGATCGCATGAATGCGGTTCAACCCGGTGCGCGCCGGGCAGCCGCTGCCAGGTTCACGCTTGTTGCATGGCACGCTGGCATCGTAGAAATAGTAGCAACGGGTACGTTGCAACAAGTTACCGCCGGTACTGGCCATATTGCGCAGTTGCGGCGAGGCGCCCGCCAGAATGGCCTGGGACAGCAATGGGTAGCGTGTCTCGATCAGCGGGTGCCAGGCCAGGTCGGCATTGCTGACCAACGCGCCGATCATCACCCCGCCGTCGGCAGTCGCTTCTACGCCATGCAGCGCCAAGCCGGTAATGTCGATGAGGTGTTCGGGGCGGCTGATGTTTTCTTTCATCAGGTCCAACAGGTTGGTGCCGCCGGCGATAAACCGCGACGTCGCGCTGCTCAGGTGCACGGCTTCATCCACATCGGCCGGCTTGCTGTACTGGAAGGGGTTCATTGGTCACCTCTCAGCACAACGTCTTCAATGGCATCGCGAATATTGCTGTAGGCCCCGCAGCGGCACAGATTGCCGCTCATCAGTTCCTGAATTTGCGCGGTGTTGTGGGCGCGGCCTTCATTGGCCAGGCCGACGGCGGAGCAAATCTGCCCCGGCGTGCAGTAGCCGCACTGGAACGCGTCACGCTGGATAAAAGCCTGCTGCATCGGGTGCAACTGGTCGCCGTCGGCCAGGCCTTCGATGGTGGTCACCTCGGCACCGTCGCACATCACCGCCAGGGTCAGGCAGGCGTTGATGCGTTTGCCATCGCGCAACACCGTGCAGGCGCCGCACTGGCCGTGGTCGCAGCCTTTTTTGCTACCCACCAGATCCAGCTGTTCGCGCAGCAGGTCCAGCAAGGTGGTCCAGGGCAACACCTGCAGCTGGCGGTCTTGGCCATTCAGGGTCAGGCGTATCGGGTGGCTGACGAACGGTTTGGTCGTCGCGCCATTGGGGGTCGCGCTCATAAACACCTCACGGGTTGGTGCACTTCCGCGGCGTTCAGGAAAGTCGCCGTCTAAGGGCTACGACTTCCCGAGGTAGTGAGCGTTCAAGGGGATTGATCAGAGGATGTTGAACAAGAGCTTCAACGTGTTTTGCGGGCCATTGATCGAGATATTGCTGAATTCAAACCAGCCTTGGGCCTGGACATTCAAGTCAAACACATAGATGTAGCCCATCACAGTGCCTGCGCCGTTACAGACTTCGCTGATGTTGCCCACCTGACAGACCGGCGTGCGTTGCCCATTCAATTCGGCGCCATTGAAGCGCCCCATCGGGCTTTTGCCCAGGCCGACCTCCATCACCGAGACCTTGGTCGGCCCACGATGAGTACACATCTGGGTGGTCGTCACATCTGTGGGGATGGTTTCCGTGCAACGCGCCGACTCGACCTTGAACACCCGCACCTCGCTCAACGGCGGTGCAGCCGCGCCCCACACCGGTGCCACAAGCCCCAGGCCGATTGCGGCGAACAGAGCTAGACTGCTGGCGTTGGCTTTTTTCATGCTGAGAACGACCCTGTATTTAACGTCGGCGCAGTATGCCTCAAGGCCAGATTCGAGAATACGCAGCCTATCCGCCACATCGCGTCGGCTGCTGGTATCATGCGCCGCTTTTTCCGATCCTCTCTGAAACCACAGGCGCTTGGCGCAGTTTGTGCTTTGACTTAGAGGTCAACAAATAACGACGCAAAATAGCGTCACAGGGAGCCGGCATGCTGGAAAAGCTGTTTCAACTCAAAGCACACAACACCAACGTGCGCACCGAGATTCTCGCGGGTATCACGACCTTTCTGGCCATGGCCTACATTCTGTTCGTGAACCCGAGCATCCTCGGCGAGACCGGCATGGACAAGGGCGCGGTGTTTGTCGCCACCTGCCTGGCCGCCGCCATCGGTTCGACCGTGATGGGCCTGATCGCCAACTACCCGATCGCGCTGGCACCGGGCATGGGCCTCAACGCCTTCTTCACCTACACCGTGGTCCTGCACATGGGCCACACCTGGCAAGTCGCGCTGGGCGCGGTATTCATTTCGGCGGTGTTGTTCTTCCTGCTGTCGATCTTCCGCATCCGTGAGTGGATCATCAACAGCATCCCGCTGCCGCTGCGCTCGGCGATTGCCGCCGGTATCGGCCTGTTCCTGGCACTGATCGCCCTGCACAACGCCGGCATCGTGGTCAGCAACCCGGCCACCATGGTCGGCCTGGGCGACCTGAAACAACCGGCGCCGATCCTCGCTACCTTGGGTTTCGCGCTGATCGTGGCGCTGGAAGCCCTGGCGGTGCGCGGTGCGGTGCTGATCGGCATCCTGGCGGTGACCATCGTGTCTATCGCGATGGGGTTCACCCCGTTCGGCGGCGTAACCTCGATGCCACCGTCCCTGGCCCCGACCTTCCTGCAACTGGATATCAAAGGCGCGCTGGATATCGGCCTGGTCAGCGTGATCTTCGCCTTCCTGTTCGTTGACCTGTTCGACAACTCCGGCACCCTGATCGGCGTGGCCAAGCGCGCCGGCCTGATGGGCAAGGACGGCCACATGCCGAAAATGGGCCGTGCACTGATCGCCGACAGTACCGCCGCCATGGCCGGTTCGCTGCTGGGTACGTCAACCACCACCAGCTACATCGAGTCGGCTGCGGGTGTGAGTGCCGGGGGCCGTACCGGTTTGACCGCCATCGTGGTCGCCATCCTGTTCCTGCTGGCGCTGTTCTTCTCGCCACTGGCCGCCAGTGTTCCAGCGTTTGCCACCGCGCCGGCGCTGCTGTTCGTGGCCGTGCTGATGACCCAGGGCCTGGCCGAAATCGACTGGGATGACATTACCGTTGCAGCGCCCGTGGTGGTCACCGCCCTGGCGATGCCTTTCACTTACTCCATTGCCAACGGCATCGCCTTCGGTTTCATCGCCTGGACCGCCATCAAGCTGCTTTCGGGCCGCTACCGTGAGCTGAACCCGGCACTGGTGATCCTGTCGATTCTGTTTGTGATCAAGCTGGGCTGGTTCAACGCATGACTTTTGACGCCGCAAGCTACACCGTTCAACTGCAAGACAAGGTCACGCGCCTGCGTGACCTGTTGGCACCGTTCGACGCCCCCGAACCGCAGGTCTTCGATTCGCCGCTGCAGAACTTCCGCCTGCGCGCGGAGTTCCGCCTGTGGCGCGAGGGCGGTGAGCGCCACTACGCAATGTTCTCCCAGGACGACAAGCGCACGCCGATCCTGATCGAAGAGTTCCCCATCGCAAGCCAGCGCATCAACCAGCTGATGCCGCAACTCAAAGCCGCCTGGCAAGCCAGCGCGGCCCTCAGCCACAAGCTGTTCCAGGTGGAGTTCCTGACCACACTGGCCGGCGACGCGATGATTACCCTGTGCTATCACCGCCCGCTGGACGAACATTGGCACACGGCTGCGAACAAGCTGGCGGCGGACTTGAATGTCAGCATCATCGGCCGCTCCAAGGGCAAGCGCGATGTGATCGGCCACGACTACGTGGTGGAAAAACTCGACGTCGGTGGGCGCACCTTCAGCTACCGTCAACCCGAGGGCGCGTTCACCCAGCCCAACGGCACCGTGAACCAGAAGATGCTCAACTGGGCCTATGAAGCCCTGGGCGATCGCCCGGATGATTTACTGGAGTTGTACTGTGGCAACGGCAACTTCACCCTGCCACTGGCGACCCGCGTGCGTAAGGTACTGGCCACCGAAATCAGCAAGACCTCGGTGAATGCTGCCTTAAGCAACCTCGATGAAAATACAGTGGATAACGTCACGCTGGTGCGCCTGTCTGCCGAAGAGCTCACCGAGGCACTTAACGAAGTTCGCCCGTTCCGCCGCCTGCACGGCATCGACCTGAAGAGCTACGAATTCGGTAGCGTCTTCGTCGACCCACCGCGCGCCGGCATGGACCCGGACACCTGCGAACTGACCCGTCGCTTCGACAACATCCTGTACATCTCCTGCAACCCGGAGACGTTGGCGGCGAACATTGCGCAACTGCATGACACGCACCGGATTACCCAGTGTGCGATGTTTGACCAGTTCCCATGGACGCACCATATGGAATCCGGGGTGTTATTGACCCGGCGGTAAACTGTGGGAGCTGGCTTGCCTGCGATGGCGGTAGGCCTGCCCTGCATCGGTCAACTGATACACCGCTATCGCAGGCAAGCCAGCTCCCACACTGGGTTTTCATGCATCTGTTGAATCACCGTTATCCAACGGCTCCTTGCGTGGCCGACCGCCCTTCTTGCCATTGGCTCGGGCGGCGGCGGTTTTGGCGGCGCTGCTCTTGCGACCGTTGCGCGACGCTACCAGGCTTGTCGCCAGGTCCATCAAGGGCTGGCTGGTGGCGATGAGCCCGGTGATCGAAACGTCCAGATCCTGCGCCTCACAGCACAGCGCCTTGCCGCCAAAGCCGACCTCCAGTTGCTGAAAGTCCTCCAGGGAAAACCCTTCGAACTCCGGCAACCCGGCTACAGGCAACATGACGCGGCTGCCGTCGCTGAAACCGATGGAAATGCACTCGTGTTCATAGCGCACATTGCTGGCATTGGCGTACAGACGTTTGAGCTTGCGCCCACGGGTGATGGCCTTGTCGACATCGGCGTCAGTGAGCGGCTTATAGGGTACGACTTTGGCTTTTACGATTTTCATAAATTAATCCCCACGCAATCTGGCGCTCTGACCAGATTCAAAATTGTTCTTTGCTCTACGACATCGTGCCGGGCGCTTGCGATGACATAGACACCACGTCGAATAACCAACCCTTGAACCAATTCACCAGCGTCCCAATCCCAGGAATGGTTCTCCAGGCAAACCGTTTGCAGTTTCTCCCACCAGATCCGGCGTGCACGCGCCAGGTAGTGCCGCTGCATGATCGCCTCGCGTAATTCCTTCAGGAGCGCAGTAGGCGGCCGCCTGCGATCAGGCTCTACATCCCACAACTCCACATCCCCATCCAGGAAGCTGAAACGAAAACGCGCATCCCATGCCTTGCCCCTGACATGAACGTGGGGCGGGCAGTGTTCATCCCGCAGAAGCACTGAAATCACATATCCCTTGTAAGCACCTACTTTCATCGTAACCCATCCGTTAGGTTATTTTCCGTCAGGTAACAATTTTCCGTGGCACCCGACAACCGGCTCCATCCTTGCGAAGCTGTTTCACAGATTAGTAACGACGAACAACCTCGCGAATGCGGGGTTGTAACCACTCATGCCGAGGGTTGGGACTACCCTGCCAACGCCCGCAAGTCCTGCTCGCTCAGCAACCCCGCGTAATACTTCAACTGAATCCGCGCCAGCAAATACGCATGCCGTGCGCTCGCCCAGTCCGGCATCGAGGTTGATTTTCAATTGATATCTAATCTGATGCTGTGCCGGTATGCCTCAGAATAAGCGTTCGATAATCGAACACATCAGCCGCCTTCAATTGACCAAATTAACCATCCAGTACATTTTATCCGCACAACCAATAATAAGTGTGGAGAGACCTTTATGCCGCCCATCGTGCTGGTGCTCAACGGCCCCAACCTCAACCTGCTCGGCACCCGCGAGCCTGCTACCTACGGGCATGAAACCCTGGCCGACATCGCCGCACTGTGCGGTCGCAGCGCGGAAAACCTGGGGTTGAAAATCGAATTTCGCCAGACCAACCACGAAGGTGAACTGCTCGACTGGATCCACGGCGCCCGCGCCCGTTGCGCCGGTATCGTGATCAACCCGGCGGCCTGGACCCATACCTCCGTAGCGATTCGCGACGCACTGGTGGCCAGTGAAGTGCCGGTGATCGAAGTGCATTTATCCAACGTGCATGCGCGCGAGGCGTTCAGGCATCACTCGTTTGTGTCGCCCATTGCCAAGGCGGTGCTCGCAGGCTTCGGCAGCCATGGTTATCACCTGGCGCTGGAACACTTCAGCCACACCCTCAAAGGATCCGCCCGATGAAACCGCGCATCCTCGCCGGCCTGATCGGCGCCGGCATCCAAGCCTCCCGCACGCCCGCCCTGCATGAACAGGAAGGCGACGCCCAAGGCTTGCGCTACCTGTATCAGTTGATCGATCTGGACGCGCTGCAACTGAACATCAACGCCCTGCCCGACCTGCTGGACGCCGCTGAATTGATGCGTTTTACCGGCTTGAACATTACCTACCCATGCAAGCAGGCAGTGCTGGCATTGCTCGATGAATTGTCTGACGAGGCGCGAGGCATTGGCGCCGTCAACACCGTGGTGTTCAAGGACGGTAAGCGCATTGGCCACAACACGGATTGCCTGGGGTTTGCCGAAGGTTTCCGGCGCAACTTGCATGACGTCGCGCGAGAACGGGTGGTACAGATGGGCGCCGGCGGTGCAGGCGCGGCGGTGGCCCATGCATTGCTGGCAGAAGGCGTGCAGCACTTGAGTATTTTTGACGTGGACATGGCCCGCGCCCGCGACCTGGTGGATAACCTTGCGCAGCGTTTTGGTGCCGGTCGTGCCCAGGTCGGCACCCACCTGGAAAACGCTATGGCCGAAGCGGATGGCTTGGTGAACACCACGCCCATGGGCATGGCCAAGCTGCCCGGCACGCCGGTACCGCCTGCGCTGTTGCGAGCCCAATTGTGGGTCGCGGAAATCGTGTATTTCCCGCTGGAAACCGAATTGCTGCGCAACGCCCGCGCCCTGGGTTGCCGAACGCTGGACGGCGGCAATATGGCGGTGTTTCAGGCGGTGAAGGCGTTTGAGTTGTTCAGTGGCCAAACGCCGGATGCGCAGCGAATGCTGGCGCACTTTCAGAATATGAATAGCTGACTGCCGAAACTGAATCAAAAAATGTGGGAGCTGGCTTGTTGTGGCGAGCAAGCTTGCTTGCGCTGGGGTGCGAAGTGCCCCAAAAAAGCCGGAGACTGCTGCGCAGTCAGCGGGAGCAAGCTCCCTCGCCACAACAAACCAGCTCCCACACTGGTTGCATTCCAGATTGGGAATCGAGTGAATTCAAGCCTGCAAGTACCGCATCACCGACTCACAAATCATCTCCCGATGCCGCTGTTTAATCGCTTCGTCCGACAGCTCGATCTGAAAAATCTCACTGAACGTATGGCGGTTGGACACCCGGTAAAAGCTGAATGAGTTGATCAGCAGGTGCACATCCAGCGGCTCCAGCCCTTCGCGAAACACCCCCATCTCGGCACCCCGCCGCAATGTGGCGCCCAGTGCTTCGAGGATGTTGCTGTTCATCGCCTTGATCGAATCCGAGCGCTTCACGTATTCCGCGTTGTGAATATTTTCGATGCTGACGATGCGCACGAAATCCACGTTCTGGTCGTGGTGATCAAAGGTGAATTCCACCAGACGACGGATCGCCTCACGCGGCTCCAGGGCCGTGAGGTTCATGCGGGTTTCGGTGTTGCGGATATCGCCGTAGAGTTTTTCCAGCACCTCGACGTACAACTGCTCCTTGCTGCCGAAGTAGTAATAGATCATGCGTTTGGAGGTGTGGATACGCTCGGCGATCGCATCCACGCGCGCGCCGGACAGGCCCTGCTGAACAAACTCGACGATGGCTTCCTGCAGGATGTTTTCGCGGGTCTTTTCCGGGTTGTTCTTGCGACTCTTGCGCGGTGTGTCTGGCACGGCGGAGAGGTCGGGGGTCAGGGTCATGGTGCGCTCACGGCCATTTTTGTTGTGCAGGCGGCGATTATGGGCCGAGGCGCTTCCCGAAGGAAGCACCTGGCCCGGCCGTTATAAACGCGCCTGACGTGCCGCGCCGCTGCGCGATTTGGCCATCGCCGCCAGGCGCACCGCCACGTTGGCCGCGCCATACCCGGCATAGCCGTTTTTGCGCTGGATAATCTCGAAGAAAAACCGCCCCTCAAAAGCCTCGGTGTACACATGAAACAACTCACCGCCCTGGGCGTCACGGTCGTACAACACGTTGTAGTACGCCAGTTCGCTGAGGAACTCATCGTCGAAATCAAACCGTGCGGCCAGGTCGTCGTAGTAGTTGAGCGGGATATCCAGTAACGGCACGCCGGCCGCTTTGGCGCGACTGACCTCTGCGAAAATATCCGCGCAGTCAAAAGCAATGTGGTGCACGCCCGAACCACGATAACTCGACAGCGCGTGGGAAATTGCCGTGTTGCGGTTCTCGGAAATATTCAGCGGCAAGCGGATCGAGCTGCAACGGCTGCGCAACGCTCGGCTTTTCACCAGGCCATAAGGGTCGGGCAGCACCACTTCGTCATCGGCTTCAAAATCCAGCAGGCTCTTGTAGAACAGCACCCAACTGTCGAGGCTGTCGGCCGGCAAGGCCATGGCCATATGGTCGATACGCAGCAAACCGCCGCTGGACGCCGTTGCCGCCTGCAAGTTGAAGTCGGTGTCGTACAGCGCACCCTCGGCAGGGTCGACCAGATAAATCAGGCTGCCATCTGGCGCACGTACCGCCGCCAGCTCCAGCTCGTTAGGCCCGACCAGCCCGCGATACGGCTGGCCTTTGTAGGCCACGGCCCGCTCCAGCGCCTTGGCGCTGTCCTTGACCCGAATCGCCGTGGCGCACAACGACGGGCCGTGGGCTTCGAAAAAGTTGTGGGCAAACGAATAGGGTTCACAGTTGAGGATCAGGTTGATATCACCCTGACGCAGCAGGCTCACGCTCTTGGAGCGGTGCTGGCCCGCCTTGACGAACCCCAGGCGCTCCAGCCAGTGGGTCAGCTTGGCGCCGAGGCTTTCGTCCACGGCAAACTCGAGGAATTCGATGCCGTTGTATTCGCTGGCTGCCGGGGTATCAAACAGAATCTCGACGGGCTGAGCCGGCGCCTCCTGCTTGAGGCGTTCACGGGTTTTCTCTTCCAGGTACAGCAGCGAACGCAAGCCATCCGCCGCATTCGCGCGGGTGGGTGCGGCGCGGAAACCGTCGTTGAAAATCTCCAGGGACAACGGCCCGGTGTAGCCACTTTTGATGATCGGCGCGAGAAAACCTGCCAGGTCAAATTCGCCCTGCCCCGGAAAACAGCGGAAATGCCGGCTCCACTCCAGCACATCCATGGCCAGAACCGGCGCGTCGGCCATTTGCACAAAGAAGATCTTGTCGCCGGGAATGTCGGCAATGCCGCTCGGGTCGCCCTTGAGCGACAGCGTGTGGAAGCTGTCGAGCAACACGCCCAGGTTTGGATGATCGACCTGGCGCACCAGGTTCCACACCTGCTGCCAGGTGTTCACATGTTTGCCCCAGGCCAGCGCTTCATAGCCGATACGCAAACCACGGCGACCGGCGTGCTCGGCCAGCAAGCTGAGGTCATCGAGCAAAATGCGCTCATCGCCCACGCAATCCGCCGAAGCATTGCTGCACACCAGCACCAGGTCGGTGCCCAGCTCCTGCATCAAATCGAACTTGCGTTCGGCGCGTTCCAGGTTGCGCGCCAGCCGGTCGCGGCGGCATCCTTCAAAGTCGCGAAACGGCTGGAACAAGGTGATGGCAATGCCCAGATCGGCGCACATCTGCCTAACTTCCCGCGGGCTGCCGTCGTAATACAACAGGTCGTTCTCGAAGATCTCAACCCCGTCGAACCCGGCAGCGGCGATGGCTTCGAGCTTCTCCGGCAGGGTGCCGCTCAAGGAAACAGTGGCAATGGAACGTTGCATGGGCGACTCCCGGCAGTTTTTATTTGCAGCAAATTATTGGCCCCTAGCCTACACCCAGCAATTAAAATGTACGAACCGGTTAGTTTTTCGTGCGATTACCGAACACTATGCCCTGTTGGCGAATTGACGACTTTTTAACCACTGCGCACCATCGAACCTGCACCAAGACCCAGAACACACCATAAAAATTTCAAAAACGGGTACGACCTCATGCCTTCGCAAAACTCCGCTCTGGCCGCGCGCCCGGGCAACCCGCACGCCGGCATCGGCGACAAGATCCGTGGCGCCATGGCCGTGGGTAAAACGCGCTGGGGCATGCTGGCCCTGGTGTTCTTCGCCACCACCCTGAACTACATCGACCGCGCCGCCCTGGGCGTGATGCAACCGATCCTGGCCAAAGAGATGAGCTGGACGGCGATGGACTACGCCAACATCAACTTCTGGTTCCAGGTCGGTTATGCCATCGGTTTTGTGCTGCAAGGCCGGCTGATTGACCGTGTGGGCGTGAAGCGCGTGTTCTTCTGCGCCGTGCTGCTGTGGAGCCTGGCCACCGGCGCCCACGGCCTGGCCACCTCGGCGGTGGGCTTTATGGTCTGCCGCTTTATCCTCGGCCTGACCGAAGCCGCCAACTACCCGGCCTGCGTCAAGACCACGCGTTTGTGGTTCCCGGCCGGTGAACGCGCAGTGGCCACTGGCATCTTCAACGCCGGCACCAACGTCGGCGCGATGATGACCCCAATGCTGCTGCCGCTGATCCTGCACGTGTGGGGCTGGCAGGCGGCGTTCCTGTGCATGTCGGCACTCGGCGCGATCTGGCTGGTGTTCTGGGGGTTGAAGTACTACAACCCGGAAGACCACCCGACCGCCAAACAATCCGAATTGGACTACGTGCAACAGGAAGCCGAACCCGAGCAACCAAGCGTGCCGTTCAGCCGCATCCTGCGCATGCGCGGCACCTGGGCCTTCGCCCTCGCCTACGCCATGACCGCGCCGGTGTTCTGGTTCTACCTGTATTGGCTGCCGCCGTTCCTGAACCAGCAATACAACCTGGGCATCAACGTGACCCAGATGGGCATCCCGCTGATCATCATTTACCTCACCGCCGACTTCGGCAGTGTGGGCGGCGGGATCCTGTCGTCATTCCTGATCGGCCGCGGGATGAATGCGATCAAGGCGCGGCTGTTGTCGATGCTGCTGTTTGCCTGCTGCATCGTTGGCGTGATCATGGCTGCCGGTTCCAGCCAACTGTGGGTTGCAGTGTTCGCCATTTCCCTGGCGATCGGCGCGCATCAGGCCTGGACTGCCAATATCTGGAGCCTGGTGATGGACTACACGCCCAAGCACATGATGAGCACGGTGTTCGGTTTCGGCGGCATGTGCGCGGCCATCGGCGGCATGTTCATGACCCAGGTCGTCGGGCACATCCTTACCGTGACCAACAACAACTACACCGTGTTGTTCACCCTGATCCCGGCGATGTATTTCATTGCGCTGACCTGGATGTACTTCATGGCGCCGCGCAAGATTCCCACAGTCGACGTGTAACTCACCGCCGCCGCTGCTGCCAGGCAGCGGCCAGCCCGCTCATGCAGATCACCCCGATGCCGACCACCGTGGTCACGTCGGGGGTATGGCTGAACACCAACCAACCCAACAATCCCGCAAACACGATCTGGCAATAGCCAAACGGTGCCAGCAAGGCTGGCGCCGCGAAGCGGAACGCCTGGGTCAGCATCAAGTGCGCGGTCATGCCGCAAGTGCCCAGCGCCAGCATCAAACAGGCATGCCACAGCGTCGGGACCTGCCAGAAGAACGGCACCAGCGCGCTCATCACCAAGGTATTGCACAGCCCGGCGAAGAAGTTGCTGGTGGTCGGTGTGTCGTATTGGCTGAGGATGCGCGTGAGCAATTGGTAGAAACAGAAGAACATCGCCGAACACAGCGGCAGCAACACCGCAGGCGTGAACAACTCGCCACCGGGGTGGATGATGATCAGCACACCGACAAACCCGCAGATCACCGCCAGCCATTGGCCACGCGTGACGTGCTCGCCGAGCAAGGGCACCGACAGCGCCGTCACCAGGATCGGCGCCAGGAAGTTCACCGCCGTGGCTTCCGCCAACGGGATGTAATGCAGCGCCGCGGTAAAAAACAGACTCGTGCCCAGCAGGCACAACGCCCTCACCACCTGCATGCCCGGCCGCTTGCTGCGCAGCACCCGCAAGCCGGATTGCGGCAGGAAAATCCCGGCCATCAGCAAGGTGTGCACCAGGTAGCGCGCCCACACCACCATCACAATCGGGTAGAACCCGGCCAGGTATTTGGACAAGGCGTCGTGGCTGGAGAACAGAAACGTCGCCAGCACAATCAGCAGGATGCCTTTGAAAGGATGGTTGACGCCGGAAAGCGGTGTGCTGACAGTCATTGAATTCTCTTGCATGGCGGGCTGAACGCATTTGCACTTAACCCGGTAATCTAGCAGCCGGGCTTGCGTCTGCCCCAAGAGCATAACCAAACACCGTGCGAACAGCGCACTAAATCACGGGTTTCGAGTCCAACGCTGCACGTTCACCGTCGTGTTGCACATTTTTCAACCAAGGCCATGTCGCTATGAAAAAAACACTCTTTGTTCTTTCTGCCCTTGCCCTGCTCACCGCGTGCAACAAGGAACCCAAGGAAGCCCCAAAACCCGCCCCCGCTTCCGTGCAAGCCACGCTGGTGCCGGCAAACCCACCGACCGATAAATGGGTCGGCAAATGGATCGGCGTCGAAGGCCTGAACCTGACCATTGCCAAGGACGACAGCATCGGCCGTGGGCACTACCTGCTGACCATGAAATACGGCCTTGATGCCGACGACGCCGGCACCTTCAAAGGCGAAGCCAATGAAGACGGCATCAGTTTCACCCGCCCGGACGGCCCGCAACAGTTGAGCGCCGGCGACGGTGAAGCCACGGGCCTTAAATGGCTGGCAGATAAAAAAGACTGCCTGATCGTCGACACCGGCGAAGGCTACTGCCGCGACTGAGGCGGCAAACCTGACATAACTTTCATCTGGCGCCCCTGCCGACACGGCCTGACAGCAGCGATACTAGGCAGCTCTCGTTGCTTGTCAGACAGCCGGGCTGGCGCCATGCCCCTGCACCAACAACACTGCTCTTAAAATAAAGAGCGCAGGCTTAACGAGAGGACTGCACCCATGCTATGGAAAAAAGGCCGACGCAGCGACAACGTGGTGGACGCCCGCGATGACAGTGGTGGCGGCGGCGGTGGCGGCATGCGCTTTGGCGGCGGCAAAGGCCTGAGCCTCACGGCGATCGTGCTGATCGTCGGCATCGGCTGGCTGACCGGCCAGGACCCGATGCAGATCCTCGGCCAGCTAAGCGGCCAAATGGAGCAAGCGCCCCCGGCGAGTACGCAGGCGCGCCAGGCGCCGCCGGCCAATGATCAACAGGCCGATTTCGTGCGCGCCGTGCTGGGCGACACGGAAGACACCTGGGGCCAGGTGTTCAAGGAAAACGGGTTGGCCTACAAGAACCCGAAACTGATTCTGTTCCGTGGCCGGGTCAACTCCGCCTGCGGTGGCGCCACCTCGGCCAGCGGCCCGTTCTACTGCCCGGCCGACCAGCAAGTGTATCTGGACCTGGATTTCTTCCGGGAGATGTCGCAACGCTTCAAGGCTTCGGGCGAGTTCGCCCAGGCATATGTGATCGCCCACGAAGTCGGGCACCACGTGCAAACGCTGCTGGGCATCTCGGCCAAGATCCAGGCCGCACGCCAGCAAGGCCGGCAGATGGAAGGTGACGGCGGTTTACTGGTACGCCAGGAACTGCAAGCCGACTGTTTCGCCGGCGTGTGGGCCAACCGCGCGCAAAAACGCCTGAACTGGCTGGAGCCCGGCGATATTGAAGCCGCACTGAATGCGGCCAACGCCATCGGCGATGACCGTTTGCAGCAACAGGGTCAAGGGCGCGTAGTGCCGGACTCGTTTACCCACGGCACCTCGGCACAGCGGGTTCGCTGGTTCAAGACCGGCTTCGCAGAGGGCCAGATCTCTCAATGCGACACCTTTACAGCCAAGAGTCTTTAAATGAATAAACGATTGGGGTTGCTGCTTAGCGCATTAGCGATGTGTTCCACCACCACCTGGGCCGCCGAGAAAGAACATGGCGTCAAGGTGGTCAGCCCCGATCGTTTCCAACTGGAGGCCGGCGCCTTGAGCCTGGGCTTGAGCCAGGACTGGCGCCAGCCGCTGCCCAACGTCACTCGCGCATTGATCATCGTGCACGGTCGCCTGCGCAATGCGCAGACCTACCTGCAAAGCGGCGAAGATGCCGCCCAGCACGCAGGCCTTGCCGCCAATACCCTGGTGATCGCGCCGCAGTTTTTGAATGAGTTGGATACCCAGCGCAACCACCTCGACAATCAGGTGCTGCGCTGGAACCACAACGACTGGATGGCCGGCGACCCGTCGACCGGCCCAGGCCACATCAGCTCCTACGGCGCCCTCGACCAGATCATCAAACACCTGGGCAACCGCAAGCTGTTCCCGGCCTTGAAAGAAATCGTGGTCGCCGGCCATTCCGGCGGCGGCCAGGTGGTGCAGCGTTTCGCCCTCACCAGCCACGACCACCCGATGTTGCAAACCGAAGGTATCAGCCTGCGTTATGTGGTGGCTAACCCGTCGTCCTACGCCTACTTCAGCCCGCAACGCCCGGTGAAGTTTGATGTGGCCAGTTGCCCAGGCTTCAACGACTGGAAGTACGGCATGCAGAACCTGCCGGATTACGCCAAAGGCCAGAGCGCGCAGCAGCTGGAGCAGGTTTACGCGTCACGCAACATCACCTACCTGCTGGGCCAGCAAGACACCGACCCCAACCACCCGGCGCTGGATAAAAGCTGCGAAGCCGAAACCCAGGGCGCGTATCGCCTGATTCGCGGGCACAACTATTTCGACTACCTCAAGCAGCGCCATCCGCAACTGACGCAGAAGCTGGTGGAAGTGCCTGGGGTTGGGCACGACGGCGATAAGATGTTTACGTCGCCTGAGGGTGAGCAGGTGCTGTTCGGGAAATAGGATCAAACATGCGGGAGCTGGCTTGTGTGGGAGCTGGCTTGCCTGCGACGCAGACACCTCGGTCTAACAGGCATAGCGAGGTGATGCTATCGCAGGCAAGCCAGCTCCCACACAAGCTCAACTGCCACACAAGCCCGACCAAGGTGCCTGGGTTAGAGCATTCGGCGCAACGCCGCGCAATCCTCAGCATGCCAATCCGCCAGTTCCGGCCACGGGTTCTCGGGCAGATTAACCAATACCGTCCTGGTCCCCGCCGCCCGGCCACAAACCAGATCAAAGCGGTAATCCCCAACCATCACCATCGCGCTCGGCGCTACCTTCCAGGCAGTCGCCAGTTTCAGCAACCCACCCGGATCCGGCTTGGGCGGCGCATCATCACGCCCCAGCACATCCTCGACGGCGAAGCAGTCCGCCAGGCCAATCGCTTCAAGGGTGATATGCGCCAACTCGCGCGCATTGCGCGTCAGGATGCCCAGGCGATAGCCCCGCCCGGCCAGCTCGCGCACCAGCTGCACCGCGCCAACAGCAGCAACCGACCCCACAGCCAGCTCGCGCTCGTGCTCAAGCAACCAGGCATGCTTGGCCGCCGCCACATCCACAGGCAATGCCGCCAGGTGCGTGAGAATGTCGTCTTCAGGTGGAATATCGAGCGCCACGCGAATCGCCACAAAATCATGCACGGCCACCGTGAGGGTGCCGTCCATGTCAAAAACCCAGTGCTTAACGTCCGACAGGCTCATGCCCAATCCTTGCGATGGCGAATCAGCCCTTCCTGGGTCACCGAAGCCACCAGTTGCCCGGCGCGGTTGTACACGCTGCCACGGGAGAAACCCCGTGAGTTACCGGCCCACGGGCTGTCCATTGCATACAAAAGCCAGTCATCGGCGCGCAGGTCGGCGTGGAACCACAGCGCATGGTCAAGGCTGGCGACCTGCATGTCTTTCTGCCAAACCGTCTTGCCGTGGGGCAGCAGCGAGGTCGTCAGCAAGCCGAAATCCGAAGCATAGGCCAGCAGGTATTTATGCAGCGCCGGCGAATCGGCCAATGCGCCGTCAGCACGAAACCACACGTACTTGACCGGGTCGGACGGCTGCGGGTTGAACGGGTCTTTTTCGGTCACCGGGCGCACTTCGATCGGCTTGGGGCACAGCAGCTTGTCGCGCATGTGCTCGGGAATCAGGTGCGCGCGTTGCTTGGTCAGCTCCAGCTCCGACGGCAGGTTTTCCGGGCCGACGACCACGGGCATGGTGGTCTGGTGCTCGAAGCCTTCTTCGTCATACTGGAACGAGGTGGTGCAGGTGAAAATCGGGTTGCCCTTCTGGATCGCCGTGACGCGGCGCGTGCTGAAACTGCCGCCATCGCGCACGCGGTCCACCGAATACACCACTGGCAGTGCAGCATCGCCAGGGCGCAGGAAATAGCCATGCAGGGAATGCACGTGACGCGCTTCTTCTACGGTCTGGCTGGCGGCCGACAGCGACTGGCCCAGCACTTGGCCGCCGAACAGTTGGCGAAAGCCCAGGTCCTGGCTGCGGCCGCGAAAGAGATTTTCCTCGATCGGTTCCAGGGTCAGCAAGTCCACCAGATCTTCCAATACTTGGCTCATAGAGCAACTCCTACAATCAATAGGGCATTCCGGGCTGCTTATCCGTGCAGCGTGTCCAACCATTGGGCGCGGGTGATGCGGTACAACACATGATGGCGCAGCGGGTCATCGGCTGCGACCTTGGGGTGTTCAAAATCTGCCTGCGGATCGTAATGCATACCGATGGCCTGCATGACTTTTTGTGATGGCAGATTGGATTCGGTGGTGAAGGCGAGGATTTCGTCCAGCTGCAGCCGGTCGAAACCACAGCGCAGCGCGGTCCACGCCGCTTCACTGGCATAACCCAGGCCCCAATGCTCGTGGGCCAGGCGCCAGCCAATTTCTACCGCTGGGGTAAAGTTGGCCTCGAAGTTGACGTTTAGCAGCCCGGTCAGGCCGATAAACTCGCCGGTATCCTTACGCTGCAAGGCCCAAAGGCCAAAGCCATATTCGGCAAAATGCCCGCGAATACGGCCGATCAGCGCGGCGCTTTCCAGGTGGCTCAGCTTGGCCGGGAAATAGCGCATTACCTGCGGGTCGGCGCACATGCGTGCAAATTCCGTCAGGTCGCTGTCACGCCATTGGCGCAGCACCAGCCGTGCGCTTTCCAATTCCAGTATCGGCTCCATGGGTCCCCCTCCCTTGCCATGTGCGTGAGTGTACAGCGCTGGTAAGATCCGTCGCAGGTTCCCGTCAGAAAATCCCATGCCTTTGCCATTGATCTACCACGATGACTACAGCCCTGAGTTCCCGGCGGACCACCGGTTCCCCATGGACAAGTTCCGCCTGTTGCGTGACCACCTGGTGAGCAGCGGCCTGACCCAGGACAGCCACTTGCTGCGACCCGAGGTCTGCCCCGCCGAGATTCTGGCCCTGGCCCATGAACCTGGGTATATCGAGCGCTACATGAGCGGTGAGCTGTCCCGCGAAGACCAACGCCGCCTCGGCCTGCCCTGGAACGAAGCCCTGGCGCGGCGCACCGTGCGTGCAGTTGGCGGCTCAATTCTCGCAGCAGAAAAAGCCCTGGAACACGGCCTGGCCTGCCACCTGGCGGGCGGCACGCACCACGCCCATTACGACTACCCGGCGGGCTTTTGCATCTTCAATGACCTGGCGGTGATCAGCCATTACCTGCTGGCCAGCGGGCGGGTCAACCGCGTGCTGATCTTCGACTGCGACGTGCATCAGGGCGACGGCACTGCGCGCATCCTCCATGACACACCGGACGCCATCACCGTGTCGCTGCACTGCGAAAAGAACTTCCCGGCGCGCAAGGCCCAGAGCGACTGGGACATCCCGCTGCCCATGGGCATGGGCGATGCCGACTACCTCAAGGTGGTCGACGACGCGCTCAACTACCTGTTGCCGCTGTACCAGCCCGACCTGGTGCTGTACGACGCCGGGGTGGACGTGCACAAGGACGACGCCCTCGGTTACCTCAAACTGACAGACGCAGGCGTGGCCGCCCGCGATGAAAGCGTGATGCGCCATTGCCTGGGCCGCGACATTCCAGTGATGGGCGTGATCGGCGGCGGCTACAGCAAAGACCGCCCGGCCCTGGCCCGCCGCCACGGCATCCTGCACCACAGCGCACAACGGGTGTGGGCGTCATCAGGTTGTCATTGAGTTGTGGGCGTTACCCACAATGCCTGTGGAACGGCCTGTGGATAACTTGAGCGTAAGGGTCTGAAAGCCAGCAGCCGTATGGCGTGTAGGAAAGTGTACGTTTTTTGATCAGGCAGCTACGCCGTCGTCGGGTAGAATGCTCGGCCTATTCAAGCGACCGTAGCCCTGCCCATGCCCCAGACCCCTTCCCAACACGTCACTATTATCGGCGGCGGCCCTGCCGGGTTGATGGCCGCGGAAGTCTTGAGCCAGGCGGGCGTGCGGGTAGACGTGTACGACGGCATGCCTTCAGTGGGGCGCAAGTTCCTGCTGGCCGGCGTGGGCGGCATGAACATCACCCACTCCGAGGCGTACCCGGCGTTCCTGTCGCGTTACGCCGAACGCGCGCCGCACATGGCGCCGTTGTTGCGCGCGTTTGGCGCAGAGGCTTTGTGCGAGTGGATTCATGGCCTGGGTATCGAGACCTTTGTCGGCACCTCCGGCCGTGTATTCCCCACCGACATGAAAGCCGCCCCACTGCTGCGCGCCTGGCTCAAGCGCCTGCGCGACCAGGGCGTGGTTATCCACACCCGGCATCGCTGGCTGGGCTGGACCGACGACGGCGGTTTACTTATCCACAGCCCGGACGGCGATAAAACTGTCCACAGCGACGCGGTGTTGCTGGCCTTGGGTGGCGGCAGCTGGTCGCGTTTGGGCTCCGACGGTGCCTGGCTCAAGTTGCTGGAAGATAAAGGCGTGCCCTACGCCGCGCTACAACCGAGCAATTGCGGCTTCGAAGTGTCGGGCTGGAGCGAGTTGATGGTCAGCAAATTCGCGGGCGCGCCGCTGAAGAACGTCGCCATCGGCCTTGGGGAGGACAAGCCTCGACTGGGCGAATGCGTCGTCACCGCCATGGGCATCGAGGGCAGTTTGATCTACGCGCTGTCGGCGCCGATTCGCGAAGCGATCAACCGTGACGGCTCAGCCACTGTGCATATTGACCTGTTGCCGAGCAAGCCGCTGGACAAGGTGCAAGCCGCCTTGGCCAAGCCCCGTGGCTCGCGGTCGATGAGCAAGCATTTGCACAGTCAGTTGGGGCTTGATGGCGTGAAGGCGGCGCTGTTGCGTGAACTGGCGCCAGCTGAGCACTTCCATGATCCGGCGCAATTGGCGGTGGATATCAAGGCGTTGCCACTGACACTGGTAAAGACACGGCCGATGGATGAGGCGATCAGCACGGCGGGCGGCGTGCCGTTTGAAGCGCTGGATGAGCGGCTGATGCTCAAGCAATTGCCAGGCGTGTTCTGTGCGGGGGAGATGCTGGATTGGGAAGCGCCGACCGGCGGGTATTTGCTGACGGGGTGTTTTGCCAGTGGGCGAGCGGCTGGGCGTGGTGTGCTGGAGTGGCTTAAGCGCTGAGTTCAAGTCCGCTATCGCAGGCAAGCCAGCTCCCACATTTTGAGCGGTGAACACCGTCAAATGTGGGAGCTGGCTTGCCTGCGATGAGGCCCTGACAGACTTACTTCTTCTTGCGCGGCCCAGTGTTGAACACCGGCACTTTACGCACTGGCTTGATCGACGGCTCAGCCGGCGCCACATCACCACTGTCCACCCACTTACCCAAATTACGCTTGCCGCCACCGCCGCCCGAAGTCTTAGGTTTCTTCGGCTTTTTCGGCTTCTTCACCACCTGCCCGCTAGCATCGGTGTCCGGCACGCGGTGCTCCGGTTCGAAATCCGGCTCCATCTGGCGGGTCAGGGTCTGACGCGTGAGCATCTCGATGGCCGACAGCATGTTCACTTCATCGGCACACACCAGCGAAATCGCCTCACCGGTGTTGCCCGCCCGGCCAGTACGGCCGATACGGTGGATGTAGTCTTCAGCCACGATCGGCAGGTCAAAGTTGACCACCAGCGGCAGGTCTTCAATGTCCAGACCACGGGCCGCCACGTCGGTGGCTACCAGAATTTGCACATCGCTGGACTTGAACCGGTCCAGCGCGCGTTGGCGGGTGGCTTGGGGTTTGTCGCCATGGATACCGTCGGCATTGATGCCCAGGCCCTGCAACTTGTCCACCAGCGCATCCACGCCGTTACGAGTCTTGGCAAACACCAGCACCTGCTTCCAACGGCCTTTGCGCATCAGGTGCACAAACAGCTCCGGCTTGCGCTTCTTGTCCACCGGCACCACCCACTGCTTCACGGTGTTGGCGGCGACGTTGCGCGGGCTCACTTCAATGCTCAGCGGGTCATTGAGCATCTGCCCGGCCAGTTGGCGGATTTCATCGGAGAAGGTCGCGGAGAACAGCAACGTCTGGCGCTTTTTCGGCAGCATGCGATAAATGTTCGCCAGTTCTTCGGAGAAGCCCAGGTCGAGCATGCGATCGGCTTCATCCAATACCAGGGTTTGCAGCTGGTTGAGCTTCAGCGCGTTCTGGCGGAACAGGTCGATCAGGCGGCCAGGCGTGGCGACCAGGATGTCGACGCCCTTGCGCAGTTTCATCATCTGCGGGTTGATGCTCACGCCGCCGTACACCGCGTAAGTGGTCAGCGGCAGGTGCTGCGCGTACTCGGCGACGCTGGCGTGAACCTGCTCGGCCAGCTCGCGGGTCGGGCACAGGATCAGCGCACGCGCCGAGTTGGCGGCGACTTTCGGCCCTTCCATGGTCAGCAATTGCAGGAGCGGCAGGGCGAAACCCGCGGTTTTGCCGGTGCCGGTCTGGGCCGCGGCCATCAGGTCGCGACCGGCCAACACCGCCGGAATGGCTTGCGCCTGCACCGGCGTCGGGGTCTGGTAGCCAAGCGTCTCAAGGGCGCGCAGCAAGGGTTCGATCAGGCCAAGTGTGGCGAAAGTCATGTGTTTACCGTAGGGAAAGTTCAGCGCCATAAGCGGGTAAAAAAAGCCGTAATGCGCCGCAGTTTACCTTATTTCCGGCCTAGGCTTGCGCCACTGGGGCAGGCTGATCAATAGCACCGCGCTGATGATCACCAGCATCGCCAGGGCTTCTTCCATGCCGATGGTCTCACCGACGAACACAATGCCCAACAACACCGCGACTGCCGGGTTCACATAGGCATAGCTGGTCGCCGCCGCCGGGCGCACGTGCTTGAGCAGGTACATATAGGCATTGAAGGCGATGATCGAGCCGAACACGGCCAAGTACGCCAACGCCAGCCAGCCTTCAATCGGCGGCACAGCCTGCAGCCGTTCGCCGGAGAGCGCACTGCCCACCAACAGCAAGGCACCGGCGACGATCATTTCCGCCGCACTGGCCATCGCGCCGGCAGGTAACGGCAAGTGCCTGCTCCACACCGAGCCAAAAGCCCAGGAGGCAGCGGCGAACAGCAACAACATCGCCCCGGTCGGGCTCGACTGCAGGTTGGAACCCATATTGAGCATGGCAATGCCGATAATCCCCAGCACCACCCCGGCCCATTCCAGGCGGGTATTACGCGCGCCCCAGAAATAGCCGCACAGCAACGTGAACAATGGCACCGTCGCCACCGCCAATGCAGCCACACCTGAAGTAACCCCCGTGTGCTCAGCCACCGACACCGCGCCATTGCCGAAGGTCAGCAGCAAAATGCCGATCTTGGCCGCAGCCTTCCACTGCACCCACGTCGGCGCAGGTGCCCCGCGCCAGCGCAAAAAACCATACATCACCAAACCCGCCACCAAAAAGCGAATCCCGCCGAGCATCAGCGGCGGCCAGTATTCAACGCCGATTCGAATCACCAGGTAGGTGGAACCCCAAATCACATACAGCGCAAAAAAAGCGGCGATCAGCGGTAACGGAAAGCGACGTGGGCCAGGCATTGGGCGGCTCTATGGCAGGAGAGGGGAGGCTTATTCTAAAAAGGCAGCACGCTAAACATAAGTTACAAAACCTGTTTAAAGCGCCCATACACTTTTCAAAGCATGGTTGTGAAGGCTATAAACCGTGCTTTCGAAAGCCACGCGTTACTGGAGCCTTATCATGGACAAATACGACCGCATGCTCCTCAGCGCCCTGCTCGAAGACGGCCGCGCGTCCTACGCGCAATTGGCCCGCACCGTTAACCTCTCCGCGCCCGCCGTGGCCGAGCGCGTGGCCAAACTTGAGGCCAGCGGCGTGATCACCGGGTATCAGGCCAAGGTAGACCTGTCCAAAATCGGCTTACCCATCCAATGCACGATCGAATTGCGCTTGACCAACAACGGCAGCCAGAAGGTCTACGACGCCCTCGCTGAAATCCCCGAACTGACTGAATGCCATCGGGTCACGGGCGACCCATGCGTGATCATGCAAGCGGCGGTGGGTTCGATGCCGGAGCTGGAGAATTTGATTAACCGCGTGGCGAAGTTCGGGTTCAGCAAGACCTCGATTATTTTGTCGAGTGCGATAGAACGGCGGGTGCCGTTGGGGCAGTTGGAGGGAAAAACCACCTGACACCGATCGCTCCCACGCTCTGCGTGGAAATGCAGCCCAGGACGCTCTGCGTCCGCTCTTGAAGTCGTGACGCAGAGCGTCACCGGAGGCATTCCCACGCGGAGCGTGGGAACGAGCAAAAAGTGGTGGCTGATATACCGCCATCGCAGGCAAGCCAGCTCCCACATTTGACCGAGTCGCCAGGGCTGGATGCGATCTACTGTGGGAGCTGGCTTGCCTGCGATGGCGTCAGTTGCTTCACCGAAGGCTTGAGCGCTGAACAATCAGATCGACAATCTGCTTAATGGTCGTGATGTGATCCCAGTCTTCCTGAGTCGCTTGCAGGTTGAACTGCCACTTAATCTGCATAACGAAGCAGGTCAGGTCGTCATCAATGATCTTGAAGTCATGGATGAAATCCGTTTGCTCGGTCACTTGGCTTCGGTCGATAAAGCCGATGATATCGACGAACAGCTGAATCACTTTTTCGCTGATCTCGGCTCGGGTCAGCCTACCTTCCATTTCTCGCCTCATAGGCACACTTACCAATACTGATCAGGTCAAAAATAGCCAACCCTGCAGCAACGAAGGGAATGCCCCGCCCAATAATGCCAAATACTCGAACGGTGCCGAACGTTGCTTTTGCCATCTTGGCCGCTGTCGGTTGCCGGATCAATGTTCTAGGGAAAAAGCGCATTCCAATGAGGCTAGCCAAATTTGTCGTTTTGCTTGAGCCGACGTGGACCCAAGTCCCCACGGCGATTTTGCTGATCGGTATGCCTGCCGCGCCAGTGAGAACCGTTGCCGCCGTCAGGCCGTAGTGTTGCTGCGTGCATTTCCAGAGGTCGTCAACAGTGGTGTCAGGCGCCGTTGATTCCGCCTGAATGGGCCGGAGCAACGTGTAACTGGCACCATGAGTCCATCCTGACGAGTTAGGTAAAACCATGACTGCCGGGCAGCTTGTCATCATGTTTCCCAAATGAAACGTCATGCTGGACGTCGAGCCGAAATCGACGCCATTGCGCTGGAGTTCAGACTGGCTTCGCATGATTGCTGTGTAGAGGTCGCTTTCCTGCATGACGTAGTCCCTTTACGTAAATAGCAGGCGAGATGTTAAGTCGCAAACCGGAGCGATTGGCGGGCGAAGGGAAAAACCAGAAAGGTCCGACGACGCAATAGGGCTTCCCCTACTTACCATTCAGAAAGAATGAAGAAAGCCCTAAAAACAGCTGATGTTTTGGTGGCCAGCAGGACCGATCCCTTTCATTTGCGGGACGTTTCCTAGAGAATTCCACGGCCTTGTTTCCGTCGGTTCAGGTAGCTAGTCTCGCTCTGTCATCGAATGTTCGGTGACTGGACGTGCAAGTCCGACGACGGTAATACGCATCAGCCTTAACTCTCAACGTCTGTATTTCAGGCATTGATTCGTTATGGCAGTTGTACGCGGGAGATCTTCGGATCTACCGGACTCCGTCACGGTCTTGCACACCCGCGTACTGCTGCCACCCTAATTCGTGTGCGAGCGAACGGTTGCAGCTTCTTAACTGACGGAGAAGCTACATCATGGTCAAAGTAACCCCCGATCCACCCAGCTCCAAGCCAGACTTCCTCAGCGAAGACGCCCTCCTCAACCGCCGAGCCATCGACTACTACCTCAAAGCATCCGCCCCGGACGCGCCCAATTTTGTACTCAATGACAACCTGAGCTTCGAAGACGCCCTCGCCCATGCGGCCGACTTGCTGCATTGCGCGGTGGAGACGGTGAATGTGTCGGGTGAGACGCTCAGCACCCAGCAGCGGGCGGTGATGCATTTGGTGGGGATGGCCAAAGGTGTTGTGGATCGGGCGTTGGAGTGTGTGCAGCCTCGATAGCCAGCCGCCGATCGTTCCCACGCTCTGCGTGGGAATGCAGCCCAGGACGCTCCGCGTCCGCTCTTGAAGTCGTGACGCAGAGCGTCACCGGAGGCATTCCCACGCGGAGCGTGGGAACGATCGTCGTAAGGGTTAGAACCCGCGGTGCTTTTTGAGGTGTTCGTTGATCTTCGCTGCGGGCACTTTCTGCAAGGTGCACAGCAAATCGTGGGACAGTTCGCGCAAGCCGTGGGTGCCGCGCAGCTCCCCGATCGTTCCCACGCTCTGCGTGGGAATGCAGCCCAGGACGCTCTGCGTCCGCTCTTGACGTCGTGACGCGGAGCGTCACAGGAGGCATTCCCACGCGGAGCGTGGGAACGATCATCTGCGCTTGAGTTAGAACCCGCGGTGTTTTTTCAGGTGTTCGTTGATCTTCGCCGCAGGCACTTTCTGCAAGGTGCACAGCAAATCGTGGGACAGTTCGCGCAAGCCGTGGGTGCCGCGCAGTTCCTGGGCCAGGTGCGCGGTGAGGTTGGCGGCCATCTCCGCATCCGCCATCGCTCGGTGAGCCTTGCCGGTGTGGGGCAGTTGGGCGAGCGCGTTCAGCGTGCCGAGCTTGTGATTGGGTGCCGACGGCATCAGGCGGCGGGCCAGTAGCAGCGAGCAGGCGAATTTTTGCAGGCGGGTGCGGCGGATCAGGCCCAGTTCAAAGTCCCAGAACCTCTGGTCGAACGCGGCGTTGTGCGCCAGCAGTGGCGTGGTGCCGACAAATTCATTCACTTCATTCATCACCCGCTCAGCCGGTGGCGCGCTGCGCAGCATGGCGTTGCTGATGCCGGTGAGTTGCTCGATAAAACCCGGCACGCGTACGCCGGCATTCATCAGGCTCTGGTAGCGGTCCACGATTTGGCCGCGCTCGAGGATAACCACCGCGATTTCCGTGGCCCGGCAGTGGCTGCTCGGGGTGATGCCGGTGGTTTCAAAGTCGATGACCGCTATACGTTCCAAACCTGTTCCAACTCCGTCTAACTATTGATTAAGCCTGAGCGCTTACTTAAGCAGCAGCGCGCCTTCGATGGGCACGTAGCGGCTGGCGGCGCGTATCAGCGAGTTGGCCGTCAGCCCCGGCACGCCGTAGGCCACGGCTTCAACGCCGTGCTTTTGGATGATGCGTTCGAGCAGCATGTCGAAATCACCGTCGCCGGAAGCCAGTACCACTTCGTCAACGTGGTCGGCGGCGTCCATGATGTCCAGGGTGATGCCCACGTCCCAGTCGCCCTTGGCCGAGCCGTCGGCGCGCTGGATGTAGGGTTTGAGTTTTACCGTAAAGCCCAGGTTGCGCAGGATCTGCTGGAATTGCTGCTGCTTGCTGTCGCCACGGTCGATGGCGTAGGCGTAGGCCTCGACGATCTGCCCGCGTGAACTGATATCAGCCCACAGCGCCGCATAGTTGAAGTGGCAGCCATACGCCTGGCGCACGGTGTAGTAGAGGTTTTGTACATCGGCGAACACTGCAATTTTTTTCACCGCACTTCCTCATGACAGCCAGGCGCCAAGGCCCGGAAAGGCTGCCAGTATGCCAGCCATGGGAAAGTTTCAGCGAAAAATCAGCCCGGGGCGACGAAGCGCCCCGGTTGAAGGTGGGTCAGACGAAGGAGTCGTCGTCGCCGAAGGAGGAGGAATCGTCGGAGTAGTCGCTGTCTGCGAAGCTGTCGGATGAGTTGTCATTGCCCCAGCTGTCATTGCCGGCAAACTTCTGGTCGTCATTGCCCCAGTTGCCGTTGTCGCTGGCCGGTGCCGGTTCTTCGCGGATGATTTCTTCCACCACCTGCGGCTGCTGCGAGTTGTGGCTGAACAGGCTGCTGATGCCTTCGGCCAACATCACACCACCGGCCACACCGGCGGCGGTTTTCAACGCGCCACCGAGGAAACCACTGCCGATAGGCGCGGCCGGTGCTTGCTGTGGCTGTTGATAGTTTTGCTGCGGGGCACCGTAGTTCTGTTGCGGTGCAGGCTGGCCGAACGATGGCCGCGCCGGTTCACGCCAGCCGCCGCCGGAAGAAGGCGGTGCGCTCTGTGCAGGCTGCGTGTCACGGGAGGCGCCACCGCCGAAGATACTCGACAGGAAGCCACCACTGCTCGGTGCCGGTTGCGCCGACTGCGCGCGGGCCTGTTGCAGCTCATCCTGCAATTGCTGGATCTGCTGCGCCTGCTGCTTGTTCTGCGCGTCGAGGCTCTTGATCGCGTGCTCTTGCACCAGGATCGACTGGGTCATGTAGTACCCGGCGGCCGGTTGGCGAGTCATGTGCTCCTTGATCCGCGCTTCGGCCAGGGCGTCGCGGGGGGCTGAGTCCGTTTCGGCTTGTTGCAACCGTGAAAACAGTCCATCGATCAGGGTTTGCTCTTCGCTGTTCATGGCGACCTCGTTAGATTGCCGGTAGAAATCATGGGCCCGCCTGTGATCAGGTGAGCTACAGCGTAGTTATGGGGGTGTTACCAGACGTTTCAATGGTCTTTACGCAAGGTTTACGTTTGCTTACCTCTCGTCATGATCGGTTAAAGTGTTGGCCTTGCTTTTAGGGCTGTGATGAACCTGATGAATCCGTTAGACGTATTGCGCGACTCCCTCCGTTTTACCCAACGCAACCTGGGCGCCATCGTCCAGCTGTGCCTGCCGTTGGTGATCCTCGAAGCCCTGCTGCAACAGGTGCTCGACCACACACTGGGCCCGGATGCGTTCCCCGGTTACAGCGTGGTCGTCGGGTTGTTGGTGTACCCGCTGTACACCGGCGCCTTGATCCTGTTTCTGGATGCGCGCACCCGTGGTGAGTCGCCCAGCACTAAAGATGTGTGGGCCATGGCCCTGGCCATGTGGCCGCGTTTCGCCCTGCTGACGGCGGTCAGCACCTTGCTGATTTTGCTGGGGCTGTCGCTGTACTTCCTGCCGGGCCTGTGGCTGATGGTGGTGCTGGCGTTTGCCGAGTACCTGCTGGTGTTGCGCGGCATGTCGGCGCTGGAGGCGATGAAGGAAAGTTTCCGCCTGACCCGTGGGCATTTCTGGCGAATCCTGGTGTGCCTGCTGTGCGTAATGACGCCGTTGTGGCTGCTCAAAGGCGCGAGCGTGGCGGTGTACCCCAACCCCGCGCCGCTGCTGGGCTTGCTGATCGACAGCGCCCACAGCTTCCTGCAACTGTTTACCAGCGTGGTACTTTTCCGTTTGTTTATGCTGATCGGTGGCGATGCCGACGCACGGTGATATGCTCCGTGCCACCTCTGATAACGCTATAAGCCGAGCCAATGACCCGTTTATTGCGCATCACACTGCTGAGCCTGTTGATCATCGCGGGCCTGCTCGCGGCCCTGATCTATAGCCTGACCTGGCGCCCCGTCGACAAGCAGACCCTGCCCGTCAGCTGCGTCGCGCCACGTGCGCCGACCCTGCTGCCGGGGCAGGCGCTCAAGGTCATGACCTGGAACGTGCAATACCTGGCCGGCAAGAACTATGTGTTCTGGTACGACAGCCCCGACGGCAAAGGCCCGGACGATCGCCCTACCGTGGAAGACATGGCCTTCAGCCTGGACGAAGTGGCTCGCGTGATTCGCGACGAACAGCCCGACATCCTGTTGCTGCAGGAACTCGATGAAGGCGCCAAGTCCTCTCACTATCAGGACCAGGTGGCGTTGCTCCAGGAGCGCCTGGTCGACCTTTACCCCTGCAGCGCCCAGGCGTTCGACTGGAAAGCCGACTTTGTGCCCAACCTGCACATCTTCGGCAGCGTCGGCCGCAAGCTCGTCACGCTGAGCCGCTACCAGATCGAACACGCCGAACGCCTGCAATTGCCGGTGTCCCCGGCCAACTTCATCAGCCGCCAGTTCCAGCCGAAACCTGCGTTGTTGCTGACCTATCTGCCGTTGAGCGATGGCGGCCAACTGGCCGTGCTGAATACGCGCCTGGATGGCGATAAGCCTGGGCGTTCCGCCGTGCAGGAGCAGGTAAAAGCCACGGTAAAACTGCTGGACAAGTTCGAAGGCCGTGGCACGCCATGGTTGATTGGCGGGGATTTCAATTTGCTGCCGCTGGGGCAATTCCTGCGCCTGGATGCGGGCAAGCGCGGGCAGTATTCGCCGGACAGTGAGCTGCATTTGTTGTGGGATAAGTACCCGATGATCCCGAGTAACAGCGAATCCAGTGGGATTGACCGGGCGAAGTGGCTGACGCACTTCCCCAATGACCCGAGTGTGGATGGGCCGGATAGGACCTTGGATTATTTGTTCTACAGCCCAAGGATCAAGCGGGTGGAGGCCAAAGTGCGCCAAGACGACACACTGCGCATCTCCAACCACCTGCCAGTGATCGCCCGGTTCCTGCTGCCGGCCGCGCAATAACCCACAATTCCCCTGCGGGAGCTGGTTTTTGTGGGAGCTGGCTTGCCTGCGATAGCATCGCCTCGGTGAAAGGGACAGACCGAGTCGTCTGTATCGCAGGCAAGCCAGCTCCCACATTGGATCTTCACATCACCTACTTTCGGGGTTTGATCCGGGCGGTGGGTTCGGCCACCAAGGGGTCATCCGGCCAGTAATGCTTGGGGTATCTTCCTTTCAAATCCTTCTTCACTTCGGCATAGGTACTGCGCCAGAAGTTCGCCAGATCCTGCGTCACCTGCACCGGCCGGCGTGCCGGGGACAGCAGGTGCAGCTTGACCACTTGGTGCCCACCGGCAATGCGCGGTGTGTCCGCCAGCCCGAACAATTCCTGCAGGCGCACCGCCAGAATCGGCGGCTGTTCGCTGTAGTCCAAGCGCACCGACGAACCCGATGGCACTTTCACATGTTGTGGCGCCAGCTCGTCCAGGCGCTGGGGCAGCGGCCAGGGCAGCAGGTTGTGCAGGAAGCTGGAAATATCCAAATTAGAAAAATGGCTCAGGCGCGAGACTTTGCCCAGATAAGGCATCAGCCAATGTTCCAAATCGGCCAGCAAGGCTTTGTCGCTGATATCCGGCCATTCGCTGGTTTTACCCGCATCCAGCTGGCGCAGCAGCATGACGCGCGCCTGCCACTGGCGCAGTTCGGGCGTCCACGGCAGCAGCTCCAGGCCTTTGCGGCGCACCAGGTTGACCAGTGCCTGGCTGCGCGCGGACTCATCTAGGCCGGTCAGCGGTTCACGGCTTAGTACCAGCTCACCGACTTTGCGCTGGCGTTCGGCCCGCAATACGCCTTCGCGTTCATCCCAGTCCAGTTGGTCGACGTTGCGCACTTGCTCGGCCAGCACGCTGTCGAACAGCGCCGGGTCAAAATCCGCCGCGAGGTAGATGCGCTCTTCGCGCTGGCCCTGGCGGCTGCCAAGGTCGGCGATCACCAGCCAAGGTTGTTTCATCAGGCTGTCGGCCTCGGCGAACAGCGCGGCGCGGCCATTGGCCAGGCGATATTCGGCGCCACCGGGGCGGCGTTGCTGAGCGACGCGGTCCGGATAAGCCAACGCCAACAAGGCGCCGAGCCAACGCGGGTGGTCAGGGTCGGCCACAGCTTGAGTCGGCTGGCCGCGCAAATAGCCCCGGTACTGACGGGCCAGTTGCTTGGCCCGCTGCACGCCGCCCTGGGTGCCACGCGCGCGTTCTTCGCCCGACATCAATGCCAGGCGGCTGTGCAAATCCGCGCCGCCGCCGCGCAAGATATCGCGCTCCCCCAATAAGGCCGCCACATCACAAGCGGTCGCGGCCAGCCCCAGGTCCTGGCCGCGCAGCAACAAGTGGGCGATACGCGGGTGCGCGGGCAACTCCGCCATTTTCTGGCCATGGGCAGTGAGTGTGTCGTCGTTTAACGCGCCGAGGCGCACCAGCAAATCCTGGGCCTGAGCATATGCGGCGGTCGGCGGCACATCCAGCCACACCAGTTGCGTGGGCGTCACGCCCCAGCGCGAGAGTTGCAAGGCGAGGCCCGCCAGGTCGGCGGCGAGAATTTCCGCGCTGCCATAGGCGGCCAAACCTTCGTGCTGGTCTTCGGACCACAGGCGATAACACACGCCCGGCTCCAGGCGCCCTGCCCGCCCGGCTCGCTGGGTGGCACTGGCGCGGGAGATGCGTTGGGTGTCGAGGCGGGTCATGCCGCTGCCGGGGTCGAAACGCGGCACCCGCGCCAGCCCGGCGTCGATCACCACGCGCACGCCATTGATGGTCAGGCTGGTCTCGGCAATGTTGGTGGCCAGCACCACTTTGCGCTTGCCGGCGGGCGCCGGGTCGATGGCGGCGCGCTGGGCGTTGAGGTCGAGTTCGCCATGCAGCGGGCACAGCAGCACATCAGGGCGATCACCCAAGGCGTCGGCCAGCTGTTGATTGACCCGGCGAATCTCGGCCTGCCCCGGCAGAAACACCAGAATACTGCCCGTTTGGTCCTGCACCGCGTCGAGGACGGTCTGCACCACGCGCGGCTCGATAAATTCACCGGCCTGGTACGGCCGCCCCCAGCGCATCTGCACCGGGAACATGCGCCCTTCGCTGCGCAGGATCGGCGCATCGTTCAGCAAGCCGGCCAGGCGCTCGCCTTCGAGGGTGGCGGACATCAGCAGGATTTTCAGCGGTTGCTCGTCGCGAAACAGCTCGCGGCCGTTGAGGCTCAGGGCCAGTGCCAGGTCGGCGTCGAGGCTGCGTTCGTGGAACTCGTCAAAAATCAGCAAACCCACGCCGTCCAGTGCCGGGTCGTCTTGCAGGCGGCGCGTGAGAATGCCTTCGGTGACTACTTCGATGCGGGTGTTGGGGCCGACTTTGCTGTCGAGCCGGATGCGGTAGCCGACGGTTTCACCGACTTTTTCACCCAGCTCACTGGCCAGGCGTTCGGCAGCCGCACGCGCGGCGAGGCGCCGAGGTTCGAGCATCAGGATGGTTTGCCCGGCCAGCCAAGGCTCATTCAATAAAGCCAAGGGCACGCGGGTGGTTTTACCGGCACCGGGCGGCGCTTCCAGCACGGCCTCATGGCGATTCGCCAAGGCGTCACGCAGGGCGGGTAAAACATCATCAATCGGCAACGAATTCATACTGGCTCCAAAGCAGAGCGGCGAGTATAACGGCGAACGTTCGTCCTTAATTGGAATGCAGGCAAATGTGGGAGCTGGCTTGCCTGCGATAGCGGTGGGTCAGCCTGCCCATGTAGCCCTGATACACCGCTATCGCAGGCAAGCCAGCTCCCACATTAGAGCGGCGTGGCTCGACAGAATTGTCATATAGTTTCGTATCAACCGTGTTCAGGAGCATTTTATGCGTATCGCTTCCCGTGTTATCGGCGGTGTCCTCGCCGCAACCCTGCTCAGCCAGCTGACGGCCTGCGGCTCGATTTTCTACCCGGACCGTCGTGGCCAGATCGACGGCAAGATCGACCCGGCCATTGCCGTGCTCGACGCCGTGGGCCTGCTGTTTTATGTAATCCCGGGCCTGATCGCCTTTGGCGTGGACTTCGCCACCGGCGCCATCTACTTCGAGCCGGGCAAGACCGCCCAAGTCGCACCCGAGAAGCTGCATGAAGCCATCGGCGCCGACGGCAAAGTCGACAACGCCAAGCTGCAATCCATCATTGAGAAAGAAACCGGCCGCAAGCTGCCGCTGGACGATCCGCGCATGATCCAGTTCAAGGGCAGCGTGCAACAGCTCGCGTCCCTGGGCCTGCAACCCGCCGCTTAAGGATTCGTATGACCAGCAGCCCCGAACACGCCAGGCTCCTGCGCCTGGCCACCCGCGCCTCGGTGGGCGTGGCCTGTGCGCTGATTATCACCAAGGCCATCGCCTGGTGGTTCAGTGGCTCGGTGAGCATGCTCGCCGGGTTGACCGACTCGCTGCTCGATGGCATTACGTCGCTGCTGAACTTGCTGGCGGTGCATTACGCACTGCGCCCGGCCGATGACGATCACCGTTATGGGCATGGCAAGGCCGAATCGCTGTCGGGCATGGCCCAGGCGTTGTTTATCGCCGGCAGTGCCGTGTTGATCGCCTTCCAGGCGTACCAGCGTTTGCAGCACCCGGAACCGGTCGGCGCGCCGTGGCTGAGCATTGGCGTCATCGTGTTTTCGCTGCTGATGACCGTGGCGCTGCTGATGCTGCAACACCGGGTGATCCGCGAAACCGGCTCCAATGCCGTGCGCGCCGACTCACTGCACTATCGCTCCGACTTGATGCTCAACGGCAGCATTCTGGTGGCACTGGTGTTGGCAGGGTTCGGCTTTCATCAGGTGGATGCGTGGTTCGGCCTCGGCATTGCCGCGTATATCCTGTGGAGCGCGATCCAGATCGCCCGCGAGAGCTTTGCCGTGTTGATGGATGAAGAACTGCCGCCGGATGTCAGCCAGCACATGCTGGAATTGGCGCGCAGTGTGCCGGGCGTGCTGGGCGCGCATGATTTGCGCACGCGCATTTCCGGCAGCCACTGGTTTGTGCAGTTGCACCTGGAGTTGCCGGGGGAATTGACCCTGTCAGTGGCCCACGGCATCAGCGACCAGGCCGCCGATGCCATTCACAAGGCTTACCCACGCGCCGAAGTGCTGGTGCACGCCGACCCGCGGGAAGTGGTCACGGGCAACAAGGCCTAGTACTGCACCTGATAGCCGCGACTGGTCAGGCAGTTGCCCTGGGCCTGGCGGTAGGTTTGCACCACCGCCGGGTCCGGGGCATAGGTGACGGTGCGTGGGTCGAAACCGCTTTGCTGCACTGCCCAGCGATAACAGTCGTAGCCGTCCTGCTGTACCTGGGCCGGTGACTGGCCGTTGGCCGGGTAGGCCACTACGTCATAACCGTTGCCCTGCGGCGCGGGTTGCGGCGCCGGTACTTCGGTAGGCGGCTGCACCACGACGTATTGCTGGGTAGCGTTTTCATAGGTGTAGTAGGAACCCGCCGCGAGGAAGAACAGCGCGCTGCCCACCCACACTTCACGGGCGTAGTCCGGCAGGTATTGCACACGGATCCCGTAGGGCGGCGTCACCACCACATAGCGCGGGCCTTGCGGGCGATACCAGTAGCCGCCGGAGAAGAAGTAATCCTGGCCACGGTAAGGCACACGGTAATTGCGGTCCGGGAAGCGGTCGACGGTGTAACCGGGACGATATTGCGGGCCTGGCCCCCAGCCGTTGCCATGCCCATTGGGGCGACCCGGCCAGCGGTTGTCGTTCGGGTGACCATTATTGAAGCCGCCGCCCGGACGCGGGCCTGGGCCATTGCCGGTCTGCCAGTGCTGGTTGCCATCGTTACGGCGCGGGATGTCCTGATAGTAGCCCTGGCGGGGTTCCTGGGTTTGGCGCACGGTGTCAGGGCGGCCCTGGATCGGCAGGTTGTTCGCAGGCTGCGGTGCCGGCCGCGGTTGCTCGGCATTTTGCGGGCGGCCTTGCCACTGCCCACCGCCGTGCTGCTGTTGCTCGGCGCGATCAACATGCGGGTTCTGTGGGCGCGGCTGGTTGTTTTCCGGACGCGGTTGAGTGTTCTGTGGGCGCGGTTGATTATTTTGCGGTCGCGCCTGTTCATTGCCGCGCCCGCCTTCCGGGCCTCTTTCATGCTGACCACCGCCTTCATAGCGCGGGTCATCGGCCATTACTTGTGTGCCGACGCTCACCATCAGCAAACCTACACCTGCCATACGCCAGATGCGCTTCATGCTATTCCTCACTGCGGATTAGGGCCTGGAATGTCCGGCCTTACTGCATGAGACTGGAAAAGCCTCACCCGGTTCTGAGACAGGTTATCAGTCACGAGAAGTATTTTTTGAGCTAAAAGCGCAGACAAAGAAAAAGGGGCGACCCGTCGGCCGCCCCTTGAGAATTTCGTCCTGGCTCAACGCTTTTGACGTTGGCTCACCTCACGCCGTCTTGTGGACAGTGTGCAGCCTGGAGGCCGGCTCAACCCTGCTGGGGCGGCGGCCGCAGCAGGCCTGATTGGGCCAACTGCAGTGGACTGTTGTCCAGGCGGTGATTCTGTTGATAAAGATACAGGCCAACGTCCGACAGATGATTGCGAAGATTGCGTCAATAAACAGTGCTTGCGCAATTTTTAACCCTTCATAGATAATTCACCGCAATAGTTACGACAAAGGCCAACCCAATGAGCAAGCTTGACCGATACGACCTGAGTATTTTGGCTGAATTGCAGCGCGACGCGAGGATCTCCAACCAGGAGTTGGCCGAACGCATCGGCCTGTCGCCGTCGCCGTGCTCACGCCGGGTCAAGCAGTTGGAAGACGACGGCTACATCTCACGCCAGGTTGCACTGCTCGACCGCAAGATGCTGGGCCTGAGCCTTACAGCCTATGTGCTGATCGGCATGGACCGTCACACGCCGGAGCGTTTCGAGAATTTCGAAGCAGCGATCCGCACCCTGCCGCAAGTGCTGGAATGCAGTTTAGTCACCGGGATGGATGCGGACTATCAGTTGAAAGTGGTGGTGCCGGACATGGACCACTACCAGAAATTGCTGCTGGGGCATTTGACCCGGATTGAAGGCGTAACCAGCGTAAGGTCGAGCTTTGTGCTCAACCAGGTGCTCAACAGCACCGAGCTGCCGTTGACGCACCTGCGTACCTGACCTCAAGCACACTGGTGATCCCCTGTGGGAGCTGGCTTGCCTGCGATAGCGGTGGATCAGTGGCATATCCTTAGCTGACACATCGCTATCGCAGGCAAGCCAGCTCCCACATTGACCGCGTTACGACGCAGGTCAATGTTGTGCCTGAAGCCCTGCTTTATACTTCCCGCCTGCCCTGTCGGAAAAAATCCCCATGAACAACATCGACCCCGCCCTCTTTGAAGAATGGATGATGACCGGCCTAGTCACCATCCTGATCATCTTCATGGGCTTTATCGTCTGGGACCTGGCGAAAAAATCCAAGGCCGGACGCTTTGGGTCGTTCATCCTGTTTTTTGTGCTGGGCCTGGGCGTGGCCGCGTTCATCATCAAGAGCGTGGTGATCGGTCTGATCGAGTCCGGCGCTTTATAAACGCGCCGGCACTGCCTTCCATTGGCCCTGGTCCAGGCCATCAATCGACCAGTCACCAATACGCACGCGCACCAGGCGCAAGGTGGGCAAGCCCACCGCAGCGGTCATGCGCCGCACCTGGCGGTTACGCCCCTCACGAATGACCAGCTCCAGCCAGTGCGTCGGCACGCTTTTGCGAAAGCGCACCGGCGGGTTGCGCGGCCACAGTTCAGGCTCGTCCAACTGCCGCGCTTCGGCGGGCAAGGTCATGCCGTCATTAAGCTCTACACCGTCACGCAGGCGTTGCAACTGCTCTTCGGTGGGCTCGCCTTCAACTTGCACCCAGTAGGTTTTCGCCAGCTTGTGCTTGGGGTCGGCAATGCGCGCCTGTAACTGGCCATCGTTGGTCAGCAGCAACAGCCCCTCACTGTCACGGTCCAGGCGACCGGCCGGGTAGATGCCGGGGATATCGATAAAGTCCTTGAGGGTCGCGCGCCCGCCTTCGTCGCTGAACTGGGTCAGCACATCGAAGGGCTTGTTGAACAGGATCAACTTCGGCTCGGCCGGTGGCGCCTTGGCGACACGCCGCGTTGCGGAGTACGGGGGTTTCACGCCAGGGCGGCGCGAATCGGGGCGGGCAGGACGGGACATGGCAAAGGAACATCTAACGGTCAGGACCGACAATGCTAGTGGCCTGACCGCTAAATGACCATCCCAACCGCTTAGCGGAACGGCGGCTCGTCGAAACTGCGCAGTTTGCGCGAGTGCAGCGAGTTGAGTTCGGTGCGCAACAAATCCACCGCCTCGATGCCGATTTTCAAGTGCTGGCTGACCGCACGCTCATAAAACGCGTTGGCCGAACCCGGCAGCTTGATCTCGCTGTGCAGCGGCTTGTCCGACACGCACAGCAAAGTGCCGTACGGAACCCGCAAACGGTAGCCTTGGGCCGCGATGGTGCCGCTTTCCATGTCCACCGCCACAGCGCGGGACAGGTTGATCAGTGGGCGCTCTTGCGCCCAGCGCAGTTCCCAGTTGCGGTCGTCGTAGGTCAGCACGGTGCCGGTGCGCAGGCGTTTTTTCAGCTCTTCGCCTTTTTCGCCGGTGACGTTGGCAGCGGCTTGCTGCAAGGCCATCTGCACTTCGGCCAGGGCCGGGATCGGGATGTTTGGCGGGACTACGCGGTCGAGAATCCCGTCGCGGCGCATATAGGCGTGAGCCAATACGTAGTCGCCGATGGTCTGGGATTGGCGCAGGCCGCCGCAGTGGCCGATCATCAGCCAGCAATGCGGGCGCAGCACGGCCAGGTGGTCGGTGATGTTTTTGGCGTTGGACGGGCCGACGCCGATGTTCACCAGCGTCACACCGTGGCCGTCGGCGGCCTGCAAGTGATAGGCCGGCATCTGGTAGCGATGCCAGACCACGCCTGCGGCAATGGCCGACGCTTCACCGTGGTCCATGCTCTTGTCGATGATCACGTTACCCGGCAGCACCATGCGAATAAACCGCGGGTCGCTGCGCAGTTGCTCCAGGCCATGCAGGATGAACTGGTCAACATAGCGGTGGTAGTTGGTCAGCAGGATCCATGGCTGCACATGGCGCCAGTCGCTGCCGGTGTAGTGCACCAGCCGGCGCAGGGAAAAGTCCACGCGCGCCGCATCGAACAACGCCAGCGGCAGCGGGTCGGTGTTTTCCCAGTCGTAGAGGCCATCGGCAATGCCGTCGGTGGCGGCAGACAAGTCGGTGCTGGGGAACACACGGGCGAGGGTCGCGGCGGTGACACCTGAGCCAGCCAGTTCATCACCCTGCTCCACCACATACGGGTAGGGAATATTCTGCTGGCTGACGCCGACTTCCACCGTCACGGTGAAGTCGTGCATCAATGGCACCAGTTGCTCCAGCAGGTACTTACGGAACGCCGCCGGATGGGTGACGGTGACACTGTAGGTTCCCGGCAATTGCACCTTGGCGTATGCGCGGGTGGTCTGTGGGACTTCGCCGTGGCAGTGGTAGGTCAGGCGCAGTTCCGGGTAGCGGAACTGCGCACGTTGTTCGGCGTCAGGCTCGACGCGGTCCTTGAGGTATTGCTTGAGGGCTTGGTTAAGCGCGCCAGTGGCACGCTCATGCAGAGCCGCCAGCCGGTCCACGGCTTCTTCAGCGGTTTGAACGACAACAAAAGCTTCGGTCACGGTAAGCATCCTGTGTTCTGACTTGCAGGCCTTTATCTTGCCTGTATCCCGGCCTCACTGAAACACCGGGTTTGGAATGCTTTGAAAGGTGGGAGCTGGCTTGCCTGCGATGGCGGTGTGTCAGTCACTGAATACTTGGCTGGGACACCGCCATCGCAGGCAAGCCAGCTCCCACAGTTTGACCCTGTGTCGTCAGGGGGTTGGGGTTGAGCGCGTGACGATCGCCGCCACATCCACCCCGCGCGGCAAAGTGCCATACACGCGGCCGGACGATGCCCCCAGGCGGCTGGCGATAAACCCGTCACTGACCAGCGCATTCCCGGCCTCCAGCAACAGCTTGGCCTGCAACGCCACGGCAATGTCCTCGGTCAACTGCCGCGCGCGGTACTGGATGTCCTGAGTGTCCATAAACGCCGACTTCAATTGCTCGATATGCCGCGCCAGCTGCTTGTCACCATGCCCATCGCCCAGTTCGACAAACAACGCCTCCAGCACGCCCGGTTCTTTGGACAATGCCCGCAGCACGTCCAAGCACTGCACATTGCCGGAACCTTCCCACGTCGAATTCACCGGCGCCTCACGGTAAAGACGCGGCAGGATGCTGTCCTCCACGTACCCGGCGCCGCCCATGCATTCGGCGGCCTCATTGATCATGGCCGGTGCGCGCTTGCAGATCCAATACTTGCCCACCGCCGTCACCAGCCGGGCGAATTTGGCTTCCTGTTCGTTATCCAGATGGTCCAGCGCCCGGCCCATGCGCATGCTCAAGGCCAGGGAGGCTTCGCTCTCCAGCGCCAGGTCGGCCAGCACGTTTTGCATCAACGGTTGTTCACTGAGCACGCGGCCGCCGACTGAGCGATGGGCGCAATGGTGGCTGGCCTGGGTCAACGCCTGGCGCATCAAGGCGCTGGAGCCGACCATGCAGTCGAAACGGGTCATGGCGACCATTTCGATAATGGTCGGCACGCCCCGGCCTTCTTCGCCAACCATCCAGGCCAGGGCGCCACGAAACTCCACTTCGCTGGAGGCGTTGGAGCAATTGCCGAGTTTGTTTTTCAGGCGCTGGATGTAGAACTGGTTGCGGGTGTCATCCGGGCGATGCCTTGGCAGCAGGAAACACGTCAGGCCTTTGTCAGTCTGCGCCAAGGTGAGGAACGCATCGCACATTGGCGCCGAGCAGAACCACTTGTGCCCTACCAGCTCATAGGCTTGGCCGGGGCCGCCGGCGCCCACGGGATAGGCACGGGTGGTGTTGGCGCGCACGTCGGTGCCGCCTTGCTTTTCGGTCATGGCCATGCCGATGGTGGCGCCGGCTTTGTGGGCGATGCCGACGTTGCGTGGGTCGTATTCGGTGTTGAGGATTTTCGGCAACCAGGTCTTCGCCAGGTCCGGTTGCAGGCGCAGGGCCGGGACGCAGGCGAAGGTCATGGTCAACGGGCAACCGCTGCCGGCTTCGGCCTGGCTGTGCAGGTAGGTCATGGCGGCGCGGGCCACATGGGCACCGGGCTGCGGATGCGCCCACGGCAGCGATGGCAGGCCATGCTCGACGGCGGTGCGCATCAGTTCATGATAGGCCGGATGAAATTCCACCAGGTCGATGCGATGGCCGTAGCGGTCATGGCTGTTGAACACCGGCTTGTTCTGATTCGCCAGGAACCCGGCCGCCATCAGCGGCCCACCGGCCAGCGCGCCGTACGCATCAATACGCGCCTGCGCCCAGCCGGCGCCAAAGCGGCGCGACCATTCTTGCAGGGGCAGGTCGATACGATAAAGGTTGGTGCCGTCCAGGGACGGCGGCTGGTTGGTGACGTCGTGGGTTTCGGCAAATTGATGCAGGTTCATGACGGGCCTCCTGGAAAATAGGCCACGTGCGGTTGAGGCCTGAATTTCAGTTAAGCACCGTCATCGGGCTTAAAAAAGTGGCATACCCGCCTATTGTTCGGCGCTTTCGCCCTCTAACGGGCACAACAGGTGCCGCTCCAGCACCGTTTGCAACGCCTCGAAACGTACGGGTTTGCTGAGGCGTTCGGTGATGCCGACCCCATGACAACGCTCTCGATCCGGGGCGTGCAGCGAGGTGCTCAGGGCAATTACCGGCAGCTCGCCGCAGCCGGGTAGCGCACGAATCTGACAGCACAACGAGAAGCCGCCCTCGGGTATATCCAGCAGCACCGCATCAAAGGTTTGGTCCTGAAAAAGCGCCAAGGCGGCCGGGCCGTTATCCACGGTTTTCACCCGATAACCCAGCTTGAGCAACATGCCGCGTACCGCCAATTGGCCGACACTGTTGTCGTCCACCAACAGCACCGTACATTCCTGGGGCGCTCGTTGCGCGTGGGGTTTGTGCGTTGCCGGCTTTGGCTCGGGCGGCACCGGGTTGACGCTCATGTCCAACTGGAAGCGGCTGCCCTTGCGGGGCTCGGAATGATGGGTCAGGCGCCCGCCAAGCAGTTCGATCAACTGCCGACAAATCGCCAGGCCGATGCCCAGGCCGCCGTATTCGCGCGTCATCGAACCGTCGACCTGGAAGAAGCGCTGATACAGCGTGGCCTCATCGAGGAAAGCGAAGCCGATGCCGCTGTCGGTCACAATGAAGCTCAGGCGCAGTTCGCCGTCACTGTGCGGCACACCCACCACGCGCAAGCGCACCGCACCTTCGTGGGTGAACTTGAAGGCATTGTCGAGCAGGCAATCCAGGCATTGGGTGAGTTTGCCGGCATCGCCAATCACCCGGTCCGGCAGTTCATCGGCCACGTCGATAGAAAACTCCAGGCCTTTGCTGTGCGCGCTGGCGGTGAATTGCTGGCGCAAGGTGTCGAGCGTGCCGCGCAGGCTGAAGACCTGGGGATGGGCGGTGAGGCGCCCGGCCTGCAATTCGGTAAGGGTGAGAATGCCGTTGACCATGCGCATCATGTCCCGCGCAGAACCGGCGGCGGTTTGCTGGTACTGGGCAAGGTCGTCATCCAGCGGCACGGTCTGCATCAGCTCCAACGAGCCGATCACGCCATTCATTGGGGTACGAAGTTCGTGGGTGAGCGTGGCGAGGAACTCATCTTTGAGGCGGTTACTGCGCGCCAATTGCTGGTTGAGCACTTCAAGTTTCTGGCTGGCGTCGAACAGGATCTGCGCCTGCTGCTCACGCATGCCGTTGATGCGGTCCGCCAGGGCCAGGGACAACAGCGCCACTTCGATGGCCGAGCCGAGCTGGCTGGCGTACATGGTGAGGAACATATTGGGCAGGTAGCCCAACACCATCAGGGTGTTGACCACCCCGCCCAGCAGGAACGCCGACCAGGCGATGATGAAGTAACGCGCCATGCGCTGGCCGCAATACCAGGCCTTGATGGCGGCCACAAAGATGGTCACGGTAAACACCAGCGCCAAACCTGTGGCCAAACGCAGGGCCACGGCGTAGCTGGTCAGCAGCGCCAGCACCATGACCAACGCGCCAGCCGCTGCCAATGCCAGCAAAACCCGGTCAAGCCAGCGGCTGTGCTGCGCGGTGTGCAGGAAACTGCGCGCGAACAAGCTCCCGAACAACGCCGCCGAACCGATCAGGAAAGGTACCGCCGCATTCGCCCACCATGGATTGTTCGGCCAGAAATATTCCACCGCCACGCCGTTGACCGAGAGCTGGTAGAGGCCGAACGAAGCAATATAGAGGATGTAAAAGAGGTAGCTGGTGTCGCGCACGCTCAAGTAGATGAACAGGTTGTAGACCAGCATCCCCAGTAACACGCCATAGATAGCCCCCAATACATACAGGCGCAGTGGCTGCTGCTCCAGGTAGGCGGTGGCAGACCATAGCGTCAGCGGTGCCTGGATCGAGCCTTGGCTTTGCAGGCGCAGGTACACGGTTTGCTGCTGGTCAGGCACGAAATTGAGCTTGAACAGGTAGTTGGCCTGGCGCACTTCACGGCTGGAAAACGCCAGGGTGCTCCCCGTGCGGGTAGTCAGGCGGTAATTGCCGGTGCTGTCGCGCTGGTACAGGTCCAGTTGGTTAAGCGGCGGGTACGCCAACTCCAGAAACCAGGTGCGCGGGGCGCGAGGATCAGTGGCGGTGTAATGCAGGTCGACCTTGAGCCAGAACACCGAGCGTGAATAGCCGGCGTTGAGGGTGGCTTTGTCATGGGGTTTGAACTGGGCGGCGAAGGCGGGAGTGCTGACATCGGCGATGGTGAGGGCGTCGGTTGGGTCTTCGAACACTTGCATGACGCGGCCCAGCGGCAGGCTTCGAGTATCCGGGTTGAACTCGATGGCGCTGGCGAGCATCGGCAGCCCGCACAATAAAAAGATCAGCAAATAGCGCATAGAGCCCCAGCGTGGCCTGTCCGGTTATGTCAAAAGTCCCCCATTCCTTTTGAGTAGACGTATACCGGCGATACATTAAGTTGTTTGGATCCACTCTAGCATAGCCGCTAGAGGCCATTGGACACCATTGAAATAATTTTTTGAAAGGCTCTAGAACGGGCATCTCAAGCGCTTTATGAAGAAAAAACCAGCCAAGCCAAACCATAAACATAAGCGGGAAATTCGCCTCTCGCCCAACAGCCACGCCAAAAGCGTTTGGTGGTAAGCTCGCGCACCATGAATATCTACAGCTCTCGCCCCGTTGTCCTCTGTCTCTCCGGCCACGACCCCAGTGGTGGCGCCGGCTTGCAGGCAGATATCGAAGCCCTGCTTGCACAAGGCTGTCATGCGGCCCCGGCCGTCACCGCCTTGACCGTGCAGAACACTGTCAATGTCAGCGATTTTCGCGTGCTCGACCGCGAGTGGGTACTGGCCCAGGCCAATGCCGTGCTGAGCGACTCCGAAGTGGCGGCGGTGAAGCTCGGTATGCTCGGTTCCACCGCGATGGTCGACACCGTGGTCGAACTGCTGCAGGCGCACCCGCACCTGCCGGTGGTCTGCGACCCGGTGCTGCGCGCCGGTGGCGGCGGCAGCCTGGGCAAGGACGAAGTCGGTTATGCCATGCGTGAGCGGCTGTTGCCACTGTCGCTGATCGCTACGCCGAACTTGCCGGAAGCGCGCATCCTCGCCGAATTGCCCGAGGGCACGGCGGACGAATGCGCCGAGAAGCTGCTGCCGTTTGTAAAGCATCTGCTGATCACCGGCGGCCACGGCGACGAGCATGAAGTGCACAACCGCCTGTACAGCCGCGACGGCACGCGCCAGACCTTTACCTGCCAGCGCCTGCCCGGCAGCTATCACGGCTCGGGTTGCACGCTTGCCAGCGCCTTGGCCGGCCGGATCGCACAGGGCGAAGGCTTGGCCAGCGCGGTGCAATCGGCGCTCAACTACACTTGGCGCACCCTGCGTGACGCCGAACAACTCGGCCAGGGCCAGTTTGTGCCGCGCCGTCTGCCGCTGGATTTCTGCTCTTAACCGCACAAGAGGCCTGCTCGATGAAACTACGTGGCCTTTACGCCATTACCGACAGCCAACTGTTGGCCGGCAAATTCCTCGCCTACGTCGAAGCAGCACTGGACGGTGGCGTAACCCTGTTGCAGTACCGCGACAAAAGCAGCGACGAAGCCCGGCGCCTGCGTGAGGCCGAGAAACTGCGCGAGCTGTGCTCACGCTACAAGACCCAGTTGATCATCAACGATGACGCCGAATTGGCCGCGCGCCTGGGCGTCGGCGTACACCTGGGCCAAACCGACGGCCCACTGACCCCGGCCCGTGCACTGCTCGGCTCCAAAGCCATCATCGGCGCCACCTGCCACAGCCAGATCGAACTGGCCGAGCAGGCCGCCAAGGAAGGCGCGAGCTACGTCGCCTTCGGCCGCTTTTTCAATTCCAACACCAAGCCCGGCGCGCCGGCCGCCACGCTCGACATGCTGGCCCAGGCCCGCACGCGTCTGCAGTTGCCGATCTGCGTGATCGGTGGCGTCACCCTGGAGAACGCCGCCCCCCTGGTGGCCCACGGTGCCGACCTGCTCGCCGTGGTACACGGCCTGTTCGGTGCCGACAGCACCCAGGAAGTCACGCGCCGCGCCCGCGCCTTCAACGACCTTCTTAAAGTTTAAGTGTAGAGAGCCCGATCATGTCCCGTTCCGAAACTCTGTTTGCCAATGCCCAGAAACACATCCCCGGCGGAGTGAACTCCCCCGTGCGTGCGTTCAAGAGCGTCGGCGGCACACCGTTGTTCTTCAAGCATGCCGAAGGCGCCTACGTCACCGACGAAGATGACAAGCGCTACGTTGACTACGTAGGTTCCTGGGGGCCGATGATCCTCGGCCACAGCCACCCGGACGTGCTCGACGCGGTGCGTCAGCAGCTGCAACACGGCCTGTCCTATGGCGCGCCGACCGCCATGGAAACCGAGATGGCGGACCTGGTGTGCTCAATCGTGCCATCGATGGAAATGGTGCGCATGGTCAGCTCCGGCACCGAAGCCACCATGAGCGCAATCCGCCTGGCCCGTGGTTTCACCGGCCGCGACAGCATCATCAAGTTCGAAGGCTGCTACCACGGCCACTCCGACAGCCTGCTGGTAAAAGCCGGCTCCGGCCTGCTGACCCAAGGCGTGCCAAGCTCGGCGGGGGTGCCGGCCGCGTTTGCCAAACACACCCTGACCCTGCCGTTCAACGACATCGCTGCCGTTGAGCAGATGCTCAGCGAAGTCGGCCAGGACGTGGCGTGCATCATCGTCGAGCCGGTAGCCGGCAACATGAACTGCGTGCCACCGGCACCGGGTTTTCTGGAAGGTTTGCGCGAGCAGTGCGACAAGCACGGCGTGGTGCTGATTTTCGACGAAGTGATGACCGGCTTCCGCGTAGCCCTCGGCGGCGCCCAGGCTTACTACGGCGTCACGCCGGACCTGAGCACCTTCGGCAAGATCATCGGTGGCGGCATGCCCGTGGGCTGCTTCGGCGGCAAGCGCGAAATCATGCAGCACATCGCGCCGCTTGGCCCGGTGTATCAGGCGGGTACCTTGTCAGGTAACCCATTGGCCATGGCGGCCGGCCTGACCACCCTGCGCCTGATCAGCCGCCCGGGTTTCCACGCCGAGCTGACCGACTACACCACACGCCTGCTCGATGGCCTGCAACAGCGCGCCGATGCGGCGGGTATCCCGTTCGTGACCACACAAGCAGGTGGCATGTTCGGCCTGTATTTCAGCGGCGCCGACGATATCGTTACCTTTGATGACGTGATGGGCAGCGATGCCGACCTGTTCAAGCGCTTCTTCCACTTGATGCTCGAAGGCGGCGTTTACCTGGCACCGAGCGCTTTCGAAGCCGGGTTCACCTCGATCGCCCATGGCGAAGCGGAGTTGAAACTGACCCTGGATGCTGCCGAGCGCGCTTTCGCAGCCCTGAAGTAAGCCCTGATATAAGGGACACACACATCTGACGTTGCCCCTCGCAGCGTCAGATTTGCTACTTTGCTTACAGAGATTTCCTGCATTTTTCGAGAAATCACCTGCAATCCGGCAGATAACTTGCCTACGCAGCAGAAAAACGAGTAAAGACTTTGTAAGCAGGGGCCTGCTTATTTCATAATGCGCGCTTATTGGACCCCCGAGGGTCCGCGTGCCCCGTCAGAGGTAAGTCGATTCCCATGAAACGCACCGGCCGCACCCTGGTTCTGGGCTGCCTGTTGCTCCTTCAGCCGCTGCTGGCACATGCCCAGGCAGGCGGCAACTCGTTGTTAATCCCAGCGATGGGTCGTTGCACCCTCAATACCCAGCCAGACAGCCAGGCCGAAGCCCTGAGCGCGTGCCAGAAACAGGCCGACGGTGGGGATGCGCAGGCGCAATACGAGTTGGGCGAGTACTTCCACGACGACAAAAACCCGGCCCGCGACCTCAACAAAGCCCTGAGCTACTTCGAAAAGGCTTCGTTGCAGGGCCACGCCCAGGCGCAATTCCAACTGGGTAACATGTTCTTCAAAGGTGAAGGCGTACCGGCCAATAACGTCCAGGCCTACATCGTGCTGAAAATGGCAGCGGTCAACGGTGCCGAAGACGCGCTGGACACGGCCGACGAAGTCGCCGAGCACATGCAGCGTGATGAACTGGAAGTGGCCACCCAGGTGCTGGGCCAGATTTTCCGCAATTACCTGCAGGAATTGCAGAGTGCCGACGGGCGTTCGCCCTTTTCGCCCCTGCCCTGATTTCAGCTAAGCCCCCCTATCGCTATCGCAGGCAAGCCAGCTCCCACAAGGAAATGCATTCCAAATGTGGGAGCTGGCTTGCCTGCGATAGCTTGACTCGGTCTAACGCCTTACTTCTCAGGCATCGGCATCGGAAACGGCATCACATTGCTGGTGCCACGCGCTTCGCTGATCTTCGGCGTGCCCAGGCGCTCGACTTCATCAATGCGCACAATCGAATGCATCGGCACAAAGCTGCGCACCACGCCTTCAAACTGCGCCTTGAGTTTTTCTTCGCCCGGGTCGACGACCAATTGGGTGCGCTCGCCAAAGACGAACTCTTCCACTTCCAGGAAGCCCCACAGATCACTTTGATAGATCTGTTTGGCGTACATTTCGAACACCTGGCCCTGGTTGAGGAAAATCACCTTGTAGATTGGAGCTTCACGTTTGGTCATGGTGGGCGAACAACACATCGGGGATATAAAAGAGGGCGCGAACTATAGCATGGCACCCGATGCACAGCGCTAGGAACCAATGGGCATGCCCCCTATAATGCGCGGTTCTTTACCACCAGTTGACGATTCCCATGGCCAAGAAGCTTTACATCGAAACCCACGGTTGCCAGATGAACGAGTACGACAGCTCGCGCATGGTCGATCTGCTGGGCGAACACCAGGCCCTGGAAGTCACCGCCCGCGCCGAAGATGCCGACGTAATCCTGCTCAATACCTGCTCGATCCGCGAGCGTGCCCAGGACCGTGTGTACTCCCAGCTGGGCCGCTGGCGTGAATTGAAACTGGCCAACCCGGAGATGGTGATCGCCGTCGGCGGCTGCGTGGCCAGCCAGGAAGGCGCCGCGATCCGCGACCGCGCCCCCTATGTCGACGTAGTTTTCGGCCCGCAAACCCTGCACCGCCTGCCGGAAATGATCGACGCCGCACGCATCACCAAGCTGCCGCAGGTGGACGTGTCGTTCCCCGAAATCGAAAAATTCGACCATTTGCCCGAACCGCGCATCGACGGGCCGAGTGCCTATGTGTCGGTCATGGAAGGCTGCAGCAAGTACTGCACCTTCTGCGTGGTGCCCTACACCCGTGGCGAAGAAGTCAGCCGGCCGTTTGACGACGTGCTGTCGGAAATTATCCACTTGGCCGAAAACGGCGTGCGCGAAGTGACCTTGCTGGGCCAGAACGTCAACGGCTATCGCGGCCAGACCCACGACGGGCGCCTGGCCGACCTCGCGGAGTTGATCCGCGTGGTGGCAGCGGTGGACGGCATCGAGCGTATTCGCTACACCACCTCGCACCCGCTGGAGTTCTCCGACAGCCTGATCCAGGCGCACGCCGAGGTGCCGGAGCTGGTCAAGCACCTGCATTTGCCGGTGCAGTCGGGTTCGGACCGCATTCTGGCGGCGATGAAGCGCAACCACACCGCCCTGGAGTACAAATCCAAGCTGCGTAAATTGCGCGCCGCCGTGCCGGGCATCTGCATCAGTTCGGACTTCATCGTCGGCTTCCCTGGCGAGACCGAGAAAGATTTCGAGCAGACCATGAAGCTGATCGAAGACGTCGGCTTCGACTTCTCGTATTCGTTCGTCTACAGCCAGCGTCCAGGCACGCCGGCAGCGGACTTGGCGGATGACACGCCGGAATCGCTGAAAAAAGAGCGCTTGAACGCGCTGCAACATCGCCTGAACCAGCAAGGTTTCGAGATCAGCCGACAAATGGTCGGTTCGATCCAGCGCATCCTGGTAACCGACTACTCGAAAAAAGACCCGGGCGAATTGCAAGGGCGTACCGAGAACAACCGGATCGTCAACTTCCGCTGCGACAACCCGACTCTGATCGGCCAGTTTGCCGATGTGCACATCGATGCGGCCCAACCGCACTCGCTGCGTGGGTCGCTGATCAACTGACCTCAAGACATATGAGGATCAAATGTGGGAGCTGGCTTACCAGCTCCCACAGTGGATCTTCATGGTTCTTGAGATTGAGCCAGCCTATATAAGTGCTTTCGCACGCCGAGCGCTGGCGTTATCCTCTCTTTCACCTAAACAGCCATAGGGCGGCTAAAAGCAACCTTGAACGCACCCATAGCAGAACCCCATCGTTTTCTCCTCGAGCCGTTTGAGGCTCGCCGTTTCGCCAACCTGTGCGGACAGTTCGACGAGCACCTGCGCCTGATCGAACAACGCCTGAGCATCGAGATCCGCAACCGCGGCAATCAGTTCGAGCTTATTGGTGAACCCCAGCACACCACGTCTGCAGAAAACCTGCTGCGCCGCCTCTACCGCGAAACCAAGGGTAGTGAGCTGTCGCCGGAGACCGTGCACCTGTATCTGCAGGAATCCGCCGTGGAAGACTTGGCCAACAACCCGGTGGCCGAAGCCAGCGTGGCCCTGCGCACCAAAAAAGGCATGATTCGCCCTCGCGGCTTGAATCAGCAGCGCTACGTCAAGGAAATCCTCGGTAACGATATCAACTTCGGCATCGGCCCCGCCGGTACCGGCAAGACCTACCTGGCCGTGGCCTGCGCGGTCGACGCCCTGGAGCGCGAGCAGGTGCGACGCATCCTGCTGGTACGCCCGGCGGTCGAGGCCGGCGAGAAGCTTGGCTTCCTGCCCGGCGACCTGGCCCAGAAGATCGACCCGTACCTGCGCCCGCTCTACGACGCGCTGTACGAGATGCTCGGCTTTGAATACGTGGCCAAGTTGATCGAGCGCCAAGTGATCGAGATCGCCCCGCTGGCCTACATGCGTGGTCGCACCTTGAACAACAGCTTCATCATCCTCGACGAGAGCCAGAACACCACCGTCGAGCAGATGAAAATGTTCCTCACCCGTATCGGTTTCGGCTCCACCGCCGTGATCACCGGCGACGTCACCCAGGTCGACCTGCCCAAGGGCACCAAGTCCGGCCTGGCCCAGGTGATCGACGTGCTCAAGGACGTGCCAGGCATCAGCTTCACGCATTTCATGCCCAAAGACGTGGTTCGCCACCCGTTGGTGCAGCGCATTGTCGAAGCCTACGAGCGCTTTGAGCACCGCGATGACGCGCCCGCCAAAGACGTGCGCCGCGATGCTTGAGCTAGACCTGCAACTGGCCACCGAAGCGCCCGCCCCCAGCGAAGCGCAGTTCCGTCAATGGTGCGCCCTGGCCCTGCGCCAGCGCACCGCCGACTCGGAACTGACCATCCGCCTGGTGGACGAGCCCGAAGGCCGTGAACTGAATCACACCTGGCGCCAAAAGGATTACGCGACCAACGTGCTGTCCTTTCCCGCCGACGTGCCGGATGAGTTACTGGATATCCCGTTACTGGGCGACCTGGTGATCTGCGTCGAAGTGGTAGAGCGCGAGGCGAAGGAACAAGGCAAGGAACTTGAGGCCCACTGGGCCCATCTAGTCATCCACGGCTGCTTGCATCTCTTGGGTTACGACCATATAGACGATGACGAAGCCTGCGAAATGGAAACACTGGAACAAACGTTGCTTGCTGAACTGGGTCACCCTGATCCGTATGCAGACGACGAAAACTGAAACTACACATAACTGACACAACAAAGGATTTAGAGTAATCGCTATGAGCGAAGACCGATCGAGCAACGGGCAGAAGTCATGGCTGGGTAAACTGACCCAGGCTTTTGCCCACGAGCCGAAAAACCGCCAGGAGCTGCTGGAGCTGCTGCGCGAGGCCCATCAGAACAAGTTGCTGGACAGCGAAGCGCTGGCCATCGTCGAAGGCGCCATCCAGGTGGCTGACCTGCAGGTTCGGGACATCATGGTCCCGCGTTCGCAGATGATCAGCATCAAGGCGACCCAGACCCCACGGGAATTCCTCCCGGCCGTGATCGACTCGGCGCACTCGCGCTACCCGGTGATCGGTGAAAGCCATGACGACGTCATGGGCGTCCTGCTGGCCAAGGACCTGCTGCCGCTGATCCTCAAGGAGAACGGCGACAGCTTCAACATCAAGGACCTGCTGCGCCCGGCCACCTTCGTGCCTGAATCCAAGCGCCTGAATGTGCTGCTGCGCGAGTTCCGCGCCAACCACAATCACATGGCCATTGTGATCGACGAATACGGCGGCGTGGCTGGTCTTGTGACCATCGAAGACGTGCTCGAGCAAATCGTCGGCGACATCGAAGACGAGCACGACGTCGAAGAAGACAGCTACATCAAGCCGCTGCCCAGCGGTGATTTCCTGATCAAGGCGCTCACGCCGATCGAGAACTTCAACGAGTTCTTCGACAGCGAATTTTCCGACGATGAGTTCGACACCGTGGGTGGTTTGGTGATGAGTGCGTTCGGGCACCTGCCAAAACGTAACGAAACCACTGAGATTGGCGCTTATCGCTTTCGCATTCTGAATGCGGATAGCCGTCGTATCCACTTGATCCGCCTGACTCCGATTGCCCGCTAAGGAAGGGGTGGGGCATCAGCTATTTCCTGTGTCGCGTTGCCCCTGAGAGCGGGCCAGGCAAGGCGCAGGCCGCAGGGAATGGCGTTCCCTTTTCAAGGCCTGCAACGCAGCATGGCCCGCTCTCAGGGGCAACCCGAAGGGCCGGGCCTGCTGCGGCACAGGGCTGCGTTACTCGTCGTTCATTTGGAAAAACCAAACCACACTCCTCGCGCCTTGCCCTGTGCCGCAGCAGGCCCGGCGCGACACAGGAAATAGCTGATGACCCACCCCTACATGCGCCGTCTGATTGCACCCGGCTGGCCCGGTAACCTGCTGGCCGTGGTGGCCGGCGCCATCACTACTCTGGCGCTGGCGCCCTTCGATCTGTGGCCATTTGCGCTACTGGCCGTCGGGCTGTTCTATGTGGGACTGCGCGAGCTGACGCCACGTCAGGCCCTGGGCCGTGGCTGGTTTTTCGGTTTTGGCCTGTTTGGCGCCGGCACCAGTTGGATCTACTACAGCATCCACCACTTCGGCGGCGCTTCGGTGTTGCTGGCTGGCTTTTTGATGCTGCTGTTTACCGCCGCGATTGCCTGGTTCTTCGCCCTGCCCGCTTGGCTGTGGGCACGCTGGCTGCGTCGCAATGAGGCGCCGCTGGCCGATGCGCTGACCTTTGCGGCGCTGTGGGTTGGCCAGGAAGCGTTCCGTGGTTGGTTCCTGACCGGTTTCCCTTGGTTGTACTCCGGTTACAGCCAACTCGATGGCCCGCTCACCGGCCTTGCGCCACTGGGCGGCATGTGGCTGATCTCCTTTGCCCTGGCGCTGACGGCGGCCGTGCTGTGCAACCTGCCGCGCCTGCTGGCAAGCAAGCGCAACGGCTTCATCGGCGCAGGCTTGGTGTTGTTGGTTGCACCCTGGGCCATCGGCCTGGCGCTCAAGCATCATGCCTGGACCTCGCCCTCGGGCGCCCCACTGACGGTGGCGGCGATCCAGGGTAATGTCGAACAGAGCATGAAATGGGACCCCGCGCAGATCGACGCGCAGTTGGCGCTGTACCGCGACATGAGTTTCAGCTCCAAGCCGGTAGACCTGCTGGTATGGCCGGAAACCGCGGTGCCGGTGCTCAAAGAGTCAGTCGAAGGCTACCTGGGCATGATGGGCAAGTTTGCCGCCGACCGGCACTCCGCGCTGATCACCGGCGTACCGATTCGCCAGGAAGTGCACCACCAGAAGCGCTACTTCAACGGCATCACGGTGGTGGGTGAAGGTGATGGCACTTACCTCAAGCAAAAACTGGTGCCTTTTGGTGAATACGTGCCGTTGCAAGACATGCTGCGCGGGCTGATCGCCTTCTTCGATTTGCCAATGTCGGACTTCGCCCGCGGCCCGTCCGATCAGGCGATGCTGCAGGCCAAGGGCTATCAGATTGCGCCGTTCATTTGCTATGAAGTGGTGTACCCGGAATTCGCCGCAGGCCTGTCGGCCCAGAGCGATTTGCTGCTGACCATCAGCAACGACACCTGGTTCGGCCGCTCCATCGGCCCGCTGCAACACCTGCAAATGGCGCAGATGCGTGCATTGGAGGCTGGCCGTTGGATGATCCGCGCCACTAACAATGGGGTGACTGGTTTGATCAACCCATTTGGGCAGATTACCGCGCAGATCCCGCAGTTCGAGCGTGGGATTCTCTACGGCGAAGTGGTGCCGATGCACAACCTGACGCCGTACCTGCAATGGCGCTCGTGGCCGTTGATCATTGTGTGCCTGGGCTTGTTCGGCTGGGCGCTGCTGGCGGCCCGGATGTCGAAAACCGTCTAACGAACGGCATAAAACCAATGTGGGAGCTGGCTTGTGTGGGAGCGGGCTTGCTCGCGAAAGCGGTGTGTCAGTCAACATATCGTCAACTGACACACCGCTTTCGCGAGCAAGCCCCACATGAACCGCTTTCCACATTTGAAATTGCGGCGTTATCGGTAAAACACCCGATACCCCACCTGCCCCACCGCCTCATTGATCAACTGCCCGCTGCGCCACACTGACACAAACTCGGGCATCCAGCCGCCCAGCGGTCGCGCATTGTCTACGCCCAAAAAGCCCACCGGCCCTGGCACTACCGTAAAACCGGCCTTCTCGAAGCTCCATACCGCACGCGGCATATGCCAGGCCTGGGTGACCACCACCACGCGCTTGATGCCTTGCGGCAACAGGATTTCGGCGCTCATCTGCGCGTTTTCCCAGGTGGTGCGGCTGCGCTCTTCTTTCCAACGCACGGTGACGCCAAAGTCATCCTGCATCGACACCGCCATCAGCTCAGCCTCACTGGGTGGCGTGCCGTAGTGCAAGCCGCCGCTGGTCAGCACCGGCAAGCCGGAGGCCTTGGCCAGACGCGCAGCATAACGCTGGCGCTCAAGCCCAGTACCGGTGGGTTGATCGGAGCCCCACGCGGGGTCACCGCGCTCACGCCCCGACCCCAGCACCACAATCGCGTCAGCGCGCTGGGCCAGCGTCGCCCATTCTTCACGGGCCAACGGCGGCTCGGTCTCCAGGGCATGCGCGCCCCACTGCACCATCACCGGCAGGCTGATCAACCACAGCCCCCCGAACCCCACGGCAAAGCAGCATCCGGCCAGGCGCGGGCGACTTTTACGCAACCACCAGGCAAGCGCCAGCAGCAGCAAAAAGAGGCCGGGCGGCAAGAGCAATTGTTTAATGAAATAACGAAAAGGCATCGGGCATCTCCAAAGATGCCCGAAGCCTAGATGCAACGGGGTTTAGCGACAATCTTTACCAACCTGTTTCGAGAACGACTCAAAGGATAACGCGGTGCTCCACGTTTACCGTGCGACCCGACGCTTATCGGGACCGCGACCAGCAGACACATCTTTCAGCCAGATCACCTTGGCCGAACGCAAAGGCTCTTGGGCGGGCGGGGCAGCCCGTTCCTGAGAGGCACGGTGGTGATTCAATTCCAGGTAGCACTTGATCAATTCAAGTTCTGCCTGGCTCAAGCCTCGCAACTCCAGCTCCAGAGGCCGCTCATCACGCAATCGGCCTGCGGTTCTTGCGGCATCCAATGCCCGACCCAAACGGTCGATCAGTCCTTCATACAATTGCGGTTTCATTAAAGTTCGCTGCGATTCAACCATCCCCTCACCTCATTGAAGATAAGACTCACTCCCCAATAAACAGCGTAGTCCCCATGGCTGCGCCTGCCTCGCGCCGCGACAGACGGCCCTCGCCGCGCAATCAGGGTTTCCCTCGATAGAGTGGGGTCATGTATGCTACGGCGCTTCCTGTAACTCCACTTCCCGCAGGGTTTGGGCACGGACGCGCCGCTTTTTGGTGTCGATCAACCTGAATGTTGTACCGAAGAGGATTAGGCCACCCCTATTCAGTTCAAAAGTAGCCATGCACGAACAATATCAGCCCCGTGAAATAGAAAATGCCGCCCAAACCTTCTGGGACGAGCAAAAGTCCTTTGAAGTCAGTGAACAGCCAGGCAAGGAGACTTACTACTGCCTATCGATGTTCCCTTACCCCAGCGGCAAGCTACACATGGGGCACGTGCGTAACTACACCATCGGCGACGTAATTTCCCGCTACCAGCGCATGCTCGGCAAAAACGTCCTGCAACCTATGGGTTGGGACGCCTTCGGCATGCCGGCGGAAAACGCCGCGATGAAAAACAACGTGGCGCCCGCCAAGTGGACCTACGAAAACATCGCCTACATGAAAACCCAGCTGCGCAGCCTGGGCCTGGCGGTGGACTGGTCCCGCGAAGTGACCACCTGCAAGCCCGATTACTACCGCTGGGAACAGTGGCTGTTCACGCGCCTGTTCGAAAAAGGCGTGATCTACCGTAAAAACGGCACCGTGAACTGGGACCCGATCGACCAGACCGTACTGGCCAACGAGCAGGTCATCGACGGTCGCGGCTGGCGCTCCGGCGCGGTGATCGAAAAGCGCCAGATCCCGATGTACTACTTCAAGATCACGGCCTACGCCGATGAACTCTTGTCGAGCCTCGATGACATGCCGGGCTGGCCTGAGCAGGTCAAGACCATGCAGCGCAACTGGATCGGCAAATCCAAGGGCATGGAAGTGCAGTTCCCGTACAACGTCGACTCGATCGGCGAAACGGGCGCACTCAAAGTCTTCACCACCCGCCCCGATACCCTGATGGGCGCGACTTACGTCGCCGTGGCCGCCGAGCACCCGCTGGCCACCCAGGCTGCACAGAACAACCCAGAGCTTTCGGCGTTCATCGCTGAATGCAAAGGCGGCAGCGTGGCCGAAGCCGACGTTGCCACCCAAGAGAAAAAAGGCCTGCCAACCGGCCTGTTCGTCGAGCACCCACTGACGGGCGAAAAACTGCCGGTGTGGGTCGCCAACTACGTGCTGATGCACTACGGCGATGGCGCAGTCATGGCTGTGCCGGCCCACGACGAGCGCGATTTCGAGTTCGCCACCAAGTACAGCCTGCCGATCAAGTCGGTCGTGCGTACCAGCTCGGGTGATACCAACCCGGCCCCGTGGCAAGACGCCTACGGCGAACACGGTACGCTGATCAACTCCGGAGAGTTCGACGGCCTGGACTTCCAGGGTGCCTTCGACGCCATCGAAGTTGCCTTGATCAAAAAGAACCTCGGTGCCTCGCGTACCCAGTTCCGCCTGCGCGACTGGGGCATCAGCCGCCAGCGCTACTGGGGCTGCCCGATCCCGATCATCCACTGCGAAACCTGCGGTGACGTGCCGGTGCCGGAAGACCAGTTGCCGGTGGTACTGCCCGAAGACGTGGTGCCGGATGGCGCCGGTTCGCCATTGGCGCGCATGCCTGAGTTCTACGAGTGCACCTGCCCTAAATGCGGCGCACCTGCCAAGCGTGAAACCGACACCATGGACACCTTCGTCGAGTCCTCGTGGTACTACGCCCGCTACGCCTCGCCACACTATGAAGGCGGCCTGGTAGAAAAATCCGCAGCCGACCACTGGTTGCCGGTGGATCAATACATCGGCGGCATCGAACACGCGATTCTTCACCTGCTCTACGCGCGCTTCTTCCACAAGCTGATGCGCGACGAAGGCCTGGTGAGCTCCGATGAGCCGTTCAAGAACCTGCTGACCCAAGGCATGGTGATCGCCGAGACTTACTATCGCCGCGAAGCCAATGGCGCCTACACCTGGTTCAACCCGGCGGACGTCGAGCTTGAGCGTGACAGCAAAGCCAAGGTCATCAGCGCCACGCTGAAATCCGACGGCCTGCCGGTGGAAATCGGTGGCACCGAGAAGATGGCCAAGTCCAAGAACAACGGCGTCGACCCACAGTCGATGATCGATCAGTTCGGCGCCGATACCTGCCGCCTGTTCATGATGTTCGCCTCGCCGCCCGACATGAGCGCCGAATGGTCCGACTCCGGCGTTGAAGGCTCGCACCGCTTCCTCAAGCGCGTCTGGCGCCTGGCGCACGCCCATGTCAGCCAGGGTTTACCGGGCAAACTGGACGTGGCGTCGTTGAGCGATGAGCAAAAAGCCATTCGCCGCAGCACCCACCTGGCCATCCGCCAGGCCAGCCAGGACGTGGGCCAGAACCACAAGTTCAACACCGCCATCGCTCAGGTGATGACACTGATGAACGTGCTGGAAAAAGCCCCGCAAGCCACCGAACAGGACCGCGCGCTGGTACAGGAAGGCCTGGAAGCTGTGGTGCTGCTGCTGGCGCCAATCACGCCGCACATCAGCCATGAACTGTGGAGCCGCCTGGGCCACAGCGACGCGGTCATCGATGCGCGCTGGCCGGTGCAGGATGACAGCGCGCTGGTACAGGACACATTGCAACTGGTTATCCAGGTTAACGGTAAACTGCGCGGCCAGATCGACATGCCTGCCAGCGCCAGCCGTGAAGACGTGGAAGCCGCAGCGCGCATCAACGAAAATGTGCTGCGCTTTACCGAAGGCCTGACGATCCGCAAAGTGATCGTAGTGCCGGGCAAACTGGTCAACATCGTCGCCAGCTAATCGGATCGGGCGCAGGGCTTGAGCCCTGCGCCGAACTAAACCTTTAAGGCCTCGATAAGGCCCACATGGTTTCAAGGGGAGCAACAAAATGATCAAACGCAATTTGCTGGTGATGGGCCTCGCTGTGCTGCTGAGCGCTTGCGGCTTCCAGCTGCGTGGCACCGCCACCAATGAACTGAGCATCAAGGAACTGGACGTCAGCGCACGCAACGCCTACGGCGAGACCGTGACCCAGCTGCGCCAGGCCCTGGAAAGCAGCGGTGTACGCGTCGGTTCCGGCGCGACTTACAAACTGAATCTGGTGGACGAGAAAGAAACCCAGCGTAACCTCAGCTACGCCAGTGCAGGCCGTGCGTCGGACATTGAGCTGAGCACCCTGGTCGTCTATGAACTGCAAGGCCGCGACCACCTGCCATTGATGGGTGACAAGGTTGAAGTGCAGAAAGTCGTGAGCCACGACGGTAACAACCTGGTGGGCTCGGACTCGGAGATCATCCAGGTTCGCAAGGAAATGCGCCGTGAGGTGATCCAGCGTCTGATGATTCGTCTGCAACAGCTGACGCCAGAGAAACTGGCCGCCTTGCAACTGACCGCCGACAACAAGGCCAAGGCTGACGCCGATGCCCTGAAAGCTGCGCAAGAATACGAAGACAACACGCCGAAACAATCGCCTGCCGAAGTCCCTGTCGAGTAAGCCAGACGGGGCGCCCCTGGCGCCCCGTTTGCCCCGCCTATGAAACTTGCCCCCGCCCAACTCGCCAAGCACCTGCAAGGTGGCCTTGCGCCTGTCTATATCGTCAGCGGTGATGACCCGCTGCTGTGCCAGGAAGCGGCCGACGCGATTCGCACCGCCGCACGCCAGCAAGGCTTCGATGAACGCCAGGTGTTCAGCGCCGACGCCAGTTTCGACTGGGGCACGCTGCTGCAAGCCGGTGCGAGCATGTCGTTGTTCGCCGAGAAACGCCTGCTGGAACTGCGCCTGCCTTCAGGCAAGCCGGGTGACAAGGGCGCGGCGGCGTTGATGGAATACTGCTCACGCCCCGCTGAGGACACGGTACTGCTGATCAGCTTGCCCAAGCTTGATGGCAGCGCGCAGAAAACCAAGTGGGGCAAGGCGCTGGTAGAAGGCCCGCAAACCCAGTTCATCCAGATCTGGCCAGTAGACAGCAACCAGTTGCCGCAATGGATACGTCAGCGCCTGTCGCAATCAGGGCTGTCGGCAACGCAAGATGCCGTCGAGCTCATCGCCGCCAGGGTCGAGGGCAACCTGCTTGCCGCCGCCCAGGAAATCGAAAAGCTCAAGCTGATGGCCGAAGACGGGCAGATCACCGTCGAAACCGTCCAGGGCGCGGTGGCTGATAGCGCGCGCTTTGATGTGTTCGGGTTGGTGGACGCGATTCTCAATGGCGAACCCGCCCACGCCCTGCGCATGCTCGAAGGCTTGCGCGGTGAAGGTGTGGAACCGCCGGTGATTCTGTGGGCGCTGGCTCGAGAGTTGCGAGTGCTGGCCAATATTGCCCTGCAATACAGCCAAGGCACGCCGCTGGACAAATGCTTCAGCCAGGCCAGGCCGCCGGTGTGGGACAAGCGCAAACCCCTGATGAGCAAAGCCCTGCAACGCCACTCGGCGCAACGCTGGGCGCAGCTGTTGTTGGAAGCGCAACGCATCGACGCGCAGATCAAAGGCCAAGCGGCAGGTTCGCCGTGGATGAGCCTGAGCCGTTTGTCACTGTTGATGTCTGGCCAACGCCTGACACTCCCCGCCGAATAACCCCACTGTCCCCTTGTGGGAGCTGGCTTGCCTGCGATAGCGGTGTGTCAGCCACTACATTTTTGCTGATGGACCGCTATCGCAGGCAAGCCAGCTCCCACATTGACCGTGCCCACTTGAATAGGTGAAACCACCTACACATCGCCGGGCTTTACAGCCGCGCCACTTCGGCAGATGATTTGCACCGCTTCACCCCACCTCAAGCCCCCCACCTCGAGAGAGTACCGACCATGAGCAAAAAGCCATCCAAGCATGGCCCCAACAAGGCCAAATCCATCATCGCCCAGCCACTGTTCCGCAGCCGTCAGGAACGCGCCGGCAAGGGCAAAGGCAGCTACCGCCGCGAAGCCTTCCAGTCTAATAGCTGGGAGGCTTCTTACTTTCTGGCTGCCTGAAGGCAAGCGCCCCTCCGGCATGATAAGGTCTGTACTTGATTTGTAATCCCTGGACCTGTGCATGCCCTCTAGCCTTTCCCGTCGTTGGCACCTTCGCCAATTGATTGCTGCCTCCAGCCTCATTCTGCTTGTCGCCTGCGCCGAAAAACCCACCGCCGCGGACGCGCAACCCCTGCCAAAGCTCCAGACCGTGCCTGCCGTCGCGCCTGCCGTGGTCCCCCCTTTGGCCGTGGACAATCTTGATATCCAGCCGACCCAGACCTTTGCCGAATGGCAGGCTGGCTTTCGTGCGCAAGCCCTGAGCGCGGGGATCACACCCGCCGTCTTCGATAACGCCTTTGCTGGCGTGACGCCCGATATGGCGGTGATTCGCGCCGATCGCAGCCAACCGGAATTTTCCCGCCCGGTGTGGGAATACCTCGATGGTGCCCTGTCGCCAGTACGCGTGCGTAATGGCCAAGCGTTGCTGATCAAATACGCCGATATCCTGCAGCGCATCGAAGAGCGTTATGGCGTTGATCGCCAGGCGCTGGTTTCGGTGTGGGGCATGGAAAGCAACTTTGGCCAGTTCCAGGGCAATAACTCGGTGATCCGTTCGCTCGCGACCCTGGCCTATGAAGGCCGCCGCCCGGCATTCGCCCAGGCGCAACTGCTGGCGGCGTTGCAGATCATCCAGCATGGCGATATCTCTGCCGACCAGATGAAAGGTTCGTGGGCCGGGGCCATGGGCCAGACCCAGTTCATCCCGACCACCTACAACACCCATGCCGTGGATTTCGATGGCGACGGTCGCCGCGATATCTGGAACAGCCCGGGCGACGCCCTGGCCTCCACTGCGCACTACCTGCAAAGCTCCGGCTGGCAACGCGGCCAGCCGTGGGGCTTTGAGGTGAAACAACTGCCGACGAACTTCGATTACGCCCTGGCCGACGGCGGCATACGCAAGACCGTTGGCGAGTGGATGAGACTCGGTATCCAGCTGCCACCTGGCGCGAGCATGCCACCGAACGTCGAGCACCTGTCAGCTGCCCTGCTGCTGCCGGCCGGCTACCGTGGCCCAGCGTTCCTGGTGCTGGATAACTTCCGCGCGATCCTCAAGTACAACAACTCGTCGTCCTACGCGCTGGCCGTAGGCCTGTTGTCGGAGCGGTTTGCTGGCGGCGGAGTGATTCGTGGCGATTGGCCCAAGGATGAACTGCCGCTGAGTCGCTCCCAGCGTATCGACCTGCAGACGGTGCTGAGTGCCAAGGGCTATGACGCGGGCAACCCGGACGGGATTATCGGCGCCAACACGCGCAAGGCGATCCGGGCGGCGCAGCAGTCGTTGGGTTGGCCGGCGGATGGGTTTGCGACAGTGAAGCTGCTGGAGTCGTTGCAGAGCCGCTGAGACCACGATCGTTCCCACGCTCCGCGTGGGAATGCCGCCTTGGACGCTCTGCGTCTGCTCTTGAGGGGGTGACGCGGAGCGTCACGGGATGCATTCCCACGCAGAGCGTGGGAACGATCGACGCTCAGGGCTTGAACACTACATCCTGCTCCAACACCAACTGCTGCTCCCCCGCATCCAGACGCACCAGCGCGCCCAGCGGCAGCGTCAGGTTCGGATCGCAGTGCCCGCTGCGCCAGCCGGACAACACAGGAATGCACAGCGGCTCGAAGGTCTGCTTGAGCAGCCGCTCCAACGCCGCCTTATCCACCCCCGATACATCCCCGACCAACACGCCGGCCACCTGAGCCAGTTTGCCCGCCAGGCGCAAGTGCGTCAGCAGCCGGTCAATTCGGTAGAGTGGCTCGTTGACGTCTTCGATAAACAGAATGATGCCTTCGGAGTCGATCCCAAACGCCGTGCCCATTACCGCGGCAATCATCGACAGGTTGCCGCCGAGCAAACGCCCGCAGGCGACACCCGGCTCAATCGTGGTCAGTGGGTAAGCAACCGGGTGTGCCAGCACGCTGCACTCGCTCAGTTGCCCACGCAACATGCTGAACAACGACGACTCTGTGGGCTGCTGCTTGTCACCGAGCAGATCGGCATTAAGCATCGGCCCGTGAAAGGTCACAAAACCCGCGTAGCGGTTGATGGCCAGGTGCAACGCGGTGATGTCGCTGTACCCCACAAATGGCTTGGGGTTGGCTCTAATCAGGTCAAAATCGAGCCGATCCAATAGTCGCGGGGTGCCATAGCCGCCACGCAGGCAGAAGATGGCATCGATTTCGGGATCGGCAAACGCCGCATGCAAATCGCGCAGGCGCACCTCGTCACTGCCGGCCAGGTAGCCATCGCGCTCATACACACCGGGGAATATGCGCAGCTCATGGCCACGGGCGCGCATCCACTGGCCGGCTTTTTCAACATCCAGTGCGGCAGGGCCGGCGGGGGCAATCAGGCCAATTACGCCTTCGGTGCGCAGGGCAGGCACGGCAGCCGCGAGTTGAGTCGTCATCCATGGTTCTCCGTGGTTGGATACCCAGGCACTCTAGCCAGTGATGGTTGCAAACAGAAGGGAGAAAAGGAGGGAAACTCTGTAGGAGCAGTTCGGCTGCTCCTACAGAGGGGAAACGCTTACGAAACCAGGCTCGCCTTGACCAGCTTGGCTTGCTCATCGGCGTGGTACGAGGAACGTACCAGCGGGCCCGAAGCCACGTTCTTGAAGCCCATCTTGTAACCTTCCTCGGCGAACCAGGCGAAGGTGTCCGGGTGCACAAAACGCTGCACCGGCAAGTGGCTGCGCGACGGCTGCAGGTACTGGCCCAGGGTCAGCATGTCGATGTCGTGTTCGCGCATGCGCTTCATGACTTCGATGACTTCTTCGTCGGTCTCGCCCAGGCCCAGCATCAGCCCGGATTTGGTCGGGATGTGCGGCATCATCTGCTTGAATTTTTGCAGCAGGGTCAGCGACCACTGGTAGTCCGAACCTGGGCGCGCAGCTTTGTACAGACGTGGCACGGTTTCCAGGTTGTGGTTGAACACATCCGGTGGCTCGGCCGCGGTGATTTCCAGCGCGACGTCCATGCGGCCACGGTAGTCCGGCACCAGGGTTTCGAGCATCACGTTCGGCGACAGCTTGCGGATCTCGCGGATGCAGTCGGCAAAGTGCTGGGCACCGCCGTCACGCAGGTCGTCGCGGTCTACGGAAGTGATGACCACGTATTTGAGTTTCAGGTCGGCAATGGCGATGGCCAGGCTTTCCGGCTCGTTGACGTCCAATGGCTTCGGCCGGCCGTGGCCAACGTCGCAGAACGGGCAACGACGGGTGCAGATGTCACCCATGATCATGAAGGTGGCGGTGCCGCCGGAGAAGCATTCGCCCAGGTTCGGGCAGGAAGCTTCTTCGCACACGCTGTGCAGTTTGTGCTTGCGCAGCAGGGCCTTGATACGGTCGACTTCCGGCGAAACCGGGATGCGCACGCGGATCCAGTCAGGCTTCTTCGGCAGTTCGGTGGTCGGGATGATTTTCACCGGGATGCGTGCAACCTTCTCGGCGCCGCGCAGCTTGACGCCGGCTTCGACCTTGGCACGCGGGGCCGGGGCCGGACGCTCGGTGATGTCCAGCGTCGGGATCATGGTTTGCACTGCATCAGTAGTCATAATCAGTCGATTCCGCCCGTAAGGGTCGTCTGCTCAGCATAGTCGAGGTGTTTGACGAGCTGCGCACGCAGCCGGGCACTTACCTCGGCAAATTTAATCGGTGTGGCGTGGTCGCTCAGTTGAGTCATCGCCAGCCCGGCGTAACCGCACGGGTTGATGCGCCGAAACGGCGCCAGGTCCATGTCCACATTCAGGGCCAGGCCATGAAAGGAACAACCATGGCGAATGCGCAAACCGAGGGAGGCGATTTTCGCGCCGTCCACGTATACACCGGGTGCATCGGGCTTGGCCGCGGCAGTCACGCCGTAACTGGCCAACAGCTCGATCAGGCAAGCCTCCATGCGGCTTACCAGGTCACGTACGCCATAGCCCAGCTTGCGTACGTCCAGCAATAGATAAGCGACAAGCTGACCAGGGCCATGGTAAGTCACTTGGCCACCTCGGTCGACCTGCACCACCGGAATATCACCCGGCAGCAGCAGATGCTCAGCCTTGCCGGCCTGGCCCTGGGTGAAGACCGGCGGGTGTTCCACCAGCCAGATTTCATCCGGGGCCGAGGTGCCGCGCTCGTTGGTGAAGCGCTGCATGGCATGCCAGACCGGCTCATAGGCCATCTGGCCGAGCTCGCGAAAGCCCAAAACCTGTGACATCACAACACCATGTGCACGAAGCCGGTGGCCCGCAGTTCACTGTTGATGTCGTAGAGCTGGTCTTGACCGGTTGCCACGATGTGCAACTGGATCGTGGTGTACTTACCGTTGGAGCTCAAACGCTCGTCAACCCGGTTGTCGTTGATCGTCGCGTGTTTACGCACGATCTCGAGAATCTTGTCTTTGTTGCCCACACCGGTATCGCTGATCACCTTGACGGGATAATCCACGTTGGGGAATTCGATCTTTGGCGCCTTTACTTCTACTTCTTTATCGGTCATGGCAGAACAGCCTCGTAAGCGCTAAGCCGTGGCGACGGGCAAAGCCCCGCGCTGGATCAACGCGGGGCTTTGCAGGTGCGCACAATCAGTTGAACAAGCCGTAGAAGAATAGACGGATGCTATCCCACACGCGGCGGAAGATACCACCTTCGTCGACGGCGTCCAGCGCGATCAGGTCGGCGCTATGCACCACCTTGTCATCGAGCTTCACTTCGACTTTACCGATCACGTCACCCTTGGCGATTGGAGCGACCAATTGCGGGTTCATGGTCATGCTGGCCGCGAGCTTTTTCAGCTGGCCTTTAGGCATGGTCAGGGTCAGGTCATCGGCCAGGCCGGCCTTGACTTGGTGGGTCGCGCCTTTCCATACCGGGGCTTGGGCCAGCTCGGCACCCTTCTGGTAGAAGGTCTGGGTTTCGAAGAAGCGGAAGCCGTAAGTCAGCAGTTTTTGCGTCTCGGCCGCACGGGCCTGCTCGCTGTTGGTGCCGAATACCACGGCGATCAGGCGCTGGCCGTCACGTACGGCGGACGACACCATGCAGTAGCCGGCTTCGTCGGTGTGGCCGGTTTTCAGACCGTCGACGGTCTTGTCACGCCACAGCAGCAGGTTACGGTTAGGCTGCTTGATGTTGTTCCAGAAGAATTCCTTCTGGGAGTAGATCGCGTAGTGCACCGGGTCGACACGGATGATCGCGCGAGCCAGCACGGCCATGTCGTGAGCCGACGAGTAGTGCTCCGGGTTCGGCAGGCCGGTCGGGTTCATGAAGTGGCTGTTGGTCATGCCCAGGTCGCCGGCGGTCTTGTTCATCAAGTCGGCGAACGCGTCTTCGCTGCCGGCGATGTGCTCGGACAGGGCCACGCTGGCGTCGTTACCGGACTGGATGATGATGCCGTGCAGCAGGTCGCTGACGGTAACCTGCGAACCGACCTTGATGAACATCCGCGAACCGCCGGTGCGCCATGCGTTTTCGCTGACGGTAACCGGGTCATTCTCGCCGATCTGGCCGCGACGGATTTCCAGGGTCGCGATGTAGGCTGTCATCAGCTTGGTCAGGCTGGCCGGGGGCAGGCGCTGGTCACCGTTGTTCTCGACCAGCACGTTGCCGCTGGCGGCATCCATGAGGACCCAGGCCTTGGCGGCCAATTGCGGGGAAGCTGGCACCATTTCAACCGCCCAGGCGGCCGGGGTGATAATCAGCGAAAGAAGCAGGCACGTGCGTTTGGCTAAGGTGGTGATGTTCATCCGTCTCTCGAAATTGCTTATGGAAACTTGCCCTCGCGGGCAAAACTATTCAGACAGCCCGCTGCCAGACTGTCGCGTGTTCGGTTGCCCGCTCACCCCTTGCCCCTGGGTTTTTATTGTTCACGAGCCAACAACCTGGGTTCAGGCGAACCTGAACCATCAATCCTTTTACTTATTCAGCCGTGACGACGCTGGGTTGCCCCAGGTTGGCCAGGCGCACACTGTTCTGCACGTGCGCCACTTCACTTGGCGAACCAATCGGGCCCATGCGCACACGGTGCAGAGTTTGCTGGTTACGCACGATGGAGCTGATAAACACTGGCGCGCTGACCATACCGCTGAGCTTGGACCTTAACAGTTCTGCCGCATCCGGGTTGGCGAAAGCGCCGACCTGCAGGTACTGGCCGCCGACTGTAGATGCGCCTGGCGCTGCATGCGGCACCACGACCGTATCGGGTGCGTGCTGCGCCGGTGGCGGTGTCCACTGCTCGATCTTGCCCGCCGAGGCGGTCACTTGCGGTTGCGGGGTTTGCGGCTCGTTGAGCATCAATGGCGCCGGTTTGCCACGCTGAGCCCAATACTGCGCCGGGTCGATACCTTCGACTTTCACACGCGCGGTGCCAGTTTCGGCATAACCGAGTTTCTTCGCGGCGGCGTAGGACAAGTCGATGATCCGGTCCGAATAGAACGGCCCACGGTCGTTGACCCGCAGGATCACCGTGCGGTGGTTGTCCAGGTTGGTCACGCGTACATAGCTGGGCAGCGGCAAAGTCTTGTGGGCCGCGCTCATGCCGTACAGGTCATACACTTCGCCGTTGGCGGTGTTCTGGCCATGGAATTTGGTGCCGTACCAGGACGCCGTGCCCGTTTGCGAGTAGGTCCTGGATTCCTGCAGCGGGAAGTAATTCTTGCCCAGCACGGTATACGGGTTGGCTTTATAAGGCCCGGTGTGCAGGGTCGGCGTGGCATCCGGGATCTTTGATACGTCGACATCCCACCACGGCGCGCCGTCTTTGTGCGCGCGGTTGATGTCCAGGCCCGGCTGGGCGCGAACGACAGCGCCGCCCTTCGGCGCCGGAGCACGGCTGGTGGTGGAGGAGCAACTGACAACCAGCAAGGACAACGCGGCGAACGCCACCAGCTTGAGCGGTTTTTGGAACGGCGATACCCGCATTACTTGTTGCCCCGTGCTTGGACCAGCATGTCTGACAGCTGATGCACGGCCATGGCGTACATCACACTGCGGTTATAACGCGTGATTGCGTAAAAATTCTTCAGGCCCATCCAGTATTCCGGGCCGTTTGCGCCTTCGAGACGGAACGCCGTCACCGGCATATCATCGCGTGGCGCATTCTGACTCGACCAGCCCAGCGCTCGCAACTCCCCGACGGTCTTGACCGGCTCAATACCTTGGGTCAAACCTTCGTCGGCGCGCTCGCCGGTGACATCGGCGCGGATCACCACCGGTTCGCCAGCCACCCAGCCATGGCGCTTGAAGTAGCTGGCCACGCTGCCGATGGCATCGTCCGGGTTGCTCCAGATATTGATGTGGCCGTCGCCGTCGAAATCCACCGCATACGCCCGGAAACTGCTCGGCATGAACTGCGGCAGGCCCATCGCACCAGCGTAGGAGCCCTTGAGGGTCAACGGGTCGACCTGTTCTTCACGGGCCAGCAGCAGGAACTCACGCAGCTCCTTGCGGAAAAACTCGGCACGTGGCGGGTAATCGAAGCCCAGGGTCGACAAGGCGTCGATCACCCGGTAACTGCCGGTGTTGCGCCCGTAGAAGGTTTCGATGCCGATGATGGCGACGATCACCTGGGCCGGCACGCCGTATTCCTGCTCGGCGCGGGCCAGCACCGCTTCGTGCTGGCGCCAGAAGTCCACGCCCCGCGCCACACGGGCGTCGGTGAGGAACATCGGGCGGTAGTCTTTCCACTGTTTGACGCGCTCGGCGGGACGCGAGATCGCGTCGAGGATCGCCTGCTTGCGCTGGGCTTCACGGAACACGCCCATCAGTTGTTCACCGGCAAAACCGTAGTCGCGGGTCATTTCACCGACAAATTCGGCGACCTGGGGTGAACCATCGTAGTCACCGGCCTGCACCTCTTGCGTCGCGCCCAGCAGCCCAATCAGGCCCATCCAGGACGCGTGCCGAGTCGCCCAGCCGCGCATTACTTGCATTGACATCTTCACCTTATTCAAACCTGCGCGATCCACTTGCGATGCGTGTGAATCGACATCAAAACCCCAAACGCTGACATCAATGTCACCAGCGAAGTTCCGCCGTAGCTAATGAACGGCAACGGCACCCCAACCACCGGCAACAGGCCACTGACCATACCGATGTTGACGAAAACGTAAACAAAAAAAGTCATGGTCAGGCTGCCGGCGAGCAATTTGCCGAACAGCGTCTGCGCCTGGGCGGTAATCACCAGGCCGCGACCAATCAGCAGCAAATAGATCAGCAACAGCGCGCAAATGCCCACCAGGCCGAACTCTTCGCCCATTACCGCAATAATGAAGTCGGTGTGGCTTTCGGGCAAAAAGTCCAGATGTGACTGGGTGCCCAGCAACCAACCTTTGCCAAATACGCCGCCGGAACCAATCGCCGCCTTGGACTGGATGATGTTCCAGCCGGTGCCCAGCGGGTCACTTTCCGGATCCAGGAAGGTCAGGATCCGCTGCTTCTGGTAGTCATGCATAAAGAAGAACCACATGGCCACCGCCACCGGGATCGCCGCCGCCAGCACGCTGAGGATCCAGCGCCAGCGCAGGCCGCCCATGAACAACACGAACGCCCCGCCCGCCAGGATCAGCAGCGAGGTGCCGAGGTCGGGCTGGCGCACAATCAAAATGAACGGCACGCCGATCAATATCAGGCTGATGCCCACGTGCTTGAGCTGCGGCGGCAAGGTGCGCTTGGACAAATACCAGGCGATGGTCGCCGGCATCAGGATCTTCATGAATTCCGACGGCTGGAAGCGAATTACCCCGGGAATGTTGATCCAGCGGGTCGCGCCCATGGCGTTGTGGCCCATTACGTCCACCACCACCAGCAGCAAAACACCGGCGACATACCCCAAGGGCACCCAGCGCGCCATGAACCGCGGCTCCAACTGGGCGATCACCACCATCGACAGCAGGCCCAGGCCGAACGAGGACGCTTGCTTGATCAGCAGGTCCCAGTTCTTGCCGCTGGCCGAATACAGCACGAACAGGCTGCCGGCCGCCAAGGTCAACAGCAGGATCAGCAACGGGCCATCAATGTGCAGGCGCTGCAGCAACGTCGCACGCCGACGCATCACATCCTCACTGGAGAGGATGCGGTCAAAATTACTCTTCACGGGCCGTAACCTCGGTGCTTGAAGGGGGGCCACCATATTCGGATTTGAGTCTGCCGTCGTCGGCCAACAGCCAAGCGTCCATGATCTGACGCACCACAGGCGCCGCGACGCCAGAGCCGGACTCGCCGTTCTCGACCATCACCGCCACCACGATTTTCGGGTCGTCGGCCGGCGCAAAGCCGACAAACAAGGCGTGGTCGCGGTGACGCTCCTGAACCTTGGAGCGGTCGTATTTCTCACCCTGCTTGATCGCGACCACTTGGGCCGTACCGCTTTTGCCGGCAATGCGGTATTGCGCGCCCGCCGCGGCCTTGCGCGCCGTGCCACGGGCACCGTGCATCACTTGCTGCATGCCGTGGTTGACCTTGGCCCAGTCGGACGGGTCGCGCAGCACGATGTCCGGAATCGGGTTTTCATCCACAGGCTTCTGGCCTTCGATGGTCTTGGCCAAGTGCGGGCGGTTCCACACGCCTTTGTTGGCCACCAGCGCGGTGGCCTGGGCCAGTTGCAGCGGTGTGGCCTGCATGTAGCCCTGACCGATGCCGAGGATCAGGGTTTCGCCCGGGAACCATGCCTGACGACGGGTCGCGCGTTTCCACTCCCGCGACGGCATCAAGCCAGGGGACTCTTCGAACATATCCAGGGAGACTTTCTGACCGAGGCCGAACTTGCCCATATAGGCAGACAGCCGATCAATCCCCAGCTTGTGGGCCAGGTCATAAAAATAGGTGTCGTTGGAGCGCATGATTGCGGTGTCCAAGTCGACATAGCCGTCACCGGTGCGGTTCCAGTTACGGTATTTGTGATCGTAGTTGGGCAGCATGTAGTAGCCAGGGTCGTACACGCGGCTCGATGCCGTGACCACACCCGAATCCAGACCGGCAATCGCCACCGCCGGCTTGATGGTCGAACCCGGCGGGTACAGCCCGCGCAGCACACGGTTGAACAACGGCCGGTCGATGGAATCACGCAACTCGGCATAGGCCTTGAAGCTGATACCGGTCACAAACAGGTTCGGGTCGAAACTCGGCTGGCTGACCATCGCCAGCACTTCGCCGGTGGCCGGGTTGAGCGCGACGACGGCGCCACGACGACCGCCCAGGGCCATCTCCGCCGCTTCCTGCAATTTGATGTCCAGGCTCAGCACAATGTCTTTGCCAGGGATCGGGTCGGTGCGCTTGAGCACACGCAGCACGCGGCCACGGGCGTTGGTCTCAACTTCTTCGTAACCCACCTGGCCGTGCAGCTCCGGCTCGTAGAAGCGCTCGATGCCGGTTTTGCCAATATGGTGGGTGCCGCTGTAATTCACCGGATCGAGGCTTTTCAGCTCTTTCTCGTTGATGCGCCCCATGTAGCCGACGGAGTGCGCAAAGTGTGCCCCTTGCGGGTAATGCCGCACCAACTGCGCCACCACTTCCACACCTGGCAAACGGAACTGGTTCACCGCAATGCGCGCGATCTGCTCTTCGTTGAGCTCGAACAGAATCGGCACCGGCTCGAACGGCCGACGCCCCTGCTTCATGCGTTTTTCGAAGATCACGCGGTCTTCCGGCGTCAGTTGCAGTACCTCGACGATTACGTCGAGGACCTGCTGCCAGTCGCCGGAACGCTCGCGGGTCATGCTCAGGCTGAAGCTGGGCCGGTTGTCCGCCACCACCACGCCATTGCGGTCGAAAATCAGCCCGCGGGTCGGCGGGATCGGCTGCACATGCACCCGGTTGTTTTCCGACAACGTGGAGTGATAGTCGTACTGGATCACCTGCAGGTAATACAGGCGCGCAATCAGCACCGCAATCAAGCCCACCACCAAAAAAGCGCCAAACACCACGCGCGAACGTACCAGACGTGCGTCTTTCTCGTGGTCCTTGATGCGGATCGGCTGGGTCATCGGCAATGGCGCAGATTATTTGTGGTAAGGGTGCCCGGACAGAACTGTCCAGGCGCGATACAGCTGTTCACCGATCAGAATCCTTACCAACGGGTGCGGCAACGTGAGTGCCGACAGCGACCAGCGCTGGTCCGCCCGCGCGCAGACTTCCGGCGCCAGCCCTTCCGGGCCGCCGACCATGAAGTTGACGGTACGCGAGTCCAGGCGCCAGCGATCCAGCTCCACCGCCAACTGCTCGGTGCTCCAGGGCTTGCCGTGCACCTCGAGGGTGACGATGCGCTCGTTGGGGCCGACCTTGGCCAGCATGGCTTCGCCTTCCTGACGGATAAAGCGCGCCACATCGGCATTCTTGCCCCGGGTGTTGAGCGGTATTTCCACCAGCTCCAGCGACAGCTCAGCGGGCAGACGCTTGGCATACTCGTGCCAGCCTTCTTCCACCCACTTGGGCATGCGTGAACCGACAGCGATCAGACGCAGGCGCACAGCCGTTCCTTATTCCTGGTCTTTGTTGAGCTTGTCGAAGTGCGCATGGCCCACTTCCGGGCTGTGGTGCTTGCCATCAGCCGCACGGCTCTGCTCGGCGCCTTTCCACAGACGCTCCAGGTCGTAGAACTGGCGGGCGTTGCTGGTCATCATGTGAACGATCACGTCGTCCATGTCCAGCAGTACCCAGTCGCTGTCGCCCTTGCCTTCTTCACCCAGTGGCTTGACGCCTTGGGCTTTGACGGCTTCGCGAACCTTGTCGAGCATCGCGCCGATCTGGCGGTTGGAAGTACCGGTAGCAATGATCATGAAGTCGGTGATGCTTTGCTTGTCGCGCACGTCCAGCACCTGGATGTCCTGGGCTTTAACGTCTTCCAGGGCAGCCACGGCGACTTTTACCAGCTCTTCGCCAGCCAGCTCAGGGCCGGTGTGCGCTTCTACTGGCAGCGGGGCGCTTTTGAAAGTGCCTTTGCGCTTAACTTTGCTTACGTCTTTGTTCGTCATATAAAACTCGTTTTGCTCGTATGTTCGGGCGCCCGCTGCACGAATGTTCGTGCGATCAAGCGCGCCTTTTAGTTCGACGCACGGTAAAGCCCGTGCGCATCGATGTAGGCCAGGACCGCGTCAGGCACCAGGAAACGTACCGACTTCCCGCTGGCCAGCAGTTGACGGATCTGGGTGGCGGACACCGCAAGCGGGGTCTGCCAGACGAATGCAATATTCCCGTTCGGCCCGGTCAGGGCCAAGGGGTCACTTACCGACCGCGCGGCCAGCAGGTTGCGCAAGGCATCCGGCGGTTCGCTGTCGGCATCCGGGCGTTGCAAAACCAGGATGTGGCAATGCTGGAGGAGTTCCTCCCAGCGATGCCAAGAGGGCAGGCCGCAAAATGCGTCCCAGCCCAAAAGCAGAAACAACTGGTCATCTGCGGCCAACTCGGCGCGCATCAGTTCCAGGGTGTCGACAGTGTAGGACGGTTTATCGCGTTTGAGTTCGCGGTCGTCCACCACCAGCGGCGGTATACCTTCTACAGCCAGGCGCACCATCTCCAGGCGTTGCTGCGCAGACACCTGCGGCATATCGCGATGGGGTGGCCGCGCGTTAGGCATCACGCGTAACTCATCCAGCGCGAGGGCATCCGCGACTTCCAGGGCACTGCGCAAATGGCCAATGTGCACGGGGTCGAAGGTGCCACCGAGCAGCCCGATGCGTTTACCCATCAAGTGCGCACATGACCGTCGCCGAACACCACGTACTTCTCGCTGGTCAGGCCTTCCAGGCCAACCGGGCCGCGTGCGTGGAGCTTGTCGGTGGAAATGCCGATCTCCGCCCCCAGGCCATACTCGAAGCCGTCGGCAAAACGCGTCGAGGCGTTGATCATCACCGAGGCGGAATCCACTTCGGTGAGGAAACGCCGGGCATCGCTGAAATGCTCGGAAACAATAGCGTCGGTGTGCTTGGAGCCGTATTTATTGATGTGTTCGATGGCCTGGTCCAGGCCATCAACGATGCGGATCGACAGGATCGGCGCCGTGTACTCGGTGTACCAGTCGTCTTCAGTCGCTTCGATCACGTCCGCGCCCAGCAGTGCACGGGTGCGTTCGCAGCCACGCAGTTCCACGCCCTTGTCACGGTAGATGGCAGCCAGCGGCGGCAACACGCGCTCGGCAATGCCAGCGTGTACCAGCAGGGTTTCCATGGTGTTGCATGGCGCGTAGCGGTGGGTCTTGGCGTTGTCGGCGATGCGGATCGCCTTGTCGAGGTCGGCCGCGATGTCGATGTACACATGGCACACGCCGTCCAGGTGCTTGATTACCGGCACCTTGGCATCACGGCTGACGCGTTCGATCAGGCTCTTGCCACCACGCGGCACGATCACGTCGACGAATTCCGGCATGGTGATCAACGCGCCTACGGCGGCGCGGTCGGTGGTTTCCACCACCTGCACCACTTCGGCCGGCAGCTCGGCCACGGCCAGGCCTTGCTGGATGCACACAGCAATGGCGCGGTTGGAATGAATGGCCTCGGAACCGCCACGCAGGATGGTGGCGTTGCCCGACTTGAGGCACAGGCTCGCGGCGTCGATGGTCACGTTCGGGCGCGACTCATAGATGATGCCGATCACGCCCAGCGGCACGCGCATCTTGCCGACCTGAATGCCGGAGGGCAGGTAGCGCATATCGCGGATTTCACCGATGGGGTCAGGCAGCTTGGCCACCTGACGCAGGCCTTCGATCATGTCGTCGATACGTGCCGGGGTCAGCGCCAGACGGTCCAGCAGGGCCGGTTCCAGGCCATTGGCGCGGCCGTTGGCCAGGTCCAGTTCGTTGGCGGCGGCCAGCTCGGAGCGCGAAGCATCCAGAGCATCGGCGGCGGCCAGCAAGGCGCGGTTCTTCTGCGCAGTGCTCGCACGGGCGATCAACCGCGAGGCCTGCCGGGCAGCGCGACCCAGGCGGGTCATGTAGTCAAGAACGGACTCAGTCATGGTCAGGGAGTCTTGGCAAAGAGGAAAGCGGCAGATTATAGCTGTGACGCCGCCCGACTGACAGCGGTGAGGGGCGGATGGTCGAAATGAACTGTAAAAACTTGGGGTTCAGCGGTAATTAAGGTGGGAGTTGTTATTATTCGGTCACATTTAGCCGTATTAACCCTACCGCCATGTCCAGTTTTGCCCCCCAACTGCCCGCCAGCGCCCTGCCCGATAGCTTCTTCGACCGTGACGCGCAAATTCTTGCGCGCGAATTGCTCGGCAAAGTCATCCGCCACCGCGTCGGTGAAACCTGGCTTTCGGCGCGAATTATCGAAACCGAAGCCTATTACGTGGCCGAAAAAGGCAGCCATGCCTCACTCGGTTACACAGAAAAGCGTAAGGCTTTGTTTCTGGATGGTGGCCACATCTACATGTACTACGCCCGTGGCGGCGATTCACTGAACTTCAGCGCTCACGGCCCCGGCAATGCGGTGCTGATCAAATCGGCTTATCCGTGGGTCGATGAGCTGTCCGGCCCGGCGAGCCTGGCGCAGATGCTGCTCAACAACCCGGACGCCAATGGCCACCCACGCCCCTCGCAAAAACTCTGCGCCGGCCAAACGCTGCTGTGCAAAGCCCTGGGCTTGAAAGTGCCGATGTGGGACGCCAAGCGCTTCGATCAGGAACTGCTGTTTGTTGAAGACGTGGGCCAAACCCCGACGCAAATCATCCAGACCACCCGCCTGGGCATCCCCAGCGGGCGCGATGAACACCTGATGTACCGCTTCGTGGATGCGGGTTATGCACCGTATTGCACCCGGAACCCGCTGCGCCGGGGCCAGGTCGAAGGCCGTGATTATTTTTTGATTTGAACAGACAGAAGCAGCCCAGCAGATCGAATGTGGGAGCTGGCTTGCCAGCTCCCACAGTTGATCGCCACTGCCGACATAAATGGAGTGAAGTTTTATGGGCCAATGGCTCGATAGCATTACTGGCTGGCTCACACTGAACCCCGAATGGCTGGCGGTGGCGGTATTTATCGTCGCGTGCGTTGAATGCCTGGCCATCGCCGGTCTGATCGTGCCAGGCACCGTCTTGCTGTTTGCCATTGCGGCCCTGGCCGGCAGCGGTGCGCTGTCGTTGAGTGAAACCTTGCTGCTGGGCTTTCTCGGCGGCTTGCTGGGCGACGGCGTTTCCTACTACCTGGGCCGACACTTCCATCAGAACATCCGCCGCCTGCCCGGTTTACGCCACCATCCGGAATGGATGAACGGCGCCGAAACCTACTTCCACAAGTACGGCATCGCCAGCCTGCTGGTCGGGCGTTTCATCGGCCCGCTGCGCCCCATGCTGCCGATGGTGGCGGGCATGTGCGACATGCCGTTCCCGCGTTTTGCCGCCGTAAGCATTGTGGCCGCCGCCGGCTGGTCGGTGGCCTACCTGCTGCCAGGCTGGGCCACTGGCGCCGCCTTCCGCCTGCCGCTGCCGGAAGGTTTCTGGCTGGAAGCCGGGATTGTCGCCGGGTGTATCGCGGTGTTGCTGGGGCTGAGCTTGAACAGCAGCCTGCGCGGCCATCGTCGTGCCACCTTGTGGGTCGGTTGCGCCAGCCTGACTTTGTTGATCGCCCTGTTTATCGGCTATCCCCACCTCAATCACTTCGATCAGGGCCTCAGTGCTTTGGTCCAGGAGCATCGCAGCCCGTGGCTGGACGAGGTGATGGTGCGGATTACCCAACTGGGTGAATTCAGGAAGATGTTTATCGCCAGCGCGATTTTCACTGGCCTGCTACTGGTGGCGCGGCAATGGCGGCATGCCGTGTTCGTCGGTGCTACGTTGGCGGGGGCGGCGGTGATCAACACGGGCACCAAGCTGTTTTTCGCCCGTGGCCGCCCGGAAATCCTCACAGAACCACTGACCAGTTTCAGCATGCCCAGCGGCCACGCCTCCGGCGCCTTTGCGTTCTTTCTCGCACTGGCGGTGCTGGCCGGGCGCGGGCAACCCACGCGCCTGCGCCTGACCTGGATGTTGCTGGGCTGTATTCCCGCCGCTTTTATTGCGCTGTCACGGGTTTACCTGGGCGCGCATTGGCCCACGGACATACTGGCCGGCACGCTGCTGGCGATGACGGTGTGCGCCTTCAGCCTGGCCGTCATCCAGTATCGAAGCCCGCTGCCGGCCATGCCGCAGAAAACCTGGTGGCTGCTGCTCCCGGTGCTGGTGGCGGTGCTGAGCTTTATCGCCCTCACCGGCACACCCCACGCCCTGTTGCGCTACGCCTACTGAGTGAACAGTTCGCCCTGCAACTCGTCGAGCAGCATCTGGATCGCATCCAGGCGTTGCTGCGGGTCATCGAGTTGCAGCAGGTCGATCTTGTCGGCCTCGGTGAACGGCAGCAGATACGCCAGCTGATTGCCCAAGGCTTGCTGACCCTCGGCATGCGCGTCCATGTCCAGCGAAGCCACCATCGGGTGCTCGGCCAGGGCCTGGAGCAACGCCAGCAGGTCGGCGTCCTCTTCTTCCAAAGGCTGGTCGGGCAGCTCTTCGAGCCATTGCACCTCGGCCACCAGCAACTGATCCTTCTGCACGCCGGCGTCGCGCACGCGGAAGCGGCGGCCACCTTCGACGCGAATCCCCAGCAGGCCGTTGTCCTGCTGTTTAAAATCGCGGATCAGCGCTTCACAACCGATCAGCGCGTAGCCGTCCGGGGCCATGCCGACTTCCTTGCCGTCGAGGATGCACACCACACCAAAGCTTTCGCCCTTTTTCATGCAGCGGCTGATCATGTCCAGGTAGCGCGCCTCGAACAGTTGCAAGTCGAGGGTGCAGCCAGGGAACAGCACGGTATTGAGCGGGAACAGCGCCAGACTCATAAAGGTTTCCTTAAACCTGGTTTAAACGATCACCGACACGGCCAACGGCAGGAAAACCGCCGTGCCCACGCCCATCAGACTCATGGCCAACGCCGCGAAGGCGCCGCACTCTTCACTTTCCTGCAAGGCCACCGAGGTGCCGACGGCGTGGGCGGTCATGCCCAGCGCCATGCCACGCGCCTCGGGGCTGTGCACACCGAGGCGCGACAGGTACGCCGGGCCGATCATCGCGCCGATCACCCCGGTGATCAGCACAAACACCGCCGCCAGCGCGGCCACCCCGCCGATCTGCTCAGCCACCAGCATGGCAATCGGCGAGGTCACCGACTTGGGCGCCATGGTCATCAGCATCATATGTTCGGCGCCGAACCACCAGCCCAGCAACACACACAAGCCGGTGGCCACCACCCCGCCTATCACCAGCGTAGTAAAAATCGGCCAGAACAATTGACGAATCCGTCGCAGGTTCAAGAACAGCGGCACCGCCAAAGCCACCGTCGCCGGGCCGAGCAGGATGCCCATGATCTCGGTGCTCTTGCGGTACTCGACGTAGGTCAGGCCGCAACTGAGCAGCACGCCGATCACCAGCAGCATCGACACCAGCACCGGCTGCAGGAAGACCCAGCGGGTTTTCTCGAATGCCGCCAGCACCAGTTGATAGGCGCCGAGGGTGATGCCGATGCCGAACAACGGATGATGAATAACCGCAGCCCACGCGCCCTGCCAGTCGCCGATCATTGATCGCGCTCCTTGCGCTTGACCATGCGCTGCATCAGCACGCCGACAAAACCCATGGCGATCACCAGCGACAAAACGAGCGCGCCGATGATGGCCCAGAAATCGGCGGCAATGTCCTTGGCGTAGACCATCACGCCCACCGCCGGCGGCACCAGCAGCAACGGCAAGTAACGTAACAGGCTGCTGGCGGCCAGGCTCAGGGGCTCGCCGACTTCACCGCGCCAGATCAAAAAACCCAGCATCAGCAGCAAGCCAATAATCGGCCCCGGCAGCACCGGCAACAGCAAATGGTTGATCGCGGTGCCGATCAATTGAAACAGCACCAGCCAGGTCAGGCCCCGTAACAGCATCGCTCTCTCCCCCCTCTAAAGCTGGGACGCATTATAAGCACGCCCGCCATATGCTTCGGCATTCGCCAAAAGCATGGTGGGTTGACCGAGTGGGTTGCCCATGATGATCTACATTGGTTCTCTGTAACTCATAAAAAACAGAATCGATGAACCAAGGAGAGTCGCAATGCCCTATGTACCTGTAGCGCAGCTCAAAGATTATGTCGGCAAGGAACTGGGACGTTCCGAATGGCTCACCATCGACCAGGCGCGTATCAACCTGTTCGCAGAAGCCACCGGCGATCATCAGTTCATCCACGTCGACCCGATCAAGGCCGCCAAGACCCCGTTCGGCAGCACCATCGCCCACGGTTTCCTGTCGCTGTCGTTGATGCCCAAGCTGATGGAAGACATCCTGATCATGCCCGAAGGCCTGAAGATGGCGGTCAACTATGGGCTGGACAGCGTGCGTTTTATCCAGCCGGTAAAGGTTAATTCCAAAGTCCGCCTGAACGTCACCCTCACCGACGTGACCGAGAAAAAACCTGGCCAATGGCTATTTAAGGCCACCGCCACCCTGGAAATCGAAGGCCAGGAAAAACCTGCTTACATCGCCGAGTCGCTGTCACTCTGCTTCGTGTAAGGCCGGGCCTGTGGCGAGGCAATAAACCTTGCCACAGTGTATGTAAATTTATGTATGAATCTCGCAGCTGCGGCATACTCGGCGCTCAATTATCCGGATCCCGCTATGCGCCCACTCGCTCCCCTTGCCCTTGCCCTGTTGCTCACCGCTTGCGGAGACGGCGAATCGCTGTTGCCGCCCGATGCGCGCCTGCCCGACGGCGGCCGTTACCGGGGTGATGTGGTCAACGGTTTGCTGCAAGGCCAGGGCCGCGTGGACTACCCCAATGGCAGTTGGTACGCCGGCCAGTTCGACAAAGGCCAGTGGCACGGCCAGGGCGAATGGCATGGCAGCAACGGCGAGGTCTATAAAGGCCAGTTCCAGCAAGGCCTGTTCGATGGCCAAGGCAGCCTGACCACGGCGGGCAGCAGCTACGTCGGCGGTTTCAAGAATGGGCGACGCAACGGCGAAGGCACCCTCAAAGAGGGGCAGATGACCTATCGCGGCGAATTCAAAAACGATCAATATTCCGGCCTTGGCCGCCTGGAATTGGCCGACGGCAGCCAGTACCAGGGCCAGTTCGTGCACGGCAAACCCAATGGCGAAGGCCAGCGCAACGACGACAGTGGCAACCAGTTCAGTGGTCGTTTTGTCGATGGCCAGCTTGAAGGCAATGGCACCTTCAACAGTGCCGACGGCGATATCTATGTCGGCCAGTTCAAACAGAACCAGCTCAACGGCAAGGGCCGTTATGAAAACGCCGACGGCGACGTGTGGATCGGCCAGTTCAAGGAAGGCGCGCTCAGCGGCAAAGGCGAGTTGATCGGTGTGGACGGCAGCCACTACGTGGGCCAGTTCAGCGAATGGCGCTTCAGCGGCGAAGGCCGTCTGAACCTCACCGACGGCAGTTTCTATGTCGGCGGTTTCGACAGCGACAGCTACCAGGGCAAAGGCACCCTGGTACTCACCGACGGCACCGTGCAGGCCGGCACTTGGGTCAACGGCATGCGCGTGCGCGATGCCGACGGCAAGTTGCTGCCCGACCCACTGGAGGTCGGCATACTGGCCCAAGGCCGCTTGCTCGATGCCGCCCTTGCCGCCGTGCCACCCTCCACGCCTGCCGTCGAGCTGTACACCCTGGTATTGGCCGGCGATGGCAAACAAAGCGTGTTCCTGCGCGAAGCCGATTACGTCAGCAACATGCTCGCCACGCGCTTCGGTGCGCGCGGGCAGATTCGTCTGGTCAACCACCGCGACCACATCGCCGACCGCCCGCTGGCCACCCGCGAAAGCCTGCGCCGCGCTGTACAAACCCTGGCCGAACGCACCGGGCCGCAAGACCTGGTGTTTATCTACATGACCAGCCACGGCACCCACGAACATGAACTGGTGCTCGACCAGCCGCGCATGGAGCTGGCCGACCTGCCCGCCGATGAGCTGGCCGCCGTGCTTGCGCCGCTCAAGGACCGCGACAAGATCATCGTGATTTCCGCCTGCTACTCCGGTGGGTTTATCCCGGCCCTGAAGGACGAGCACACGCTGATCATGACCGCCTCGCGCGCGGATCGCGTGTCTTTCGGTTGCTCCGAGGAAGCGGACTTCACCTACTTCGGCGACGCCCTGTTCGCCCAGGCCTTCAACCAGACCGACGATTTGCAACAAGCCTTCAAACTGGCGCAGCTGCACGTGGCCGAGCGTGAACAGGCGGACAACTTCGAAGCCTCTGAACCGCAGATCTGGGCGCCCAAAGGCGTGATCGCCCACTGGCAATTGTTACGTAAACAGCAGGCACGAAAGGCGCTCGAAAGCGTCTCAATGAATAGCAAGGAAGCCAAAGGCAACTAAGCTGTAACGTGTAACAAGGGGGAAACACCATGTACCTGACACCTCAGCATATCCTGCTCGCCGGCGCCTCCGGCCTGACCGGCGAACACCTGCTCGACCGCCTGCTCAACGAACCCACGGTGACCCGCGTACTGGCACCTAGCCGCAAGCCGTTGGCCGAACACCCACACCTGGAAAACCCGGTGGGTGACCCGGCGGTGTTCCTGCCGCAACTGAGCGGCCAGGTTGATATCGCCTTCTGCTGCCTGGGCACCACGATTAAAAAAGCCGGTTCAGAAGAAGCCTTCCGTGCGGTCGACCTGGACATGGTGGTGGCCTTCGCCAAGCGCGCACGGGAGATGGGCGCTCGGCACCTGATCGTGATCAGCGCGATTGGCGCCGACCCGAAGTCCTCGATTTTCTACAACCGCGTCAAAGGCGAAATGGAGCAAGCGCTCAAGGCTCAGGACTGGCCGCAACTGACCATCGTGCGGCCTTCGTTGCTGCTGGGGGAACGCTTGGAATCGCGCCTGGCCGAGAAAATCGCCGGGCCGTTGTCGCGGTTGATTCCGGGCAAATACCACGGTATCGAAGTCTGCGAACTGGCCCGCGCCATGTGGCGCCTGGCGCTGGAAGAGCAGGATGGCGTGCGGGTGGTGGAGTCGGATGAGTTGCGCAAGCTCGGCAAATGATCTAGCAGCGCCTGTGCGGGCCCCATCGCAGGCAAGCCAGCTCCCACCTTTGGAAGGCATTCCCCTGTGGGAGCCGGGCTTGCCCGCGATGAGGCCCGCACACTCAACGCAACACTAAAGCCCGCCTGTTGCGTTAAACCCCACACCCAACACCGTCAATAACGACAGCGGCAACAGCAAGGTGTCGAGCAACGCGCTGGCCGGCAGATCCACATGCGGATAGCTCGGCGCCTCAGCGCCAAATCGATCCTTGGCGCAACAGCCGCCATTGATCGCATACACATCCAGCCGCGTGCCTGCATACACCACCGGCGCCCCGGGTTGCGCGGCATCCAGCGTGCGCGCCGTGGCGCAGCCTGTCAGTTGCAGCGCCAACATTACCAGCAGCGCCTTATTCATCGCTGCTCAAATGGTGCTCGCCCCAACGTGGCAGCATGTCCTGGGGAATGTTCAGCAGGTTGAGAATGCGCGCCACCACAAAGTCCACCAGGTCATCGATGGTTTGCGGCTGGTGATAAAACCCTGGCGAAGCCGGCAAGATGGTCACGCCCATGTTCGACAACTTGAGCATGTGCTCCAGGTGAATACTCGAATACGGCGCCTCGCGCGGCACCAGGATCAACTGGCGGCGCTCCTTCAAGGTCACGTCAGCCGCCCGCTCGATCAGATTGTTGCAGGCGCCCGTGGCAATCGCCGACAAGGTGCCGGTGGAGCACGGCACTACCACCATCGCCGCCGGCGCACCGGAGCCGGACGCTACCGGCGACATCCAGTCTTCTTTACCGTACACCTTGATCTGCCCGGCAGCCGCGCCGGTGTACTCGGTGAGGAAGGCTTGCATCATCTGCACCTTGGCCGGCAGTTGCACATCCGTCTCGGTGGCCAGCACCAGTTGCGCGGCCTTGGAAATCAGGAAGTGCACCTCGCGGTCTTCGCGCACCAGGCAGTCCAGCAAGCGCAGGCCGTAAGGCGCACCGGACGCGCCGGTCATCGCCAGGGTAATGCGTTCCGGGCCACTCATTTGAGCGCCTCGGCCAGCTTGCCGTGCAGGCCACCGAAACCGCCGTTGCTCATGACCACCACATGGGTGCCGGGCTTGGCTTGATGTTTGACGTGTTCGATGATCGCTTCAATGGAGTCGCACACGATGGAAGGCACCGTGCACAGCGCCGCAATCGCCGGCAGGTCCCAGCCGAGGTTAGTCGGGGCGTACCAAACCACCTGGTCGGCGTCGTTGACGCTTTCCGGCAAACCATCGCGGTGCGCGCCGAGTTTCATGGAATTGGAGCGCGGCTCAATAATGGCAATGATATTGGCATCACCGACGCGCTTGCGCAGGCCATCCAGCGTGGTCGCAATGGCTGTTGGGTGGTGGGCAAAGTCGTCGTAGATGGTAATCCCGTTCACATCTGCGACTTTTTCCATACGGCGTTTCACGCTCTTGAACGCGCTCAAGGCGGCGATGCCCATGGAAGGCACCACGCCCACATGCCGTGCGGCCGCCAGGGTGACCAAGGCATTGGCGACGTTATGTTGACCGGTCATGTCCCATTCGACGACGCCTTGGGCCTCACCCTCGAACAGCACTTCAAAGCGCGAGCCGTCTTCGCTGAGCAACTTGACCTGCCACTGCCCGCCCGCGCCGGTGGTTTGCACCGGCGTCCAGCAGCCCATGTCGATCACGCGCTGCAGGGCCGGCTCGGTGGTCGGGTGGATCACCAGGCCTTCGCTGGGGATGGTGCGCACCAAATGATGGAACTGGCGCTCAATGGCGGCCAGATCAGGGAAAATGTCCGCGTGGTCGAACTCAAGATTGTTGAGGATCGCGGTGCGCGGGCGGTAATGGACGAACTTGGAGCGCTTGTCGAAGAAAGCACTGTCGTATTCATCGGCCTCAATCACGAAAAACGGCGTATCGCCCAAACGCGCCGACACCGAGAAGTTCTGCGGCACACCGCCGATCAGGAAACCCGGGCTCATGCCCGCATGCTCAAGCACCCAGGCCAGCATGCTGCTGGTGGTGGTCTTGCCATGGGTGCCCGCCACAGCAAGAACCCAGCGGCCTTGCAGCACATGGTCGGCCAGCCATTGCGGGCCGGAAACATAGGGCAAGCCCTTGTTGAGTACATATTCGACCGCCGGGTTACCACGTGACATGGCGTTACCGATCACCACCAGATCCGGGACCGGGTCGAACTGTGAGGGGTCGTAACCTTGGGTCAGCTCAATACCCTGGGCCTGAAGCTGCGTGCTCATGGGCGGATAAACGTTGGCGTCGGAGCCAGTAACGTGATGGCCCAACTCTTTGGCCAGGACCGCCATCGAACCCATGAATGTGCCGCAGATACCCAGAATATGAATGTGCATAGTTGACCTCGTAAACATCGAGGCAGGTTAGCGCAGGGAGTAGGAAATCGCACCTTTTAAACGGTCAGCGGGCGAGCGAAATGCGTCTGGCATTTCGCTCGATAGTGCCATCCTCAAGCGATGGCGGGTGCTTGAGTGTTGCGCTGACTGGCTTTCAAAGCAGCGAGCAAACGCAGGTTTTCATAGGCCTCGTCCATGCGCTTGAACTTCTTGTCGATCAGGTCAAGACGCCCTTCTGCATCGGCAGGTATGGGTTCGCCGGGTTTATATGGTTTAAAAATAATTCCGTTCTGCCGAGTGATCTTCTTCAATTGTTGCTCAGAGAACCTGAGTATCTTTTCCAGGTTGCTTAAGCGTGCGTCGTTATCGGTTGGCCAACTTTCACTCTTGGTAAATACACGGTTGTTCTCGCCCAACAGAATCATGACGGTGGAGCCCATGCCCAACAGCTTTATCTCGAAATCATCCAGGCGCTGGTCAATCGTGCCTGACGAATCGGCTGTCGAATCGGGCGTCGAATCAATGTGCTCGGCAGCGTCACCCTTTTTGGGCGGGCTGCTGGCGCCGGGCAAAAACGGTGGCGGCAATACACCAGGGGCGTAAGAAGACTTGATCCGCTCTCCGGCGGCCACGGAGCCTGCATAGGCTGCTACGTTGATCGGCGCGCTGACCATCCCGGTGATACCGGCACTGATAGCCGCATCACGAGCAACGCGCAGGGCGCTTGGCCCGGTATCAATCACACCGGCCTTGACCAGTTTGTCGGCATCAAAAACTCGCTTGGCAGCCTCCGCCACACTGATAGGCGCCTGCTTGCGCAAATTGGCCATCATCAACTCGTCATTGGCCTTGATTTTATTGATCTGCATGACAGTGCTCCCCGCGTCCTTGAACCCACCGCCCTGGGGCTTGGGTGCAGGCCCGGGCTTGCTCGGCGGCGCGGGTTTAGGATCTGGTTTCGGCTTGGGCGGCACGGGCGGACGCGGGCGCGGTGGTAGCGGCGGCGGCACAGGAGCTGGAGCAGGTGGTGGAGATGGAGGCCTCGGCCCCCTTCCACCTCCCCACTTGAGGTTTTTGCTCTCGATGGCCCCCTTGGTTTGCGACAAAGGCCAATCAGCAGGATCAGCTTTATACGACTCGAGCTGCGCAGCAGGCTGGTCGACGGATACAGGGTGTGAAGCAATGAAAGTGGCCATTGAAGGAATAATGTTCATAGTGTTCACCAGCATGATTGTTATTGTATGAAAACACTCTAAGCAGTTGCCCTGAATGAGTGGGCACCCCACCCAGTACAGTTCCAGCCAGAGCCTGCCAACACGCCCTGTAAGACAACGCCCTCTCACGGATGAAGCACAGCGTTAAACTCGACACTTTAAGCGTTCCCACCTACCTTGCTGTTCGAGCTATCTTTTTAGACTTGCACAGCCGCTCAGGCCGGCGCTGCAGCGCACTTTCGTACGCGATGAACGTGTTCATCCCGGCCCAGCACTTCTCTATGCCAATCAATCAGCGCCGATAGCGCTATGCGCAAGATCAGCAGAAACCGGAAGCACTCACATAAGCACGCCATAAAAAATTACTTCACCCGCAAGAAAAGCCCGCACTCTTCAATCAGAGTGCAGGTCAATCAGAGTGCAGGCGTTCAGCGCAGCGTCGACCTCGTTCCCGCCAATCGCCTGACCCGTGACACGCGCCGGCCTACTAGTTGGCACTGCCCGATACTTTCCCCTTTAAGACACCGAACAGTGCCGTCAGGGCCGCCAGCCTGGAATCGATGACAGCTGTGCGGGTCTTTATATCGTCGCTATCACCGCCCGAGGTAGCAGGTTGAAACTTAACGCCGTACTTTTGTGCATCCTTAACCAGTTCGGGCTCGCAATAGTCAAGTATTGCATCGAGAGAATCCAAACGTTCCTCATCGGTTTGCGCTGCCCATTTGTCCGATGGCCCAACATGCCCTTCGCCCCGCAGATTGGCTAAGGTATTGGCCACTTGAAATACACTTGTCTGCTTACGATCGACGAGCTTTCCTTCATCAACGGGGGCGCCCTCAGCAACGGTGACACCCTCAGCAGCGGTGGCACCCTCAGCAGCGGGGGTTGCACTGAGGTGAGGTTTAATAGTTTCATTGATAGTTCCGATGGTCACAAAAGCAACTATCGTAACTGGCAAAGTAATCGATGAAGTCACCAGTGCATTTTTATATGCCTTACCCAGCTCAAACTTGGACTCCGCCCCTGAGGCTTTGCTTAAATCCGCTGCATTTTCCTCAAGCGCTCGAGAAGAGAACGGTGGAACCTCTTGCCCATCGACTCGACCCGGTGTGGGCTGACCGAACAACTTGTCACGGGCTTCAGCATCTTTTTGCGTTTGCCACTTTTTCCTGTTCGCTTCTCTATAGTCAGCCACTTGCGAAGCAGTGGCATTTGTATCAGGGGCCTCCCCCGGCTGTCGTTGGCCACTGGCGTGCCCCGGACCTTCGAGGGATGTCACTTGTTTATCAATGAACCCCTGATCAAAACCGTTATTGCTACCGTCTGCGGGTTTGGCCGCTGCCGCGCCCTCTATCTTGGGAGCATCAGGTGTTCTTACAGGGCTAGGCGGCTCGCTTCTGGTCCATCCGCCACTGAAAAAATTCGAAATTCTTGAGCATACCAATGGCCGTTCAACTGCATTTGCAAATATCATAACGTTCTGCCTAATAATTAGTTTTAATTAGAAAGCCATCCATTTCCTTCAGCCATTAGGTGACACAAATACCTCATACAGTTCCAGGCTATAAAAAAATACACACTCGCCACTGACCTACAACAACGTCGGCAAAAACGATCCAGGCACACAGGCACAGTGCGTCAGCCGCACGGATACTAAAAATCGCAGCCCGACGACTCAACCAAACGCGAACTTATTAACAACTCAGACGGGCGCGGCGACTTTTTTCGCTAAGCCGCGCCCGTTAAAACCATTATGGTTTATCCGAAGGCGTCAGTGCATTCAGCACTCCAAACTGTGCTAACTGAGGGCCAAAGGGTGTATTGGTAACAGTACTGTATGCATACCAAGCGCCCTTTTTAAATAGCGCAACTACTGGCCTGCTTACACCGTCCGACTCCACCTGATAGAAGCCCTTGACAATATCACCCTCCTTGTAATTTCCTGTCACCTCATAAAATCTGTAATTCCCTTTCAGTCGAGCAAGCACCTCATCTGAATGTTTGCGTACCGTCTTTAAATCCTTACCTAAGGCGACTATCCCCCGTTTAAAGTTTTTCGGCAGATCAACGATATCGGTAACCCCCACAGAAGCACCGACGCCTGCAAAAAAAGACCGCTTGAGCACCTTGCCTGCTGACTTACCAAGCTTCAAGGCCCTATTCGCGGCACTTGCCCCAGGGAGAAAAAACCCTAAAAAATCGAACCCGATATTAAAAGCTGCGCCGGCAACATTGCCGTCGATCGCATCTTTAATACCATCATAGAAGGGAATAAGCGAAAGGAGAAAATTGTTGACAGCCTGATTAGCCCTGGTGTTCTTTTCAATCCTCGTTTCACCGAAAAGCTTTGTTTTTAAATAATCATAATCCTTGGTAAAAAAATCACCCACCGCGGCACCCAGCGAACCGTTCCGTTGAGAAAAATACGGCGTTCTTGCTTCACCGATTACATCAGGCGAATCACGCTCATTATTGGTGGCAAATTCTGTAAACACATTGTACGTGCCAGGGACTCGTGCCTCGTAACCCGGAGAAAAATACCTGCGATCGTCAAAGTTTGGCTGCTCTGCCGGCACTCCCTTTTCCTTAACAATTTTTCCCAGGGCTGGAAAATAACTAAAGTACTCAACCGCCCCCTCCCCGCCCTCAACTTTCATAAGCAAGCCTTGCCCCCCTTCCAACTCTTTGAGTTCGTGTGGAGTGGGCTTTCGGGGTTGGCGCCCGGGGTAAAGCTGTAGGTTGTTCGTTTCCTCTGTGCCCAAAAAAGGACGAGACACTCGCATGAACGTTACAGTTGATTGACTTATACGCTCCTGTTCAGCCATAGACAGCAAAGACGCCTGATATTTGAACTGAATAGCCCACCCCGCAGCCTGAGTCTTTTTATAGCCTTCAAACTTCTCAGCAAACGTTTGACCGATATTGTTATCAAGCTCAGAAAAGCGAGACTTCATCTGCGTCCAAGGCAACTCTTTTTCATCACGTGACTTCCACCTGTCTGGCTCAAAAGGCTTCGTCATATAGACATCAAGTGGCGATACGATATAACGGCTATCCATGACACTGCATAAGGTTGTCTTCGTCGGATCAACATCCGGGTACACCCGTTTGAACTCAGACAGCGCCTCCGACTCCCGCGTCGGTGGCGGCTTCAACAACTCAGTGCGTGCCCATTCCAGCTCCCTTTTCTGCTTTTTTAACACGCGCTGTGATTGCTCAACTTCCTCAGGCGTATATTTACTGTCGGGGCTGTATTTTATCACCTTGTTAGCGACCCCCCACGCCCTAAGCGGATTGATCGACATGCTTGCTAACGCGTCCTCATCCTCAAGAATATTAAGTTGCACATCGGCATAGTCCACTATTTGACGAAACGTCATGTTTCCCGATGCGCCGCCGCGATCTCCCTGCTCTACCAGTGCAACCGCTATAGAAAATTCCGCCCACGTATAAGACCCAAAAACAAGTTCGGGAGGAATATTTTTTACTTTGAGTTCAGGGGCGACGGCGGACAGTAATAGCTGCGCAGCAAGAGGGGCCACATCCGCGCCCAGCTTAGTTTCAAGATAAGTCGTAAAACGTTTAACAATCTCAGAAGCGCTAGCCCCCATATTGTCGCGCTGATAGAGGTTATAACCCGCCACGTTGAAGCATGACTTATCTGGGTTAGGATCAAGGTCCTGCAAGAGTGCCGCAGTCAATGCCTCAATCGCACCGGTAGGCGACTCTGCTGAGCTGATTCTTTTTTGTATGTCCAGTCCCAACGTCTGTGCATCGGTCGTCCGAATGAGCTGGTCCAATGCCAATGAGGGATTGTCCAGAATCATCTTCTGGGCAGGCGCCCCAGGCTTGTTCATCAGGCTACGTATAAAACTGCCGGCTCCTGCGTGAGAATCAGGAGCCGGGCTTGCATGTTTCAACTTCCACGGATCCACTACCGCCTTCATCTTGCGCAACGCGGTTTTATTCAGCAGTCCCGCAATATGCCTGACGCCCCCACCGTCGGCCCCAGGCATCCGATGGGCAAGGTCAAAGGAGAGTGCGTTCGCCAAGCCAAGCGCCTGCGCACGGTTGCCAGGTAGCTTATGCCCCTTATTTTCGAGCATCTGAGCAACACTTATCTCCCGGCGCTGCTCCTCGATAAATAAACTTGAACGTCGGTCAATCGGGACCATAACGTTATTCAGATCTATTTTCCCTTCAGCATCGTCTACCTGGGCGTTCAGCGCCGCGATAAGTGCATGACGATTAGCGTCATCACCCAGCGCCTCGCCCTGCTCCACTAACGCCTCGACAGATCGCTGGGACGCATGACCCACAGGTGCGAACTCAAACGCTGACCCGGCCCTCAGTTTCTCTCGATGCGCAGCGGCTTGCGAAGGGGAGAGATCAATAGGTTCTGCGTAAAATCGACCCACCGTGTACAGCGGCACCTTACCGTCCGGCCAAGGATAACTGAACGCCTGCCCAGGCTTTGGAGCGATCACCCTGGCAATCGACAACAGCACCCTGGAGATGTCCGACCAACCCGAATTGTCTTCTAAGGAAAAAGTGTGAATCTTGCCATTTACAATTCCCGTCAATTCCCCGGCGAACGGATCCACTTTGAGGCTTTTGCTATCAAGGCCCTGTTCTTTCGCCCACGATAAAAACCCCCGGCTTTTAAAGGCGTCGTCCAATTGGGTCCGCCAACGACCGAGTGTGGACTGCGCAGGCACTTGAACATCCATTGGCCCCATTGAGGTGTGAAAGGAGCGCGTCGCTAATGCTAACGCGTAGGGCCTCGCCAACTGAGCGTCAGCCACCGCCCGGGTTTCGGGGGTGTCAGGCACCTGAGCATCCGTGTTGCGTTTATCATGTGCTTTATCGGTGCTAACCCTGGCGCCAGCCGCAGGAGGCTCATCGGCCCCTGTACTGGATAAGATGGGTGATACTTTTACTGCTTCAATATTTGTCATTTCCACACCCGAACCCGAATAAAAACAAGTAACTATTCAGAGACTGAGTGGCTCACAACTATACAAATCACACAAAAAACATCAGGCAAGGTTTATCCAAACGTTTCAACCCACTTCTCTCATGGGCGACTAAAAGCGGGCACTATGAGGGCTGCAGTAACAACGCGCAGATCACGCGTGTGAACAACGTTCAATTCCGTGCCGGCGTAACTTCCTGTAAAGCGTATTCCGGCTAACGCCTAAACTTTCTGCCGTGCGGGACATGTGCCAATGTTGCTGTTTGAGTGCATTGAGTAACGCTACGCGCTCTGCATCGTCCAGAACGCCCCCCTGACGGGGATCTAAAGCCCTCACGGGGCGCGGTTGGCGAATGATGGGCGGCAGGTCTTCAACGCTGATTTTCCCGTCCTCGCACAACGCCGCCAAAGTACGCAACACGTTGCGCAATTGCCGAATGTTTCCCGGCCAGGCGTAGTCCAGCAGAGCGCGGCGCGCTGGCTCATCTAGCACCACCGCTTGCCCTGCGGCTTCCTCCGCCAGCAAAAACGCCAGTAATTGCGCTTTGTCGCTACGGTCGCGCAAGGGCGGCACGGCAATCTCAAGGCCGTTGAGGCGATAGTAAAGGTCTTCGCGGAAGCTACCGTCGGCAACACGCGCTAACAGGTCGCGGTGGGTCGCGCTGATGATTCTGACGTCCACCGCCTGCGGCGCGCCCCCGATGGGCACCACCACGCGGTCTTCCAGCACCCTTAAAAGACGGGTTTGCAACGCGAAAGGCATGTCGCCTATCTCATCGAGAAACAGGGTGCCGCCATCGGCCTGCTGTAATTTACCGCGCATGCCTTCTTTCAGCGCGCCGGTAAAGCTGCCGCCGCGATAACCGAACAACTCGCTTTCAATCAGGTTTTCCGGGATGGCGGCGCAATTAAGCGCAACGAAAGCCTTGTCGGCGCGCTGGCTGGCTTGATGCACCGCCTTGGCGAAGGCTTCTTTACCACAGCCGGTTTCGCCGTTGATCAACAGGGGCACGTCGCGCTCGAATACCCTGAGGGCCTTGCGAAAATCACTCTGTAACACCGGGTCGCCGAGGCAGATGCCCGGCAGGCGCGGTGCCTCGGGCTTGGCCATCGGCGCCGGCGGTGTACTCCGTGCCTGACCACGCAACGCAGCGAACAAATGCCGGCCATCGCGCGTACGCAACGGCCAGCTGGCGGTGGCATTGGCACTGGCGCGGCCGAGCAACTGGTCCAGCGAGCATTCGAAAAACGCTTCCACCGGCTGCCCCAGCAAACCGCCCCGCGCCTGGCCCAGCAGGTTCAGGGCGCTCTGGTTGACCGCACAGATACGTCCGTCACCGTCGAAGGCCAGCAGCCCTTCGCTGAACAACCCCACAGATTCCGCCTGCAAGTGAAAGCGCAGCAGCCAGTGCTTTTCAAAATGGCGCAGGAAGTAACAACTTTCGATCATCTTGGCCGACAAGTTCACCAACGCCATGGTGTGGAACTGGCTTTGGCGCGACACCGCCTCACGTGCAGAAGACACATCCAGCACGGCCAGCAGTTCTCCATGGGGATCGAACACCGGGCTCGCTGAGCAGGTCAGACCGGTGTGGCGGCCGCGAAAATGCTCATCGCGGTGAATGGTCAGCGACTGGCGCTCCACCAGGCAGGTGCCGATGCCATTGGTGCCCTCGCACGCCTCGCTCCAGTCGGCCCCCAGCCATAGCCCCGCACGCTCGAACACCTTGCGCTCGGCCGGCGCGGTAACGCAGTTGAGGATCACCCCACGCGCATCGGTGAGCAGCACCGCATGGCCGGCGCCGGAAAGTTGTTGATGCAGGCTGTTCATCTCACTGCCGGCAATGCGCAGCACTTGCTGCAAGCGCTCGCGACTTTCCAGCAGGCGCCCGTGTTCCAGCACGGTGGGCGCCATGGTCAGCGCGGGGTCGAGGTGATAGTCCTCCAGGCACCGCAACCAGGACCGGGCGATGGACGGGTCGCTGCCGGGGCCGTGGGCGAGGTCTTGCCCGCGGGTGACGGTGAGGACCTGTTGAGCATGGCGACTGAAATGATCGTTGTGCATGTTCTTATTATTCTCCCTGCGTGAGAGCAGCCAGCATCCCCCAGCCATCCGGCCATTGCAATCCCGCGCCGACCCACCGGTCACAGGGTGTATCGCTTATGGCACAAACTGTCACACCGTCTGTGCCAGCCTTGTCACCGTAACACCTCGCAACAAAGCTCAAACCCTTGATTTAACAGGTGTGTAAAGCGATGGCCCAACCTTTGCTCTACGCTTTATCACGCGCAACACCGCTGTACTCCAATAAACATAAAAGCAGGAGATACCCACCATGCGTTACGCACATCCCGGCACCGAAGGCTCGATCGTTTCCTTCAAGGCCAAGTACGGCAACTTCATCGGCGGCGAGTTCGTTGCGCCGGTGGACGGCAACTATTTCACTAACACCTCGCCGGTCAACGGCAAGCCCATCGCCGAATTCCCGCGCTCCACTGCCAAAGACATCGACAAGGCACTGGATGCCGCCCACGCCGCCGCTGACGCCTGGGGCAAGACCTCGGCCCAGGACCGCTCGCTGGTGCTGCTGAAAATCGCCGACCGCATCGAACAGAACCTCGAACTGCTGGCCATCACCGAGACCTGGGACAACGGCAAGGCCGTGCGTGAAACCCTCAACGCCGACATCCCGCTGGCCGCTGACCACTTCCGCTATTTCGCCGGTTGCATCCGCGCCCAGGAAGGCACCAGCGCCGAGATCAACGAACTTACCGCGTCCTACCACTTCCACGAGCCGCTGGGTGTGGTCGGCCAGATCATCCCGTGGAACTTCCCGCTGCTGATGGCCGCGTGGAAACTCGCACCGGCCCTGGCCGCCGGTAACTGCGTGGTGCTTAAACCGGCCGAGCAAACCCCGCTGGGCATCAACGTGCTGATGGAGCTGATCGGCGACCTGCTGCCGCCGGGCGTGCTGAACGTGGTGCACGGCTTCGGTAAAGAAGCGGGCGAAGCCCTGGCCACCAGCAAGCGCATCGCCAAGATCGCCTTCACCGGCTCCACGCCGGTGGGCTCGCACATCATGCACGCGGCGGCCGAGAACATTATTCCGTCCACCGTCGAGCTGGGCGGCAAGTCGCCGAACATCTTCTTTGCCGACATCATGAAAGCCGAACCTTCGTTTATCGAAAAAGCCGCCGAAGGCCTGGTGCTGGCGTTCTTTAACCAAGGCGAAGTGTGCACCTGCCCATCCCGTGCGCTGGTTGAAGAGTCAATCTACGACGACTTCATGAAAGTAGTGATGAAGAAGGTCGAGCAGATCAAACGCGGCGACCCGCTGGACACCGACACCATGGTCGGCGCCCAGGCGTCCGAGCAGCAGTTCGACAAGATCCTGTCCTACCTGGAAATCGCCAAGGGCGAAGGCGCGCAACTGCTCACCGGCGGCAAGGTTGAGCAACTGACCGGCGACATGGCCGGTGGTTATTACATCCAGCCGACGCTGCTCAAGGGCACCAATGAGATGCGCGTGTTCCAGGAAGAAATCTTCGGCCCGGTGGTGAGCATCACCACCTTCAAGGACGAAGCCGAAGCCCTGGCGATTGCCAACGACACCGAGTTCGGCCTCGGCGCCGGCGTGTGGACCCGTGACATCAACCGCGCCTACCGCATGGGCCGCGCGATCAAGGCGGGCCGTGTGTGGACCAACTGCTACCACCTGTACCCGGCGCATGCCGCGTTTGGTGGCTACAAGAAGTCCGGCGTGGGCCGTGAGACCCACAAGATGATGTTGGATCACTACCAGCAGACCAAGAACCTGCTGGTGAGCTACGACATTAATCCGTTGGGCTTTTTCTAACCCTTCCCGATCGTTCCCACGCTCTGCGTGGGAATGCCGCCTGGGACGCTCCGCGTCCCGATGTCTGCACAAGGCTCAAGCCGGGTGCAAGGTGACGCAGAGCGTCACGGGATGCATTCCCACGCAGAGCGTGGGAACGATCTCGCTTGCTACACACAATAATAACAACGGACGGTACTTCCCCATGCCTAGCGAACCCACTGGCTCTTCCGTCGACTTCGAAAAAGTCGGCACCGACTATTTCCAACAACGCGAACTGAAAAAAGGCGCTGCCGGTTGGGTGCTGCTGGTCGGCCTTGGCGTTGCCTACGTGATCTCCGGCGACTACGCCGGTTGGAACTTCGGCCTGGCCCAGGGCGGCTGGGGCGGTATGTTCCTCGCCACCTTGCTGATGGCCACCATGTACCTGTGCATGTGTTTCTCCCTGGCCGAACTGTCTTCCATGATTCCTACCGCCGGCGGTGGCTACGGCTTTGCCCGCAGCGCGTTCGGCCCTTGGGGCGGGTTCCTCACGGGCACCGCCATCCTGATCGAATATGCCATCGCGCCCGCCGCCATCGCGGTGTTTATCGGCGCCTATTGCGAGTCGTTGTTCGGCATCGGCGGCTGGATGATTTACCTGGCGTTCTACATCATCTTTATCGGCATCCACATCTTTGGCGTGGGTGAAGCCTTGAAGCTGATGTTTGTGATCACCGCCGTCGCTGCGATTGCCTTGGGGGTGTTCCTGGTGTCGATGGTGCCGCACTTCAACGTCGCCAACTTGCTCGACATGCCGGTGACCGAGGCCAAGGGCGCCAGCACCTTCCTGCCGTTTGGCTATGTTGGCGTGTGGGCGGCGATTCCCTACGCGATCTGGTTTTTCCTCGCAGTTGAAGGCGTGCCCCTGGCCGCCGAAGAAACCAAGAACCCCAAACGCGACCTGCCCCGCGGATTGATCGGCGCCATTGTGGTGCTGACCAGTTTTGCCCTGTTGATTCTGGTGATTGCGCCCGGCGGCGCCGGCACCTACGCGCTGATCAAATCAGGTAACCCGCTGGTTGAAGCGCTGGCCTTGTCTTACGGCGGCTCGACCTGGATGGGCAGCTTCGTCAATCTGGTTGGCCTGGCCGGGCTGATCGCGAGCTTTTTCTCGATTATCTACGCCTATTCGCGGCAGATCTTTGCTTTGTCCCGTGCCGGCTACCTGCCGCGCAAGCTGTCGCAGACCAACAAAAGTAAAGCGCCGGTGCTGGCGTTGGTAATCCCCGGCATCATCGGTTTCGGCCTGTCGCTGACGGGCCAGGGTGATTTGCTGATTCTGGTGGCGGTGTTCGGCGCGACCATTTCCTACGTGCTGATGATGGCCGCGCACATCACCTTGCGCGTCCGCCGCCCCAAAATGGACCGCCCGTACCGCACGCCGGGTGGCATTTTCACTTCCGGCATCGCCCTGGTACTGGCCTGCGTGGCCGTGGTGGCGGGCTTTCTGGTGGACCCACGGGTGGTGATTGGCGCTGCGATCATCTATGGAGTATTAATTGCTTACTTTGCTTTCTACAGCCGGCATCACTTGGTAGCAGGCACGCCCGAAGAGGAATTCGCGGCGATCCAGGCCGCAGAGGCCGCCTTGCACTAACTGCCGTAAACCTCGATGCGGGCGCCTTACTCACGGGCAGCCCGCGTCGCCAAGGAGACACTGTATGGCAAGCTTTACCCACGCGGTAGGTACTCAGACCTACCGTTTCGACAGCCTCAAGGACGTGATGGCCAAGGCCAGCCCGGCGCGTTCCGGCGACTTCCTGGCCGGTGTGGCGGCGCAAAACGACGGCGAGCGCGTCGCGGCGCAAATGGCGCTGGCGAATATCCCGTTGAAACACTTCCTCGAAGAAGTGCTGATCCCCTACGAAAGCGACGAAGTCACCCGGCTAATCATCGACACCCACGATAAGCAGGCGTTTAGCGCAGTCAGCCACCTCACCGTCGGCGGCCTGCGCGACTGGCTGCTCAGTGATGCGGCCGACGAACATACCCTGCGTGCCCTGGCGCCCGGGCTGACCCCAGAGATGGCCGCCGCCGTTTCCAAAATCATGCGTGTGCAGGACCTGGTGCTGGTGGCGCAGAAGATTCGCGTGGTCACCCAGTTTCGCGGCACCATGGGCCTGCGCGGGCGGTTGTCGACCCGCCTGCAACCCAACCACCCGACGGATGAACCGGCGGGCATCGCCGCCAGCATTCTCGACGGCCTGCTCTACGGCAACGGCGACGCCATGATCGGCATCAACCCGGCCACCGACAGCATCGCCTCGATCTGCGCCATGCTGGAGATGCTTGACGCGATCATCCAGCGCTACGACATCCCCACCCAAGCCTGCGTGCTGACTCACGTCACCACCTCTATCGAAGCCATCAACCGTGGCGTGCCGCTGGACCTGGTGTTTCAGTCAATTGCCGGCACCGAGGCGGCCAACGCCAGTTTCGGCATCAGCCTGAGCGTGCTGCAGGAAGGTTATGAAGCGGGCTTGAGCCTGAATCGCGGCACTTTGGGCCAGAACCTGATGTACTTCGAAACCGGCCAAGGCAGTGCCTTGTCGGCCAACGCGCACTTTGGCGTCGACCAGCAAACCTGTGAAACCCGCGCCTACGCCGTGGCGCGGCATTTCAAGCCGTTTTTGGTCAACACGGTTGTAGGCTTTATCGGCCCGGAGTACCTGTACAACGGCAAGCAGATCATCCGTGCCGGCCTCGAAGACCACTTCTGCGGCAAGCTGCTCGGCGTGCCGATGGGCTGTGATATCTGCTACACCAACCACGCCGAGGCCGACCAGGATGATATGGACACGCTGCTGACCCTGCTGGGCGTGGCCGGGATCAACTTCATCATGGGCATCCCCGGCTCCGACGACATTATGCTCAACTACCAGACCACCTCGTTCCACGACGCCCTGTACGCCCGGCAAACATTGGGGTTAAAGCCGGCACCGGAGTTTGAGCAGTGGCTGGCGAAAATGGGCATCTTCACCCAAGCCGACGGCAAGGTGCACTTTGGCAACAGCCTGCCACCGGCGTTTCGCCACGCCTTGAAGCAATTAGGATGAAGGAGCCGCCTGTGCAACTCGACCTGCCTGACAACCCATGGCTGGAACTGCGCCGCCTCACGCCTGCGCGCATTGCCCTGGGCCGCACCGGCACCAGCATCCCCACCAACGCGCAGCTGGATTTTCAATTCGCCCACGCCCAGGCACGCGATGCGGTACACCTGCCCTTCGACCATGCGGGCCTGAGCAGCCAAATGGCCGAGCGCGGGCGTGACAGCCTGTTGCTGCACAGCGCTGCGGTGGACCGGCACATGTACCTGCAACGCCCGGATTTGGGCCGACGCCTGAGTGATGAGTCAGCCCAGAGCCTGCGCGACTATGCCGCCGCCAACCCAGGCGGCGTGGATTTGGCCGTGGTGGTGGCCGATGGACTGTCGGCGCTGGCGGTGCATAAACATACGCTGCCGTTTCTTACGCGCATGGAGGAACAGACCCAGGCTGAAGGCTGGTCTTTATCGCCAGTGATTCTGGTGGAACAGGGCCGCGTGGCAGTGGCCGATGAAGTCGGCCAATTGCTCGGGGCCAAGATGGTGGTGATTCTGATCGGCGAACGGCCGGGCCTCAGCTCGCCGGACAGCCTGGGGCTGTATTTCACCTACAACCCCAAGGTCGGCCTCACCGATGCCTACCGCAACTGCATCTCCAACGTGCGACTGGAGGGCCTGAGTTACGGCATGGCCGCCCATCGCCTGCTTTATTTGATGAAAGAGGCGTGTCGTCGGCAGCTGTCGGGGGTCAACCTCAAGGACGAGGCGCAGGTTCAGACCATTGAATCGGATGATCCTGACCTGATGAAAGGCAATTTCCTGCTCAGCCCACCCAATGACTGATAGCTGCACGATTGCGCTTTTTTGCGTCATTAGGCAGCATCGAGTCACGGCCGCTTGTGTGGTCATACACCCATTTGGAAGTTGAGGCCTGGCATGCGGATTACTCAAGCGACCCTGGAACACCTGGACCTGCTGACCCCGTTGTTCGTCAAGTACCGTGAGTTTTATGGCGCGCTGCCCTTCCCGGATTCGTCGCGGGCCTTTCTGGAAAAGCGCCTTCGCCGCAAGGAGTCGGTGATCTACCTGGCCCTGGCGGATGATGACGACAAAAGGTTGCTGGGATTCTGCCAGCTGTACCCGAGCTTTTCGTCGCTGTCGCTTAAACGCGTGTGGATCCTCAACGACATCTACGTCGCCGAAGATGCCCGCCGGCAGCTGGTGGCCGACAACCTCATACGCACCGCGAAGAAGATGGCCAAGGAGACCCAGGCCGTGCGGCTGCGGGTGTCGACCAGCAGTGACAATGAAGTGGCGCAGAAGACCTATGAGTCGATCGGCTTTCGGGAAGATACGGAGTTCAAGAACTACGTGCTGCCGATCAGTGAGGACTGAGAAAACACCAGCGCTCCACTGTGGGAGCTGGCTTGCCTGCGAAAGCGAAGTATCAGCGGATGCATCATTTGCTGGCCCACCGCTATCGCAGGCAAGCCAGCTCCCACATTTACATCTAAGCAACATTTGGATCAGTGTAAAGCCTTGCTACCAGCGACACTCCCCGCTACAAAACCAACACGCTTTTCACCTCTTAATCCGTATAATGCGGACCTCTCAGAGTTGTAAGAATCGCGACATAACCTTGTAGCCTAACTTACCCGTAGCTTCCGCACAGGCCCGCTGAGTCGGGCCATTCACACAGGTGCCATCCATGGATTTCAACCCGCTCGACCTTATTCTGCATCTCGACGTGTACCTCGACATGCTGGTAAGAAACTACGGAGTGTGGATCTACGCCATTCTGTTCCTGGTTATCTTTTGCGAAACCGGTTTGGTGGTCATGCCCTTCCTGCCCGGTGACTCCCTGCTGTTTATCGCCGGCGCCGTCGCCGCAGGCGGCGGCATGGACCCGGTCCTGCTGGGCGGCCTGTTAATGCTGGCAGCCATCCTCGGCGACAGTACCAACTACGTGATCGGACGAACGGCCGGGGAACGCTTGTTCAGCAACCCGAATTCGAAAATCTTCCGCCGCGACTACCTGCAAAAAACCCACGACTTCTACGACAAGCACGGCGGTAAAACCGTGACCCTGGCGCGCTTCCTGCCGATCCTGCGTACCTTTGCACCGTTCGTGGCCGGTATCGCCAAAATGCCTTACCCGCGCTTCTTTGGGTTCAGCGTGTTCGGCACCGTCCTGTGGGTTGGCGGCCTGGTCACCCTGGGTTACTTCTTCGGCAACGTGCCGTTTATCAAAAAGAACCTCTCGCTGCTGGTAGTGTTCATCATCCTGCTGTCGCTGGTGCCAATGATCATCGGCGTGGTCCGCAGCCGTTTCGGCCGCAGTTCCGAAGCCAAGCCGCAGTAACCCGCGATGTGGTCCCTCAGCGCCTGGCGTCGCCGGCGCCTGCTGGCCAAGCACCCGATTGCCGATGACACCTGGCAGCGGGTGCGCCACCACCTGACCTTCCTCGACGGCATCAGCGCCGAGCAGGACCAGTGGCTGCGCGAAGCCTGCGTGGTGTTCCTGAATGAAAAGCACCTCACCGCCCTGCCCGGCGTCGAGCTGCATCAGGAACAGCGCCTGCTGCTCGCTGCCCAGGCACAATTGCCGTTGATGAACCTGGGCGACCTCGACTGGTATCAGGGCTTTCACGAAATCGTGCTGTACCCCGACGACTTCCTCAGCCCCCAGCGCCATCGCGATGCCAGCGGCGTCGAGCATGAATGGGATGGCGAACACAGCGGCGAAGCCTGGCAGCAAGGCCCGGTGATCCTCGCCTGGCCCGGTGTACTGGCCAGCGGCCAGTGGGAAGGCTACAACCTGGTGATCCATGAACTGGCGCACAAGCTGGACATGCTCAATGGCGACGCCAACGGCCTGCCGCCGCTGCACCACGACATGCGCGTGCAGGAATGGGCCAGCGTGATGCAAAGCGCCTTTGACGACCTCAACCGCCAACTGGATGCCAACCCGGACGCCGAAACCGACATCGACCCTTACGCCGCCGAAAACCCGGCCGAGTTCTTTGCCGTCACCAGTGAATATTTTTTCAGTGCCCCGGATTTACTGGTCGGCACTTATCCCCAGGTGTACGCGCAACTGAGCCGCTTTTATCGCCAGGACCCGCTGGCCCGCCTGCACCAACTGCAAACCGGCGATGCCCGCTACCAGACTGAACCGCTGGCGCCACACGACGTCTGACGCATGGCATCGGCGTCAGAATATGCCTATAATCGCCGCCACTTTTAGGCCAATCCGGCCATGTTTCATGGCCAACTACGGGGGCACCGCCCAATGAGCTACAGCAAGATTCCGGCTGGCAAAGACCTGCCGAACGACATCTACGTCGCCATCGAAATTCCGGCCAACCACGCGCCGATCAAATACGAAATCGACAAAGACAGCGACTGCCTGTTCGTTGACCGTTTCATGGCCACCCCGATGTTCTACCCGGCCAACTACGGTTTTATCCCTAACACCCTGGCTGACGACGGTGATCCCCTCGACGTGCTGGTAGTAACCCCTTACCCGGTTACCCCAGGCTCGGTGATTCGCGCGCGCCCCGTCGGCATCCTGAACATGACCGACGACGGCGGTGGCGATGCCAAAGTTATCGCGGTGCCACACGACAAGCTGTCCCAGCTGTACGTGGACGTGAAGGAATACACCGACCTGCCGCCACTGCTGCTGGAACAGATCAAGCACTTCTTCGAGAACTACAAAGACCTCGAAAAAGGCAAATGGGTGAAGATCGACGGTTGGGGCAACGCAGACGCCGCCCGCGCCGAGATCATGAAGTCGGTCGCTGCCTACAAAGGCTGATACCCGCTCCTCATTGCCCCGGCAATCAAAAAAGCCCCGACGATTCGGGGCTTTTTTTGTGGGAAAAATTAAACGCCGAGTTCAATGTTTAATTCGGCACGTTTAATAAAGTTAGATAGCCGAAATATCAGCCTACAACTAAGCAAATCCCTACACGCGAAACTCAACGCATAGTTTATTTGATGTATTTTTCCGGCCAGTAAACTCTGCGTTTATGAATACATCAGGTGATCGACTAAAAGCGTTACTGCGGGAAGTTCATCTTTCCGCCTCCGACTTCGCCAAGAACCGTGGTGTCACGCCTCAACACGTGAACAACTGGTTCAAGCGCGGCGTGCCCATGGGCCGACTCAACGAGATCGCAGAACTGCTCTGCGTCTCCAGCCGTTGGCTGCGCACCGGCGAAGGCCTCAAACACCCACCGGCCAACTTCCTGCTGGAAGGCCCGGACCCAAGCAAGGGCATCGCCACCCGCGAAGACAGCGGCAAGTACCTCACGGGCCCCGCCCGTCTCCCAGAAAAAATCGACGTGGAGATCGCCCTCCACCCCACATTCACCTCAAGCGAACGCATCCGCGTCTCCCTGCACACCCTCGAAACCCTCAACGTACACCCCGACCGCGCGGTAGGCGCCTACATGGTCGACAACAGCATGACCGACATCATCCAACAAGGCGCCACCCTCGCCATCGACCGCGGCCGCAGCCAAATCACCGACGGCGAAATCTACGCCGTCGAACACGACGGCATGCTCCGCATCAAATACCTCTACAACCGCCCCGGCGGCGGCCTGCGCATGCGCAGCCACAACGCCGGCGAACACCCGGACGAATACCTCACCCACGAACAACGCTTTGAACAGAACTTCGGGATCGTCGGCTGGGTGTTCTGGTGGTCCACCCTCAACAACCGCAGACCCGTCCCACTGGACGAACACCTGCTGGGCTGGGAAGGCTCTAAATCGGACCCGGAGGTAGGCATATGAGGTGAATATGGGTATCATGCCGCCCACATTTGGCAGGGGGTGGCTTTGCGCTACCTATTCTGCCTGGCGATGCGGAGGAGTTCCCGCAGATGCCCCTACTATTCAGCCCGACGTGATGTGGGCTGAGCGATTTGAAGGCTGGTGAGGTTTGTCAAAAACAAGCTGAGGCAGTCCCCGAGAAGCCGGCCACAAGCCGGCTTTTTAATGTCTGTAAGAATCACAATCCAGTAGTCCAACAATTGTTGGACTACTGAAGCAGCTTATTGCCTCACCCGCCTCTCTGGCGCGTTATCCAGCCTGCAAACACTCCACAGCCCGATCCGCCACCATCTTCGCCATCTCAACCAAATGCATCACCGCCCGATGCGGCGCCCCCAGTGGTTCACCAAGCGCCTGCGACGTAGCCACCGCGCACTGCAGCAACTCGGCCACGCGCACCCAGGCATCTTCAAAGCTGAGCTCTTCATTAACAGTAAATGGCTTAGTTGCAGCCGATGAGGGTAAATCCGAAATAACGTTATCCATAGAAAACCTCTAGCGGTAAGTGAATACCACCGTCCTTTCGCGACTAAACGAGCAGAGGTGGCGGCTGTACGCAGGTTAGTCGACCGGCCGCTAGGCACCGGCGCACCCGAAGGTGCCCTGCGCACAGCCACCATAAAGTGCAGGTGAGGAAACACCTGGCTTTGGGATGGCGCGTGCGCCTAGCGAAGTCCGGGCGACTAAACCCGATCACTGAAAAAACAGTGACGGAACGCAGCCTAGTCGCGGAATTTAGCTGGCGCAAGCGACTGGAATTCTCTAGGAAACGTCCTGCAAATGAAAGGGATCCGCCCTGCTGGCCCTTGGAAATCACCCCTAATTCTCGACCGTATCCCCCCCACCCATCTGTTTCCCCAGGTGACACGCTTTCACCCTCCCCCCAGTCAACATCGCCCCAACGAAGCTTCCTACAAACATATCTAAACAGCCCGTTTAAAAACCGCTTGCCGCCGCGTTTAATATTTGGCCCAAAACCTGCTTATTGCACACCGTACAATAAAATCCGGTCTGAGCCGGGCCACCTCACTACTGCTGTGCAATACAGCTCGGGGAATGCTGATGTCTACACCACCGCTTCACTCTTCCAACCATGGCTTGGCGCGGTCGCTCAAGGAGCGTCATGTGATGTTGATTGCTATCGGCGGCATTATTGGGGCCGGTTTGTTTCTGGGTTCGGGTAAGGCAATTGCCACGGCGGGGCCGGCGTTGTTGCTGGCGTATGCGTTGTGTGGGGGCATGGTTTATTTGATTGCGCGGGCGCTGGGGGAGTTGTCGTTGTATCGGCCCGGTAGCGGGTCGTTTGCGACGTATGCGGAGGAGTTTTTGGGGCCGCGGGTGGCGTTTATCACGGGGTGGTCGTATTGGTTGATCTGGATTCTGGTGGGGGTGCTGGAGGTTACGGGGATCGGCTTGTTGATGAAATATTGGTTCCCGGAGTTGGCGCAGTGGATTCCGGCGTTGGTCACCACGGTGGTGTTGATGGTGATCAATTTGTTTGCGGTGAAGACGTTTGGCGAGGTGGAGTTCTGGCTGGCGTTGATCAAGGTGGTGACGATTGTCGGGCTGATTGCTGCAGGCTTGGCGATTCTGATATTCGGGCTGGATACATCGTCGCAAACCACCCCTTCAATCACTAACCTGTGGCGGCACGGCGGTTTTTTCCCGAATGGCTGGAGTGGCTTTTGGTACGCGATACCGTTGGCGGCGTTTACCTTTGCCGGGGTCGAGGTGATTGGCTTGGTGGCGGCGGAAACGGCCAACCCGGAGCGCACATTGCCGCGAGCGATCAATAGCATCATCTGGCGGATGGCTATTTTTTATATCGGGTCGATCGCGGTGATCATGGCCCTTTATCCCTGGAACCAGATCGATACCTCGCAAAGCCCGTTTGTGAGGGTGTTCGACAGCATTGGCCTGGGGATTGCGGCCGGGCTGATCAACTTTGTGGTGATCAGTGCGCTGGCGTCGTCGTGCAATACCGGGTTGTTTGCCACCAGCCGGATGTTGTTTGCGCTGTCGCATATTCAGCAGGCACCCCGTCAATTGCAGGTGTTAAGCCCGCGCCAGGTGCCGGCGCGTTGCTTGATGGTGTCGACCGCGATTTTGCTGGTGGGGGTCTTGCTGAACTATTTGATGCCGGAACGTATTTTCAACCTATTGATCACCGGCATTTTGGGCCTGTTGATTTGGGTGTGGGCGGTGATCATCACCACGCATATGGCGTATCGACGCAAGGTGCAGCGCGGTGAGTTGCCGCTGATGGCGTATCGCTTGCCGTGGGCTCGGGGCAGCAGCGTGTTGGTACTGTTGTTTTTGGCTGGGTTGACGGTGCTGGTGATTCGCGACCCGGAGACGCGCACGGCGTTTTATGTGGCGGCGGCCTGGTTTGCGCTGTTGCTGCTGGTGTATCCGAAGCGCAACGCATCCAAGGAGGTGAGCGATGTTCACAGCGCCTGATAGGTCCGTGTTGCAGCGCTGCATCAACCGCTATACCCACGCCAACCCCAACAGCGCCCGGCAACTGGACGTGGCCGCGCGGGTAATGCCGGGTGGCAATACGCGCTCAGTGCTGTTTTATGAGCCGTTTCCGTTGGTGATGTCGGGCGGGGCGGGCTGTTTTCTTGATGACCTGGACGGGCATCGTTATGTCGACTTTCTCGCCGAATACACCGCAGCGCTGTATGGGCACTCCCACCCGGTGATCACCCAGGCGCTGACGACGGCGATGGCGAACGGGCTGAACCTCAGCGCCCACACGCAACTGGAAGCCCGGTTGGCAACGCTGATCGTGGAGCGCTTTGGTTGTATCGAACAGGTGCGCTTTACCAATTCCGGTACCGAGGCGAATCTGCTCGCGCTGGCGGCGGCACGGGCCTACACCGGGCGCGATGGCGTCATCGCGTTTAACGGCGGTTATCACGGCGGCGTGCTGAGTTTTGCCGGGCCAGGCACGCCGATGAATGTGCCCCACCGCGTGTACCTGGCGGATTACAACGATCTACGCAGTGTCGAGCGTTTGCTGTTTGAGCACCCTGGCGAGTGTGCGGCGATCCTCGTGGAACCGATGTTGGGCGCTGGTGGCTGTATCTGCGCCGCGCCGGGCTTTCTCGAGGGTTTGCGCGCGTTGAGCCGTGCGCATGGGGTACTGCTGGTGTTCGATGAGGTGATGACTTCACGCCTTGGCCCAGGCGGTTTACAGGAAAAACTCGGCATAACGCCTGACCTGATGACCCTGGGCAAATACCTCGGCGGTGGGATGCCCTGTGGCATGTTGGGTGGCCGACGAGACATCATGGCGCAGTTCGATCCGCGCCATGGCAGCCTCTCTCACGCAGGCACCTTTAACAACAACGTACTGACCATGGCGGCGGGTATCGCGGGATTGGAGCAGGTGTATACCCGTGAGCAAGCCCTTGCGTTGAATGCAAGGGGCGACCGGTTGCGCGAGCAACTGAACGAGGTGCTCGCCTGCATGCCGATGCAGTTTACCGGGCAGGGTTCAGTGATGAACCTGCATCCCACAGGCTTGCCGATTCTTCGGCCCACGGATATCCCAACGGACCGAAACCGCCTACGGGACCTGTTCTTTTTTCACCTGCTTGAATGTGGGATCTACAGTGCACGGCGCGGGCTGTTTGCGTTGAGCCTGCCGCTGACCGAGCACGAAATGAATCGGCTGGTTAACGCTACACAGGCTTTTGTAGAACGCTATGGAGGCATGTTGACCAGAGACTGACGCCGCGCCTGGAAGAGCGACAGCGAATCGACGACCGGCTATCCTTTCGCCGTCGCTCAACCGGAACAACGTCCATGACCAGCAAAACCGCAAACCCACGAGGCAGGCGTAAAAAAACCGTTGGCGAAGACCCGCAAAACCAACTGAATAAAGACACGATTATCGCCGCCGCATTGGCATTGATCGACCGCGAAGGCCTGGAAAAATGCAGCCTGCGCAACTTGGCAAATAGCCTGGGCGTGTACCCCACGGCCATTTACTGGTACGTCTCGTCACGTGAATTGCTGTTGAGCGAAGTGTTGGCCAAAGTCCTCGAACAGGTGGCACCGCAGCCTCAGGAGCGCTGGCAGGACTACCTTCGCGCCACTCTGGTTAATTGCCATAACGCTGTTCACCAGCACCCGAATGTGGCGCCGTTACTCGGTGCGCAACTGGTCTCCAACACCCGCACCGACTTCAAGTTGGTGGAAGGCGTATTGGCAGCGTTGCAGCAAGCGGGTTTCAGCGGGCCTTCATTGGCTGGCGCCTACAACACGTTTATCGCCGCCCTTGCCGGTTTCACCACCTTGGAGTTCGCCCCGCTGCCGGAGAACACCGAGGCGTGGCAGCAGCAAGTACAGGAAAGCCTGCAGGCCGTTGACGCCGAGCAGCACCCGACCCTTGCGCAGAACATGGACCAGCTCAGCAACCGAGGTTTCAGCCTGCGCTGGCAAAATGGTGTGCACGCGCCGCTGCATGAGAGCTTTGCGTTTTATGTCGACACCTTCCTCTGCGGCCTGGAAACCCTGGCATCGCGTCGCTGAAAAATCGCACAACATAATCAGAAAGCCCATCAATTGTACGTCGTACAATTTATCGCTACAGTCCGTCACGCATGAATACCCCATGACCCTAAAAACAAAAACGTCAGAGGTCTTTAATCGTGGCGACTGCATTCAACGAAGTGGTCCAGGGCCAACGGCTTTGGCAGCCCTCCCCTGAACATATCCAAACTACCCGCCTCACGCATTACCTGGCTTGGCTCAAACGCGAGCGCGGGCTGAGTTTTGTCGACTACCACGGGCTATGGCAGTGGTCGGTCGATGATCTGGACGCTTTCTGGCAATCGATCTGGGACCACTTCAAGGTGCAGACCAGTAGCCCCTACCACGCGGTGCTGGGTGATCGTAGGATGCCGGGTACTGAGTGGTTTCCCGGCGCGCAGCTGAATTTTGCCGAACACATTTTGCGCAACGAACGGCAAGGCGATGCGCTGCTCTACCTGAGCGAATCCGCTGCGTTGCAGGGCTTGCCATGGGTCGAGTTCTGCGACCAGGTACGCACGCTCGCCAGCTATCTGCGAGAGCTCGGCGTAGTGCCCGGTGATCGCGTGGTGGCTTACCTGCCAAACATTCCCGAGGCGATGATTGCGCTATGTGCCTGCGCAGCCATCGGTGCGATCTGGGCCAGTTGCTCGCCGGATTTCGGCAGCGAGGGTGTGCTGGATCGGGTGCGGCAATTAGCGCCGAAAGTGCTGTTGGCGGTGGACGGTTACCGGTATGGCGGCAAGGTGTTTGACCGGCGCGCCCAGGTCCGGCAGATCGTCGGCGAGTTGGGCAGTATCCAACAGGTGATTGTGCTGCCGGCGCTGTTTGCTGATGAGCCATTGACGCTGCCTAACGCCATCGACTGGCACAGCTTGCGCCTGCGCCCCAGCGTGCCCGCCGCCGATTTCCAGTGCGAGCAAGTCCCCTTCGATCATCCGTTATGGGTACTGTTCTCGTCCGGCACCACGGGGGTGCCCAAAGCCATCGTTCACAGCCATGGCGGGGTTCTGCTGGAACAGCTCAAAGCACTGCATCTGCACCTGGATTTTCGTGCGGGTGACACCGCCTTCATTTTCACCACCACCGGCTGGATGATGTGGAACACCTTGTTCAGTGCCTTGCTCTGCGGTGTACGCCCGGTGCTTTACGACGGCCATCCCACCTGGCCAGGCACCGATGCGCTGTGGCAAATCCTGCAAGACAGCCGCGCGAGTTTTTTCGGCACCAGCCCCACCTACATTGAACTGATGCAACGCGAGGGCGTGGTGCCCGGCGAGCGTTTTGACCTGCACGCACTGCGCACGGTAATGCCGGTGGGGTCGCCGGTTTCACCGCAATGTAATGCATGGTTTTACCGCAACCTGAACACGGCAGTGTGGGTCAACACGGGCAGCGGCGGTACGGATATCTGCACCGGTTTGGTCAGTGGCGTACCGACCTTGCCGGTGTATGCCGGCGAGATCCAGGCGCGCGCCCTGGGGGTGGATGCCCATGCGTTTGATGCGCACGGCCAACCGGTGATCGATCAAGTCGGCGAGCTGGTGGTGAGGTCGCCCATGCCGTCGATGCCGGTGTATTTCTGGAATGACCCCACGGGCGAGCGCTATCGCGACAGCTACTTTCAGCCGTGGCCGGGCGTGTGGCGCCATGGGGATTTCTTTTTGCTCAATGCTCGCGGCGGCTGCCAGGTGCTGGGGCGTTCCGATGCGACGCTGAACCGCTTTGGCGTGCGGATCGGCACGGCAGAGATTTACCGGGCGCTGGAGCACATCGCAGAAATCGAGGATGCACTGATCGTTAACCTTGATTTGCCCGAGGGCGGTTTCTTTATGCCGCTGTTTGTACAGCTGCGTGCCGACGCGGTGTTGGATGAGCCTTTGCAGCAACGCGTGAACGACTGCCTGCGCCTGGCGTGCACACCTCGGCATGTGCCGGACTGCATCCTGGCTGTACCGCTGATTCCCACCACCCTCACCGGGAAAAAAATGGAAGTGCCGGTACGCCGGATCCTGATGGGACACGACCCGCAGAAAGTCGCCAACCCCAGCGCCATGCGTGACCCGCAGGCGCTTGAGTTCTTTATCGAATACGCCGCCCGGAGCCGTCAGCCATGAGGGGTAAAGCTTATATCGTGGGTGCCTATGAACACCCTACCCGCCACGCCACGGACCGCTCCCTGGCGCAGTTGCATGCCGATGTGGCACGCGGCGCACTGGAGGATGCGGGGCTGAGCCTCAGTGATGTCGACGGCTATTTCTGCGCCAGCGATGTACCGGGCTGGGGAGCGCCAGGCGTAGGGCCGTTCTCCATGGTCGAGTACCTGGGTATCCAGCCACGGCACCTGGATACGACGGAAAGTTGGGGCTCGTCCTACATGCATCAAGTCGCCCAGGCTACACGCGCCATCGCCGATGGGCGCTGCCGTGTCGCCTTGATCACCCAGGCCGGGCGCCCGCGTGCCGAGCGCCAACGTCCGCAAAGCAGCGCATTAGACCCAGCGTACAGCGCCTGTGAAGCACCGTTTGAAACGCCCTATGGCGCTGCCGTGGTCAACCGCTACGCGATGTGCGCCATGCGCCATCAGTACGAACACGGCACCACGGCCGAGCAATTGGCCTGGATAAAAGTCGCGGCGTCGCACCATGCCCAGCACAACCCGCAGGCCATGTTGCGCAATGTGGTGACGGTGGAAGACGTTCTGAGTTCACCCTGGGTCGCCGCCCCTTTGCGGCGCTTGGACTGCTGCGTGATCAGCGACGGCGGCGGCGCCCTGGTGCTGGCACATCCGGCCATTGCCCGCTCGCTCAAACGGCCGCTGATTACGCCTATCGGTTCGGGCTATGCGATTAACCATCTGAACGGCGGTTACTTCGACCTGCTGACCTCAGGTGGCGCGCAATCCGGCGCCGATGCATTCGGCGAGGCGCGCCTCACACCTGGCGATATTGACTACGCCTCGCTGTACGACAGCTTCACCATCACCGTATTGATCCAGCTGGAAAACCTCGGTTTTTGCGCCCCTGGCCAGGGCGGCGCCTTTGTCAGCGACGGCAAGTTGATCAGCGGTGTCGGCCCCTTGGCGGTAAACACTGACGGCGGCGGCCTGTGCAATAACCACCCCGGCCATCGCGGCGGCATGGCCAGGCTGATCGAGGCTGTGCGCCAGTTGCGCGGCGAAGCACACCCGGCCGTTCAACGGCCTCATTGCGCACTGGCTCTGGCCCACGGCACCGGCGGCCTGCTGGGTTCACGCCACGGCAGCGCCACACTCATACTGGAGCGCCTTTGATATGCTACTGACCTCACCGCACATCACCGCGGAAAGTGCGCCCTTCTGGGCTGCCGTCAATCAAGACCAACTGTTGCTACGCCGTTGCCTGGACACCGGCAAGGCCTACTACTACCCCCGCGATCACAGCCCGTTCACCGGCAGCACCGCAACCGATTGGATCGTCGCCAGCGGTGGCGCCACCTTGTACAGCTTCAGCTATAGCGGGCGCGCAGACGACGTGCATTGCATTGCCTACGTGACGCTCGACGAAGGGCCAACGATATTGTCGGTCATCCAGTGTGAGGCTGCGCACCGCTTGTGCATCGGGCAACGGCTCAAGGTGGCGTTTGCGCCCACGCCGAGCGGCCAAAAAGTCCCCGTGTTTGTTCCGTCAGTTTGATTGTCCTTTTTAAGTTGACGGTAAGACACATGCCAGCCGATTTATCACGTCCAACCCACCCATTAATCTGTGCCCATGTTGAACGCAACGCCAAACCAACCCAATAAAAAAAGGACTTCAACCATGAGCACGCCAACCCTTAGCCGCTTGAACAAAGACGACGCCATTGTTCTGCTGATCGACCACCAAACCGGCCTGATCTCGCTGGTACAGGACTTCTCCCCCAACGAGTTCAAGAACAACGTGCTGGCCCTGGCGGACGTCGCCAAGTTCTTCAACTTGCCGACCATCCTCACCACCAGCTTCGAGCAAGGCCCCAACGGCCCGTTGGTGCCGGAGTTGAAGGAGATGTTCCCGCAGGCGCCGTATATCGCTCGCCCTGGTCAGATCAATGCGTGGGACAACGAGGATTTCGTCAAGGCGGTCAAGGCGACTGGGCGTAAGCAGATTGTCATTGCGGGTGTGGTGACGGATGTGTGTGTGACGTTCCCGACGTTGTCGGCGCTGGCGGAGGGGTTTGAGGTGTTTGTGGTGACGGATGCGTCGGGCACGTTTAATACGACGGTGCAGCAGGCGGCGTGGAGCCGGATGGTGCAAGCGGGGGCGCAGATGATGAATTGGTTTTCGGTGGCGTGTGAGTTGCAGGGTGACTGGCGCAACGATATCGAGGGGCTGGGGAATTTGTTGTCGCAGCGGATTCCTAACTATCGGAACTTGATGAACAGCTATTCGGTGCTGGCAGCGCGTCAGGGGTGAGGTTGAGCGGCTTTAACCTGTGGGAGCGGGCTTGCCCGCGATGGCGGTGAATCAGTCACTACATTCGGTGGCTGACATACCGTCATCGCGGGCAAGCCCGCTCCCACAATTGGTCTTTGCTGCGTTGCAATTGGGGTGGCTCAGTCGAGAATCAGGTGCGGTAGAAACCGGCTTGAGTCCTTGGTGATCAGGCTGTTGTCTTCGCGCACGCCGATGCCTGCGGCTTGGTCAGCGATGACCCAGGAGCCGATCAGTGTGTAGCTGTCGCCAAACCTCGGCAGCGGCGCAAATTCTTGAAGGATAAACGGCGCGTCCGTGTAGGGGCCGTCTTCTTTTACGATCAGGCCGTCGTCGGTTTGCAGTTCGATGTTGGCGCCTTCGCGGGAGAAGAACGGTTTGCGCACCCAGCCCTTTGGCACGGCTTTGCCGGGGTCGGGGTCCAGGTGGGAGGCAAGCAGGTTCGGGTGGCCTTTATTGAACTCCCACAGCAGCGGCAGGATGCCTTTGTTGGAGAGGATGGCTTTCCACGCGGGCTCGAAGAACTGGGTGTCGCTCTGGGCAATCGCCGCACCGAAGGGTTCGTGGAAGATGAACTCCCAGGCGTGCAGTTTGAACAGGTGGGGAATCCAGCGATCCTCAAGGTCGACGAAGCGGCCTTCGCTGGTGAGGCCGATGTCTTCGATATCGATGTGGCGGGATTCGATACCAACTTTTTCGGCGACCAGGCGCAGGTAGTCGGTGGTGCCTTTGTCTTCGATCGAGTCTTTCATCGAGGCGAAGTAGAACGGCTGGTTGAGCTGCAATTGGGCGAAGGCTTGATGCAGCTTGGTGTCGATGCTGTTGAACTGGTCGGCGTGCTTGGGTAGCAGGCCGCGTTCGATGCATTGCTCGAGCCAGCCCCATTGAAACGCCGCCGCTTCGTAGAGGCTGGTGGGTGTGTCGTAGTTGAGCTCGAGCAGTTTGGCTGGGCCGCTGCCGTTGTAGGAGAAGTCCATGCGCCCGTACAGGTGCGGGTGGCCTTCGAGCCATGAGGTGCGGATCATGTCGAAGAACGGCGCGGGAATGCTCAGGCGTTCCAACAGTTCCTCGTTCTGCACCACGCGGGCCACGAGGTCCATGCACATGTCATGGATCTCGGTGGTCGGGTCTTCGAGGTCGCGCTCAATTTGCTGGAGCGTGAACTGGTAGTACGCGCTTTCATCCCAGTAGGGTTCGCCGTCGATGGTGTGGAACAGGAAGCCGAGGCTGTCGGCGGTCTGTTTCCAGTCATGACGTTCTGCGCAGTGGATCTTCTTCATGGCCTGGCTTCCTTAACTGCTCGACCCGCCGCCGCCCCAGCCGCTACGGGCGCTGGCTTTGCTGCCAAAACCGCCACGGGAGGTGGACGACGCAACGTTCACCGGTTTGCTGGAGGAGCGCAGCGTGTTGGAGTAATTGCTGCTGCCATATCGGGCCTGGTTGGAACGGCCAAAGGTCGCCCCGTTGGAGACACGCTGGTTGAGCGTCGAGTTGCCGTAATTGCCACGATCATCGCGGTAGCGGTACACCGGCTCGGAGCGGTAGCTGTTGCGATTGTTGCTGAGCATGTTGCCGATCAACAGGCCGGTCAGCAGGCTGCTGGTGGAGAAACCTGAGCCACCGCTGTTGGCTTGCGAACCGGCGACTTGGGCATTGGCCGCATCGACCTGGGATTGGGTCACCTGGCCTTCGGCGGTCAGTTCGAAACCGCCCAGCCTTGGGATGAACTTGCCGGAGGAGTCTTGCTGGCACCAGTCGGCGACAAAGTCGGCATCGCAATCGGTCTGGCTGTCGTACACCGGCGCGATGCGGCGGTGCTCGGCCATAGCGGTCATGTAGGCGTCGGAGCAGACGTCGACCGGCAGCTTTTCATCGGCGCACTGCTGTACCGACTGGAAGTTGTACTTCTTCTGCAAATCGTAGGTTTTTTCGGTCGGCCCGCAGCCGGATATCGCCATGGCGACCGACGCTGCCAGCGACAGCTGGACGTATTTGCTTCGTTTCATCGAGAGCTCCGTGCGCAATCAGTACTGGGTGGGCGTCATGCACGCGGCGTTCAGCATGCCGACGCTGATAGCCACGGCGGCCACGTAGATGCCGGCCGCAACTTCGCCATTCTTGATGCGCTCGGACGTGCCTTTGAGCACCAGGCTGGTCAGCAGAAACGCCAGCAACTGGACGACGGCGGCGATCACCGACCAGACGACAAAATCCAGCAGGCTGATGGAGTAGGCAATCACGTTGCTGGCCGGAATAGCGAAGCCAATGATCGCGCCGCCCAGGGCGACCGAAGCCGAAACGTTGCCGGCGCGGATCAGTTCGAACTCCTTGTGCGGAGTGATGCGGGTGTAGATGAACTGGAACAGCGCGAACAGCACCGCAGCCCCCAGGATGTAGATGACAAAGCCGAGCACAGCCGCTTTGTTCAGGGAGATGGAGAGAGCTTCTAGCATGGATGGCTTCCTTTTTTAGAGCGCAGTCAGGTCGGTTGTGTACAGCGAAATGCCCAGCGACGTGCTCAGGCTGATGCCACCCTCGGCATCTTCTTCGACGGAAAACAGCAGGAACTCGCGGCGATCGGTCAGGCCGGTGTCACGGGCGTACAGCATCGAACGGTGCTCGACGTTATAGGCGTCTTCCGGGTTTATCACGCGCTCGCTCATCGCCACCAGTTCGGTCTGGCCGGCTTCGCTGCCCCACACACGGGTGTATTCGACGCCGTTGTGGGTGTAAGTCGGTAGCCCGATCAGGCTTTGTGGGCCTGCCAGCCTGCGCAGTTCCGCTTCGCTGCTGAGGGTGACGTAGCTCAAGTAATTGAACAGGATCACCGACTCGACCTGCCCGGCGACTTCGCCGGTGGTGTGTACTTGCAGCCAGTAATCTTCGTCGTTCATGTAGTAGCGCGACAGCCAGGTCGATTGCCCGAGGTCAACGGTGCCGTTGGCCCAGACTTCCTGGGAGCCGGGGATCACCACCGAGGTTTTCCCATCGAGCAACAATTTCAGGGTGGTGTCGAACATCACGCCTTTGCCGGGCGCCAGGCCTAGCGGGCCGGTGGTCGGCAGCGGCGATATTGACTCGGCATTCGTTTGTGGGGCCTCAAGCCCCATCAACTGTTTAAACCATCCCATTGGAGAGTTCCTTGAGGTGGGTGGAAGCGATAGAGAAGGGAATAGATGAGAAACAATAAAAGCGGAAGATGACGCCCGAGCGCCACACAAGAAAATTCGACATGTCGCCCCTGACTCCCTGGGTACTTGATTCCTGACGCCATCGCCTCAGCGTCGGTAGGCGCAAGTGCGTTCACCCGGCATTAAACCTGCTGCGCGGTGTTGAGAGAAGTACCTTGGCAGCAATAAAGCCGGCGAGCGCACCAAACAGATGCCCTTCGAAGGAAATCCCCTGGCGCGGCACAAACCCCATGATCAACCCGCCATAAAACACCGCCACCACACCGGCGACTAACAGGTTGCTCCAGCTCCTGTGGAACCAGGCGCGCGACAAGAGGTAGGCCCATAGCCCAAAGACCCAGCCGCTGGCACCGACGTGTACGCCGGTAAACCCGAACAGCCAGACCAGCGAACCGCCCAGCAGGATAATAATCGCGCTGACGGTTATGAAACGGTTGAGCCCTTCAGCCATGACCAGGGTGCCCAGCACTACAAACGCAATCAGGTTTGCGCCCAGGTGGGCAAAGGAGGCGTGCAGAAACGGTGAGGTGAGGATGCCGAACAGGCCCTGCACGGTCCTCGGGATCAGACCGAATGCCATGAGGCTGTAACCGGTGGCGACATTGAGCAGTTGCAGCGCGACCATGAACACGGCCAGGCCTGCGATTGTCTTGAAACCCTTCAGGGCGTCCATCCTGACCTCGACGTAAAAAGGGCACAGTCAATGCCCGCCCGCTTAGAAAGAACACGGTCACTGTGGCGAGGGAGCTTGCTCCCGCTGGGCTGCGCAGCGGCCCTAAAAATGGGACTGCTACGCAGTCCAGCGGGAGCAAGCTCCCTCGCCACGGGTCGGGCAGTGGCAGCGCTACTCGGCCGACTTTTGCTTCAGACGCTCCAGAATCGCATTAGCGCTGCCGGTGTCCGGCGTGATGCCGGCTTCGCGCAGTTTGCGTTCCAGGTCAGTACCGGTCGATGCCTCGGCCAGTTCATCCTGGGCTTGCAGCTCAGCGGCACGTTGCTGCTGCTTGGCTTGCAGGCGGTTAAGCGTACCCACCGCAGTCTCCAGCTTGCCGTTGGCGCCGCCGCTGGCGACGGACGCGCTGACCTGGGCCTTTTGCACGCTTTCGCGGGCCTTGGCCATGTCCACTTGCTGGCGCAGGCTTTTGATCCGGCTTTCGGCCTTGGTGATGTCCTTGCGCATGCTGTCGGCGTAGCCACCGAACTCGGCGGTCTGCTTTTGCTCGGCGTCGCGCTCGTTGGTCAGGGTCGAAATGGCTTCGGCCACTTCCAGGGCCAGGTCTTCACGGTTGGCCTGGATAGCGGCCATCGCCTTGGATTCCAGGTCTTTGATCTTGGCGTCGTACTCGCCTACGCGGTCCGCTGCCAGCTTGTGCTTGGCCATGATGCTCACCAGCTCACGCTTGGCGTTGGCCAATGCTGTGTCGGCGTCGCGAATTTCTTGATCAAGGATGCGCAGGGCCTGTTGGTCGACGATCGATTCGCCGACTTCGCTGGCACCGCCACGCAGCGCGGTGAACAATTTGCTCCAGATGGACTGAGTCATTGGATACTCCCGAATACTTAATTGAAGAAACGTTCGAAGGCTTCGCTGGCGCGCTGCACGTTATCGACCAGGGTTTTCACCTCGGTCACGATGTTGGTCAGGCTGGAGTCGGAACTCAGCGCACCAAACATGTTGTAAACAACCTGCCCGTTCGGCATGGACTCGATACCGATCGACGACAACGGGAACATCTCCCGGCTGCGCAGCACGGCGTCATTGAAGGCGGTTACGTCGTTGATGGACTCGACGTCGACCAGCACGGTATCGACGATGATCTGCTCGCCCACCACCGCGATGTAAATCGGCAAGCCCCCGAAGTCGTTCATTTCCAGTTTAATGCTGGACTCGGAACCTTGAACCAGAGAAAGCGTAATGTCTTTGGCGACCACTTCGTCCAGGGCTTGCAGCGCGCTGAAGAGGCGGTCGATGTTCCAGTTGGTACCTGCGCTCATGAAATTCTCCGACATGAATGAGCCAGCCAGAATCGGTTGGCGAAGCTGTTTCTCCATTTGCTTGAGCAGGCTTCGGTTTTCGGGAAGCACCCAAGTCTCGTGTTTCACATAACCGGCGGCCGCCAGCCCCGCGCGCATCTGCTTCATGTAAAAGCTCGACGGTTTTTTAACCGGCGGTTTCAAGCGCTCTCCCTTGCGGCTTGCTGAATCGGTATCGGGCTCTGCGGGCGGGCTCGATGGAGAGCTGCTTTTCATGGTACTGGCCTCGTTGTGAAAATCTCACGCGTGAGAAAATCTACAGGCAATTTCCGCCAGGCTCAATAGCTCACGCGTGAGATTTTTTGTCTCACTTTTTCCCGCACCACCCAGCAGCGCCCATCGCTCAAGGCTGAGGCTCGATTGTTCCAACCTGATGAACGGTTAAATGCCGTTGTTGGCGCGCCCACACTTGCCTCGCCACGCTCTAGCGCAAGCGCACCGTGCCCACCGGGCTTTTTTTCGGGCACCGGCCTTACTGCATAAATGTTCCGAAATCACCTTGGCGTTGTGAATTGTTGTGAAGGCGTTGCGAATCAGCCAAAACTCCGTGCTAAGTTCCGTAACGTAGTTCCGTGACGTTGCGATTCACAGCATTCATACACAGCGGCCAACCAACTAAGGCCGCCCTCTTTTTATCAAATAAACAGCCTCGGGTAGTTAACCAGGAAGTTGTACGGCCCTGCGCGCTTTAAAAATAGCCGGGCCACACTTACATCAGGAGAATAACCATGGTAGCGAAGGTAGAAACGACCCCAAAGGACGCCGCGGTCACTAATAAGAGCTCTGTCGCTGCCTGGGAAAAGTCCGTAAAAAAAGCCGCCGCCGCGCCCAAAGACGAGTTGGGCAAAAGCCAGAAACGCCCCGAAGGTGACACCCGCTCGGCCCAGCAAATCATCGATGACACGCCCCTGCTTGCCCAACTGGGCAATCAAAGCGGGGTGAAGGACAACCTTAAAAAGCAGGTCGGTGATTTTGATAAAGATGCGGATGCCGCCTATCGCGCCTCCAAGGTGCTGGAGCACGTGGAATACATCGACGAAGACGGCAAGCTCACCGATGGCAAGGAGGTCGGCAACCACAGCATCGACGGCTTCACCAAGGACGGCGAAGCCCGGCATGGCACCGAGGCGGGCCGTTTGCAGGACTTTGGCAAGTATGGGTATTCGAGCCTGCGCGGCGAAGTGGTCAAGTCGGACCTGGGCGACAAACAGAAACGCCCCGACGGTGACACGCGTTCGGCCAAGGAGATTATCGACGCCACGCCCCTGCTGAAAAACCTCGGAAACCAGAGCGATGTGAAGGACAACCTCAAGAAGCAAGTGGGCGACTTCGAGACCGACGCCGACGCCGCGTACCGCGCCACCCAGGTGTTGGAACATGTAGTGAGCATCGATGAAAACGGCAAGTTGCTGACCGGTTATGACGCGCGTAACAAAGACAACGACAGCATTGATGGCTTCACCAAAGACAAAGAAGCCCGGCACGGCACCGAGGCCGGCCGCTTGCAGGATTTCGGCAAGTACGGCTACTCAAGCCTCAAGGGCGACCTGATGCACGTCAAGGACGCGACGCACACCGACAAGGCCGCGCCACCCGATGAGCCACAGGACGTGCAGGCCCTGCGCGACAAATACAACATCCCCACCTTCGGCGCCGAAGGGCTGATGGACATGGAGCTGCCCAACGACAAAACCGTGGGCGGCCAGACGGCCGAGAACTTTGTGCAGGGCATCCGCGATGACATCAAGAGCGGCAAGCTGACCGAGGACTCGGATGAAGCCAAGATCGTCAAGCTGATGGACGCCCAGGCCGCACTCGACAGTGGCTATGACCTGTACGGCTACGCCGAGAGTATCAACCTGGGCAGCGGCACTTACCGTGAAACGGATAAGACCCCGACTAAGTTGAACGGCAAGGACGTCAAGGAGATGGTCGACGAGGACAAACTCGCCAAAGAAATCTCCACACTCATGGGCAAAGAAGGCATTAAAGACCGTTACGATTCAGAACTTAAGAAAAGTGTCGGCAGCTTGTCGGAAGATCGTTTGAATGAAGTTCGCGAGCAAGTGTTCCCGGCATTGTTCAAAGACGGCACGCGTGATGCCAACTTGAACTTCGAAGACTATGTAATTGCCATGAATGACTCGGGCGACCCAAAGAAATCCGAAATGGCCGAGTTAGACGTAGACCGTTATTTTGAATCGCTGCGCATCCTCGAACCGGACAGTTACACCGCACGCCGTCAGACATTTGACCAGAACATGATGACGCACCAGCTCAACACCTACATGGAGAACCCCGACAAGGTTTCGCCGGAAAATGCCGAAAGTGGGTTGAAAGCCTCGTTCACGATGATCAAGGGCGGTATCAACGCCGTCCTCGGTGGCCTGGACAAGGGCGACAAAACCTACGACATGTACAAAAAGATGAAGGATGAGATCGACATCCTCGACGGCCATATCAAAGGGCTGACGCCGGCCGAAAACAAACAGATCGCAGCGGCCATTCGTCTCGCAGCCGCCAGCGGCGACCCGAAAGCCATCGACAAGGTGGTCGACACCCAGTTGAAGGGCTTGGGCGACAAACGCGAGGCGGCCGCCGGCTCCCTGAAGACAGTGTTGCACACCGCCAGTTCCACCGGCGGGCTGAGTGCCATGGCGGGCACCATGAACCTGGTCAGCGGCGCCCTGCAGCTCGCCAATGGCGGCGGCAACATGACCGACGACCAGAAAATCGCCGCCGCCAAAGACCTGGTCGCCGGCTTGAGCTTTACTAACGACTTCCTCAAGTTCGGTTCGAACATTGTGGAAACCCTGGGAGGCACTAAACCCTATGAACCTGACGTGGATAAAGACGGCAAAGGCCCGGCAAAAATCAAAGCCACTGAATGGCTGGGGCTGATCGACGAGAACCTGCCGGATATCTGGGGCAAGAAAGCCACCGAAAAATCCGACGCACTGGCTGCCTCCATCAGCACCCAGGTTAAAGAGTCGTCCGAAACCCTCAAGAAACTCGACGTGGGCAACCTGTCGGCCGATGAGGTCAAGGAGTACGACAACGCCGCCAAGTCCCTTGGCGAACACATGGGCGTCAAGGACATTCCCGGCAAAGGTTCTCCGGCGTCAAAATCCGAGATTGCGATCGCCTCCGGGCGCTCGTTCCTGCGCTTTATGGGCGGTGCCGGCCTGGATTTGACCGGCGGGGTGATGGACATCGTTTCCGGCGCACGCAAACTCAAAAATGCCAAGACCGCACTGGAAAAAACCGACGCAGCCTTCACCCTGGGCGGGGGTGCATCCGGTACCGGTATGGCCATTGCCAATACCATCGCGATGTTCGCCCCCAAAGGCGCTCACCTGGCTGGCAAACTGGCCGGTGATGTTGCCGCCACCGTGGTACGCGGGCTCGCCATCGGCGCCCGTATTGCTGGCCCGGTTTTCGCCGTGGCCGGTGTGATCTTCGGGGTGGCAGGCACCTTGATCGCAGAGGCGGTCGAGCATGCCAAAATGCAAAAGCTCACCGACTCCCAAGGCAAGTTCTTCAAAGACCTCGCCGCTGCCGGCGTGACCAGGGACGACTGGGGCGACAAGCTCGAATACGCGCGTTATGCCACCTATATGTACGGCGGTCGCGACACGCCGGACGACAAATCGATGTTCGAGTACCAGTCGGACGAATGGAAACACTTCAAGGAAACCGAAGACAAAAAAGGCAGCTCCCTGACGCGGCTGGCGCCCTACCTGCACAAGGACAGCGACCCCGACAGCAAGAACTTGTGGGAAAAATTCCTGGCCGGCGGCACCAGCTCCAGCGGCCCCCATGGCAGTGAACGGCATACCGATGACTGGCGGCCCTGGGGTAGCACGGACATGGACGCGGGCAAGCAGGAAAGGGCCTGACTTTATCCATTCAACGGTTGCAGCCTGCCTGATCGGCAGGCTGTAACGGTTAAACGCACCTAACCCGCCAGCTCCCGCTCAATCTGCTCAATGCTTGGCAAACTGGTTTGTAGCTCTGCCGGTAAAGATTCCACCAACTGATACTCCGCCACGCCGATCGGCCGGTTGTTGTCGCGCAATGCGTATTCAGCCACCACTTCATTTTTGCTCTTGCACAACAACAGGCCGATGGTGGGCCCGTCCTGCGGGTGTTTAAGCTGAGCATCCACTGCCGACAGGTAAAAACTCAGCTTGCCGAGGTGTTCGGGCTTGAACTTGCCTGTCTTGAGTTCGATCACCACGTAGCAGCGCAGCTTCAGGTGATAGAACAACAGGTCGACGAAAAACTCATCACCGCCCACATCCAGCAACACCTGCTGGCCGACAAAGGCGAAACCGGCGCCCAGTTCAAGCAGGAAGTCGGTGACGTGCTTGATTAACGCGTTTTCTATATCGCGCTCCTGCGCATCCAAAGCCAGGCTGAGGAAATCGAAGCGATAAGGATCCTTGAGCGATTCGCGCGCCAGGTCGGATTGGGGCTTGGGCAAATGGTGTTCAAAATTGCTGACGGCCTTGCCACTGCGCTCCAGCAGGCGATGCTCGATTTGCATGACGAGGGTGTTACGGGACCAGTTGTGTTCAATTGCCTGGGCGACATACCAACGGCGCGTTTCGGGGCCGGGCAGTTTGTCCAGTAGGGCCAGTTGGTGATACCAAGGCAATTGTGCAAGCACCCCTTGCACAAACTCTGCGTCCGGCCACGCCTCGGCAAAAGCGCGCATATATTTGAGGTTGCGCGGCGAAAAGCCCTTCATCTTGGGGAAGGCCGCGCGCAAGTCTTGGGCAAGGCGATCAACCACCTTGCTGCCCCAACCCTGCGCGGCCTGGCGGGTCAGAATATCGTGGCCGATCTGCCAGTAAAGCAGCACCAGTTCGCGGTTCACCGCCAGCGTTGCTCGCTGCTGGGCCGTATGGATGCGCAGTTTAAGGTCGCTCAACCAGTCGCTGTAGCCCACAGGAGGCGTGATCAAGCCGATGGAGGTTTCGCTCATGCCCGTTTCACTCTTGACTGGAGAGGCACAGGCTAGTCAGTGGTTTTTACCGTCACAAGGGGCCGCGAGCGCTTCAGGAAGGGCCTTGCACAGATCACAGAAACGTCCTGCTGGCCTTTGCAAATCGACGCATTGCTGGGCCGTGCCTTGACTCTCCCCTATACAGCACACCCTACCCTGAAAGGCCCACTTTCAGGCTTCGGCACCATGACTCAGCGCATCCTGCTCATTCTCGGCCACCCCTCCAGCACCAGTTTCTGCTCAGCCGTCGCTGATACCTACATCCACGCGGCTACAATCGCCGGCCACGAGGTACGCGTCCTACGGCTAGGCGAACTGGCTTTCGACCCGGTCCTGCATAACGGCTATGCCCTGCCCCAAGCCTTGGAACCCGATTTGCTCAGCGCCCAAGCCGATATCCTCTGGGCGACTCATCTGGCGTGGGTTTTCCCGATCTGGTGGGGCGGCATCCCGGCATTGATGAAAGGCTTCATCGACCGTATTTTCCTACCCGGCTTTGCCTTCAAATACCGTAAGGGCAAGGCTTTCCCGGATAAGCTGCTGCAGGGCCGCACCGCCCATTTGTTGGTGACCCTGGACACGCCGCCGTGGTATTACCGCTGGGTCTATCGCATGCCGGGCATTCATCAGATGCGCAGCACGACCCTGGCCTTTTGCGGCATCAAGCCGACCAAGACGCTGATGTTCGGACCTGTACTGGGATCAACCGCAACGCAGCGCGACACGTGGCTCAAACAGGTCGGCGCACTATTTGAAAAAAGGAGTTTTCATGTACATCGGCAAAGCCGCGCAGTTGTCGGGCACGACCATCAAGGCGATTCGTCATTATGAAGCGATTGGCCTGCTGCCAGCGCCACAGCGTGCAGGGCGTTATCGGGTTTACTCGGCGCAGAGTGTCGAGTTGCTGACGCTGATCAAATGCGCCCAGCAGTTGGGGTTCAAGCTCAAGGAGTTGCAGGGGATTTTGCACGGGCACGAGGGCGATGCGTTGCCTTGGGAAAGGGCAGACCAGGCCATCGCCAGCAAGAAGTGCGAACTGGCCGGGCAGATTGCCGGGCTGCAGAAAATGCAGGCCGGGTTGATGGCATTTGAAGCGCAGCTCAAGGACGCACAGGGGCAATACTGCGGTATGCGCTGAGCCGAATAAAATGCCTAATCGGCTCACGAAATGAGCCGAATAAGCATTTTATTCGGCTCAACGGCAGACCAGTGACAGCCCCGCTCATTTGCCCAGAATCCCCATGTCTGCTAGTGTCGCGCCGGTTTACCGTCTACCGGATTAGCCGCCATGGCCCGCAAAAAAGTTGCACTCGATTTCGAACAATCCCTCGCCGACCTGCAAACCCTGGTTGAGCGTCTGGAGAACGGCGAGTTGTCGCTGGAAGACTCGTTGACGGCGTTTGAGCAAGGCATCGGCCTGACGCGCGACTGCCAGAGCGCGTTGGCGCAGGCAGAGCAGAAGGTGCAGGTGTTGCTGGAGCGCGACGGGGAGTTGGCCGAAGAACCTTTCGATGCGGAACAGCCCGAATGATCGATGCGTATCAGGCCAGCAGCCAGGCCCGGGTCAATGCGGCGCTCGAACCTTTGTTCGTAGCGCCAGGCCCGGAGATGAAGCGCTTGTATGAAGCCATGCGCTACAGCGTGATGAACGGCGGCAAACGTGTGCGCCCGCTGCTGGCGTATGCGGCCTGTGAAGCCCTGGGTGCGCCGGCCGAGCACGCCAATGGCGCGGCGTGTGCGGTTGAGCTGATTCATGCCTATTCCCTGGTGCATGACGATTTACCGGCCATGGACGATGACGATCTGCGCCGCGGCCAGCCCACCACCCATAAAGCCTTTGACGAAGCCTACGCGATCCTCGCCGGTGACGGCTTGCAGAGCCTGGCGTTCAGCGCCTTGCTGGACCCGCGCCTGAACAGCGTGAATGCCGAGATCAGCCTGCGCATGGTCACGGCCCTGGCCTTGGCCGCAGGCCCGGCCGGTATGGTCGGCGGGCAGGCCATCGACATGGGTTCGGTCAGCCTCAAGCTCGACCAAAAAGCCCTCGAACATATGCACCGTCACAAGACCGGCGCGCTGATCGAAGCCGCCGTGCACTTGGGCGCCCTGGCCAGTGGCCGCGCCGAAGCTGCGCAGTTGGCAGCCCTGCTGACCTATTCCCGGGCCATCGGCCTGGCGTTTCAGGTGCAGGACGACATTCTCGACGTGGAAAGTGACACTGCCACCCTGGGCAAACGCCAAGGCGCGGATATCGCCCGGGACAAACCGACTTATCCGGCATTGCTGGGCCTTGATGCCGCCAAGGCTTACGCCCTGGAACTGCGCGACCAGGCCCTGGACGCCCTGCGACCTTTCGACGCGGCGGCCGAGCCACTGCGCGACCTGGCGCGGTATATCGTCGAACGCCGCCACTGATAACCGCGGCCTTTCGCGCCGCATATCGGCCAAGTTCGGCGCCCTGCGTGGGCAGTTTGCACCGCTTGAGGTAAACTGCCGCCTCTTCTATACCTATAACGATTCGCCTGATGCCCACGACGTTTCAAGAGATTCCCCGCAAGCGCCCGTCCACGCCCCTGCTCGACCGTGCTGTCACGCCGGTTGGCCTGCGTCGACTGGGTGAAGCCGAGCTGGAAACCCTGGCCGATGAGTTGCGCCTGGAATTGCTCTACACGGTCGGCCAGACCGGTGGGCATTTCGGTGCCGGGCTGGGCGTCATCGAGCTGACCATCGCCTTGCACTACGTGTTCGACACGCCGGACGACCGGCTGGTGTGGGACGTGGGCCATCAGGCGTATCCGCATAAAATCCTAACAGGCCGCCGCGAGCGCATGGGCAGCCTGCGCCAGAAGGACGGCCTGGCCGCCTTCCCACGCCGCTCCGAGAGTGAGTACGACACCTTTGGCGTCGGCCACTCCAGCACCTCCATCAGCGCCGCGCTGGGCATGGCAATTGCCGCCCGCCTGCAAGGCAGCGATCGCAAGGCGATTGCGGTGATTGGTGATGGCGCGCTGACCGCCGGCATGGCCTTTGAAGCACTGAACCACGCGCCGGAAGTGGACGCCAATATGTTGGTGATCCTCAACGACAACGACATGTCGATTTCGCGCAATGTGGGTGGCCTGTCCAATTACCTGGCAAAAATCCTTTCGAGCCGCACCTACGCCAGCATGCGCGAAGGCAGCAAGAAGGTGCTCTCGCGCCTGCCCGGCGCGTGGGAAATTGCCCGACGTACCGAAGAATATGCCAAGGGCATGCTGGTGCCCGGCACCCTGTTTGAAGAGCTGGGCTGGAATTACATCGGCCCGATCGACGGCCATGACCTGCCGACCCTGATCGCCACGCTGCGCAACATGCGTGACCTCAAGGGCCCGCAGTTCCTGCATATCGTCACCAAAAAAGGCAAAGGCTTCGCTCCGGCAGAAGTCGACCCGATTGGTTACCACGCCATCACCAAGCTCGAACCCGTGGATGCGCCCGCCGCTGCGCCGAAAAAAGCCAGCGGGCCGAAGTATTCCGGCGTGTTTGGCGAATGGCTGTGCGACATGGCCGCCGCCGACCCGCGCCTGGTGGGCATCACCCCGGCGATGAAGGAAGGCTCCGACCTGGTGGCGTTCAGCGAGCGTTTCCCGCTGCGCTACTTCGATGTGGCAATTGCCGAGCAACACGCGGTGACCTTCGCCGCCGGCATGGCCTGTGAAGGCGCCAAGCCGGTGGTCGCGATTTACTCCACCTTCCTGCAACGCGGCTATGACCAGCTTGTTCACGATGTGGCGGTGCAGAACCTCGACGTGCTGTTCGCCATCGACCGCGCAGGTTTGGTCGGCGAAGACGGCCCGACTCACGCCGGCAGCTTCGATTTGTCCTACCTGCGCTGCATCCCCGGCATGCTGGTGATGACCCCGAGCGACGAAAACGAACTGCGCAAGATGCTCAGCACCGGCCACCTGTACAACGGCCCGGCTGCCGTGCGCTACCCGCGCGGCAACGGCCCGAATGCGGTAATCGAGAAAAACCTCGAGCCGATCGAGATTGGCAAAGGCATCGTGCGCCGCCAGGGCAGCAAGGTCGCGTTTCTGGTGTTCGGCGTGCAAGTGGCCGAAGCCCTGAAGGTCGCCGAGAAAATCGACGCCACCGTGGTCGACATGCGCTTCGTCAAACCGCTGGATGAGACCTTAGTGCGTGAAATCGCCGCCAGCCATGAACTGCTGGTGAGCGTCGAAGAAAACGCCATCATGGGTGGCGCCGGTGCGGCAGTCAGTGAGTTCCTGGCGCGGGAGAACATCCTCAAGTCGGTGCTGCACCTGGGCTTGCCGGATGTGTATGTGGAACACGCCAAACCGGCGCAGATGCTGGCCGAATGTGGCCTGGATGAGGCCGGGATCGAGGCTTCGGTGCGCGCGCGCATGGCGCTGCTGGGCCTGTAAAACACTCATAACATGTGGGAGCTGGCTTGCCAGCGATAGCATCACCTCGGTCTTACTGAAAAACCGTGGTGACCGCATCGCAGGCAAGCCAGCTCCCACATTGTTTTTGTATTGCTGCTCAATGCTATGGACAGCCCATGAATCGCCTTCGCTTTGCCCTGCCCCTGCTGTTGCTCCCCGCCACTGCCGTGCTGGCCGACAGCTTCGAGCGCGACGACGCCCTCAAACTCCCCAACGTGGTGATCAGCGCCAACCGCCAGGTGCAGGCGCGTAACGACAGCAGCGCCGCCAACAGCGTGTTTACCCGCGACGACATCGACCGCTTGCAGCCCACCAGCGTGAGCGACTTGCTCAGCCGTGTGCCCGGTGTGCAGGTGGCGCAAAGTGGTGGCCGTGGCAGCGTGACCAACGTGTATGTGCGCGGCACGTCCACCGCCCAGAGCCTGGTGTTGGTGGATGGCCAGCGCATCAGCAGCTCCACCACCGGCACCAGCAACCTGCAATACCTCAACATCGACCAGATCGAACGCGTAGAAGTGCTGCGCGGCTCGCGCTCGGCGATCTACGGCAGCGATGCGATTGGCGGGGGGATTCAGATCTTCACCCGGCGCAACACCGAGTCGGGCCTGCAACCGCGCCTGCACGTGGGCTTTGGCAGCAATCAGACGTGGGAGCGCAGCCTGGGACTGTCCGGCGGCGACCAGCAAACCCGCTTCAGCCTTGGCGCCAGCCTGGATGACACGGCGGGGATCAACCGCACACGCACGTCGTACCCGAGCGATGGCGACCACGATGCTTATCGCAACCAAGCCATCAGTTTCAGCCTGAGCCATGCCTTCACCGATGACATCGACGCTGGCGTGAATGTGCTGGATAACCGTGGCAAAAGCGAATTCGACAACCCTTTTGGTCGCTATGACTCGCTCACCTACCAGAGCTTCCAGCAAAAACCCTATACAGACTTCACCGTCAGCAGCGTCAGCAGCTATGTCGACGCGCGCATCAACGATGCGTGGAAGTCTCGCCTGGAGCTGGGTCACAGCGAAAACCGCGAAAAAACCCTGGATAAACTCAGCGACGACCGCAGTGTGTTCAACACCTACCGCGACTCGCTGACCTGGCAGAACGACTTGACCCTCAATGATCAGAACAGCCTGATCCTGGGCGGCGACTGGTACGAAGACCGGGTCAACAGCAGTACGGTGCTCGCCGAAGACAGCCGCTGGAACCGCGCCGCGTTTATCCAGCACCGCTTTGAAACACAGTATTTTTCCACCGAGCTGGGCCTGCGCCGCGACCAGAACCAGCAATTCGGCGGTCACAACAGCTGGAGCGGCACCCTGACCCTGCCGGTGAACCCGGATAACGACCTGTTGTTCAGTTACAGCGAAGGCTTCCGCGCACCGACCTTCAACGACCTTTATTACCCGGACGAATACGGCTTCAAAAACGCCAACCCAAACCTGAAACCCGAAACCTCCAAAAGCTATGAACTGCAATGGCGCAGCCAGCTCAGCGACACCAGCCGCCTGGAGGCGTCGCTGTACCGCACCGATATTCAGGACGCCATCGTGTTCGGCAGCGACGGCCCACAAAACGTCAGCTCGGCCCGCATCAATGGCTTCGAAGCAGCGCTCAAGCAAGAACTGTTCGGCTGGCAAGGCAGCCTCGGGCTGGCGATGATTGACCCACGCGACCGCGACACCGGCCGCACATTGGCCCGCCGCGCCAGACGCACGGTGAGCCTGGATCTGGATCGCCAATTCGATCAGTTTGGCGTCGGCGCCAGCTGGCAAGCGGTAAGCAGCAGCTACGATGACCCGAAAAACCAGCAACGGTTGGGTGGTTACGGGTTGCTGGGGCTTCGCGCCAGTTGGGCGGTGAACCGTGAAGTAACATTGAACATGAAGGTCGATAACCTGCTGAACAAAGACTACAGCCGGGCGCTGTATCAGTATCAAGGCCAACAATACGGCTACCGGGAAGAAGGCCGGGCGCTGTTGTTCGGAGTGACCTGGACGCCGGAACTGTAACCCAGCGCGCACTATCAATGGTCAGTACTGCCTCTTGATCCGCTCGTTAGACGTCAGACCGCCTGCTGCCACCTCCTTGCTGCACGTTGAGTAGCCCCAGGCATTTGCCCAACCCTGGGAGGTGAACGAGACGAAATAATCGGCTCTTTTACCATCGCGCTCCAACGCGTAATCAAAGCACTGGGAGGTGCCGCCACGGATCGAGGTGATTTTCGCAGGCTTCTGGATAGTGAGGAGGTCTTGCTGGGTGCTGTCCACCGTTGCGGTCCTGTCCACCACAGGGTGATTACCAAATGTCCTCAGTTCGGAAATTCTTTGGGAAATATCGCACCCGCTTATAAGCGCCAATGCGAAAGCGGCGCCGGCCATCGCCAATAGATAACGCATGATGTGTCCTTGATCAGCTCGAATGGGAGAGCCGCGAAACTAGCACTCCTAGGCGGGTAGATCGCCAGGCAAAATCCGATGGTTTTGACAGACTAATCGCACCGCAGCAGACGAAAACACAGCGACTCTCAGCGCTGGGCAGCCATTGCCTGACAGAGCTTCGCGATGGCCTCAACCATCTGCCCGCTGGGCCGCTCCAGCCCCTTGTCGGGCACGACCTGCAAACGACCTTCAGCCACCGCCGCGATCTGAGGCCAGGCCTTCCACTCGTCGAGTTGCGCCTGATCACCCGCCAGGATCAGCTGGGGATTGCGCTGCAACACTGACTCGACGCTGACCTGCGGCGCGGGCAGCTTGAGGTCGGCAAACACGTTGCGTGCGCCACATACCTCCAAGGCATCACTGATGATCTGCCCGCCGCCCACGGTGTACAGCGGCTGGTTCCATACCTGATAAAACACACGTAACGGTTCGGCGCGCTGATAGCGTTGGCGCAGTTCGGCCAAGCGTTGGCGTAACTGCGCGGCCAGCGTGCGCCCCGCCGCTTCGCGGCCCAATTGTTGAGCGATGGCTTGTACCTGGGCCGTCAGCTGTTCAAGGCTATGGGGTTCAGCCACATAAACCGGGATATTCAGGCGCTGCAATTGCCCGCGCTGGGCCGGGCCAACACTGCCGGGCCAGAGCAGAATGAGGTCGGGCTTGAGGCTGAGCAAGCGCTCCATATTCAGTTGGCCGTATTGCCCAACCGACGGCACTTGGGCCAATGCCGCCGGGCGCTCGCCGCCGTCGAGCACGCCCACCAGCAGGTCGGCGGCGCCCAGTTCGACCACGATTTCGGAGAGAGACGGCGCCAGGCTGACGACGCGTTCAACCGCAATCGCCTGGGCACTGAATGCCAGCACCAGAAGCGACAGCCAAACACGCATCATCCCAGCTGACGCGGGATGCGATAGAGATAGAACAGCACCAGTGTCGACAGCGCCAGCAGGCACAGCGGCACCGCTTCCAGGCCGACGAACACGGCCAACGCGCCGATCCAGGCCGGCAGTGCGGCGACCAACAAAGCCGCACGCCGACGGGCCGCGAGGGTAATCCACGCAGCCGGTTCTTCGGGCGTATCGAGAGCTTTGGAAGTGGCGATCAGTGCGTGTTTATAGCCATGAAAATAACGCAGGCTCAGAAACATCGAGGCCACGCCGGCAATAAAGAGCGGCATGGCCAACACAGGAAGTAGGGATTGGGCTTGCCCGAACACCAGGTTAAGCACGAACAGCGGGAGCAATGCCAGGGCCAGGTACTGCCACCAGTTGAAGGACAGTCGCCGTTTTACCTGGCCACGGGTCACGCGCGGTCGACCTCGCCCTGATGCTCGTTACCCATCATGTGGTCGAGCTTGCTGGCTTTGGTGGCCAGGTAGAGCTTGTTGTGCGGGTTTTGCCCGGTGTGCAGCGGCACGCGCTCGGCCACGGTGATGCCCATCTCGGTCAAGGCTTTGACCTTGCGCGGGTTATTGGTCATCAAACGCAGGGATTTGACGCCCAAATGCTCCAGCATCGGCAGGCAGATCGCGTAGTCGCGCTGGTCGGCGGCAAAGCCCAGGCGTTCGTTGGCTTCGACGGTATCGGCGCCACCATCTTGCAGCTCGTAGGCGCGGATCTTGTTCATCAGGCCAATGCCGCGGCCTTCCTGACGCAAGTACAGCAGCACACCACGGCCTTCACGGGCGATGGCGCGCATCGCTGCTTCCAGTTGCGAACCGCAGTCGCAGCGCTGGCTGAACAAGGCGTCGCCGGTCAGGCATTCGGAATGCACGCGGCCGAGCACCGGCGCGCCGTCGGCGATATCACCCAGGCTGAGCACGACGTGCTCGCGGCCAGTGGCCTCTTCGAGAAAGCCGTTCATGGTGAACGTGGCAAAAGGGGTAGGCAGCTTGGAAGCGGCGACGAAAACGACGGGCACCGTGTGCTCCTGATTTCAGATTTCACAGAGGGCGTCATTGTAACAGCAGGTTCCTACAGACGCTTAAGCTGAATTATCGCTGATAAAGATCAATAGGTTCGATTGGCCTTCGTCCTGGTTCTATGCAGGTCAGAACGGGTACGGTTGTTTCCAGTGCTCGAAAATCGCTTTCAACTCGCCGCTCTTCACCAACGTGGCCATGCGTTGCTCATAAACCCCCATCAATGCCCGCCCACGCTCGGTGTCGGCAAAGCCTATGTAGAGCGGCAGTTCGGCTATATGAGTGAGCTTGAATTGCGCCGGGTCATCCGACTGGCTGAGCACGTATTTGGCTTCAGTGAGGGCATCAATATAGAAGTCGGCGCGGCCGTGTTGCAGCATCGGCAGGATGCCACTCCGACGTTCTATCGGGTTGAAGCGGCGCACATTCGGCAGGTATTCCTCGTACTTGTAGCCGCGCACCCAGGCCAAACGATAATTGCCCAGCGTGGCGATGCTCGGTGCAGGTGTGGCTGCCAGCCCTAGGGCGTAGATGTGGTCGGAGTCGAAATTCCAGTGCGGGTACAACACGCCACTGGCTTCGTCGCGATAGGAACCGACCCAGCCATCCACCTCGCCACGCTGGGCCAGGCCGACCGAACGGGTATAGGGCACGCTGCGGGTTTGCACGGTAATGCCCACCGGCTCGAAGATCTTTCGCAACACATCCCAGGCCAGGCCGCTGCCATCTTTGTTGGTGTAGTCGTTCCACTGCTCACTGGCCAGCATGATCTTGCCAGGGACAGGTGCTTCATCGGCGAGAATCTGGGTTGCGAGAGCGCACAACACTATCAGCAGCCAACGGCGCACACCCATGGTGACTACCTCCTGTACAGGGATAACCGTATAGAGGGTAGCGCAGGTCTGTCGCTTAAGGCGTGTCGCGAAAATGCTGATAGCCGCGCACGGCTGGCGTGATGTCTTGCCCGGCGGCGTCAATCAGCGTCACGCCTTGCCCCGCCGCGACCCGGCCGATCACGTGAATCGGCCAGCCGTCCGCCAACAGCGGCGCCAGCTCGGCCGGTGGCAGGGTGAACGCCAACACATAGTCGTCGCCCCCGCTCAACGCGGCCACACGGGCATCGTCATCGCCAACAAACGCCAGCAACGCCTGGGATAACGGCAGTTTCTCACGCTCAATGACCAGCCTGACAGCCGATGCCTTGGCGATATGCCCACAATCGGCCAGCAGGCCGTCGGAGATGTCCATCGCAGACGTGGCCTTACCCCGAAGCGCGAGGCCCAGCGCCAACTGCGGTTGCGGCGACCAGTAATGGGCGAGCAGCGGATCAGCGATAGCTGCGTCCGCCGTGCGTTGCCCCAATACCAGCGGCAAAGCGCCGGCAGCGTTACCCAGCTCACCACCCACACACAGCAAATCACCCGGCTGCGCACCGCTGCGAACCAGCGCCTGCCCGGCCGGCACACGGCCAAACACGGTCAGGGTCAGGCTCAGCGGCCCGCGCGTGGTATCGCCGCCCACCAGCCCCACGCCGCAGCTTTGCGCCATGGCGTTCAAACCCTGGGCGTAGCGTTGCAGCCAATCGGCATCGACGGTGGGTGTGGTGAGTGCAAGGGTAAAGGCCAGAGGATGGGCGCCCATGGCGGCCAGGTCGCTGACTGCCACGGCCAACGAGCGCTGGCCGAGCAGGAACGGGTCACAGGGGTCGGCGAAGTGCACGCCAGCCACCAGCGTATCGGTGGAGATTGCCAACTGCTCCCCGGCAGGGAGCGCCAGCAGGGCGCAGTCGTCGCCGATCCCCAAGGCAATGCCTTCACCGCCCTGCGCACAAGGCGCGGCAGCGAAGTAATTGCGGATCAGCTCGAACTCACCCATTCAGGACTCAAGCGACTTAGCGCTTGTGTTCCTTCACTTCAGCTTCGCGCAGGCGCGGGGCCAGCTTGTCGAGCACGCCGTTGACGAACTTGTGGCCGTCGGTCGAGCCGTAGACTTTCGCCAGCTCGATACCTTCGTTGATCACCACGCGGTAAGGCACGTCGACGCGCTTGAGCAACTCCCAGGTGGACAGGCGCATCACGCACAGTTCAACCGGGTCGAGTTCTTCAATGGTCAGGTCCAGGCATGGCGCCAGAGCCGTGTCGATCTCGGTCAGGTTGGCATGCACACCGTGCAGGATATCGTGGAAGTAGCTCTGGTCGGCAAACGTGAAGTCGTTGTCGACGCGAAACTGCGCTTCGATTTCGTTCAGCGAGGCTCCGGCCATCAGGCGCTGGTACAGCGCCTGGGTCGCGAGTTGACGCGCCTTACGGCGCTTCTCGCTTTTGGATGGCTTGCCGGCATCGGCTGGACGCGGATCCTGTGGGTTGAACTGATCGCTCTCGTCGGAAATCACTTGGCCTCCAACTGCGACAGCAGGCTAACCATTTCCAGTGCGGACAAGGCAGCTTCTGCGCCCTTGTTACCGGCCTTGGTGCCGGAGCGCTCGATGGCTTGCTCGATGGAATCTACGGTCAGTACGCCGAAAGCGACTGGCACGCCGAACTCCATGGACACCTGGGCCAGGCCCTTGGTGCATTCGCCAGCCACGTATTCGAAGTGCGGAGTACCGCCCCGAATGACCGCGCCCAGGGCGATGATCGCCGCGTATTCACCCTGCTGTGCAACTTTTTGCGCAACCAGTGGAATTTCGAAGGCGCCAGGGGCGCGGATGATAGTGATGTCGCTCTCGCTCACACCGTGGCGAACCAGGGCATCCACGGCACCGCTTACCAGGCTTTCAACCACGAAGCTGTTGAAGCGGCCAACCACCAGGGCATAGCGGCCTTTGGGGGCGATGAAGGTACCTTCGATGGTCTTCAGGGTCATTCGACAAATCTCTTAAAGAGCCGGGACGCGAAAAGTGCGTCCCTCAGTGATGATTTAACCGCGAACAAGGGGCAGAAAACGCCAGCCTTTATTCGGAGGGCACGTATTCTACAACTTCCAGGTCGAATCCGGATATCGCATTAAATTTCATCGGTGCGCTCATCAGGCGCATTTTGCGCACACCGAGGTCACGCAGAATCTGCGAACCGGCACCGACGATGCTGTAGGTGGTCGGTGTTTTGACCTGGGTGTGCTCGGCGGTTTCACGAATATGCGCGAGCAATACGTCGCCATCCACCGGGTTGCCCAGCAGCAACACCACACCGCTGCCGGCCTCGGAAACCGCGGCCATGGCGGCGCGCAGGCTCCAGCGGCCCGGCTGCTTGACCATCAGCAGGTCGCGCAGCGGGTCCATGTTATGCACGCGCACCAGGGTCGGTTCTTCAGCGCAAATGCTCCCCAAGGTGAGGGCCATGTGCACATCGCCTTCGACTGAATCACGGTAGGTCACCAGGTTGAACTGGCCCAGTTCGCTGTCCAGCGGCTGCTCGGCAATCCGCTGAACGGTACGTTCGTGGATCATGCGGTAGTGAATCAGGTCGGCAATGGTGCCGATCTTGATGCCGTGTTCGGCAGCAAACGCCTCGAGTTCGGCGCGACGGGCCATGGTGCCGTCGTCGTTCATCACTTCGCAGATCACGCCGCTTGGCTCGAAACCGGCCATGCGCGCCAGGTCACAGGCCGCCTCGGTGTGGCCGGCGCGAGCGAGGGTGCCGCCCGGTTGGGCCATCAGCGGAAAAATATGGCCGGGGCTGACGATGTCTTCGGCCTTGGCGTCTTTGGCCGCAGCGGCTTGCACCGTGCGGGCACGGTCGGCGGCGGAAATGCCGGTGGTGACGCCGGTGGTCGCTTCAATCGATACGGTGAACTTGGTACCAAAACCCGAGCCATTGCGCGGCGCCATCAACGGCAGCTTGAGCAGCTCGCAGCGCTCGCGACTCATGGGCATGCAGATCAGCCCACGGGCGTGCTTGGCCATAAAGTTGATGTGCTCGGGCTTGCACGCCTCGGCGGCCATGATGATATCGCCTTCGTTCTCGCGATCTTCGTCATCCATCAGGATGACCATCTTGCCTTGGCGGATGTCTTCAACCAGTTCTTCGATGCTATTGAGCGCCACGCGGCACCCCCTTGGTCAGGATTTCAGGTAGCCGTTAGCGGCCAGAAAACTTTCAGTGATGTTCCCGGATGCTGGCTCTGCGGCCTTATCGCCCATCAGCAGGCGCTCCAGGTAACGGGCAAGCAAGTCGACTTCCAGGTTCACCCGGCGACCTGGCTGGTACGACGCCATGATGGTTTCGCTCAGGGTGTGCGGGATGATGGTCAGTTCGAATTCGGCGCCATTCACGGCGTTCACGGTCAGGCTGGTGCCGTCGACGGTGATCGAGCCTTTGTGGGCGATGTACTTGGCCAGTTCTTTCGGCGCACGAATGCGAAATTCCACGGCGCGCGCGTTTTCGCTGCGCGCAACCACTTCGCCGACGCCGTCAACGTGGCCGCTGACCAGGTGGCCGCCCAAACGGGTGGTCGGGGTCAGGGCTTTTTCCAGGTTTACTGGGCTGCCGGCTTTGAGGTCGTTCATCGCGGTGCAGTCCAGGGTTTCCCGGCTGACGTCGGCGGCAAAGCCGTTACCCGGCAACTCGATGACGGTCAGGCACACGCCGCTGACAGCGATGCTGTCGCCCAGCTTGACGTCGCCGAGGTCGAGCTTGCCGGTTTCAACCAGCAGGCGTACGTCGCCGCCCTTTGGGGTCATGGCGCGGATGCTGCCGATGGATTCGATAATGCCGGTGAACATGGCCTTCTCCTGGAAAACGGGACGGGCGCTGGAGCGCCCGGTCGGAATTATACGCTCGCTGGTGGTAGCGGGATGGCAGTGACTCGCCAGTCGTCGCCTACAGCGCGCATTTCAGTGATCTTGAGTTGGGGGGCGTCGGCCAGTTTCTCAAGCGGCCAGTCGAGCAAAGGCCGGGCGGCGGAGCCCAGGAACTTGCCGGCGACGAAAATCACGTATTCGTCGACCAGGCCTTGCTGGGCAAACGCGCCCGCCAGGCTTGGGCCGGCTTCCACCAGCACTTCGTTGACGCCACGGGCTGCCAGCGCCAGCAGCGCCGAACGCAGGTCGACCTGACCTTCAACGCCCGGCACCACCAGGCATTCCGGGCCACGCGGGAACTGGTTTTCCGGGGTGACGCAGGTGATGACCAGCGCCGGGCCGGCCTTGAAGAACGGCGCGTTGAGCGGCACCCGCAGGCGACCGTCGATCAACACGCGCAATGGCGGGCGCGACATGGCCAGAGCGGTGGTTTCTTCGTCCAGACCAAGCTCAGCGGCGCGCACAGTAAGGCGCGCACCGTCGGCCAGCACCGTATCGGCGCCGGTCAGCACTACACTGGCCTCGGCGCGCAGGCGCTGCACGGCGGCGCGGGCAGCCGGCCCGGTAATCCATTGGCTTTCGCCGCTGGCCATCGCGGTACGGCCGTCCAGGCTCATCGCCAGCTTGACCCGCACAAACGGCAGGCCGTGTTCCATACGCTTGAGGAAGCCGGGGTTCAGCGCGCGCGCTTGTTGTTCGAGTACGCCGCTGTGGGTTTCGATGCCGGCTTGAGCCAAGCGCTGCAGTCCGCGCCCGGCCACTTCCGGATTCGGGTCCTGCATCCCGGCCACTACGCGTGCCACACCGGCGGTCACCAGCGCATCGGCGCAAGGCGGCGTGCGCCCATGGTGGCTGCACGGTTCGAGGGTCACGTACACCGTGGCGCCACGGGCCTTTTCACCAGCGGCGCGCAGGGCGTTCGGCTCGGCATGGGGCTCGCCGGTGCGCTCATGCCAGCCTTCGCCGACAATCTGCCCATCCCGCACAATCACGCAGCCCACTCGTGGGTTGGGGTGGGTGGTGTACAGGCCTTTGCGCGCCAATTCGAGGGCGCGGGCCATGTAATGGGCGTCGAGGACGGCTTGTTCGGCAGACGGTGGGTTCATTCTTTGGCAGGCTCACGGGCCAGGCGGTCGATCTCTTCGCGGAACTCATTGAGGTCCTGGAAGCGTCGATACACGGAGGCGAAACGGATATAGGCGACTTCGTCGAGCTTTTGCAGCTCGCCCATCACCAGTTCTCCAACCACCAGGCTCTTGACCTCGCGCTCGCCGGTGGCGCGCAGCTTGTGCTTGATATGCACCAGCGCCGCCTCCAGTCGCTCGACACTCACCGGGCGTTTTTCCAGGGCGCGCTGCATACCGGCGCGCAGTTTTTCTTCGTCGAAAGGCTGGCGGCTGCCGTCGGACTTGATCAGACGTGGCAACACCAGTTCGGCGGTTTCGAAGGTGGTGAAACGTTCACCGCAGCCAGAGGCCAGGCATTCGCGCCGGCGGCGTACTTGATCGCCCTCGGCGACCAGACGCGAGTCAATGACCTTGGTGTCGTTGGCACCGCAGAAGGGACAGTGCATGGTTGGCAGGCAACAAAAAATGGGAGGGCCATGGTAGCGCATCCCCGTGGCAAGACAAGCCATAGCCTTTACGGTATATAGGCTGACTATTATGTTTCATATTTTTTAAGCCACGGATTTTGTCCTTTCTGGAGCCGTACATGCAGTTACGACCACTTGTTTTACTCGCCCTGTTCAGTTTTCTGGTCGCCTGTAGCAGCGAAGCCCCAAAACCGTCGACACCACAACCCGCGCCTACCCAAGAGAAAAAAGTCCCCGGCATTGAAGACCTCGGCCCCTTGCCGGCTTACCAACGGGAAATCAACGGCACTCTGAATGGCGTGCCAGCCAATGCCGAAGTCGAACTGGCCCTGCTGGTAATCGATGAGCGCAACCGCCCGCAACAACTGCTCGCCAGCAGCGTACTCACCGGCAACGGCAAGCCCCTGGCCTTCCGCTTGCGTTTTAACCCAGAGGCTTTCCCAGCCGGTGCACGGGTTGAACTGCGCGGTCGCGCCAGCCAGTCCGGCCAGTTGATCCTGCACCTGCCTGCGGTGCGTATCACCCAGGCGATCACCCAGACCACCGGCCCTCTGCAACTCGTCCGGGCACCATGACGCCACCGCTGGGCCTGCAACGCGCCCTGAGCGAACTGATCGGCGACGCACAACTGGTGCCCTGCCCGCTGCCGGGCACCGAGCTGTCGTTGTGGCTGCTGGACGCAGGCAACATGGACCGTGCCTTCAGCCAGGAAGAGACCCGGCGCATCCTGCATGAACCGCCGTACTGGAGTTTTTGCTGGGCCAGCGGTTTGGCACTGGCGCGCTACCTGGCAGCGAATCCCGAGTGGGTGGCGGGCAAACGCGTGCTGGATTTTGGCGCAGGTTCCGGTGTGGCTGCGATTGCTGCGGTTAAAGCCGGCGCGCTGGAAGTGGTGGCCTGCGACCTCGACCCGCTGGCTTTGGCCGCTTGCCGGGCAAACGCCGAACTCAATGGTGTAGCGCTGAGTTATTCAGCCGACTTTTTTGCCGAGGCCGACCGCTTCGACCTGATCCTGGTGGCCGACGTGCTCTACGACCGCGCCAACCTGCCGCTGCTCGACCACTTCTTGACGCGTGGCCATGAAGCGCTGGTGGCCGACTCCCGGGTGCGCGACTTCCAGCACCCGGCGTATCAGCGCCTGGACATCCTCGATGCGCTGACGCTGCCGGACCTGGCCGAGCCTTGGGAGTTTCGCAAAGTGAGCCTGTACCATTCGCGGCGCGCTTGAGGCCATTGCGGCATAGGTATCTACACAACCGGCTAACACGAAGTCTGTTGTAAGTGGGCTGTTGTGGCGAGCAGGCTTGTCGAATCGTCGCACCGCCTGCGTTGGGCTGCGAAGCGGCCCCAGTAAAGGCACTGCATTTTTCCTGAAAGAACTCAGCGACTGGGTTTGGGGCTGCTTCGCAGCCCAACGCAGGGCAAGCCTGCTCGCCACAGTGGAGCGCATTCTCCAGTAGGGGCTGGCTTGAACTCATCATGCTTTCAGCCAACCTCGCCAGCCCTTATAGTTGCCCCATTCCCGCTTTATTCGAGACGCCCCATGAGTGAGCTCACGCCGTACATCTTCGACGCCACCACTGCTACGTTCGACCAGGCAGTGATTCAGAACTCATTCGAAAAACCCGTGCTGGTGGATTTCTGGGCCGAGTGGTGCGCGCCGTGCAAGGCATTGATGCCGATGCTGGCGAAAATCGCCGAGAGTTATCAGGGCGAGTTGCTGCTGGCCAAGGTCGATTGCGAGGCCGAGCAGGACATCGTCGCGCGTTTTGGCATTCAAAGCCTGCCCACGGTGGTGCTGTTCAAGGACGGCCAGCCGGTGGACGGGTTTGCCGGGGCACAACCGGAGTCGGCCGTGCGAGCGATGCTGGAACCCCACGTAAAGATGCCGCCACCGAAGGCGGCTGATCCGCTGGAACAGGCCCAGGCGTTGTTTGCCGAAGGCCGTATCAGCGATGCAGAGGCCGTGCTGGTGGCGCTGCTGGGCGAGGACAACACCAACGCCGCCGCGCTGATTCTGTATGCACGTTGCCTGGCCGAACGCGGTGAATTGGGCGAAGCTCAGGCTGTGCTCGACGCGGTGAAAAGCGACGACCACAAAGCCGCCCTCGCCGGCGCCAAGGCGCAAATCACCTTCCTGCGCCAGGCCGCCGACCTGCCGGATGCCGCCGACTTGAAAAGCCGCCTGGCGCAAGACCCGCAGGACGATGAAGCAGCCTATCAGCTGGCGATTCAGCAACTGGCGCGCCAGCAATACGACGCCGCGCTGGAAGGCCTGCTCAAGCTGTTTATCCGCAACCGCAGCTACAGCGAAGGCCTGCCGCACAAGACGTTGCTGCAGGTGTTCGAACTGCTGGGCAATGACCACCCGCTGGTCACGGTGTACCGTCGCAAGTTGTTCGCCGCGCTGTATTAATCGCCGATCCAGCTGTACAGCGGCGTATCCCCGCCGCTGGCCACTTTCACACTGGCACTGTGGCGCAGCCGTACCAGCAGGCGTTTGCCTGAGGCTGCATCACCGGCCAAGCCTTCAAGCTGATCAAGCAACTCAAGCCCATTGAGTTGCCCGGCCTTGCGCAACAGATCCTGGGCGTTCTGCCACAAATCATCGTTGTGTTTGACCGGCGCAACAGCGGGCGCACCCGGCGCCGGTGTTGCCTGCAAGTGCTCGCCCAGGCGCGCCCAATCGCCGTCATCGAGTTCCAGGGTCAAATCCACCGGCAAGTCACCGACGGTTCCACGAATTCGCAACATCGCTCTTACTCCCGCAGTTTTCCGACCCGCATGCTCCCACGCGACTTGCGCAACGCCAAGCGGGCGTTCAAACTGGTGCGAATATTGTTATAAGATCACATAACAAAACTTTCATCTTATGGAGCTTTCTCATGCGCCGTCTGCTGCTTGCCTTGCCGTTCGCCCTGCTGCCCCTGGCCATCGCCCACGCCGCCGATGAACACGATCATGAGCATGAACACGGCAGCCTCGGTGCCCACGAACATGGTGTCGGCCGCCTCAATGCGGTACTCGACGGCCAGGCGCTTGAGCTGGAATTCGACAGCCCGGCCATGAACCTTGTGGGCTTTGAACACAAGGCCACCACGCCTGCCGACAAAGCCAAGGTCGCCGCCGCACGCAAGCAGCTGGAAAACCCACAGGCGCTGTTCAAGCTGCCCAAATCTGCCGGTTGTGTGATCAGCACCCAGGAACTCAACAGCCCGTTGTTTGGCGATAAGCCTGAAGCCGACCATGATGAGGACGATGACGACCACGCCACCGACGGCAAAGGCGCTGCCGCCCACGAACATCATCACGACCACAGCGAAATCCACGCGCACTACCAGTTCACCTGCGCCACGCCGACCGCGCTGAGCAACCTCGACCTGACCCAAGTGTTCAAGACCTTCCCTGCCACCCAGAAGATTCAGGTACAACTGATCGGCCCAAGCGGCCAGCAAGGTGTTGAAGCGACGGCCGCCGCAGCCACCCTGAAATTCTGATTTGAAACACGGTCAATGTGGGAGCTGGCTTGCCTGCGATAGCGGTATAACAGACACATCGATATTGAATGTGCCGCCGTCATCGCAGGCAAGCCAGCTCCCACATGGGATCGGTGCCATCATCCAAATCAAACCAGACCACTGATGCCCTATGACCCAAGCACTGATCGAACTGTCTGACCTGGGCTTCAACTGGCCCGGCCACCCGCAGTTGCTGGATATCCCCGCGTTCCGCCTGGAAGCGGGGGAAACTTTGTTTCTCAAAGGCCCGAGCGGCAGTGGCAAAACCACCTTGCTCGGGCTGTTGGGCGGCGTACAGAAACCCAGCCGTGGCAGCATTCGCCTGCTCGGCCAGGAGCTGACCGAACTCTCGGCCGGTGCCCGCGACCGCTTCCGCGTCGATCACACCGGCTATATTTTTCAGCAATTCAACCTGTTGCCGTTTCTCTCAGTGCGCGAGAACGTCGAACTGCCGTGTCACTTTTCCAGGCTGCGTGCGCAGCGGGCGACTCAGCGACACGGCAGCGTCGACCAGGCCGCCGCGACCTTGCTGGCGCATTTGGGCTTGAAGGACAAAGACCTGCTGGAACGCCGTGCCGACTCGCTGTCCATCGGCCAGCAACAACGCGTGGCCGCCGCCCGTGCGTTGATCGGCCAACCGGAACTGGTGATCGCCGACGAACCCACCTCAGCCCTCGATTACGACGCCCGCGAAGCGTTCATTCAGCTGCTGTTCGCCGAATGCCGCGAAGCAGGCGCCAGTCTGTTATTCGTCAGCCATGACCAGAGCCTCGCGCCGCTGTTCGACCGCCACCTGTCGCTGGCCGAACTCAATCGCGCCGCCACGCCCGCAGAGGTTTGAGATGTATTTGTTCCGTCTAGCCATGGCCAGCCTGGCTAACCGCCGCTTTACCGCGATCCTCACCGCCTTCGCCATCGCGCTTTCGGTGTGCCTGTTGCTCGCCGTGGAACGCGTGCGTGTGGAAGCGCGCAACAGTTTCGCCAGCACCATCAGCGGCACTGACCTGATCGTCGGCGCCCGTTCCGGCTCGGTCAACTTGCTGCTGTACTCGGTATTCCGCATCGGCAACGCCACCAATAACATCCGTTGGGACAGCTTCGAGCACTTCGCCGCCAGCCCGCAGGTGAAATGGGCGATCCCGATTTCCCTCGGCGACTCGCACCGTGGCTATCGGGTGATGGGCACCAACGCGTCCTACTTCGAGCATTACCAATATGGCCGCAAGCAGAACCTCGAACTGGCCAGCGGCCGTGCTTTCGCCACTGACCCATTCGAAGTGGTGCTCGGCGCCGAAGTGGCGGATGCGCTGCACTACAAGCTCGGCGACAAGCTGGTGCTGGCCCACGGTGTAGCAGTGGTTAGCCTGGTCAAACACGACGATAAACCGTTTACCGTGGTCGGCATTCTCAAGCGCACCGGCACGCCGGTGGACCGCACGCTGCACATCAGCCTCGGCGGTATGGAGGCGATCCATATCGACTGGCACAACGGCGTGCCGGCCCAGGGCAAAGGCCGTATCAGTGCCGACCAGGCACGCAACATGGACCTCACGCCGCAAGCGATCACTGCGTTTATGCTCGGCCTGAACAACAAGATTTCCACCTTCGCGCTGCAACGCGAGATCAATGAGTTCCGAGGCGAGCCGATGCTGGCGATATTGCCCGGCGTGGCGCTGCAAGAGCTGTGGAGCATGATGGGCACCGCCGAAAAAGCGCTGTTCGTGATCTCGCTGTTCGTGGTGCTGACCGGCTTGATCGGCATGCTCACGGCGATCCTCACCAGCCTCAATGAACGCCGCCGCGAGATGGCGATTTTGCGTTCGGTGGGCGCACGGCCGTGGCACATTGCGACTCTGCTGATCTTCGAAGCCTTCGCGCTGGCCTTGTCGGGCGTCGTGGCGGGCGTGGGTCTGCTGTACGTGTGCATCGCCGCATCGCGCGGGTATTTGCAGGCCAACTACGGCCTGGACCTGCCGATGTCGTGGCCGAGCGAATATGAATGGACCTTGCTCGCCGGTATCCTGGCCGCAGCGCTGTTGATGGGCAGCGTGCCCGCGTGGCGCGCCTATCGGCAATCTTTGGCCGATGGCCTGTCCATACGTTTATGAGGAAGCTGTCGATGCGTCGTGCCCTGTTTGCGCTGTTGCTGCTGGTGGTGGTGCCCGCCTGGGCCGACGAGCAGCCCAAGGACCTGTCGTGGCAGGAAATGATTCCACCGGACGCGCCGCCCGAAATCCCCAATATGAAACCGCTGCACGACCTGTCGAACATGGCTGATGCGCTCTCGGTGGAAGCGGCGCCTGCGGCCAAACAGGAACTGCCCAACGCGCCGGTGGTGCAGAGCCTTAACGGCAAGCACATCCGTTTGCCGGGCTATATCGTGCCCCTGGAAGTCAGCGAAGAAGGCCGCACCACCGAGTTTTTGCTGGTGCCGTATTTCGGCGCGTGCATCCACGTACCGCCGCCGCCGTCGAACCAGATCGTGCATGTGAAAAGCGAAGTCGGCGTGAAGCTCGATGAGCTGTATCAGCCGTATTGGATCGAAGGGGCGATGCAGGTCAAGCCGTCTTCCAGTGAGCTGGCCGATGCCGGTTACCAGATGGATGCCGAGAAGATTTACGTCTACGAGCTGCAGGAATAACGCTGATCGAGCTTTCATTGAGCTGAATCAAAAGATCGAACGGAACGATCTTTACCATTGGACGTACAACTTTTAACGTCCTTTTGGAGCTCCCATGAACAAGTCTCTGCTCGGCGCGTCCCTCTTCGCGCTTGCCCTTGCCGCCCCTGTCGCACACGCTCACGAAGCGGGTGACATTCTGATTCGCGCCGGTGCAATCACCGTGAACCCGAAAGCAGACAGCGGCCATGTGAAGGTTGACCAGGGGCCATTGGCCGGCACCAATCTGGGCGGCAAGGCGACCATGAGCAGCGACACCCAACTGGGCCTCAACTTTGCCTATATGATCACCAACCACATCGGTATCGAACTGCTGGCCGCCACGCCGTTCGAGCACGACGTGAAGATCAAGAACACCGCCCTGGGCGCCGCCAACGGCAAGCTCGGTACGCTCAAGCACCTGCCGCCGACCTTGAGCGTCGTGTACTACCCGCTGGACAACAAGTCCGCGTTCCAGCCGTATGTAGGCGCCGGTATCAACTACACCTGGATCTACGACGAGCACGTTGGCAGCCGCGCCGAACAAGCTGGCTTCAGCAACTTCAAGGCTGAAAACTCCTGGGGCTGGGCCGCGCAGATCGGCGCCGACTACATGATCAACGACAAGTGGATGATCAACGCCCAGGCGCGTTACATCGACATCAGCACCAAGGCGACTGTGGATAACAATGCTTTGGGCCAAGGCACACGCGCCAAGGTCAATGTGGATGTTGACCCGATGGTTTACATGGTGGGTATTGGTTACAAGTTCTAAACAACACGGCATAACCCAATGTGGGAGCTGGGCTTGTGTAGGAGTCGGGCTTGCCCGCGATACAGGCACCTCGGTGTATCAGTGATACCGGGGTGATGCTATCGCAGGCAAGCCAGCTCCCACACAAGCCCAGCTCCCACATTTTTTTGTGTTGCCTTCAGCTATGTCGGTAGAACCGATCCAGCAACGCCGGCAACCCCGCCCGCCACGCCCGTGGCTTGATGCCGAAGGTGTGGAGGATTTTCTTGCAGGCCAGCACCGCGTGCTGCGGCTCGTCCGCCGCATCCGGCCGGGCCGCGTGGGCCTGGGCGGTGGGAGATTCGATCGCCAGCGGATGGAAATTGCGCGCTTCAGTAAGGATCGCCTGCCCCAACGCCAACGGCGTGGTCGCTTCGTGGCCGGCGTAATGATAGGTGCCCCACAGCGGCGCCGCACAATCAAGTTGCTTGAGCACCGAAATGATCACCCGCGCCGCGTCGTCCACCGGCGTCGGGTTGCCGCGCCGGTCATCGGCCATCAGCAATTCATCCGGCTTTTCGGCACGGGCCAGGAAGCGCCCGAGGGTGCCATCGACACTGTCATCCAGCAGCCAGCCAAAGCGCAGCAGCACATGTTGCGGGCAGGTGGCGCGCACGCTCTGCTCGATCCGCCATAACGCCTGGCCGCGCAGGCCCAGGGGCACCGGCTCGTCTTTTTCGCTGTAGGCGGTGGCACGGGAGCCATCGAACACGCGGTAGCTGGACGGTTGCAGCAAGGTGATGTTGTGGTGCTGGCACAGTTCGGCCAGGCGTTCGATGGCGAACTCCTGGGCGGCCAAACGTGTTTCGCTGACCGCTTCGGCCTGGAACCAGTCGAAATAGTAGGCGAGGTTGATCAGCGCATCGGGACGGGTGTCGTCGAGCAATTGGGTGAGGCTCGCGGCATCCCAGCCGTCTTGGGGCGGTTTAGGTGCGAGGAAACCGATGTCTTCCTCTGCACCGAGGCGAATCAGCGCCTGCCCGAGGGCATTCCCGCCGCCCAGTAACATAAGGCGCATTCGCATAGATTGAGCAGGCCCGGTCTGTTTGGAACGATGGTTATTATCGGCAGGCGTGTGCGCCTTGCCGTAGGTTGTTGCCAGAATCGTTGCATTTTGCGGGTTTGTAGCGCAACCGTCACGGACAAAGTACCTGATTGCAACTTGTTGGCATGGGCAGTATCAATCAATAGATGAACCTTCCTGAATCAACCGACACGGTATTGGACGGCTTCCACCCCGCCGTCAGTGCCTGGTTTGGCAACACCTTCCCCTCGGTGACCGGCGCCCAGGCCCAGGCGTGGCCGCTGATCCGCCAACGCCGCTCAACCTTGATCGCCGCGCCCACAGGCTCCGGCAAGACCCTGACTGCGTTCCTGGCGGTGCTCGATGACCTGGTACACCAAGGCCTGGCCAACGGCGGTCAACTGCCGGACGAAACGCTGGTGGTGTACGTGTCGCCGCTCAAGGCGCTGTCCAACGATATCCAGATCAACCTACAAAACCCGCTGGCCGGCATCACCGCGCAATTACAGGCGCTGGGCTTGCCGCCGCTGACTATTCGCACCGCCGTGCGTACCGGCGACACCCCGCAAAAAGACCGCGCACAAATGCGCAAACGGCCGCCACATATCCTCGTCACCACGCCGGAATCCCTCTACGTGCTGCTGGGCTCGGACTCCGGTCGGCAGATGCTTTCCAGCACGCGCACGGTGATCGTCGACGAAATCCACGCCATCGCCGCCGGTAAACGTGGCAGCCACCTGGCCCTGAGCCTGGAGCGCCTGCAAGGGTTATGCAGCGAGCCGTTGACCCGCGTCGGCCTGTCGGCCACGCAAAAGCCTATCGAGGCGGTGTCGCACTTTTTGGTCGGCAGCGGGCGTGAATGCGCCATCGTCGATATCGGCCACGCGCGCCCCCGCGACCTGGATATCGAAGTACCACCAGTGCCGCTCTCGGCGGTGATGGCCAACGATGTGTGGGAATTGGTCTACGACCGCCTCGCCACGCTGGCCCGCGAACACCGCACTACGCTGGTGTTTGTCAACACCCGGCGCCTGGCCGAACGCTTGGCCCGGCACTTGAGCGAGCGTTTGGGCAAGACCGCTGTGGCCGCGCACCACGGCAGCCTGGCCAAAGAGCTGCGCCTGGACGCCGAGCAACGGCTCAAGGCCGGTGAACTGCAAGTGCTGATCGCCACCGCGTCGCTGGAGTTGGGGATTGATATCGGTGAGGTCGACCTGGTGTGCCAGATCGGCTCGCCCGGTTCCATCAACGGTTTTCTGCAAAGGGTCGGGCGTTCCGGTCACCAGGTCGGCGGCACGCCCAAGGGGCGACTGTTCGCCACCACCCGTGATGATTTGATCGAATGCGCCGCCCTGCTCGACTGCGTGCGGCGCGGCGAACTGGACACCTTGCACATCCCCATCGCCCCGCTGGACGTGCTGGCCCAACAAATCATCGCCGAAGTCAGCGCCCGCGAATGGCCGGAACAGGCGTTGCTGGACCTCATCCGTCGCGCCTCACCCTACGCCGCACTCGATGAACGCCACTACCAGGCGCTGCTGCACATGCTCGCCGACGGCTATAACGGCCGCCAGGGCATCCGCAGTGCCTACCTGCACCGTGACGCCGTGACCCACACCCTGCGCGCCCGCCGTGGCGCCAAACTCACCGCCGTGACCAGCGGTGGCACCATCCCCGACAACGCCGACTACAGCGTATTGCTGGAGCCTCAGAGCCTGAACATCGGCAGCGTCAACGAAGACTTCGCGGTGGAGAGCATCGCCGGGGATATCTTTCAGCTCGGTAATACGTCCTATAGAATCCTGCGGGTAGAAAGCGGCAAGGTGCGCGTCGAAGATGCCCACGGCCAGCCGCCGACCATCCCCTTCTGGCTGGGTGAAGCACCGGGGCGCAGCAACGAGTTGTCGTCGGCAGTCGCACGTTTTCAGGGGCAGTTGGACGCTCTGCTCAGCACCACGCCCGGTGACCTGCAACCCGCGCAAGACTGGCTCACCGCCAGCCTTGGCCTGAACCGCGCCAGCGCCGAGCAGATCCTTGATTACCTGGCCCGTGCGCGCCTGGCGCTGAGCGCATTACCGTCCCAGGACACATTGATCATGGAACGGTTTTTCGATGAGTCCGGCGGCACTCAGTTGATCATCCACACGCCGTTCGGCAGCCGCATCAACCGTGCGTGGGGCCTGGCGCTGCGCAAGCGTTTTTGCCGCACGTTCAACTTTGAATTGCAGGCAGCCGCCAGTGAGAATGCAATCGTGCTGTCGCTGTCCACCAGCCACAGTTTTGAGCTGGATGAAGTGTGGCGCTATGTGAACAGCAACAGCGCCGAACACCTGCTGATTCAGGCCGTATTGGATGCACCGCTGTTTGGCGTGCGCTGGCGCTGGAATGCCGGTGTGGCCCTGGCGTTGCCGCGCTACACCGGCGGGCGCAAGGTGGCGCCGCAGATCCAGCGCATGAAAAGCGAAGACCTGATCGCCAGCGTGTTTCCCGACCAGATTGCCTGCCTGGAAAACCTCGCCGGCGAGCGCGAAGTCCCCGAACACCCGCTGGTTGAGCAAACCCTCGACGACTGCCTGCACGAAGCCATGGACAGCGAAGGTTGGCTGACGCTGTTGCGGCGCATGGAGCGCGGCGAAGTGCGCCTGATCAGCCGCGACCTGCCTGCGCCCTCGCCCATGGCCGCCGAAATTCTCAGCGCGCGGCCCTACACCTTTCTCGACGACGCGCCATTGGAAGAGCGCCGCACCCAGGCCGTGCTCAACCGTCGCTGGAGCGACCCTCGCAGTACCGACGACCTCGGCGCGCTGGACGCCGAGGCCATTGCCGGCGTGCGTGAAGAAGCCTGGCCCGCGCCCAATGGCCTGGATGAAATGCATGAGGCGCTGATGAGCCTGGCCTGTATCGCCGACAACGAAGTCACGCCGCAATGGGCCGAGTGGTTGCATGCCTTGGCCAAGGGCGGGCGCGCCCATCAACTGGACAATGGCCTGTGGGTAGCGGTGGAACGCCTGAGTTGCCTGCAAGCGATCTATCCGAATGACTTGCCGTTGTTGCCGGGCTTCGATGAGCCCTGGACCTTTGACGATGCACTGGCCGAAGTGCTGCGCGCGCGCCTCGGCGGTTTCGGCCCATTGAGCCTGGTCGAGATCGCCACGCCGTTGGCGCTGCCGGTCGCGGATATCAGCCAGGCACTCGCGCGTCTGGAGCAGGAAGGCTATGTGCTGCGCGGCCATTTCAGCCCCGGCGCCACCCAGGAACAATGGTGCGAGCGGCATTTGCTCGCGCGTATCCATCGCTACACAGTCAAGCGTCTGCGCCGGGAAATCGAGCCGGTGGCGCTGCAGGACTTCATGCGCTTTCTGTTCGATTGGCAGCACCTGTCCGACGGCACCCGTGGCCAGGGCAGCGCAATGTTGCCGCAGATTGTCGGGCAGTTCGAAGGTTACGCCGCCGCCACCTCGGCCTGGGACAGCGACTTGCTCAGTGCGCGGCTCAAGAACTATTCCTCCACCTGGCTCGACGAGCTGTGCCGCAGCGGCAAACTGGTATGGACGCGCCTGAGCAACAAGGCCGGTGCCCTGGCACTGCGCAGTACGCCGGTGGTGTTGCTGCCGCGCAGCCAAGTGCCGTTGTGGAGCGGGCTGACCGAACCGACCGACAGCACCACGCTGTCGCCCAAGGCGCAAAAAGTCCACCTGGCGCTGCGTGAACACGGCGCGCTGTTTTTCGACGAACTGGTGCACGAAGCCCATCTGCTGCGCAGCGAACTGGAAACCGCCTTGCAGGAACTGGTGGGCGCAGGGCTGGTGAATGCCGACAGCTTTGCCGGGCTGCGAGCCTTGACCACGCCCGCCAGCAAACGCCAGGCCCGCAGTAGCCGGCGTGGGCGCGGGGCGTTTATTGGCGGCATGGACGACGCCGGGCGCTGGGCCTTGTTGCGCCGCTCGCCCAGCGCCGCCGGCCCGCATTCGGCCGAGACCCTGGAGCATGTGGCGATGACCCTGCTGCGCCGTTATGGCGTGGTGTTCTGGCGGTTGCTGGAGCGGGAGCCCGACTGGCTGCCAAGCTGGCGCGAATTGTTGCGCACCTTCCATCGCCTGGAAGCGCGGGGTGAGATTCGCGGCGGGCGGTTTGTGAGTGGTTTGGCGGGGGAACAGTTTGCGCTGCCGGAAGCGATTCCACTGTTACGCGAGGTACGCCGTCGCCCACATGACGGCAGTTTGATCGCGGTGTGCGGAGCGGACCCGTTGAACCTGGTGGGCACCTTGCTGCCGGGCGATAAAGTGCCGGCGGTGAGCGGCAATCGGATTGTGTATCGCGATGGCTTGCCGGCGGCGGTGATGGTCGCGGGTAAGCAGCAGGTGTTACTGGAGGAGGACTTGCAGGCGGTGCAGGAGAAGTTAATCAGGCGCTGAACCCTCTGTTGACCTTGCCGGCCTCATCGCGGGCAAGCCCGGCTCCCACAGGGGAATGCATTCCAACGGTGGGAGCTGGCTTGCCTGCGATGAGGCCGGAACATTCATTACATCATTGAGGCCTGTGCTGCTCGGTCACCACCACCGCACCCGGCACCTCCTCACCCGCCTCATCCACATGCGCCGAACGCTTGGGCAGCCAAACCTGCTGTGGATAAGTTTGCGCGAAGTGCACCTCATCACAGTTATCCACAAGCTTTTTCAGGCGCTGGTTAAATGCCCGGCTCACAGCATATTGCCCACCCGACACGGTACGGAACTGCGCCGTCAGCACCACGCCGTTGAGGTCCATCTTGTCGACCCCGAACACTTCCAGCGGACCTTGCAGGTTGTACTTGAGGAACACGTCATCGCGGATCGACTGCCCCGCCTCACGGATCAGCTCCACAGCCTTGTCCACGTCGGTGTCGTAGGTGAACTGCACCGAGAAGAACGCATAGGCAAACTGCCGCGACTGGTTGGTGACCGCCTTGATCTGCCCGAACGGCACCGAGTGCACAAACCCCTTGCCGTCTCGCAGGCGCAGGGTGCGGATGGTCAGGCCTTCCACGGTGCCGGCATGGCCGGAGTCGAGCACTACCCAATCGCCGATCGACAGCGTGTCTTCAATGATGATGAACAGGCCGGTGATCACGTCCTGTACCAACTGCTGGGAGCCAAAACCGATGGCCAGACCGACCACACCGGCACCGGCCAGCAGAGGTGCGACATTGATGCCCAGGTTGGCCATGGTGGTGATCGCGCAGATCACCACCAGCACGATCTTCACCGCATTGCGCAACAACGGCAGGATGGTTTTGACTCGCGTGCTGGGCTGGCGACTGGAGCGCTTGTTGACCGGCGGCTTCAAGGCTTCCTGGATCGCCGTGTCGAGCACCACCCAGAACAGCCAGGTCACCAGCAGGATCAGGCCAATGCTGCTGAGGGAATCGCTGATCGCCCGGCCTACCGAGTTACGCTGGGCAAATTCGAACAGCGATACACCCCAGATACGCCCGAGAATTTCGATAAACGCGATGGCCATGGCGATGCGCAGTATTGCGTGCAGCAGGCTGAGGAAGCGCTCTTTGTAGGCGCTGCTGCGCTGGATCGCCACTTGGCTGCGGGACTTGAACAGGTGTTGCAACACCGTGCTGAGAAACACTGTGCCGATCAACAGAATCGTGGTGAACAGCGCGCAACGCAAAGCTTTCTGGTTATCGTCGCCGGCGCCGATCAGGTTGATCGCCGAGACCAGCACCATCAACAGAATCGGCCAATACCACAGCCCGGAAAACACTCGCAGCGATTGCTGCAGCGCCGGGTGTTTGAGGCGCTGGGCCAGCGGCCGATTGCGGATCAGGTGCGCGACCGGACGGCGCAGGCGCACCACCAGCACGCCGAAAATCACCGCTGCAAACAGGCCGGTAAACACTGCGATGCTGCTGGTGATATTGCCGCCCAACTGGCGCGCGATCTGCGGGCTGGTCAGGGCATCGCTGAGAGCGGCGAGAAAGCCGATCAGGAACAGCGGCTTGGGGCAATAGTTGCGAATAATCTGCACAGCCGGGCGTTTGTGGCCGACGTTGAACATGACGATGACGCACAACAGCATCGACGTGGAGAAGATGCCGCTGCTGGTGGCATAGGCAAAACACAGCGCCAGCGCACGGCCTATGGAGCTGGGTAAAAAGTGGCTGACGTAAAGCGTCAGCGGCAGGCAGATCAGGGCTGGAATCGTGTAGGGCACCACGTAGCCAAGAACGCCCTGCAGACGCTCGCGCTGTGCAACGAAACGCCGCCGACCGAGGCGTTGCACGCTAAAGCGCCCGAGCAGCGTGAGTGCCCCAAAGGCGCCGACCCACACCCCGGACAGCAGCAGGAAGTCACCGGCCACGCTCCACGGCGAGCGTTGGGCGGTTTGATCGACCAGCCGCCCGACTTCATCCGCCGCACGGTCGGCGCGCAGGCGCCAGGCGTCGATGAGGTTCTGGTTGAGGTCGAGTTTGTCTTGCACATCGTCAATGCTGGAGCTGATGGCGCCGAGCAGGCCACCTTCGACCAGCAACTCCGGCTTGGCTGGAGCCTCAGCTGCCGCAGGCGCCGCAGCTTGCAGCGCGCCATTGCCACACACCAACAACGCGACGAGCAGTAATGCAGTCTTTAGATTCAGCAAAACGCCGGGCTCCTTCAGCAGGGTCTGTAAGGAACTGACGGGTTTGAGCGCTGATCGTTCCCACGCTCTGCGTCCATGGGACGCGGAGCGTGGGAACGATCGGTTAACAGCACCGCCTGTAGGTCACTCGAAACTTTCCGTCAACACCCGCAGTCAGCCAATAACATCAGCCAATAAAACAGGCTTCACCCTTTACTTATCCACAGGAGCGATCATGGCTGCGATTGCCGACTGGGTGCCCGTTACGCCCAGCACCGCCATCACCCGCTTCACCGTGCTGACGGTGAATATCCATAAGGGTTTCACCGCGTTGAACAGACGCTTCATCCTGCCCGAGTTGCGTGAGGCGGTGCGCAGCGTGGGTGCCGACATGGTGTTCCTGCAGGAAATCCACGGCACCCATGAGCGGCACCCGCAGCGTTACAGCGACTGGCCGAAGATGCCGCAGTATGAGTTCCTCGCCGACAGCATCTGGCCGCAGTTCGCCTACGGCCGCAACGCGGTCTACCCGCATGGCGACCACGGCAACGCGCTGCTGTCCAAATTCCAGATCATCCGCTACGACAACCTCGACATCTCCCAGAGCGGGCATGAAAGCCGTGGCCTGCTGCATTGCGTGCTGCGCTTGCCGGGCAGCGGCCAAGAGGTGCATGCGATCTGCATGCACCTGGGCCTGCGCGAGGTGCATCGCCAGCAGCAATTGCGTTTGCTGGAGCAGCGCATCGCCGAGATTCCGGCTGACGCGGCGCTGATCGTCGCCGGTGATTTCAATGACTGGCGCCAGAAGGCCAACCTGAGCCAAAGCGGGCTCAGGGAAGTGTTTATCGAAGCCCATGGCAAACCGGCGCGCACCTTTCCGGCGCGCCTGCCATTGCTGCCTTTGGATCGCATCTATGTGCGTAACCTGAAGGTGCATAACCCCAGGGCGCTGACGACGCGGCCCTGGTCTCACCTGTCAGACCACGTGCCGCTGTCGGTGGAGATCGAACTATGAATGTCGCCGTGGAACACATTGCCACCGACCAGCCACCGGATGATGCCAAGGCCCGCGACCTGGATTACGGCTGGCAACCGGGCAACCGCATTGAGCTGCTGGAGAACGGCGAGGCGTACTTTCCCGCCGTCTTCGAGGCCATGCGCCAGGCGCAGCGGGAGATCCTGCTGGAAACCTTTATTCTGTTCGAAGACAAGGTTGGCCATGAACTGCAAGGCATCCTGATTGAGGCGGCGCAGCGCGGCGTAAAGGTGATCGTCAGCCTCGATGGCTTTGGCTGCGGCGAGCTGAGCCCTGCCTTTCTCGGTGAGCTGGCCGAGGCCGGGGTGACGGTGCAAATGTTTGACCCGGCAGCGAAGATAGTGGGCATTCGCACCAACTGGTTCCGTCGCCTGCACCGCAAGATTGTGGTGGTGGACGCCGCCGTGGCGTTTATCGGCGGGATCAATTTTTCTGCCGACCACTTGGGTGATTTCGGCCCCGAAGCCAAGCAGGATTATGCCGTGCAGGTAAGCGGCCCGGCCGTGGCGGACCTGCATCATTTCGCCCTCGCCCAAAGTGGCCGCCAGGTGCGCACGCGACGCGGCTGGCGACGGCGCCAGCAACGGCCATCGCTGTGGCCGACGCACACCGACGACGGCCTGGTGCGCCTGATTTATCGCGATAACCTGCAACACCGCGATGATATCGAAGAGGCCTATATACACGCCTTGAGCAAGGCGCAAAAACGCGTGGTGATTGCCAACGCCTACTTCTTCCCAGGCTATCGCCTGCTGCGTGAAATCCGCAATGCCGCGCGACGTGGCGTACAGGTGCAACTGATCATGCAGGGCCAACCCGATGTGCTGCTGGCCAAGCTCGCCGCGCGCATGCTGTATGACTATTTGCTCAAGGATGGCGTAGTGATTCACGAGTATTGCCAGCGCCCGTTGCATGGCAAAGTGGCCTTGGTGGATGACGACTGGAGCACTGTGGGTTCGAGCAACCTGGACCCATTGAGCCTGTCGCTGAACCTGGAAGCCAACGTGCTGATTCGTGATCGCGCGTTCAATCAACAGCTGTACGAAAGCCTGGAAACACTGGCGCGCAATCATTGCCGGACCATGCCGGAAAACCGCAAGCCGCGCCTGTGGTTATGGCGATTGACCGTGGGCTTTTTGGTGTTCCATGTCATGCGGCACTTCCCCGCGCTGACGGGCTGGCTGCCAGCACACAAACCGCGCCTCAAGCCATTCGAGAGCCAGGCCCATGAGCACTGAAAGCGGCGGCTCGCGGTTCAAGCGCTGGAAGAAACCGCTGACGTTCGCGTTTTTTCTGCTGCTGATTGTGCTGTTCACCCTGCTCGCACGGCGCATCGACTGGAGCGAAGTGCTGCAAACGCTGGCGGCCTTCAAGCTGCGCACGCTGTTGATCGCCGGTGGGCTGACGCTCTGCAGCTTTCTTGTCTACGCCAGCTTCGACCTGATAGGCCGCACCTACATTCGCCAGGATTTGCGTTGGAAGCAGATCCTGCCGGTCGGGATCATCAGCTATGCCTTTAACCTCAACCTGAGCGCGTGGGTCGGCGGCATTGCCATGCGCTATCGGCTGTACTCGCGGCTCGGGGTGAGCACCAGCAATATCGCCAAGATTCTTGGGCTGAGCCTGGCCACCAACTGGTTTGGCTATATGGCTGTGGCCGGAGGGGTATTCAGCAGTGGGCTGGTGACCATGCCGCCGGGCTGGAAGGTCAGCAGCGGCGCGTTGCAAGGCATTGGCGTGGTGTTGGTGCTGGCCAGCCTGGGTTATCTGGCGGCCTGCCAGTTTGCAAAGAAACGCGCGTGGTCGATCAAAGGCATCGAGATCAACTTGCCGTCGTTGCGCATGGCTTGTTTGCAGCTGGCGCTGGGTGCGTTGAATTGGTCGTTGATGGCGGCGGTGATCTTTACGTTGCTGCCCGCCAAGCTGGACTACCCGCTGGTATTGGGCGTGCTGCTGATCAGCGCGATTGCCGGGGTGATCACCCATATCCCCGCCGGGCTCGGTGTGCTGGAAGCAGTGTTTATCGCGCTGATGCAGCATGAGGCGTCGCGGGGCAGTTTGCTTGCAGGGCTGATTGCCTACCGGGCGATCTATTTTATTTTGCCGCTGTTGGTGGCGGTGGTGATGTACCTGGCGGTGGAGGCCAAGGCCAAGGCGTTGCGGGTCAAGAAAACACCGGCGTGAACGGTGTCGGCAGTTCGATCGCCATCGCGGGCAAGCCCGCTCCCACAGGTTGCAATACATTCCAAGTGTGGGAGCCGGGCTTGCCCGCGATGAGGCCCTAAAGGGCACCCCACTATCGTGACTGAATAATGCTCAACCGCTCCCCCACCACCATCTCGGTAATCCAGTCCACCAGGATCGAGGTGTAGGCCTGCTGCGACACCGGGTCGCTCAACGAATGATCGGCGCCATCGATGATCCGATGGGTCAGCGAATGGGTGTTCTGGCAGGCCGCGCGGTAACTCATGATGGTGGCATGGGGCACATGGTCGTCGGTTTCCGACTCGACGATCAGCACATCACCGCTGAACTTGGCGCAGGCATGCAGGGCGCGATTGGTCTCGGCGTGTACCAGGGTGCTGCGGTAATCCATCAGGTCGGCCTTATCCAGGTCGCGCTTGGGCTTGAGCCACTCCTGGTCGCGATACAACGCCGGCACGCGCAGCGCCAACCAGCGTACCGGGCGCAATGAGGTGAGAATCGCCGCCAGATAGCCGCCATAACTGGTGCCCACCACGGCCACGGCCGAGGTGTCGATGGCGGGGTGTGAGAGCAGCCGATCATAGGCCGCCAGCAAATCGCGCAGGTTGTCTTCACGGGTGACGCGGGACAAGGGAATGCCGGTGCCGGCGTGGCCGCGCAGGTCGAAGGTCAGGCACACGCAGCCTAAGCCCGCGATGCCTTTGGCGCGCTCCAGGTCGCGTTCCTGGCTACCGCCCCAGCCGTGCACAAACAACACGCCGGGGACTTTGGATTTTGGACTCAGGAAGGTGCCGCTCATCTGTTCGTCGTCGATATCGATCGCAATGCTTTCGCTTCTAGCCGTCATAAGATTTAACCGTCACATACTTGAGAAGAAAGTCGCTGTTTTCGGCCGGGCCGCGATACACCTCAATAGCGTGCGCCGGCAGCGGTTGGTCCACATAGGTCTCTACCGAGGACACATGAATCGCCCGCAGGCCGGGGTTATTGATAAAGCTTTGCAGCGCGGCGACTTCCGCGCTGCTGGCCCCACCCATGCGCCAGGATTGTTCGAGCACGCCGCTACGGCGTTGGCCGTCACTGTCCAGGCCCTGGGCAATGTCGTAATTGCGCCGCGAGGCATAGAAACCAGGGTAGGCCTCATCGGCGGCACTGTCGAAGACCTGGGCTTGTTGGATGGCTTCGCGCACATCGTCGGGCAAATCGAGCTCAAGCAGATCTTCATAGCCACCGGGCACCACCAGCAAGGTCGAGCCGCCGTAAACCTCTTCGCCGTGCCCGTCCTGGGTGAGAAATTGCTCGCCGCAGTAGCTGATCACGTGATCGCCGATAAAGCTCTGGCCCACACTGTGGGTGGTGACGTCGTGCAGATCCTGCTCCAGCACTACGCCGTCGTTGAACAGCTGCGCCGCTTCGGGTCGCGCCAGCAAAGCCTCGAATGCGTCGAGGCTGTGGATAACTTCCTGGCCGCGTCCGGCACAGGCATGCACCGGTTTCACGCGAATCGGCCCGCTGTAGAGCAAGCGCGTGGCGGCAGGCAATGCGTCTTCAAGGGCAAACACGCTGAGCCCGTCGAGAACAACCGTGCGCACACGCTCACAGAACGCTGGCGACCAGCCTTCAGGCGCCGTGGCGTCAGGACTCAGCAGGCCGTGGGTGATCGCTTTGGTACAGATGAATGCGTGATCGACATAACCGCCCCACAGATCTTCCGGCCCTTTGATATTAAGCGGTCGCGCTTGAGCGGGGCCGACCAGGGTTTGGGTGGGTAACACATACAAGTCGAGGCCGGCGTGTAACTGCGGGTCATAGCTGCCGCCGAATTTTAGCCCAAGGATCTGCGCCAGCCAGCGCGCGAGGGCGCGATTGGTTTCGACTTCATGCTGCGGCGCCCCTTCTCTTGTGGAGTGGGCGACTACGCGTTTTTTGCGTTGAATCGGGGTCATGCGTCCCCCTTGGCGATCCTGCCATGTGTGTGCGAGGAAGGTTGCATGGATCACGCCAAGGCAAGGCTGGGGAGGATGGCCGTTAAATCAAACAGTTACTGACACAGCGATGGCACAAAGCCTGTTTTATTCTGCACGACAGGGGTTTAAACGGACGGTGTTCTGCACGACGCCTCCATCAAAGCAGCTGCGTGGATGGCGACGGGCCAGCTAAGATGCAAGGCACTGCCAACCATCATAAGGACACCCATGGCCAAGCAAGCGCTCATCCTCATCGATATCCAGAACGATTACTTCCCCGAGGGCAAGTGGCCGCTCGATGGCGTGGAAGCCGCGGCGGACAAGGCCGCGCAGGTGCTGCAGGCGTTTCGCCAGGCGGGCAACGCCGTTGTCCATGTGCGCCATGAGTTCACCAGCGAAGACGCGCCCTTCTTCACGCCAGGCTCCGAGGGCGCGCACCTGCATGCCAAGGTACTCAACGAGGGTAATGAGCCGGTGGTGCTTAAACACTTTGTGAACGCGTTTCGCGGGACAAACCTGCGCACCGTGCTGGAACAACGCGCCATCACTGACGTGGTGGTGGTCGGCAACATGAGCCATATGTGCATCGACGCCGTGGTGCGGGCTGCGGCAGACCTGGGCTACCAGGTCACGCTGATTCATGACGCCTGCGCGACCCGCGACCAGGTATTCAATGGCCAGGTGATTGCGGCGGCGCAGGTGCATGGCGCTTATATGGCATCGCTGGCCTTTGGGTACGCCAGCGTGGTGTCGACGGATGAATACTTGAAGGCGCAAGCGGCGGCGCAATGACCACCGCTTGTTTGCGGCCCTCAGCGGGTTGCGATGATGAACAGACGCGGAAAAGGCAGTAATACAGTACCGTCAGCCAGGGCCGGGTAAGCCTGGGTAATACGCGCCTGGTATTGCTGTAGGAATGCGGCTTTTTCGCTATCGGTCAACGGTGCAAGAAACGGCCGCAACGCAGAAGCCTTGAACCACTCCACCACCGCCCCGTGATCGGCCAGCGGGTGTTGATAGGTGGTGCGCCACACGTCGACGGTGCTGCAATGCTTGCTCAGCAGCTCGTAGTAGTAACTCGCGGTGTGCCGCTCATTGTGTTTGACCGCTCCGATCTTTGCCGCCCACGGGCCATCTGCCGCCACTTCGCGGGCCAGCCGGTGGGCAGGTTCGTCGAGGTTGTCCGGGGTTTGTACGGCGAGGGTGCCGCCAGGTGTCAGTTGGTCGACCAGATGCGGGTAGAGCGTGGCGTGGTTCGGCAGCCATTGCAGGGAGGCGTTGGCGAGAATCACATCGTATTTCTGCGACGGGCCCCAGGCGCTGATGTCTGCCAGCTCGAAATTCAGTTGCGGCAGGCGCTTGCGGGCGTCGACCAGCATGTCGTCGGAGCTGTCCATGCCCGTAATGTGCGCCTGCGGGAAACGCTCGGCCAACACTTCAGTGGAATTGCCAGGGCCGCACCCCAGGTCGACGGCGCTACGCACATCGGTATTGGGAATGGCCGCGACCAAGTCACGGACCGGGCGGGTGCGTTGCTGTTCAAACATCGTGTATTGCTTGGCAGACCAGGTCATCGCGGCTTTCCTTCTTTGTTAGCGGTGACCACAGCCTAAGTCTTGTGAGCCATGAGAACAAATGCCAGGATTGGCAAACTCCCATACCTTGAAAGTATCCTTATGTTGGAGCTTCGCCAGCTTAAAGCCTTCGTGGCTATTGCCGAGGAAGGCTACATCACTCGCGCTGCGGAACGCCTGGGCATGCAACAACCACCCTTGACGCGCTTGCTGCAGAGTCTTGAAACGCAATTGGGTGTGGTGTTGATGGAGCGCCTGCCCCGCGGCGTGCGCCCAACCACTGCCGGCCTCGCGTTGCTGGACGAGGCGCGTGACATCCTGGCGCGGGCCGAGGGTGTGGCCGACGTGGTGCGCCGTGCCGCCCGGGGTGAACGGGGCCGACTCGCTATCGGCTTTACCAGCTCGGCGGCGTTGCACCCGTTTGTGCCCAGCGTGCTGCGGCGGTTTCGCGAGGCCTTTGTGGGTGTCTCGGTGGTACTGGAGGAAGCGGGAACCGGCGAACTGCTGGACGCGCTGGTGCAGGAAAAACTGGATGCCGCGTTTATCCGCTCACCGCTCAGTGGCACGCAACAGTTGCAGGACGAACCGATCCTGGTGGAGCCGATGCTGCTGGCGCTGCCGACCGATCATCCCTTGGCACTCGATGCGGGGCAGCCGTTACCCTTGGCAGCATTGGCTGATGAGGCTTTTGTGCTCTATCGCCGGCGCGTGGGGCTGGGTTTGTATGACGCCATTCTGGTGGCCTGCCGTGAAGCGGGGTTCAGCCCGCAAGTGGTGCAGGAGGCGCCACGCATGACGGCGACCTTGAGTCTTGTGGCTGCAGGGCTTGGCGTCTCTATCGTGCCCGCCTCCATGCAGCGGCTGCGCGGCGATGGCATTATTTATCGCGAGCTGATCGAGTGCCAGAGCCTGGTGGCGCCGTTGCATTTGGCCACGCGTATTGGTGACAGCTCGGCGGTTTTGCGCAGGTTCAAGGAGATGGTGGTCACAGCGGCCGCGACGGACGCCTGATTGCAGGCATTAAAAAACCCCCGAGGCTTTCGCCTGCGGGGGTTTTGCTCGTTCCGGGCCTGGGACCTTAGAACGGGATATCGTCATCAAAGCTGTCGAAATCCGGAGCCGGCTGTGGCGCGGCCTGCTGTGGAGGCGGTGCCTGGCGCGACTGTTGCGGAGCCGACTGCTGCGGGCGCGGAGCCTGCTGGCGTGGGGTCGGAGCGGACTGCTGGTAGTTATTGCCCCCGCCCTGTTGGTCGCCCTGCTGTGGACGGCCGCCCAGCAGTTGCATGGTGCCTTGCATGTCCACCACGATTTCGGTGGTGTAACGCTTGATGCCGTCTTTTTCCCACTCGCGGGTTTGCAGTTTGCCTTCGATGTAGACCTGCGAACCTTTGCGCAGGTATTCACCGGCGATTTCTGCCACCTTGCCGAACATCGACACACGGTGCCATTCGGTTTTCTCGACCTTCTGGCCAGTCTGCTTGTCGGTCCACTGTTCGCTGGTCGCCAGACTCAAGTTGGTCACGGCGTTACCGTTAGGCAAGTAGCGAACTTCGGGATCCTGGCCGCATGTACCGACCAATATGACTTTGTTAACCCCACGGGCCATAACGTTCTCCTAGGCTGGGCGCGCTGTCGGCACTGGGTTGACCAGTTGCTCGAGCGTCGCGCGATCCAATAATTCGGTGTCTAATTTGATGTAGATGGCGGCTTCTTCTGCAATAACCACGGCATCTGTAACCCCGGTAACGGCCTTGAGGCGCTCAACCAGACCGGCTTCGCGGATCGCTTCTGGCGATAACGGCAAACGCAGGCTCGTCACATAGGGAGGTTCGCGCATGGTAACAGCAAAGGCCAACCAAAGTGCAGCCAGCCCGGCGCATCCGAGGAACACAACCGACAAACCGCCATGCTGGAACATCCAGCCGCCCATGATGCCGCCAAGCGCGGAGCCGAGGAACTGGCTGGTGGAATACACCCCCATCGCCGTGCCCTTGCCACCGGCCGGTGAAACTTTACTGATCAGCGAAGGCAGCGAAGCCTCCAGCAGGTTGAACGCGGTGAAGAACACCACCGTGCCGATTACCAGCGCCCGCAGGCTGTCGCCGAACTTCCAGAAGAATAGCTCAGTGAGCATCAGCGTCGCGACGGCGCCGAGCAAAACTCGTTTCATTTTGCGTTTCTTCTCGCCGTAGATGATGAACGGGATCATGGCGAAGAACGAAATCAGCAGTGCGGTGAGGTACACCCACCAGTGCTGTTCCTTGGGCAAACCGGCTTTTTCGACCAGGGCCAAGGGCAAAGCAACGAAGCTGCACATCAGCATTGCGTGCAACACGAAGATACCTAAATCCAGGCGCAGCAGGTCCGGGTGCTTGAGCGTCGGCAACAATGCCTTGCGTGCGACGCCGGACTCACGGTGCTGGAAGGTGCCGGTGGAGCGCGGCACCATGAAGGCCACGATCACGATGCCGAACAACGCCATGCCGCCGGTGGCGAGGAACAGCCCGTGCAAACCGAAGGCACGGGTCAGCAAGGGGCCGACGACCATCGCAACGGCGAATGAAAGGCCGATGGTCATGCCGATCATGGCCATGGCCTTGGTGCGGTGTTGTTCGCGGGTCAGGTCCGAGAGCAGCGCCATCACCGCTGCGGAAATCGCCCCGGCGCCCTGTAGGACGCGCCCGGCAATCACCCCCCAAATAGAATCAGACTGGGCCGCGAGCACGCTGCCGAGGGCGAACACGATCAGCCCCAGGTAGATGATGGGACGACGGCCGATACGGTCGGAAATGATCCCGAACGGGATCTGAAAAAGCGCCTGGGTCAGGCCATAGGCGCCAATCGCCAGGCCGATCAGTGCGGGGGTCGCTCCTGCGAGATCCATTCCATAGGTCGCCAGCACCGGCAACACCATAAACATGCCTAGCATACGGAACGCGAACACCAGGGCCAGACCGCTTGCTGCTCGGGTCTCGCCGCTACTCATGCGTTCGCTGTGGGGATCGTGCATGGAAAAACCTCGTGTGAACCGGCGGCGATTCTACCAGTCCCATCGATTGAGAGGGTATATGCGGCGCTTTGCCGCGCAGCTTTCATGTAAGGCTGCACCCGGCACTTTGACAGTGTATATTCATCCAGTCTTTAGCCGTATACTCCTGCATTATTTACGCCCGCCGTGCGAGGCCATCTTGGACAAGATCCTGATTCGTGGGGCTAGAACCCACAACCTGAAGAACATCGACCTGACCCTGCCCCGGGACAAACTGATCGTCATCACCGGCTTGTCCGGCTCGGGCAAATCGTCACTGGCGTTTGACACGCTGTATGCCGAGGGCCAGCGCCGCTATGTGGAATCGCTGTCGGCCTATGCGCGACAGTTCCTGTCAATGATGGAAAAACCCGACGTCGACACCATTGAAGGCCTGTCGCCGGCGATTTCCATCGAACAGAAGTCGACCTCCCATAACCCGCGTTCCACCGTGGGCACCATCACTGAAATCTACGACTACCTGCGCCTGCTGTATGCGCGCGTAGGTATTCCACGCTGCCCGGACCACGACATTCCGCTGGAAGCCCAGACCGTCAGCCAGATGGTCGACCTGGTGCTGGCCCAACCGGAAGGCGCCAAGCTGATGCTGCTGGCGCCGGTGATTCGCGAGCGCAAGGGTGAGCACCTGTCGGTGTTCGAAGAGCTGCGTGCCCAGGGCTTTGTGCGGGCGCGCATCAACGGCAAGCTGTATGAGCTGGACGAAGCGCCGAAGCTCGACAAGCAGAAGAAGCATTCGATTGATGTGGTGGTCGACCGCTTCAAGGTACGCGCCGACTTGCAGCAGCGTTTGGCGGAATCGTTCGAGACCGCGCTGAAGCTGGCCGATGGTATTGCCCTGGTCGCACCGATGGATGACGAACCGGGCGAAGAGATCATCTTCTCCGCACGTTTTGCCTGCCCGATCTGCGGCCATGCGATCAGCGAGCTGGAACCCAAGCTGTTTTCCTTCAACAACCCGGCCGGGGCCTGCCCGACGTGCGATGGCCTGGGGGTGAAGCAGTTCTTCGACATCAAGCGCCTGGTCAACGGTGACCTGACCTTGGCGGAAGGTGCCATACGCGGCTGGGACAGGCGCAACGTCTATTACTTCCAGATGCTGGGGTCGCTGGCGTCGCACTATAAATTCAGCCTGGAAGTGCCGTTCAACCAACTGCCAGCCGAGCAGCAGAAAGTCATCCTGCACGGTAGCGGCTCGCAGAATGTCGATTTCAAATACCTGAACGACCGCGGCGATATCGTCAAACGCTCGCACCCGTTTGAGGGCATCGTACCCAACCTGGAGCGGCGCTACCGCGAGACCGAATCGGCGAGCGTACGCGAAGAGCTGGCGAAATTCCTCAGCACCCAACCGTGCCCCGACTGCCGCGGCACGCGCCTGCGTCGTGAGGCGCGGCACGTATGGGTAGGCGAGAAGACGTTGCCGGCAGTAACCAACCTGCCGATCGGCGATGCCTGTGAATACTTCGGTGTACTCAAGCTGACCGGCCGCCGTGGGGAAATTGCCGACAAGATTCTCAAGGAAATTCGCGAGCGCTTGCAGTTCCTGGTCAACGTCGGCCTGGACTACCTGTCGCTGGATCGCAGCGCGGATACCTTGTCCGGTGGTGAGGCCCAGCGGATTCGCCTGGCCAGCCAGATTGGTGCCGGCCTGGTGGGCGTTCTGTACATCCTCGACGAGCCGTCGATCGGCCTGCACCAACGTGACAATGATCGCCTGCTGGGTACGCTGAAACACCTGCGCGATATCGGCAACACGGTGATCGTGGTTGAGCACGACGAAGACGCGATTCGCCTGGCCGATTATGTGGTCGACATTGGTCCTGGTGCGGGTGTGCATGGCGGGCATATTGTCGCCGAGGGCACGCCTGCCGAAGTGATGGCTCACCCGGACTCGTTGACCGGCAAGTACCTGTCCGGTCGCGTGAAAATCGAAGTGCCAGCCAAGCGCACGCCGCGTAACAAAAAAATGGCGCTGCACCTCAAGGGCGCGCGCGGAAATAACCTGCGCAATGTCGACCTGGAGATTCCGCTGGGCTTGCTGACCTGCGTGACCGGTGTTTCCGGCTCGGGCAAATCGACGCTGATCAACAACACGCTGTTCCCACTGAGCGCCACCGCCCTGAACGGCGCGACTACCCTGGAAGCGGCTGCACACGACAGCATCAAGGGCCTGGAGCACTTGGACAAGGTGGTCGATATCGACCAAAGCCCGATTGGCCGCACACCCCGCTCGAACCCTGCGACCTATACCGGGTTGTTCACGCCGATACGCGAACTGTTTGCCGGCGTGCCAGAGTCGCGCTCACGGGGCTATGGGCCTGGCCGGTTCTCGTTCAACGTCAAGGGTGGCCGCTGCGAAGCTTGCCAGGGCGATGGCCTGATCAAAGTGGAAATGCACTTCCTGCCGGACATCTACGTGCCGTGCGATGTGTGCAAGAGCAAGCGCTACAACCGCGAAACCCTGGAGATCAAGTACAAGGGCAAGAGCATCCACGAAACCCTCGAGATGACCATCGAGGAAGCGCGGGTGTTCTTCGACGCAGTTCCAGCATTGGCGCGCAAGCTGCAGACGTTGATGGATGTGGGCCTGTCGTACATCAAGCTGGGGCAGTCAGCGACCACGCTGTCGGGTGGCGAGGCGCAACGGGTGAAGTTGTCTCGTGAGCTGTCCAAACGCGACACGGGCAAGACCCTGTATATCCTCGATGAGCCAACCACGGGCCTGCACTTCGCGGACATTCAGCAATTGCTCGACGTTTTGCACCGCTTGCGCGACCACGGCAACACGGTGGTAGTCATCGAACACAACCTGGATGTGATCAAAACGGCCGACTGGCTGGTGGACCTCGGACCGGAAGGCGGTTCCAAGGGTGGCCAGATCATTGCGGTGGGCACGCCGGAGCAGGTCTCCGAGATGCCACAGTCGCATACTGGTTACTACTTGAAGCCACTGCTGGCACGCGACAGAGCCTGATTTATCGGGCTCATGAAAAAGCCCCTGTCACTTTGCGGTGACAGGGGCTTTTTTGCAGCCGCAAATCAGAACTGCGATTGCAGGTAATTCTCCAGACCGACCAACTTGATCAGCCCCAACTGCTTTTCAAGCCAGTAGGTGTGATCTTCTTCGGTGTCATTCAACTGCACGCGCAGAATTTCGCGAGTGACATAGTCGTTGTGCTGTTCACAGAGCTCGATGCCCTTGCAGAGCGCGGCACGCACCTTGTACTCGAGACGAAGGTCGGCAGCGAGCATGTCAGGTACCGTGGTGCCCACGTCCAGGTCGTCGGGACGCATGCGCGGCGTGCCTTCGAGCATCAGGATACGGCGCATCAGCGCGTCGGCGTGCTGTGCCTCTTCTTCCATTTCGTGGTTGATACGCTCGTAGAGCTCGGTAAAGCCCCAGTCTTCGTACATACGCGAATGGATGAAATATTGGTCACGAGCTGCCAGTTCGCCCGTCAGCAACGTGTTGAGGTAATCGATTACGTCGGGGTGACCTTGCATCGCCCTACATCTCCCTGCTTGAAAGTCTGTAGTTTGAACCATGCTGACTCGAAGGTCACGGGACAAACGGCAGAAAAGCGAAGATATTCAGAGAAAAGTGGCGGAAATAACGCAAAAACCGCCCGAATGAGGGCGGTTCTGCTTCTCGTTTAGAGTCAGCTAAGCGTTACGCCCAATGCAGTTGCAATGCCCTGGCCGTAAGCTGGGTCAGCCTTGAAAAAGTGCTGAAGCTGGCGCTGAACCACATCACTGCTGACGCCGGCCATCGCGCCGGCGATGTTGTTAATCAGCAGCGCTTTCTGAGCGTCGTCCTGCAGGCGGAACAACGCACCGGCATGGCTGTAGTAGTCCGTGTCTTCACGTTGATCATAACGGTCAGCAGCACCGTTCAGCGCCAGAGACGGCTCAGCGTACTGTGGCGCCTGCTTTGGTGTATCCGCCACGCTGTTGGGCTCATAGTTAGGAGACGCACCACCGTAACCAAAGGACATGGAACCATCGCGCTGGTTGTTATTGACCGGACTCAATGGGGAGTTGATCGGCAACTGCTGATGGTTGGTGCCAACGCGATAGCGGTGGGCGTCCGCATAAGCGAAAACACGGCCTTGAAGCATACGGTCTGGCGACAGACCAACACCCGGAACCATATTGCTTGGGCCGAAGCATGCCTGCTCGACTTCAGCAAAGTAATTCACTGGATTACGGTTCAGCTCCAGCTCACCCACCTCGATCAACGGAAACTCCTGCTGCGACCAAGTCTTAGTCACGTCGAACGGGTTTTCATAGTGAGCAGCGGCCTGAGCCTCGGTCATGATCTGGATGTTGACGCTCCACTTCGGAAAGTCACCGCGCTCAATCGCATCAAACAGGTCACGCTGCGCGTAATCAGGATCGGTACCGGCGATACGTGTCGCCTCCTCGGGTGTCAGGTTTTTGATCCCTTGCTTGGTTTTATAGTGCCACTTGACCCAATGGCGCTCGCCTTTAGCGTTGATAAGGCTGTAGGTATGGCTCCCGAAGCCGTGCATGTGACGATAGCCGTCTGGAGTGCCACGATCCGAGAACAGAATGGTGATCTGGTGCAGCGCCTCTGGGGACAATGACCAGAAGTCCCAGACCATCTGTGCACTTTTGAGGTTGGTTTGCGGCAACCGTTTCTGGGTGTGGATAAAATCTGGAAACTTGAGCGGGTCGCGAATGAAGAACACCGGGGTGTTGTTACCAACGATGTCCCAGTTACCTTCCTCGGTGTAAAACTTCAAGGCAAAGCCGCGCGGGTCACGCGCAGTATCTGCCGAGCCACGCTCACCACCCACCGTGGAAAAACGCAGAAACGTTGGAGTCTGCTTGCCTACGGACTCAAACAGCTTGGCGCGGGTGTATTGGGTAATATCCCGAGTGACGGTAAACGTACCGTGTGCACCTGAGCCTTTGGCGTGCACACGACGCTCAGGAATGTTCTCACGGTTGAAGTGCGCAAGCTTCTCGATGAGATGAAAATCATCGAGGAGCAGTGGCCCACGCGAGCCGGCAGTGCGGGAGTTCTGGTTATCTGCGACGGGAGCGCCGCTGGCGGTGGTCAGAATTGTACTCATGCTCAATCTTCCTCAGGTCAGGCTTAGAACTGCCGGCTAATCGGCTGGAGGGAGTATTGACCATCAAGATGACACCATCAAATGCATTAAATCATGGACTTTGATAGAAAATAACTAATAACCCGTCAGGGCGAATAGAGTTTGGATTAATAAGGGAACCGGCAGCGACTTGAGGAATATAGACGACTTTCCTATCGCCCACAAAAAACCGGGCACTAGGCCCGGTTCTTCGTTGCAGCGTGTCGTCTTACTCGGCGCTTACAGCTTCGCCGGCAGTAGCACGATCAACCAACTCGACATACGCCATAGGCGCGTTGTCGCCAGTGCGGAAGCCGCACTTAAGGATGCGCAGGTAGCCACCCTCACGGGTAGCGTAACGCTTGCCCAGGTCGTTGAAGAGCTTACCAACGATAGCTTTCGAACGAGTACGGTCGAAAACCAAACGGCGGTTAGCCAGGCTGTCTGTCTTGGCCAAAGTGATCAGCGGCTCAGCAACGCGACGCAGTTCTTTAGCTTTCGGCAGGGTAGTTTTGATCAGCTCGTGCTCGAACAGCGACACCGCCATGTTTTGAAACATGGCCTTGCGGTGCGAGCTGGTACGGCTCAGGTGACGACCACTTTTACGATGACGCATGGTTCATTCCTTACCAAACTCACGTTCGGTGATTACGACGATCAGGCAGTCGCCTTGTCGTCCTTCTTAAGACTTGCAGGCGGCCAGTTGTCGAGGCGCATGCCGAGGGACAGACCGCGGGAGGCCAGAACGTCCTTGATTTCAGTCAAGGATTTCTTGCCCAGGTTCGGAGTCTTCAACAGTTCTACTTCGGTACGCTGAATCAGGTCGCCGATGTAGTAAATGTTTTCCGCCTTAAGGCAGTTAGCCGAACGTACAGTCAGTTCCAGATCGTCAACCGGGCGAAGCAGGATCGGATCGATCTCGTCTTCCTGCTCGATTACCACTGGTTCGCTGTCACCTTTGAGGTCGACGAACGCAGCCAACTGCTGTTGCAGAATGGTTGCAGCGCGGCGGATAGCCTCTTCAGGATCCAGAGTACCGTTGGTTTCCAGATCAATAACCAGCTTGTCCAGGTTAGTACGCTGCTCGACACGGGCGTTTTCCACCACGTATGCGATACGGCGAACCGGGCTGAACGAAGAGTCAAGCTGCAAGCGACCAATGCTGCGGCTTTCGTCTTCATCGCTCTGACGCGAGTCGGCCGGTTCATAACCACGACCACGAGCTACAGTGAGCTTCATGTTCAGGGCGCCGTTAGACGCCAGGTTAGCGATTACGTGATCGGGATTAACGATCTCGACATCATGATCCAGCTGAATATCGGCAGCGGTAACCACCCCCGAACCCTTCTTCGACAAGGTCAGCGTAACTTCGTCACGGCCGTGCAGCTTGATAGCCAGACCTTTAAGGTTCAACAGGATTTCAATTACGTCTTCCTGTACACCTTCGATGGCGCTGTACTCGTGGAGCACACCGTCAATCTCGGCCTCGACTACTGCACAGCCGGGCATTGAGGACAACAGGATGCGGCGCAGCGCGTTGCCCAGGGTGTGGCCAAAACCACGCTCGAGAGGCTCGAGAGTGATCTTGGCGCGGGTTGGACTGACAACCTGCACATCAATGTGGCGGGGTGTCAGGAACTCATTTACCGAAATCTGCATGGATGCACCTATTTTCTAGCCCTTACTTGGAGTAGAGCTCGACAATCAGGCTTTCGTTGATGTCGGCGGACAGATCACTGCGAGCAGGAACGTTCTTGAAAACGCCCGACTTCTTCTCAGTGTCTACTTCTACCCATTCTACGCGGCCACGTTGGGCACACAGATCGAGAGCTTGGACAATGCGAAGTTGGTTTTTTGCTTTCTCGCGAATCGCGACCACGTCACCAGCACGAACCTGGTAGGACGGAACGTTAACGGTTTGGCCGTTTACGCTGACGGATTTGTGCGATACCAGCTGACGGGATTCGGCACGAGTCGAACCAAAGCCCATACGGTATACAACGTTGTCCAGACGGCATTCGAGCAGTTGCAGCAGGTTTTCACCGGTTGCACCTTTCTTGCCAGCAGCTTCTTTGTAGTAGCCGCTGAACTGACGCTCGAGAACGCCGTAAATACGACGGACCTTCTGCTTTTCACGCAGTTGGGTGCCGTAATCGGACTGGCGACCGCGGCGTTGGCCGTGGATACCAGGTGCTGCTTCAATGTTGCACTTCGATTCGATCGCGCGCACGCCGCTCTTCAAGAAGAGATCGGTGCCTTCGCGACGAGCGAGTTTGCATTTTGGACCAATGTAACGAGCCATTCTTTACAATCTCCTGGATTACACGCGGCGCTTCTTCGGCGGACGGCACCCGTTGTGCGGGATTGGCGTCACGTCGGTGATGCTGGCGATCTTATAGCCACAGCCGTTCAAAGCACGGACAGCAGACTCACGACCTGGACCTGGACCTTTGACGTTAACGTCGAGGTTTTTCAGGCCGTATTCCAGCGCAGCTTGACCAGCACGTTCAGCAGCTACTTGAGCAGCAAACGGGGTGGACTTGCGGGAACCGCGGAAACCCGAACCACCAGAGGTAGCCCAAGACAGCGCGTTACCTTGACGGTCGGTGATGGTCACGATGGTGTTGTTAAAAGATGCATGGATGTGGGCGATGCCATCAACCACTGTCTTTTTAACTTTTTTACGAGGACGAGCAGCAGGTTTTGCCATGATAATTTTCCTGTCGATTCGCGTGGGCGATTACTTGCGGATCGGCTTACGCGGACCTTTACGGGTACGCGCGTTAGTCTTGGTACGCTGACCGCGTACTGGAAGACCACGACGATGACGCAGACCACGGTAGCAACCGAGGTCCATCAAACGCTTGATTTTCATGTTGATTTCGCGACGCAGGTCACCTTCAGTGGTGAACTTCGCCACTTCGCCACGCAACAGCTCAATCTGCTCGTCGCTCAGATCTTTGATCTTTGCGGCTGGGTTTACCCCAGTGTCTGCGCAAATTTTCTGCGCAGTAGTGCGACCAACACCATAGATGTAGGTCAGCGAGATAACAGTGTGCTTGTTATCTGGAATGTTAACGCCTGCAATACGGGCCATTCAGTGGGACTCCAATTGACAGCTACCTACGCCCCGGAAGCCAAGAAATAGGGCGCGAGATAATATCGCTGTAATAACAAATAATCAACCCGGCAGCGCACTAGCTGCCGGGCTTCAAGCGGATCACACTCAGCCTTGGCGCTGTTTGTGACGCGGTTCCGCGCTGCAAATTACTCGAACAACACCTTCGCGGCGAATAATCTTGCAGTTACGGCACAGCTTTTTCACCGATGCACGAACTTTCATCACCAACTCCTCGAACCTTATGGGGTACTCAGCGCAACATGCCGCTGCCGTAGCCCTTCAGGTTGGCTTTCTTCATCAGGGATTCGTACTGGTGCGAAACGAGGTGCGATTGTACTTGGGACATGAAGTCCATCACAACCACGACCACGATCAGCAACGAGGTCCCGCCAAGGTAGAACGGAACGTTTGCTGCAACCACCAGGAACTGGGGAAGCAAGCACACGGCCGTCATATATAGAGCACCGAACAGGGTCAAACGAGTCAGAACGCCATCAATGTAGCGTGCCGACTGCTCACCTGGACGGATACCCGGAATAAAGGCACCGGACTTCTTCAGGTTTTCCGCTACGTCTTTCGGATTGAACATCAACGCCGTATAGAAGAAGCAGAAGAAAATAATCCCTGCACTAAACAGCAGAATATTCAACGGCTGACCAGGAGCGATCGACTGAGAGAGGTCCTGCAGCCAGCCCATATTTTCAGACTGACCAAACCAGGTACCCAACGAAGCCGGAAACAGCAAAATGCTGCTCGCGAAAATTGCCGGAATAACACCGGCCATATTCACTTTCAGCGGCAAGTGGCTGGTCTGCGCAGCAAAGACCTTACGGCCCTGCTGACGCTTGGCGTAGTGAACAGCAATACGACGCTGGCCACGCTCAATGAACACCACAAAACCGATAATCGCTACTGCCAGCACACCGATGGCAACCAGGGCGAAGATATTGATATCACCCTGACGTGCAGACTCGAAAGACTGCCCGATTGCTCTCGGAAGACCGGCGACGATACCTGCGAAAATCAACATCGAGATACCGTTGCCAACACCACGCTCAGTAATCTGCTCACCCAGCCACATCATGAACATCGCGCCAGCCACAAACGTGGATACCGCGACGAAATAGAAGCCAAAGTCACCAGTGAACGCAACGCCCTGCCCCGCCAGGCCAACGGACATGCCGATAGCTTGAACCAGGGCGAGAACGACAGTGCCGTAGCGGGTGTACTGGCTAATCTTGCGACGGCCAGCTTCACCTTCCTTCTTCAACTGCTCCAGCTGCGGGCTCACGGCGGTCATCAACTGCATGATGATCGATGCCGAAATGTACGGCATGATCCCCAATGCAAAGATGCTCATCCGTTCCAGCGCGCCGCCGGAAAACATGTTGAACAAGCTAAGAATGGTCCCCTCATTCTGTCGAAACAGGTCTGCGAGTCGGTCCGGGTTGATACCTGGAACCGGGATGTGTGCGCCTATTCGGTAGACGATAATCGCCAGGAACAGAAAACGCAGACGAGCCCAAAGTTCAGACATACCGCCTTTGCCGAGCGCTGAGAGAGCACCTTGCTTAGCCATTTATTCCTCGAACTTGCCGCCAGCTGCTTCGATAGCCGAACGCGCACCTTTGGTGGCGCCGATTCCCTTGCCGATAGTGACAGCGCGAGTCACTTCACCGGACAACATGATTTTCACACGTTGTACGTTGACGTTGATCACGTTGGCATCTTTCAGGGTCTGCACAGTAACGATGTCGCCTTCCACTTTAGCCAGCTCGGACAGACGCACTTCTGCGCGATCCATGGCTTTCAGGGATACGAAACCGAACTTAGGCAGGCGACGATGCAGCGGCTGTTGACCGCCTTCAAAGCCAGGAGCAATGGTGCCACCGGAGCGGGAGGTTTGACCTTTGTGGCCACGGCCACCAGTCTTACCCAAACCGCTACCGATACCACGGCCCGGACGATGCTTTTCGCGACGGGAACCCGGCGCTGGACTCAGATCATTGAGTTTCATCGATTAACCCTCTACACGCAGCATGTAGTAAGCCTTGTTGATCATCCCGCGATTCTCGGGAGTATCCTGGACTTCTACAGTGTGACCGATGCGACGCAGACCCAAACCTTTAACACACAGTTTGTGGTTAGGGATGCGGCCGGTCATGCTTTTGATCAGCGTTACTTTAACGGTAGCCATGATCAGAAGATCTCCTTGACAGTCAGACCACGCTTGGCAGCGATGGACTCAGGAGATTGCATAGCTTTCAAACCCTTGAAAGTGGCGTGAACCACGTTTACCGGGTTAGTCGAGCCGTAGCACTTGGCCAGAACGTTCTGAACGCCAGCAACCTCGAGGACAGCACGCATAGCGCCGCCAGCGATGATACCGGTACCTTCAGAAGCAGGCTGCATGTACACCTTCGAAGCGCCGTGAGCGGACTTCATTGCGTACTGCAGCGTGGTGCCGTTCAGATCAACTTGGATCATGTTGCGACGAGCAGCTTCCATTGCCTTCTGGATCGCGGCAGGCACTTCACGTGACTTGCCACGGCCGAAGCCAACACGCCCTTTACCATCACCTACCACGGTCAACGCGGTGAAAGTGAAGATACGGCCGCCTTTAACGGTTTTGGCTACGCGGTTAACTTGAACCAGCTTCTCAATGTAGCCTTCGTCGCGCTTTTGGTCGTTATTTGACATAACTTAGAACTCCAGCCCAGCTTCACGAGCAGCATCAGCCAGCGCTTTCACGCGACCGTGGTACTTGAAGCCAGAGCGGTCGAAAGCCACTTGCGAGACGCCCACGGCCTTAGCACGTGTAGCGACCAGCTGGCCAACCTTTGTGGCCGCGTCGATGTTGCCGGTGGCACCATCACGCAGTTCTTTATCCAAAGTCGAGGCGCTGGCCAGGACTTTGTTGCCGTCGGCCGAGATGACCTGGGCGTAGATGTGCTGCGACGAGCGGTACACGCAGAGACGCACGACTTCGAGTTCGTGCATTTTCAGGCGTGCTTTGCGAGCGCGACGCAGTCGAGTAACTTTTTTGTCGGTCATTTGCTATGCCCTACTTCTTCTTGGCTTCTTTACGACGGACGACTTCGTCCGCGTAGCGCACACCTTTGCCTTTGTACGGCTCTGGTGGACGGAAGTCGCGGATCTCAGCGGCCACCTGACCTACCAGCTGCTTATCAATACCCTTGATCAGGATATCGGTTTGGCTGGGGGTCTCAGCGGTGATGCCTTCCGGCAGTTCGTAATCCACTGGGTGCGAGAAGCCAAGGGCCAGGTTCAAAACCGTGCCTTTTGCTTGCGCTTTGTAACCAACACCGACCAGCTGGAGCTTACGCTCGAAGCCTTGGCTTACGCCTTGGACCATGTTGTTTACCAACGCACGCGTGGTACCGGCCATTGCGCGAGTTTGTTGATCGCCATTGCGAGCAGCGAAACGCAGCTCACCAGCTTCTTCAACGATCTCAACGGACGAATGGATGTTCAGTTCAAGAGTGCCCTTGGCACCCTTCACCGAAAGCTGTTGGCCTGCGAATTTTACTTCGACACCGGCTGGCAGCTTAACGGGGTTCTTAGCGACGCGAGACATGCTTATCCCCCCTTAGAACACAGTGCAAAGAACTTCGCCGCCGACACCGGCAGCGCGCGCAGCACGATCCGTCATCACACCTTTGTTGGTGGAGACGATAGACACGCCCAGACCGCCACGAACTTTCGGCAGATCTTCAGCGGACTTGTACTGACGCAGGCCTGGACGGCTAACGCGCTTCACTTCTTCAATGACCGAACGGCCTTCGAAGTACTTCAGCTCGATGGACAGCAGTGGCTTGGTTTCGCTGCTGATCTGATAACCCGCAATGTAGCCTTCGTCTTTCAGGACTTTGGCAACAGCTACCTTCAACTTGGAAGATGGCATGCTTACGACGGACTTTTCAGCCATCTGGGCATTACGGATACGAGTTAGCATGTCCGCTAACGGGTCCTGCATACTCATGGGCTAGACGCTCCTAATACAAAAAAATTAGCCTTGCGGCTACATATGTCGCCGAGAATCTCCGGCCATAAAAAACACGGGCTCAGGCGAGCCGCGTATTTTAGACATACTCCGGAAATGAAACAAGCCCCAAAAGGGGCTTGATCCAGATTCAAGGTCACCGGCGGTCAGTATCTTGCGATTCTGCCCACCTGGACGCTGAAAGTACTTACCAGCTGGCTTTAACCAGACCTGGTACGTCACCACGCATTGCCGCTTCACGCAGTTTGTTACGGCCGAGGCCGAACTTGCGGTAAACGCCGTGTGGACGACCGGTCAGGCGGCAGCGGTTACGCATGCGCGAAGCGCTTGCGTCACGTGGCTGCTTCTGCAGAGCAACTGTAGCTTCCCAGCGCGCTTCTGGACTTGCGTTCAGATCAACGATGATTGCTTTCAGTGCTGCACGCTTCTTGGCGTACTTGGCAACCGTGAGCTGACGCTTCAGCTCGCGGTTTTTCATGCTCATCTTGGCCATGGTCCTACTCCAATCAGTTGCGGAACGGGAATTTGAAAGCACGCAACAGGGCGCGACCTTCATCATCGTTCTTGGCAGTGGTGGTCAGGGTGATGTCCAGACCGCGGAGAGCATCGATCTTGTCGTAGTCGATTTCCGGGAAGATGATCTGCTCTTTCACGCCCATGCTGTAGTTACCACGACCATCGAAGGACTTGGCATTCAGGCCGCGGAAGTCGCGAACCCGAGGCAGGGAGATCGACAGCAGACGATCCAGGAATTCATACATACGCTCACGGCGCAGAGTCACTTTGACGCCGATCGGCCAACCTTCACGGACTTTAAAGCCAGCGATGGATTTCCGAGCGTAAGTCACAACGACTTTTTGACCGGTGATCTTTTCCAGGTCAGCAACAGCGTGCTCGATGACTTTTTTGTCACCGACCGCTTCGCCCAGACCCATGTTCAGGGTGATTTTGGTAACGCGTGGAACTTCCATCACGTTCGAAAGCTTAAGTTCTTCCTTAAGTTTCGGTGCGATTTCTTTCCAGTAAATCTCTTTTAGTCGTGCCATGGTCTTCTACCTAGCAGTGTTCAAGCATCAACCGCTTTTTGGGTCGACTTGAAGACACGAATTTTCTTGCCGTCTTCTACTTTGAAACCAACGCGGTCAGCCTTGTTGGTTTCGCCGTTGAAAATGGCGACGTTAGAAGCGTCCAGTGGAGCTTCTTTTTCGACGATACCGCCTTGTACGCCCGACATCGGGTTAGGCTTGGTATGACGCTTAACCAGGTTCAGACCGCCGATAACCAGACGGTTATTAGCGAGAACCTTAAGCACCTTACCGCGCTTACCTTTGTCTTTGCCGGCGATCACGATGATCTCGTCGTCACGACGAATCTTTTGCATGTCGGATCTCCTTACAGCACTTCTGGGGCGAGCGAGACGATCTTCATGAACTTCTCAGTACGAAGTTCACGGGTCACTGGCCCAAAGATACGGGTGCCGATCGGCTCTTGCTTGTTGTTCAGAAGAACAGCAGCGTTGCCATCAAAGCGGATAATGGAGCCATCAGCACGGCGTACGCCGTGACGAGTGCGGACTACAACAGCAGTCATCACTTGGCCTTTTTTCACTTTACCGCGAGGAATTGCTTCCTTCACGGTAACTTTGATGATGTCACCGATACCAGCGTAACGACGATGGGAGCCACCCAGCACCTTGATGCACATAACACGGCGAGCGCCGCTGTTATCGGCCACATCGAGCATGGATTGAGTCTGAATCATATAATTTCTCCGACCCCTAGTCCTTAGACTTCCACAGCGCGTTCGAGAACATCAACCAGTGCCCAAGACTTGGTCTTGGCCAGCGGACGAGTTTCACGAATAGTGACTTTGTCGCCGATGTGGCACTGGTTGGTTTCGTCGTGCGCGTGCAGCTTAGTCGAACGCTTAACATATTTACCGTAGATCGGGTGCTTAACGCGACGCTCGATCAGTACGGTGATGGTTTTGTCCATCTTGTCGCTGACAACACGGCCAGTCAGCGTACGGACAGTCTTTTCGGCTTCAGCCATGATCACTTACCTGCCTGCTGGTTGAGCACAGTCTTCACGCGAGCGATGTCACGCTTAACTTGCGAGAGCAGATGAGACTGCCCCAACTGGCCAGTTGCTTTCTGCATACGCAGATTGAACTGGTCGCGCAGCAGGCCGAGCAGTTGCTCGTTCAGCTGCTGTGCGGATTTTTCACGAAGTTCATTCGCTTTCATCACATCACCGTCCGTTTAACAAAGGCGGTGGCGAGCGGCAGCTTTGCAGCAGCCAGGGCAAAAGCCTCACGCGCCAGCTCTTCAGTTACACCCTCGATTTCATACAGGACTTTGCCTGGCTGAATCTGGGCTACCCAGTATTCCACGTTACCCTTACCTTTACCCATCCGAACCTCGAGAGGCTTTTTGGAGATCGGCTTGTCCGGGAATACACGGATCCAGATCTTGCCGCCACGTTTTACGTGACGGGTCAGTGCACGACGCGCTGACTCGATCTGACGAGCGGTGAGACGACCACGAGCTACAGACTTCAGCGCGAACTCGCCGAAGCTGACTTTGCTACCGCGCTGAGCCAGACCACGGTTGTGGCCTGTCATCTGCTTGCGGAACTTCGTACGCTTAGGTTGCAACATTTGGCGTACCCCTTACTTAGCAGCTTTTTTACGAGGCGCTGGTGCTTGTGGTTTCAGTTCTTCTTGGCGACCACCAATTACTTCGCCCTTGAAGATCCAAACCTTTACACCGATCACACCGTAAGTGGTGTGAGCTTCGTAGTTGGCATAGTCGATGTCGGCACGCAGGGTGTGCAGTGGCACACGACCTTCGCGATACCATTCAGTACGTGCGATTTCAGCACCGCCGAGACGACCGCTCACTTGGATTTTGATGCCTTTGGCACCAATGCGCATGGCGTTCTGTACAGCGCGCTTCATAGCGCGACGGAACATTACACGACGCTCCAGCTGCTGAGCTACGCTCTGCGCAACCAGCATACCGTCGAGCTCCGGCTTACGGATCTCTTCGATATTGATGTGCACAGGCACACCCATTTGCTTGGTCAGGTCCTGACGCAGTTTCTCAACATCTTCACCTTTCTTCCCGATAACGATACCTGGACGAGCGGTGTGGATGGTGATACGTGCAGTTTGTGCCGGACGATGGATATCGATACGGCTTACGGACGCGCTTTTTAGTTTGTCTTGGAGATACTCACGCACCTTCAGATCAGCGAACAAATAGTCCGCATAAGTCCGACCGTCTGCGTACCAGACGGAGGTGTGCTCCTTGACGATTCCCAGGCGAATGCCAATGGGATGTACTTTCTGACCCATCTCTTCGACTCCGTTACTTGTCAGCAACCTTGACAGTGATATGGCAAGACCGCTTGACGATGCGATCAGCACGGCCTTTGGCACGTGGCATGATGCGCTTCAGCGAACGCCCTTCGTTGACGAAAACGGTGCTGACCTTCAGGTCATCAACGTCTGCGCCTTCGTTATGCTCGGCGTTGGCTACGGCCGACTCCAGCACTTTCTTCATGATCTCGGCGGCTTTCTTACTGCTGAAAGCCAACAGGTTGAGCGCTTCGCCCACCTTCTTCCCGCGGATCTGGTCGGCGACCAAGCGGGCTTTCTGGGCGGAGATTCGAGCGCCCGACAACTTAGCGGCTACTTCCATTTCCTAACCCCTTAACGCTTGGCTTTCTTGTCTGCCACGTGCCCACGATAAGTGCGGGTACCGGCAAACTCGCCCAGTTTGTGGCCGACCATGTCTTCGTTAACGAGAACTGGGACGTGTTGGCGACCGTTGTGTACTGCGATGGTCAGACCGACCATTTGTGGCAGGATCATCGAACGACGCGACCAGGTCTTAACTGGTTTGCGATCGTTCTTTTCCGCCGCCACTTCGATCTTCTTCAGTAGGTGAAGATCAATAAAAGGACCTTTTTTCAGAGAACGTGGCACTGTCGTATCCCTCTATTTACTTGCGACGACGGACGATCATTTTGTCGGTACGCTTATTACCACGAGTCTTCGCGCCCTTAGTCGGGAAGCCCCATGGCGATACCGGATGACGACCACCAGAGGTACGACCTTCACCACCACCGTGTGGGTGGTCAACCGGGTTCATGGCAACACCACGAACGGTTGGGCGAACGCCACGCCAGCGTTTGGCACCAGCTTTACCCAGCGAACGCAGGCTGTGCTCGGAGTTCGAGACTTCGCCCAAGGTCGCGCGGCATTCAGCCAGCACTTTACGCATCTCACCAGAACGCAGACGCAGGGTCACGTAGACACCTTCACGAGCGATCAGCTGAGCCGAAGCACCAGCGGAACGAGCGATTTGCGCGCCTTTACCTGGCTTCAATTCGATGCCGTGTACGGTGCTACCAACTGGAATGTTACGCAGTTGCAGAGCGTTGCCCGGCTTGATCGGTGCCAAAGCACCTGCGATCAGCTGGTCACCAGCACTCACGCCTTTAGGGGCGATGATGTAGCGACGCTCGCCATCTGCGTACAGCAGCAGAGCGATGTGAGCAGTACGGTTTGGATCGTATTCGATACGCTCGACAGTGGCAGAGATGCCATCTTTGTCGTTGCGACGGAAATCGACCAGACGATAATGCTGCTTATGGCCACCACCGATGTGACGAGTGGTAATACGACCATTGTTGTTACGACCACCAGTCTTCGATTTTTTCTCGAGCAGCGGTGCGTGAGGAGCGCCTTTATGCAGCTCCTGGTTGACCACCTTGACCACAAAACGGCGGCCAGGGGAAGTCGGTTTGCATTTAACGATTGCCATGATGCACCCCTTCCTTACTCAGCACTGCTGCTGAAATCGAGATCTTGGCCTGGCTGAAGGGAGATAACTGCCTTCTTCCAGTCATTACGCTTGCCCAGACCGCGAGCAGTGCGCTTGCTCTTACCCAGAACATTCAGGGTAGTAACACGCTCTACTTTCACGCTGAACAGGCTTTCGACGGCCTTCTTGATTTCCAGCTTGGTTGCGTCAGTTGCAACCTTGAAAACGAACTGGCCTTTCTTGTCAGCCAGAACCGTAGCCTTTTCGGAAACGTGCGGGCCAAGCAGAACTTTAAATACGCGTTCCTGGTTCATCCCAGCAGCTCCTCGAATTTCTTCACGGCCGACACGGTGATCAACACCTTGTCGTATGCGATCAGACTAACTGGATCGGAACCTTGCACGTCACGTACATCAACGTGTGGCAGGTTGCGAGCAGCCAGGTACAGGTTCTGATCAACAGCTTCCGACACGATCAAAACGTCGGTCAGGCTCATGTTGTTCAGTTTGCCCAGCAGATCTTTGGTTTTTGGACTTTCAACAGCGAAGTCTTGAACCACGACCAGACGATCAGTACGCACGAGTTCAGCAAGGATGGAGCGCAGTGCTGCGCGATACATCTTCTTGTTGAGCTTCTGAGTGTGATCCTGTGGACGAGCTGCGAAAGTGGTACCGCCGCCACGCCAGATTGGGCTACGGATAGTACCGGCACGAGCACGGCCAGTACCTTTCTGACGCCAAGGGCGCTTACCGCCACCACGTACGTCGGAACGGGTCTTTTGCTGCTTGCTACCTTGACGGCCGCCGGCCATGTAGGCCACGACTGCTTGGTGAACCAGCGTCTCGTTGAATTCGCCGCCAAATGTCAGTTCGGAAACTTCGATCGCTTGAGCGTCATTTACATTTAATTGCATGTCAGCTTCCCCTTAACCGCGAGCCTTGGCCGCTGGACGTACAACCAGGTTGCCGCCAGTAGCGCCAGGAACAGCACCCTTGACCAACAACAGATTGCGTTCAGCGTCGACGCGCACTACTTCGAGGGACTGCACGGTCACGCGCTCAGCGCCCATATGACCGGACATTTTTTTGCCCTTGAATACACGACCAGGAGTCTGGCACTGGCCAATAGAGCCCGGGACGCGGTGGGAAACGGAGTTACCGTGAGTGTTGTCTTGGCCACGGAAATTCCAACGCTTGATCGTACCCTGGAAGCCTTTACCCTTGGACTGACCGGTTACATCAACCAGTTGACCAGCGGCGAAGATTTCAGCGTTGATCAGATCGCCAGCCTGGTAGTCGCCGTCTTCGAGACGGAACTCCATAACAGTGCGACCAGCTGCAACGTTTGCTTTAGCGAAGTGACCTGCTTGAGCAGCAGTCACGCGCGAAGCACGACGCTCGCCGACAGTGACTTGCACTGCACGATAGCCATCGGTTTCTTCAGTTTTGAACTGGGTGACGCGATTCGGCTCGATCTCAATGACCGTGACCGGAATGGAGACACCTTCTTCGGTGAAAATACGGGTCATACCGCATTTACGACCGACTACACCAATAGTCATGTTGTAAACCTCATGAGTGTACGGGGCTTTCACCCGCTATGGCCGCCCATTTCAGAGCGTTACACGACTAAGACCCAAGTCTTAGCCGAGGCTGATCTGTACTTCCACACCGGCCGCCAGATCAAGCTTCATAAGTGCATCAACGGTTTTATCCGTTGGCTGGACGATGTCCAGTACGCGCTTATGAGTACGGATCTCGTACTGGTCACGCGCGTCTTTGTTGACGTGCGGGGAGACCAGAACGGTGAACCGCTCTTTACGGGTAGGCAGTGGAATTGGACCACGCACTTGAGCACCAGTACGTTTCGCGGTTTCCACGATTTCCTGGGTGGATTGGTCGATCAGGCGATGGTCAAAAGCCTTCAACCTGATACGGATTTGCTGATTTTGCATTGGATTTCAGACTCCGGCTGCTATTCCCAGCGAGCGCAATACGCCCGTTAAAAGGAGGCGCAATTCTATAGACGGCCCTGATAGGTGTCAACCCAATAAAAAAGGCCCCCGCTGAGCGGGGGCCTTTTCAAAACATCAGAGCTATCTCAGAAGAGATAATTACTCGATGATTTTAGCTACAACGCCAGCACCAACGGTACGGCCGCCTTCACGGATTGCGAAACGCAGACCGTCTTCCATAGCGATGGTTTTGATCAGGGTGACAACCATTTTGATGTTGTCGCCTGGCATTACCATTTCTACGCCTTCCGGCAGTTCGCAGTTACCGGTTACGTCGGTAGTACGGAAGTAGAACTGTGGACGGTAGCCTTTGAAGAACGGAGTGTGACGGCCGCCTTCTTCTTTGCTCAGCACGTACACTTCAGCTTCGAACTTGGTGTGCGGCTTAACCGAACCTGGCTTAACCAGAACCTGGCCACGCTCAACGTCGTCACGCTTGGTACCACGCAGCAGAACGCCGCAGTTCTCGCCAGCACGACCTTCGTCGAGCAGTTTACGGAACATTTCAACACCGGTGCAGGTGGTGACGGTAGTGTCACGCAGACCAACGATTTCCAGTGGATCTTGAACCTTGACGATACCGCGCTCGATACGACCAGTTACAACAGTACCGCGACCGGAGATCGAGAATACGTCTTCGATTGGCATCAGGAACGGCTTGTCGATAACACGAACTGGATCTGGGATGTAGCTGTCCAGAGTCTCAACCAGTTTACGAACGGACGTGGTGCCCATTTCGTTGTCGTCTTTGCCTTCCAGAGCCATACGAGCAGAACCGATGATGATCGGAGTGTCGTCGCCTGGGAAGTCGTAAGTGCTCAGCAGATCGCGCACTTCCATCTCAACCAGTTCCAGCAGCTCAGCGTCGTCTACCAGGTCGGCCTTGTTCAGGTAAACCACGATGTACGGAACGCCTACCTGACGGGACAGCAGGATGTGCTCACGGGTTTGTGGCATCGGACCATCAGCGGCCGAGCAAACCAGGATCGCGCCGTCCATCTGGGCAGCACCGGTGATCATGTTCTTCACATAGTCAGCGTGACCTGGGCAGTCAACGTGAGCGTAGTGACGGATCAGCGAGTTGTATTCAACGTGCGCGGTGTTGATGGTGATACCACGAGCTTTTTCTTCTGGCGCGCTGTCGATTTTATCGAAATCAACGATTGCGGAACCGAATACTTCGGAGCAAACGCGAGTCAGAGCAGCAGTCAGAGTGGTTTTACCGTGGTCAACGTGACCGATGGTGCCAACGTTGACGTGCGGTAGGGAACGATCAAATTTTTCTTTAGCCACGACAATTAACTCCTTGCCTAAAGGACTGAATCAGCCTTGTTTTTTGGATACAGTTTCAGCGATGTGCGCCGGAGCTGTGTTGTATTTTTTGAATTCCATAGAGTAGCTTGCGCGACCCTGGGACATGGAGCGAACGTCGGTCGCATAACCGAACATCTCACCCAACGGAACCTCGGCGCGAATCACTTTGCCGGAAACCGTGTCTTCCATACCCAAGATCATGCCGCGACGACGGTTAAGGTCGCCCATGACATCACCCATATAGTCTTCAGGTGTAACAACTTCTACCGCCATGATTGGCTCAAGCAACTCACCACCGCCCTTCTGGGCCAGTTGCTTGGTTGCCATGGAAGCAGCCACCTTAAACGCCATCTCGTTGGAGTCGACGTCGTGGTAAGAACCGTCAAAAACGGTTGCTTTCAGGCCGATCAGCGGATAGCCGGCAACAACACCGTTCTTCATCTGCTCTTCGATACCCTTCTGGATAGCAGGGATGTATTCCTTAGGAACAACACCACCCACTACTTCGTTCACGAATTGCAGACCTTCCTGACCTTCGTCAGCAGGAGCAAAACGGATCCAGCAGTGACCGAACTGACCACGACCGCCGGACTGACGAACGAACTTGCCTTCGATTTCACAGTTCTTCGTGATGCGCTCACGATAGGAAACCTGAGGCTTACCGATGTTGGCTTCGACGTTGAACTCACGGCGCATCCGGTCAACCAGGATGTCCAGGTGCAGCTCGCCCATGCCGGAGATGATCGTTTGACCAGTCTCTTCATCAGTCTTGACGCGGAAAGATGGATCTTCCTGAGCAAGTTTGCCCAAAGCGATACCCATTTTTTCCTGGTCATCCTTGGTCTTAGGCTCTACGGCAACCGAAATAACCGGCTCCGGGAAGTCCATGCGAACCAGGATGATTGGCTTGGCAGCGTCGCACAAAGTCTCACCAGTGGTGACGTCCTTCATGCCGATCAGGGCCGCGATGTCACCAGCGCGTACTTCCTTGATCTCTTCACGGGCGTTTGCGTGCATTTGCACCATACGACCCACGCGCTCTTTCTTGCCTTTAACCGAGTTGATCACGCCGTCGCCGGATGCCAACACGCCCGAGTAAACACGGACGAAGGTCAAAGTACCCACGAATGGGTCGGTAGCGATCTTGAACGCCAGGGCCGAGAACGGCTCGCTGTCGTCTGCATGACGCTCCATTTCTTCTTCCTCGTTATCAGGGTTGGTACCCTTGATAGCAGGAATATCGGTTGGAGCAGGCAGGTAGTCGATCACAGCATCGAGAACCAGGGGAACGCCCTTGTTCTTGAACGAGGAACCGCAAACAGCCAAGACGATCTCACCAGCGATAGTACGCTGACGCAGAGCGGCCTTGATTTCCACGTTGGTGAGTTCTTCACCCTCGAGGTACTTGTTCATCAGCTCTTCGCTGGCTTCGGCCGCAGCCTCAACCATGTTGTTGCGCCACTCGTCAGCCAGTTCCTGCAGTTCTGCAGGGATAGGCTTACGAACAGGGACCATACCTTTGTCGGAGTCATTCCAGTAAACAGCTTCCATGTTGATCAGATCGATCTGACCCTGGAAGTTGTCTTCGGAGCCGATTGCCAATTGAATTGGCACCGGAGTGTGACCCAGGCGCTGTTTGATCTGACCGATCACGCGCAGGAAGTTGGCACCAGCACGGTCCATCTTGTTTACGTAAACAAGACGTGGAACGCCGTACTTGTTGGCTTGACGCCATACGGTTTCCGACTGAGGCTCAACACCCGAGGTACCGCAGAACACAACGACAGCGCCGTCGAGTACGCGCAGGGAACGCTCAACTTCAATGGTGAAGTCTACGTGGCCTGGTGTATCGATTACGTTGAAGCGATGCTCATCTTTGTACTGCTTCTCGGAACCCTTCCAGAAGGCGGTAATAGCAGCAGAAGTAATGGTAATACCACGCTCCTGCTCCTGAACCATCCAGTCTGTGGTCGCGGCGCCGTCATGCACCTCGCCCATTTTGTGACTTTTGCCGGTGTAAAACAGTACGCGCTCGGTGGTGGTGGTTTTACCAGCATCCACGTGAGCAACGATACCGATGTTACGGTAGCGGCTAATCGGAGTAGTACGAGCCATAAAGCCCTCGCAAAATTAGTGAAGCTAAGATTAGAAGCGGTAGTGCGAGAAAGCTTTGTTAGCTTCAGCCATACGGTGCACGTCTTCACGCTTCTTAACAGCAGCACCTTTACCTTCAGCGGCGTCCAACAGCTCGCCGGCCAAACGCAGAGCCATAGACTTCTCGCCGCGCTTACGGGCGAAGTCTACCAACCAGCGCATTGCCAGAGCGTTACGACGGGACGGACGAACTTCGACCGGAACCTGGTAAGTAGCACCGCCTACACGGCGCGACTTCACTTCGACCAGCGGAGCGATGGCGTCGAGAGCTTTCTCGAAGATTTCCAGGGGGTCGCTGTTCTTGCGTTCTTTAACCTTTTCCAGCGCGCCATAAACGATACGCTCGGCAACGGCTTTCTTGCCGCTTTCCATCACGTGGTTCATGAACTTGGCCAGAATTTGGCTTCCGTATTTTGGATCGTCAAGCACTTCGCGCTTGGCTGCTACGCGTCTTCTTGGCATGGATAAGCCCTCAAACGGTCTTCAGGTTCGCTCGGAATCGGTGCCCTTTCGGGACGCCTCCGACCTTACTCTTATCGACTCAGAAAATAAGATGATTCAGTTTTACAAAAAGCCGCTACTACTTAGGCTTCTTGGTACCGTACTTCGAACGACCCTGGTTACGACCTTTAACGCCGGAAGTATCCAAGGAGCCGCGTACGGTGTGGTAACGAACACCTGGCAAGTCTTTTACACGACCGCCGCGGATCAGTACCACGCTGTGCTCTTGCAGGTTGTGGCCTTCACCGCCGATGTACGAGGAAACCTCGAAACCGTTGGTCAGACGCACACGGCATACTTTACGCAGTGCCGAGTTAGGTTTTTTCGGCGTGGTGGTATACACACGAGTGCATACGCCACGACGTTGCGGGCAGTTCTGCAGCGCAGGTACGTCGGATTTCTCGACGATACGCTTACGCGGCTGACGTACCAGCTGGTTGATAGTTGCCATCTACTAGCTCCACTGTTGTCTTGCGACGCTATTGTCTTGCAAGAAAAGCAAAATGGCAGGAACGAATTCCCGCCAAATTTAGGGGTACAAGAGTCTAAAGAGGATCTTGCCCCCAGTCAAGGCAAGGCCCCGACCTCCCCTCTCATCGAACCGGGACAAAAATGCCTCGATCCGACGAATGGGGGCTGCCAGGGCCCAGACTTATTTATCGCAGAACTCAGTTACCGCTTGAGTTCAGCGCTTCGGTCAGTGCAGCTTCCACTTCACTGGCGCTTACGCGCAGCGGCTTGTCAGCATCACGGCGGCGCTTGCGCTCGCTGTGGTAAGCCAAACCGGTACCTGCCGGGATCAAACGACCCACGACTACGTTTTCCTTCAGGCCGCGCAGGTAATCGCGCTTGCCGGTTACCGCTGCTTCGGTCAGTACGCGAGTGGTCTCCTGGAAGGAGGCCGCCGAGATGAACGACTCAGTGGACAACGACGCCTTGGTGATACCCAGCAACACACGAGTGAACTTGGAGACAAATTTGTCTTCCGCGCCCAGACGTTCGTTTTCTACCAGTACGTGAGTCAGTTCCATCTGGTCGCCCTTGATGAAACTGGAATCGCCGGATTCAGCGATTTCAACTTTACGCAGCATCTGACGCAGGATGGTCTCGATGTGCTTATCGTTGATCTTCACGCCTTGCAGACGGTAAACGTCCTGGATCTCGTTAACGATGTACTTGGCCAGCGCACTCACACCCAGCAGACGCAGGATGTCGTGTGGATCGCTCGGGCCGTCGGAGATAACTTCGCCGCGGTTTACCTGTTCGCCTTCGAAGACGTTCAGGTGACGCCACTTCGGAATCAGCTCTTCGTACGGATCAGTACCATCGTTCGGGGTAATGACCAGACGGCGCTTGCCTTTGGTCTCTTTACCGAACGCGATGGTGCCGCTGACTTCAGCCAGAATCGACGCTTCTTTCGGACGACGAGCTTCAAACAAGTCGGCAACACGCGGCAGACCACCGGTGATGTCGCGAGTCTTCGAAGTTTCTTGCGGGATACGCGCGATAACATCACCGATCGCGATCTTCGCACCATCCGCTACACCGACCAGGGCGTTGGCTGGCAGGAAGTACTGAGCGATTACGTCAGTGCCTGGCAGCAACAAGTCCTTGCCGTTGTCGTCAACCATCTTAACGGCAGGACGGATGTCTTTACCGGCAGCTGGACGATCTTTCGCGTCGAGTACTTCAATGTTGGTCATACCGGTCAATTCGTCAGTCTGACGCTTGATCGTGATGCCTTCTTCCATGCCCACGTAGGTCACGGTACCTTTCATTTCGGTAACGATTGGGTGAGTGTGCGGATCCCACTTGGCCACGATTGCGCCAGCGTCGACCTTGTCACCTTCTTTAACCGAGATCACAGCACCGTACGGCAGCTTGTAACGCTCGCGCTCACGACCGTAGTCATCAGCGATTGCCAGCTCACCGGAACGGGACACAGCAACCAGGCAACCATCCACTCGCTCAACGTGTTTCAGGTTGTGCAGACGGACAGTACCGCCGTTCTTCACCTGAACGCTGTCAGCTGCGGAGGTCCGGCTTGCCGCACCACCGATGTGGAACGTACGCATGGTCAGCTGGGTACCCGGCTCACCGATGGACTGGGCAGCAATTACGCCAACCGCTTCACCGATGTTCACCTGGTGACCACGAGCCAAGTCACGGCCGTAGCACTTGGCGCAAATGCCGTAGCGGGTTTCGCAGCTGATCGGCGAGCGAACAATCACTTCGTCGATGCTGTTGAGTTCGATGAACTCGACCCACTTTTCATCCACCAGGGTGCCAGCAGGAACGATAACTTCCTCGGTACCTGGCTTGAATACGTCACGGGCAATTACTCGACCCAGTACGCGCTCACCCAACGGCTCTACAACGTCGCCGCCTTCGATGTGCGGAGTCATCAGCAGACCGTGTTCGGTGCCGCAGTCAACTTCAGTCACAACCAAGTCTTGCGCAACGTCTACCAGACGACGAGTCAGGTAACCGGAGTTAGCCGTTTTCAACGCGGTATCCGCAAGACCCTTACGAGCACCGTGAGTGGAGATGAAGTACTGAAGTACGCTCAAACCTTCACGGAAGTTCGCAGTAATCGGCGTTTCGATGATGGAGCCGTCCGGCTTGGCCATCAGGCCACGCATACCGGCGAGCTGACGGATCTGCGCAGCAGAACCCCGTGCGCCCGAGTCGGCCATCATGTACATCGAGTTGAACGACTCTTGATCGACTTCTACGCCATGACGGTCGATAACCTTCTCTTTCGAGAGGTTAGCCATCATCGCCTTCGACACTTCGTCGTTGGCCTTGGACCAAAGGTCGATCACTTTGTTGTACTTCTCGCCCTGGGTTACCAGGCCGGAGGCGTACTGGCTTTCGATTTCTTTCACTTCATCAGTTGCAGCATTGATGATCTGGGCTTTTTCATCCGGGATAACGAAGTCGTTAACACCGATGGAAACGCCGGAAATGGTCGAATAAGCAAAGCCGGTGTACATCAGCTGGTCAGCGAAGATCACGGTCTCTTTCAAACCAACCACGCGGTAGCACTGGTTGATCAGCTTGGAGATCGCCTTTTTCTTCATCGGCAAGTTGACGACGTCGTACGACAGGCCTTTTGGCACAACTTGATACAGCAAGGCACGGCCGACAGTGGTGTCGACAATACGGGTGCCGCTCACGCTGCCGCCATCACGGTCGTTGACGGTTTCGTTGATCCGCACTTTGACCTTGGCGTGCAGTGCGGCTTCGCCGGCACGGAACACACGGTCAACTTCTTGCAGGTCAGCGAACACACGACCTTCACCTTTGGCGTTGATCGCTTCACGAGTCATGTAGTACAGACCCAATACAACGTCCTGCGACGGAACGATGATTGGCTCACCGTTGGCTGGCGACAGAATGTTGTTGGTCGACATCATCAACGCGCGCGCTTCCAACTGGGCTTCCAGTGTCAGCGGTACGTGCACGGCCATTTGGTCGCCGTCGAAGTCGGCGTTGTACGCAGCACAGACCAGAGGGTGCAGCTGGATAGCCTTACCTTCGATCAGTACTGGTTCAAACGCCTGGATACCCAGACGGTGAAGGGTCGGTGCACGGTTGAGGAGAACCGGGTGTTCGCGAATCACTTCAGCGAGAACGTCCCAAACCTCTGGCAGTTCGCGCTCGACCATTTTCTTGGCCGCTTTGATGGTGGTCGCGAGACCGCGCATTTCCAGCTTGCCGAAGATGAATGGCTTGAACAGCTCAAGTGCCATCTTCTTGGGCAGACCGCACTGGTGCAGACGCAGGGTCGGGCCTACGGTAATTACCGAACGACCGGAGTAGTCAACACGCTTACCGAGCAAGTTCTGACGGAAACGACCTTGCTTACCCTTGATCATGTCAGCCAAGGATTTCAGAGGACGCTTGTTCGAACCGGTGATAGCGCGGCCACGACGGCCGTTGTCGAGCAAGGCATCGACAGCTTCTTGCAACATACGCTTTTCGTTGCGCACGATGATGTCCGGAGCGGACAGATCGAGCAGGCGCTTCAAGCGGTTGTTACGGTTGATCACGCGGCGGTACAGGTCGTTGAGGTCGGACGTCGCGAAACGACCACCGTCCAACGGTACCAGCGGACGCAGGTCTGGCGGCAGAACCGGCAGAACGGTCAGCACCATCCACTCTGGCAAGTTGCCGGAACCCTGGAAGGCTTCCATCAACTTCAGACGCTTGGACAGTTTCTTGATCTTGGTTTCGGAGTTGGTTTGCGGAATTTCTTCGCGCAGACGGCCAATCTCGTGCTCCAGGTCGATAGCGTGCAGCAGCTCGCGGACAGCCTCGGCACCCATACGGGCATCAAAGTCGTCGCCGAATTCTTCCAGCGCTTCGAAGTACTGCTCGTCGTTCAGCAGCTGACCTTTTTCAAGGGTGGTCATGCCTGGATCGATAACGACATAGCTCTCGAAGTAGAGAACGCGTTCGATATCACGCAGGGTCATGTCCATCAGCAAGCCGATACGGGACGGCAGCGATTTCAGGAACCAGATGTGGGCAACCGGCGAAGCCAGTTCGATGTGCGCCATGCGCTCACGACGAACCTTGGCCAGTGCAACTTCAACGCCGCACTTCTCGCAGATCACACCACGGTGCTTCAAGCGCTTGTACTTACCGCACAGGCACTCGTAATCCTTTACCGGGCCAAAGATCTTGGCGCAGAACAGGCCGTCACGCTCAGGTTTGAACGTACGGTAGTTGATGGTTTCCGGCTTTTTAACTTCACCGAACGACCACGAACGGATCATCTCAGGCGATGCCAACCCAATACGGATGGCGTCGAACTCTTCGACTTGACCCTGGTTTTTCAGCAAATTCAGTAGGTCTTTCAAGGCCTTTCCTCCTGGCGGAGCAGAGAGCGGGCTAAACAACCCCGCTCTCGATTCGCGTCACGTGTTATTCGGTTTCCAGATCGATATCGATGCCGAGGGAACGAATTTCTTTGATCAACACGTTGAAGGACTCGGGCATGCCCGGCTCCATACGGTGATCGCCGTCCACGATGTTTTTGTACATCTTGGTCCGACCGTTCACATCGTCCGACTTCACTGTGAGCATTTCTTGCAGAGTGTATGCAGCACCGTATGCTTCCAGTGCCCAGACCTCCATCTCCCCGAAACGCTGACCACCGAACTGAGCCTTACCACCCAGCGGCTGCTGGGTAACCAGGCTGTACGAACCGGTAGAACGAGCGTGCATCTTGTCGTCTACCAAGTGGTTCAGCTTCAGCATGTACATGTAGCCAACAGTAACCGGGCGCTCAAACTTGTTGCCGGTACGGCCGTCGAACAGCTGCATCTGGCCGCTTTCTGGCAGGTCTGCCAGCTTCAGCATGGCCTTGATTTCGCTTTCCTTGGCACCGTCGAACACCGGGGTAGCCATTGGAACGCCGCCGCGCAGGTTCTTCGCCAGGTCCAGGATTTCCTGGTCGGAGAAGGTGTCCAGCTCTTCGTTGCGACCGCCGATCTCGTTGTAGATCTCGTGCAGGAACTTACGCAGGTCAGCAACCTTGCGCTGCTCTTCGATCATACGGTTGATCTTCTCGCCCAGACCTTTGGCCGCGAGGCCCAGGTGGGTTTCGAGGATCTGACCAACGTTCATACGCGAAGGTACGCCCAACGGGTTGAGGACGACGTCGACCGGGGTGCCATTGGCATCGTGCGGCATGTCTTCAACCGGCATGATCACGGAGACCACACCTTTGTTACCGTGACGACCGGCCATCTTGTCGCCCGGCTGGATGCGGCGACGGATTGCCAGGTAAACCTTGACGATTTTCAGCACGCCTGGAGCCAGGTCATCGCCCTGCTGCAGTTTGCGCTTCTTGTCTTCGAACTTGTCGTCCAGCAGACGGCGGCGATCAACGATGTAGGCCTGGGCCTTCTCGAGCTGCTCGTTCAGAGCATCTTCAGCCATGCGCAGTTTGAACCACTGGCCGTGCTCAAGACCGTCGAGTACTTCGTCGGTGATGTCCTGACCTTTCTTCAGACCTGCGCCGCCTTCAGCCTTGTGGCCTACCAGAGCGGAACGCAGACGTTCGAAGGTCGCGCCTTCAACGATACGGAACTCTTCGTTCAGGTCCTTGCGGATCTCGTCGAGTTGAGTCTTCTCGATGGACAGTGCACGAGCATCACGCTCAACGCCGTCACGGGTGAAGACCTGTACGTCGATAACAGTACCCTTGGTACCGGTAGGTACACGCAGGGAGGTGTCTTTAACGTCGCTGGCTTTTTCACCGAAGATGGCACGCAGCAGCTTCTCTTCCGGAGTCAGTTGGGTCTCGCCTTTCGGAGTGACCTTACCTACCAGGATGTCGCCTGCGCCAACTTCAGCACCTACGTAAACGATACCGGCTTCGTCCAGCTTGTTCAGTGCAGCTTCACCCACGTTCGGGATGTCTGCAGTGATTTCCTCTGGCCCAAGCTTGGTATCACGTGCCACACAGGTCAGTTCCTGAATGTGGATCGTGGTGAAACGGTCTTCTTGAACAACACGCTCGGACAGGCAGATGGAGTCTTCGAAGTTGAAGCCGTTCCATGCCATGAACGCGATGCGCATGTTCTGACCCAGAGCCAGTTCACCCATGTCGGTGGACGGGCCGTCGGCCATGATGTCGCTACGCTGAACGCGGTCACCCTTGCTCACCAGCGGACGCTGGTTGATGCAGGTGTTCTGGTTCGAGCGGGTGTATTTGGTCAGGTTGTAGATGTCGACACCGGCTTCGCCAGTTTCAACTTCATCATCGGCAACACGAACCACGATACGGCTGGCATCAACGGAGTCGATCACGCCGCCACGACGGGCTACGACGCAAACGCCGGAGTCACGGGCTACGTTACGCTCCATGCCGGTACCTACCAGCGGCTTGTCAGCGCGCAGGGTTGGTACAGCTTGACGCTGCATGTTGGAACCCATCAACGCACGGTTGGCGTCATCGTGTTCCAGGAACGGGATCAGCGACGCTGCAACCGAAACTACCTGCTTCGGCGAAACGTCCATCAAGGTGACGTCTTCCGGCGCCTTGACGGTGAACTCGTTCAAGTGACGAACAGCTACCAGCTCGTCGATCAGGACTTTCTTGTCGTTCATCGTGGCCGAAGCCTGAGCGATCACGTGATCAGCTTCTTCGATGGCGGACAGGAATACGATCTCGTCGGTGACCAGAGCGTCTTTCACCACGCGGTACGGGCTCTCGAGGAAGCCGTACTGGTTGGTGCGCGCATAAGCGGCCAGGGAGTTGATCAGACCGATGTTCGGACCTTCCGGCGTTTCGATCGGGCAAACACGACCGTAGTGCGTCGGGTGTACGTCACGAACTTCAAAGCCAGCACGCTCACGGGTCAGACCGCCCGGGCCCAGTGCAGAAACACGGCGCTTGTGGGTGATCTCGGAGAGCGGGTTGTTCTGGTCCATGAACTGGGAAAGCTGGCTGGAACCGAAGAACTCTTTCACTGCCGCAGCCACTGGCTTGGCGTTGATCAGGTCTTGCGGCATCAGGCCTTCGCTTTCAGCCATCGACAGACGCTCTTTGACCGCACGTTCAACACGCACAAGGCCAACGCGGAACTGGTTTTCGGCCATTTCGCCTACGCAGCGAACACGACGGTTACCCAGGTGGTCGATGTCATCGACGATGCCTTTACCGTTACGGATGTCGACCAGAGTCTTCAGTACCGCGACGATATCTTCCTTGCACAGCACGCCCGAACCTTCGATCTCGGTACGACCGATACGACGGTTGAACTTCATCCGGCCGACCGCAGACAGGTCATAACGCTCAGGGCTGAAGAACAGGTTGTTGAACAGGGTCTCGGCAGCGTCTTTGGTCGGTGGCTCACCAGGACGCATCATGCGATAGATCTCGACCAGCGCTTCCAATTGGTTGCTGGTGGAGTCGATCTTCAGTGTGTCGGAGATGAACGGACCGCAGTCGATGTCGTTGGTGTACAGGGTCTCGATGCGAACAACCTGGGCCTTGGCGATTTTTGCCAGGATTTCGGTGTTCAGCTCGGTGTTGCACTCAGCCAGGATTTCGCCTGTAGCCGGGTGAACGATAACCTTGGCGGTGGTGCGACCCAGGACGTAGTCCAGAGGCACTTCCAGCGACTTGATGCCGGCTTTTTCGATCTGGTTGATGTGGCGCGCAGTAATACGACGACCCGCTTCAACGATCACTTTGCCGTTTTCGTCCTGAATGTCCAGAACGGCAATTTCACCACGCAGACGCGAAGCAATCAGCTCCAGGCTGAGGGTTTCATCCTTCAGGCTGAATACGTTGGTGGTGTAGAAAGCGTCCAGCACCTGCTCAGTGGTGTAACCGAGCGCGCGCAGCAGTACCGAGGCCGGCAGCTTGCGACGACGGTCGATACGCACGAACACGCAGTCTTTCGGGTCGAACTCGAAGTCCAACCACGAACCGCGGTACGGAATGATCCGCGCGGAGTACAGGAGTTTACCGGAGCTGTGCGTCTTGCCGCGGTCGTGGTCGAAGAACACGCCCGGGGAACGGTGCAGCTGGGAAACAATAACACGCTCGGTACCGTTGATTACGAAGGTACCGTTTTCAGTCATCAGTGGGATTTCGCCCATGTAGACTTCTTGCTCTTTGATGTCCTTGATCGCTTTGTTCGACGATTCTTTGTCGAAAATGATCAGGCGGACTTTTACCCGCAAAGGTACGGCGTACGTAACACCGCGCAACACGCATTCTTTGACATCAAATGCCGGTTCGCCCAGGCGATAACCCACGTACTCCAGCGCAGCATTGCCGGAGTAGCTGATGATCGGGAAAACGGATTTGAAGGCCGCATGCAGGCCCACGTCGCGGAACTGATCTTTGGTCGCTCCCGCCTGCAAGAATTCACGATACGAATCCAGCTGGATAGCCAGAAGGTACGGGACATCCATGACGTCCGGCAACTTGCTAAAGTCCTTGCGGATACGTTTTTTCTCAGTATATGAGTAAGCCATCAGCGTTCCCCAGCTTGGTCACCTGCTTGTTTGGCCCCTCCGACGGGAGCAGCCAGAAAATCTTGCAAACCCCATGGTTTGCACCACCGCATCGGGTGGTTACAGCGCGTAATTGGCGGCGACCGAGTCGACAGCCAAGAACGGAAAAAGGCCGGTGGCAAGAGCCACCAGCCATCAGCCTTCAGCTTAACGCTTGGGCTGGAGACGCAAGGTCGATGCTTACTTCAGCTCGACTTTAGCGCCTGCTTCTTCCAGCACTGCTTTAGCTTTGTCAGCGGCGTCTTTCGACACTGCTTCCAGAACCTGGGCAGGAGCGCCGTCAACTACAGCCTTGGCTTCTTTCAGGCCCAGACCGGTCAGTTCACGAACTGCCTTGATCACGTTTACTTTCTTCTCGCCAGCTTCCAGCAGCATGACGTTGAATTCGGTTTGCTCTTCAGCAGCAACAGCAGCAACAGCTGGGCCAGCGGAAGCAGCGGCAGCGGAAACGCCGAATTTTTCTTCGAAAGCTTTGATCAGCTCAACAACCTGCAGAACCGACATTTCAGCTACGGCGTTGAGGATATCTTCTTGGGAGATAGACATTACTGTATTTCCTGAATTGGGGGACGGCCTACGCGGCCATCGAAATAAACAAAAATACGCGAAAGGAGGTGCTCAGCCTTAGGCTGCGGCAGCTTCTTTTTGCTCGCGAACTGCGGCCAGAGTACGAGCCAACTTGCTGGTAGCGCCTTGAATCACGCTCATCAGCTGAGAAATAGCTTCGTTACGGGTCGGCAGTGTTGCCAGTACGTCGATTTGGTTAGCTGCGAGGAACTTGCCCTCGAACGCAGCTGCCTTGATCTCGAACTTATCCTGACTCTTGGCGAATTCCTTGAACAAACGGGCAGCAGCACCCGGGTGATCTTTGGAGAACGCGATCAGAGTCGGGCCGGTGAACACGTCATTGAGAACACTGTATTCAGTGTCAGCAACAGCGCGCTTGAGCAGGGTGTTACGTACAACACGTACGTATACGCCAGCTTCACGAGCCTCTTTACGGAGTCCGGTCATAGCGCCTACTGTCACACCACGGGCATCAGCCACGACAGCGGACAGAGCAGCTTTGGCAGCCTCGTTGACTTCAGCGACGATGGCCTTCTTGTCTTCGAGATTAATTGCCACGGGTTTAACTCCTGCTTGTTACCGTTTCATCTGGCCGAAGCCGGATGTCGTTTTGGTGTCTGATTCGGTAAGGAACCGGGAGCACCATCTGCGTAGGCTTGAGGTTTAAGGCTTGCGCCGCCTACGGTCTTGGATAGCCCCCGCCAGGCAGGGACCCCAATTTTTTCAATTGGCGCGATCTCTCGCACCAACGTATTTCTTATACGTCCAGCGAGCCTTGGTCGATGACCAGACCTGGGCCCATAGTGGTGCTCAGGGTAACGCGCTTGACGTAGATACCTTTCGAAGAAGCTGGCTTGATACGCTTCAGATCAGCGATCAGGGCTTCAACGTTTTCCTTCAGCTTGACGGCATCGAAGCCGACTTTGCCAACGGAGGTGTGAATGATGCCGTTTTTGTCGGTGCGATAACGAACCTGACCAGCCTTGGCGTTTTTAACCGCGGTAGCTACGTCTGGCGTTACGGTGCCGACTTTAGGGTTAGGCATCAGACCACGTGGACCGAGGATCTGACCCAACTGACCTACAACGCGCATTGCATCCGGGGAAGCAATAACTACGTCGTAGTTCAGGTCGCCGCCTTTCATTTCGGCAGCCAGGTCGTCCATGCCAACGCGATCAGCGCCGGCGGCCAGAGCAGCTTCAGCTGCCGGGCCTTGGGTGAAGACAGCAACACGTACAGTCTTGCCAGTACCGTGTGGCAGCACAGTAGCGCTACGAACGACCTGGTCGGATTTACGTGGGTCAACACCCAGGTTTACAGCAACGTCAACGGACTCGCTGAACTTGACAGTCGACAGCTCGGTCAGCAGGGCAGCGGCGTCTACAAAGTTGTAGGCCTTGCCTGCTTCGATTTTGCCGGCGATAGCCTTTTGGCGCTTGGTCAGCTTAGCCATTACACACCCTCCACGTTAAGGCCCATGCTACGAGCAGAACCGGCGATGGTACGCACGGCTGCATCCATATCAGCTGCAGTCAGATCCGCGTTTTTGGTTTTCGCGATTTCTTCCAGCTGAGCACGAGTTACGGTGCCAACCTTAACGGTGTTAGGACGAGCGGAACCGCTAGTCAGACCAGCAGCTTTCTTCAGCAAAACCGAAGCCGGGGTCGACTTGGTTTCGAAAGTGAAGCTACGGTCGCTGTATACAGTGATGATCACTGGAGTCGGCAGACCTGGCTCAAGACCCTGAGTACGGGCGTTGAAGGCCTTGCAGAATTCCATGATGTTCACGCCGTGCTGACCCAGAGCCGGGCCGACAGGTGGACTTGGGTTGGCCTGAGCGGCCTTCACTTGCAGCTTGATGTAAGCGGTAATCTTCTTGGCCATGAGGCACTCCAATTACGGGTTCAAACGCCTCGAAAGGCTCCCCGGTTACTTGCGCGTTTATCCCAGTGACGACAAAACCCCACAGCCTAAGGCTGCGGGGTTGGGATGCTTGCTCAGCTAGACCTTCTCGACCTGGCTGAACTCCAACTCTACCGGAGTAGAGCGACCGAAAATGAGCACTGCCACTTGGATCCGGCTCTTTTCGTAGTTAACTTCTTCGACGGTGCCGTTGAAATCAGCAAACGGACCATCTGTGACACGAACAACCTCACCCGGCTCGAACAACGTCTTCGGCTTAGGCTTGTCGCTACCGTCAGCAACGCGACGCAGAATTGCTTCCGCCTCTTTGTCGGTGATCGGAGCAGGCTTATCAGCAGTACCGCCGATGAAACCCATGACACGAGGAGTGTCCTTGACCAAGTGCCAAGTACCTTCATTCATGTCCATCTGAACCAGCACGTAGCCAGGGAAGAACTTGCGTTCGCTTTTGCGCTTCTGACCATTCCGCATTTCAACCACTTCTTCAGTGGGAACCAGAATTTCGCCGAAGCCATCTTCCATGCCTGCAAGCTTTACGCGCTCTAGCAAAGAGCGCATAACATGCTTCTCGTAACCCGAGTAAGCATGCACAACGTACCAACGCTTAGCCACGGGACACCCTTAGCCAACAATCAAGGAAACAAGCCAGCCGAGCAGGGAATCAAGCCCCCACAACAGCAACGCCATAACCAGAACAACAGCCACAACAATCAATGTGGTCTGCGTGGTTTCTTGGCGAGTCGGCCAAACGACTTTACGAATTTCGGTGCGAGCTTCCTTTACCAGGACCGCGAAAGACTTGCCTTTGGCAGTCTGCAGGCCTACAAAGGCAGCTACAGCAGCAAGAGCGAGCAAAGCGAGTACGCGGTACAGGATCGGCGAAGCAGAGTAGTACTGATTGCCAACAACGCCTACGACCACCAACGCGACCACAGCGAGCCACTTGACGAGATCGAAACGAGAGCTTTGAGCTTCAGCCTTAGGAGTCATCTATGAAGATCCTGTGAAAAGAAAGCCAGACACACCACGTGAATCTGGCAGGTCAGGAGGGAATCGAACCCCCAACCTACGGTTTTGGAGACCGTCGCTCTGCCAATTGAGCTACTGACCTAAAACAAAATCAGGCCGACCATTATGCAGGCCTGAAAAAGACTTTACAACAACCAACCCCACTAGACTTGAAATCACCTGGCAACAAAGCCAAATGCAACACCAACAAGCCGAGGCAGCTGTTAAAACAAAGGCAGATATTTTCATATCTGCCTTGTTATATGGAGCTCTTGAGCGGATTTGAACCGCTGACCTCACCCTTACCAAGGGTGTGCTCTACCAACTGAGCTACAAGAGCAAAACACATTGCACAACCTGCAAACTTGGAGCGGGTAGCGGGAATCGAACCCGCATCATCAGCTTGGAAGGCTGAGGTTCTACCACTAAACTATACCCGCGGAGCTTGCAGCTCACGCTAAAAATGGTGGAGGGGGAAGGATTCGAACCTTCGAAGTCGTAGACGTCAGATTTACAGTCTGATCCCTTTGGCCGCTCGGGAACCCCTCCTAAGCGAGCCGGCATTCTACATCACGCCGGCCTTCTGTCAAGCATTTTCTCATTAAAAATATGAGGTTAGCTGCGTTGACCTTCGCTTCACGCTGTAGACCGTAAAGGTCTTCACTGCGAAGCGGGCGCCATTCTATGCAAACTATTCGACAGTTGCAACGCCTTCGCACAACATTATTTTATGTTTTAACTCATTGAATTCCTTAGCAAGGTTTTCAAACGGCAGATCCTCAGCCAACCTCCTGCTTTCAGGGGCGACACGAAGCCAATAGCCGGAGGCATCAGGCGTATTGAGGAGAAGCACTTTGACCTTTATATCCAGGCTTATGAGGCGCTGCTCTACCGACTGGGCCTGGCGCTGATCAGCGAAACCACCGATGTATAGACACGTACTTTGTGCGTCAGGCGCTTTTGCCCGGTCGCGCCGAACCATGGGGTCAGAGGATTCACTCAATAGGCGAATATCCTGCTGAGAGCCCTTATAGAGACTCAGTGGCGTTACATCTTTAGCACGCAATGGGGCTTCCTGTTGATGCCAGATGTAATAGAAGGCATTGAGAACGAGCAAAAGCAAAAACAGCCAACGCATAAATACCTCAGGACAAAGGGCACGCCATCGCCAGACCAACAAAAACCAGATCAGGAACAAAACGAGCGTGAGGCACGGCATCGGAGACCAGGTCAGCATCCCCGCCAGTCAGAAAAACCGTGAAGTCATTCCCCCAATAGCTCCGAGCCAACTCAAGCTGTGTCAAAACAAACCCTCTGAGCATCAGCGTACAACCCCGCTCAACGGCTTCCACAGTCGTCCGCCCCGGCGAGAGGCGTGCCAGGGCCTGCTCTGCCGCAATATCGTCGTAGCGGATTTTGCGCGTGTGCGTTCGCAACTGGCTGCGCATGAGGGGCATTCCCGGGCAAATGAAGCCGCCAAGGTGCTCACCATCGGCAGCAATAAAGTCTGCAGTGGCTGCGGTACCGAAATCGAGTACCAGGCAGGCACCTGATGCCAGCTTGAAACCACCGAGCATTGCCAACCAACGATCCAGCCCAAGACGCTCAAACTCTTCGTAGCCGTTACGTACACCCGCCGCCTCCCTCGCTGAGACAGCACAAGACACAACAACCCCAAATGCCCCCTGCAATGCCTCAACCAACTGCCCGGTCTCTTCGGAGGCCCGAACACTTACCAGGCGGCAGCGCGTCAATGACAACCCCGGGATTGCCTTCAGGCCCTCGATCAACTCAAGGTCCGAGCCGACAACACCCTCAGCGGACGCCCTGGCCATAGGCGAATCGAGCACACGCCACTTGATAAAGCTATTCCCACAGTCGAGCTCAAGAATCATCACGCAACCTCAGGCTTAACTCACCGCCGCTGTATATTTTCTCGACACCCTCGACACTCAGCCGCAGCGCGCCCTGGTGATCAACACCCAGCACCACACCATCAATCTGGTTAACACCCGCGATAAGAGATACGGCCTTACCCTGCCACAAATGATTTCGCTCCCACTCTTCCTGAAGCGCAGCAAAACCGAAAGCCTTATGTCGCTCCAGGTGACTTTGCAACTGCAGTCCAAGGCGTGCGACCAAGTGATTTCGGTCGACAGGGGAGCCCATCTCCAACTGCGCCGACGTCCACTGCTGATCGACCTCTGCCGCCTTCTGCATATTTACGTTGATCCCTATACCGAGCACAACATGGCAAACATCAGCGGGATCTCCAACCAATTCCAGCAAGATACCGGCAATTTTTTTCTGCCCAACCAGGACGTCATTCGGCCATTTCAAGGCGGCGCCCTGGACACCCAACTCACGCAGGGCCTGCATGACTGCCAATCCGACGACAAGGCTAAGCCCTTCCAACTGCCTCAGCCCGCCGTCAATGCGCAATACGAGGCTGTAATACAGGTTTTGAGCAAACGGACTGACCCACTTGCGGCCCCGCCTCCCTCTTCCCGCCGTTTGCTGCTCCGCAAGCACCAGAAATGGCGCCGCGCAACCTGTGCCGACGAGGCGCAAAGCCTCGGCATTGGTGGAGTCTATGGAGTCAGAGATGTAAACAGGCCACGCCAAAGCAGGAGCGCGCTCTTGAATTTCTTCAGCACTCAAGAACACCAATGGAGATGCTAGCTGGTACCCCCTGCCGCGAATTTTATGAATGGGCAGGTTCAATTCAGACTCCAGATGCTGGAGCTGCTTCCAAACAGCACTGCGGCTGACACCCAGGGCAGCACCGAGCGCCTCTCCGGAGTGGAATCGACCATCTTTGAGAAGTGTTAACAACGTCAGCATGCAAGCATCGCCTCACAATGAGGCACGCATGATAGCCATGCGCAAGGTCATTGCATAGAAAGGACAGGATTTAGCACTGGAGGCGGCTGCAAAGCAGGCTTACGTGGCATCTCAGCCTGGACGCGTTGTGATTAACGCCACTCGTGAGCGAGATTTACGCCTAAACGAGCGCCCAAAACAAAACCCCTGATTGCGTTAGCAATCAGGGGTTTCGGAATTTAATCTTGACGATGACCTACTCTCACATGGGGAAACCCCACACTACCATCGGCGATGCATCGTTTCACTAC